>CBFHXL010000020.1:0-36924 GCA_965659785.1 Puniceispirillales bacterium (SeqCode)
TTCCGGAAGATTCATGCCAAGATAGGGATAAAACCGCCCACTATCGAAATCATCCATCGCCGCCTTAATATCAAGATCAAGGGAAGCAGGGTCTAATTCCCCATCAAGCGTGATGCCGCCAAAATCAGGCGATGCCACCGAAACACCGATATCAATCTGTTCATCGGTTTTCGTCAAATCAATCATAATACCGTCGATATCAAGACTGAGGTTATCCTCATCCGCCTCTGAGGAGGGGTAACGCATGGTCATTTTGCCTGCATTAATCATCAGGCGATCAATCGGAAAATTAACGATCGGGGTTTGTTCCGGGTTGGGCGCGGCATCATTAGCGGTGTCTTCCAGCAAATTGTGTGTAAGATCATCATCATGACCTTGGCCAATCACGCGCAACAGCATGGCTAAAGAGTCGCCTGTGTGCCAGCCATCAGCATCGTATTCCACCTCAAAGGCGAGACGGTTAAGGGTAACGCTTCGTGGTAACCCTGCGCCAAAAATCAGGTCTGAAAAGGTAAAGCCAAAATTCGCCTCTGGCAGAATGACTGACTGTTCCGGGGCAAAAATCTCAATATCCTGAGCGTTAACTTGAATAGGGTATTTCCCAAATTGCAATGACAAGCTGGCTTCGCCAACCTGAACCGCAACATTCTCATCTATCACGCTGAGGCGGTCTTCCATCCACCTTTGCAAGCCGCCATATTGGTTAAGATACCAAAGCGCAGACCCCATCACCACAGCAACCATGACCACAAGGCTGGCTAGCGCTATAGCAATCCTGCGATACCAGCGATATTTTCCTGTGATCAATGATCCTGTCTCCATGCCTGTCGCCATGGCCTATGATCAGCTTTGGCGCGTGGAAATTTCATCTATGGCAAGATAATAACCATGGCTATTATCTTGATAAGGACTATATACCAAATCAAGGATGCCGTCACACCCTGATGCACGAATGATGATATGATATTTGCCGCAATATCATATTTTATTCCTCGTCGCATGGTGAGGCAGCGCAATAACACGAAAAGGAAAGGATTTCATACCATGCTTAACGAAGGCGATAAGGCCCCTTCTTTCACCATTCCAACCGATCAAGGTCATTTCTCACTTGATGAGCAGACTGGCATGACGGTTGTTTTCTTTTTTCCAAAGGCAGACACTTCAGGTTGTACGGCTGAGGCGATTGCCTTTTCCCAATTAAAATCGGAATTTGACGCCCTTGGGGTAGCGGTGATTGGCATTTCCAAAGACAAGCCACAAAAACAAGGCAAGTTCAGAGAAAAGCATGAATTGACCTGTGGGCTTGGCGCTGATGACGACAGTGATATCTGTGAGCAGTTCGGCGTCTGGGTAGAAAAATCCATGTATGGCCGGAAATATATGGGTATTGCCCGGGCTACCTTTCTGATTGATAGCAACGGGGTTATTCAAAAAGTCTGGCCAAAAGTTAAGGTTAACGGTCATGCCGATGAGGTTCTGGCAAGCGTAAAAGCGATGGCCTGATCATCATGTGATAGGCTATTTGCCTAGTCGCTGGGCTAATCCTGCCTCAAGAAAATCATCAATATCTCCATCAAGGACCCCTTGCGCATTCCCTTTTTCCACTTGGGTGCGGAGGTCCTTGACCATCTGATAAGGATGCAGAACATAAGAGCGGATTTGATTGCCCCAGCCAATATCAGTTTTACTGGCGCTTGAGGCATTTGCCTCTGCCTCACGTTTTTGCAACTCATTTTCATAAAGCCGCGCCTTTAGCATATGATAGGCGGTTGCGCGGTTGCGGTGCTGTGAGCGGTCGTTTTGACACTGCACAACGATGCCTGTAGGCAAATGGGTAATGCGAATGGCAGAATCTGTTTTATTGACGTGCTGCCCCCCTGCCCCAGAGGCGCGGTAAGTATCTATCCGCAAATCTTTTTCATCAATTTCAATCTCAATAGCATCATCAACCACTGGATACACCCAAACTGAGGCAAAACTGGTATGGCGCCGAGCGGAGCTGTCATAAGGGGAAATGCGCACCAAGCGATGCACCCCAGATTCGGTTTTCATCCAGCCATAGGCGCGTTCCCCATTAAAGCGCATAGTCACGGATTTTATGCCAGCTTCTTCCCCGGGGCTTTCCTCAATATATTCAATTTTATACCCATGTTGTTCGGCCCAACGGGAATACATTCTGACCAGCATTTGTGCCCAATCCTGCGCTTCGGTACCGCCAGCGCCAGCGTTAATTTCAAGGAAACAGTCATTGCCGTCCGCCTCACCTGATAGCAGGCTTTCAAGCTGTTTTCGGGTTGCCAGGATTTCCAGTTCAACCAGTTGTGCAAGCGTTTCCGCCACCAAATCTTCATCACCTTCAGCTTCAGCCAGTTCAACCATTTCAATGGCATCATCAAGTTGGCGCGTGATGCTGTTGACATCATCAATCATGACCTCAAGGCTGTTTTTTTCACGCATAATTGCCTGCGCTTTTTGCTGATCATTCCATAAATCCTGATCTTCAACCGCATTTTGAAGCTCGGTAAGGCGTTCCAGACTTCTATCCCAATCCAGATGCTGGCGAAGCAATGCCAGACTGGAACGAATAGCGTCGGCTTTATGTTCGGTTTCTGCGCTCATGAGTTGTGGTTAGCGCACCTTGCCCCTGTTAGGCAAGGCGCTTATCAAAAGAAAGGTTAATAAAGGCTAGGAACATCTCGCTCTCCTTGACCGGATGCGCCGCCATCATTTCCGATCACGGCATTATCCCCACTATCAATCAATGGCTCCTGCCCGGGCTTAAACGCCTCAAGCAAACTGTCTTGGTCTTGAGGGCTGGCGCGGACACCTGTTCGGGCATTGATGGTATAGAGATTGATCCCATCTGGTCGCCGGAACGGAATTTGGGGGCGGTTCTGCATAGCGGCGGTGATAAAGCTCTCAAAAATTGGGACGGCGGCGGTTGAACCAGTTTCTCTTTTACCCAGAGGTTTGAGCTGATCAAAGCCAACATAGACTCCAACCACCATATCAGGGGTAAAACCAACAAACCACCCGTTCGTATTATCATTGGTTGTTCCTGTTTTTCCGGCAACGGGAAAAGGCAGGTCTTTCATCCGCCGGGCTGTGCCGCGACGCACCACGCCTTCAAGCATGGAAACCATCTGATAAGCAGAGTTTGCATCTGTCACACGCGGCCGTGTATCCGTCAGCTCTGGCGGCGTTAATTGCTCTTGGGTGACCACATCAAGCACTTGGCATCCTTGGCAATCACGCTTGTCATGACGATAAATGGTTTGACCATACCGATCTTGAACCCGATCAATCATACTAGGTTCAATATATCGCCCGCCATTAACAATCATGCCATAAGCCGCGGTCATCCGAAGCAAGGTGGTCTCACCTGCCCCCAGAGACATCGACAAATAATCTGGCAACTCTTTATCAATACCAAAACGATCAGCGTAATCTTGGATCATGGGCATACCGACCTGCATCGCCAGACGCGCCGTCATCAGATTGCGCGATTGCTCAATGCCTAGCCGCATGATGCTAGGGCCATAAAACCTGCGGGTGTAATTGGCTGGCTTCCATTTTGGTAGCCCCGGGCCTTGATCAACCACCAAAGGCGCATCAAGGATTTTTGTTACAGGCGAATAGCCATCATCAAGAGCCGCCAAATAGACAAAAGGCTTAAAGGCTGATCCGGGTTGACGCTGAGCTTGGGTAGCGCGATTAAACTGTGTCTGACCAGCATCATAGCCGCCTGTCATGGCAAGCACACGGCCAGTATGAGGGTCCATGACAACCACTGCCCCTTGCACTAACGGCACTTGGCCTAACGCCCATGTCGTATCCTTGACCAACAGATCGGGGTGACGCTCAAGTCTATCCATGGCGGTTTCTGGGCGCTGAACCACAATCACATCACCGACGGCTAAGGCCTCATCCAATCGCGTCAGGGGATCACCTCTTGTGCCATCGTCATTTCGCGGCGGATAAGCCCAGTCTGCTAGGGCAAAAGGAATTTCCCCCATGGTCAGCAGATCACCATGATCATCTTTGATCAGCACCGTGACTAATGCCCTTTTGGCGTTGACCTCTGTCACAACCGCCGGAAACCGCGTAGGAAGCAATTTCTGCCGATAGGGGCGTAAAGCCTCAATCTGACCTGCAGGGAGGGTTTCCTGAAGATTGATCCGCCCTAGAGCGCCGCGCCAACCTTGTCTTTTATCCAAGGCTTCCAATTCGTTGGTCAGCGCAATATCCGCCAATGCCTGCAATTCTGGATCAAGGGAGGTGCGCACTGAAAGCCCACTGGTATAAAGCGCATCTTCACCAAAAGTATTGGCGATCTCCCGTCTGACGTCTTCAACAAAAAACGGGGCATCCGCGCCATCACTGGCGCTAGCATCACGGGTGACCAGCGCCTCATCTGCCGCGGCTTGTTCCTCTGCTTCGGTGATATAGCCATTCTCGCGCATCTGGCTTAGCACCCAGTTTCGCCGAACAATCGCGGCGGCATATTTTCTGGTCGGATGATAATTATTAGGGGCTTTTGGCAAAGCGGCGAGATACGCCGCCTCAGCAAGCGTTAATTGATCAAGCGGTTTGTCAAAATAATTCAATGACGCGGCGGCAACGCCATAACTGCCAAAGCCGAGATAAATCTCATTAAGGTAAAGCTCAAGAATACGATCTTTGGTGAAGGCGCTTTCAATGCGCATGGCAAGGATAGCTTCTTTAATTTTCCGCTCATAGGACAGTTCATTCGTCAGCAGAAAGTTTTTTGCCACCTGCTGAGTGATGGTTGATGCCCCAATCGGCCGTCGGTTTCGCCCAAGATTGGCAATATTGGTGACCATGGCCCGTGTCACCGCCCATAGATCAATACCAAAATGGTTATAAAACCCCTTATCTTCTGCCGAAAGAAAGGCATATATCACAGGCTTTGGAATAGCATTGATAGGAACAAAGACGCGCTTTTGCGTGGCAAACTCTGCCAAAAGTGCGCCATTTCCGGCATGAACACGGGTCAGAACGGGCGGTTCATATTTTGCCAACTGGCCATGATCAGGCAAATCGCGTCCAAAATGCCAGAACACTAGCATCATGCCGATAATGCCTAACACCGTCATGAAAAACATGAGGCTGGCCAATCTCAACAACCACTTCTTGATCATACCGTTTTTATTCCCTGTTGTTACGGCCTGACGAATAGGATTAGGCAACATAAAGCCAATTTGCTTATCCACGCTTATGATTATGCAAGGGCAATGCCTGTTTCCACGCACTATAACAGGCTTGAATTTGCGACGCAAAGATGGCTTTTTTTTGTTCCCTTTTTTCTGGCATCAGGGATTGATGATGATATCGTTAGGCAGATTTTGATTGTTGCTTTCAAGGAACCGCAATACCGCCTCTGTGACCCTTTGCATAATATTGCGCCGATAAGAGGCATCAATCAGATAACTCTCATCCTGACTGTTGGTAAGGAATCCCATCTCAATCAGAACAGAGGGAATATCAGGGGATTTCAGAACAGCAAATCCGGCAAACCGATGCCCTCTTTTCAATGTTGGCAAATCGTTAAACGCACGGATAAGCTCATTGGCAAACATACTAGACTGGTTCATGGCCTCGCGTTGGAAAATCCCTAGCAAGGCTGGGGTGATTTCTGGATCAGTCGCCCCTAAATCAGGGCCACCGATCAAATCCGCCTTATTTTCGCGTGACGCAAGCAATTCCGCCTCTTTATCTGATGCCGTATCTGATAGCGTAAAGACAGAGACGCCTCTCGCCGTTGAGGACGGGGCAGCGTCAGCGTGAAGAGAGATAAAAATATCAGCCTGATAAAGCCGGGCCAGTTCAATCCGTTTGCGCAAATGCAAAAACTGATCGCTATCACGCGACAGAATGGCCTTAATCTGGCCTGTGGCTTCTAATTGTTTTGCCAACTCTTTTGCTGCTTTCAGGGTGATATCTTTTTCTTTATGGCCATGGATACTTATGGCACCCGGGTCTTTGCCCCCATGACCGGGATCAATAAAGACAATCCATTTTGCCCCATTACTAGCCTGTGTCGATGGCCGCGCCAACGGCACATTGGTTAACCCTAAATCTGTGGCAGGCGTATCTGTGGTCGGGACAGGTGGTGATGGCCGCGGAAGCGGCAAAGGCACTTGGCTGATCACGTTTTGGTCAGGAACAGATGCCGTTGGCGGCGATGAAAACGCCACATTTTGATTGGTTTGCAAGGCCCGCGCCGCAACACGAAACGCGGTTTCGCCGCGATCCACCAAATCAATCACCAACCGATGATTGCCATTGCGTGGCGGCAACCAAAAGATTTGCTCTGGCACCGCAGGCCCGTCCAAATCAATCACTAGGCGCGAAATGTTAGGGGCAGGCGAGCCGAAGCGATAGCCTTTCATCAATGGTGAAGATAAGCCCCCTGTCGCCCCCCTGCTATCCACACGCCACCGACTTGATGGAAAATCCACCACCAGACGATGCGGATCAACCAGCAACAAAAGCGATACTGGCACGGGTTCTGTGGTTTCAATGACTAGCCGTGAGGCCGTTTCAAGCTGACCGCTTCGCAAATCTGTGATCTGCGGTGTCTCTGCTAGGGCTATGTTCCACGGTGATAATCCCCATGGGAACAGAACAGACAACATCAATAGAATAAAGGTTAATCCGCGGCTGATCACAACACCTGCCTGATAATAGCTGTCTGGTTTTCTGCAAAGGCTTTCATTCATCTATCATGACCCTTGGGGGAACGCCAAGCCTGAAAACGCCTTTTCAGCCTATCTTTCTGATGGTTGTAGCGTTTTTCATTGTATATCAGTTTGTAAAAGGATATAAATTAGAAGTGGAATTCTTCACAGATCGTTTGGCCTTTGCATTAATGCAGGATGAGGGAGAACAATCTGTCTGGGAGATAAAGCGCTCAAGGCCAAGCCTCAAACTAAGGCCAGAAAGCCGCTTTTCCAATGCCGTGATGACAATCTGACGCTGTATTTTTCTGGCGCAGACATGATGGCAAAAGGGCGATTAGTTGGACAAATCATGACCATGATGTTGCCTCTAATCAAATGTAACAATGGGGTTAACGACCCCTAATAAACCAAAGGTCAGGTTTCATGCCACAAGGCTTAAATCACATTAACCCAACCCCCACGGCGCGGTTTCGCTCGTGGTTGGCGGTTAATGCTGGCTATCCTAACATGATGACCGACCAACAGGTTCATGCACCGCTTCTGCCGTCAGGATTACATTTGACTGGCGACGGTGCCACAGAAAGTTCTATTTATGTCAAAAAAACTACTTATAGACGCTCGCTCGAGCGACGAAACTCGTGTTGTTCTGCTCAACAATAATCACATTGAGGATATCGATTACGAAATCAGCCACCGCAAACAACTTAAGGGAAATATTTATCTGGCCAAAGTGACCAGAGTTGAACCTTCTCTTCAAGCGGCCTTTGTAGAATATGGTGGCAATCGTCAAGGGTTTCTTGCATTCAGCGAGATCCATCCTGATTATTATCGCATCCCTGTTGAAGATCGTGAAAAACTGCTAGCAGAAGAGCGCGAGCACGCCGAGTCTGAACCCGAAGCAGACGCTGATGCCGACGCCAAGGATGATCAAGCCGAAGACAATGGCGACGATGGCGATAACAGCAACGGACTTGACCCTGATGATGAACGGATGCGCCGCCGCCGGTTTGAGCGTTTCCGCCGCCACTACACCATCCAAGAGGTGATTTCACGCCGCCAGATCATGCTCATTCAAGTGGTCAAAGAGGAACGCGGCAACAAGGGCGCCGCCCTAACCACCTATTTATCATTGGCTGGGCGCTATTGTGTGTTGATGCCAAACACCTATCACAGTGGTGGGGTAAGCCGAAAAATCACTGATGCGACAGATCGGAAAAAACTTAAGACCATTGTTAATGGGCTTGATGTGCCTACAGGCATGGCTGTGATTGTCCGAACCGCCGGATCAAAACGCACTAAGGCCGAAATTACCCGTGATTACAATTATTTGATGCGCCAGTGGAATGAGATCAGGGAAACCACCATGGCTTCTTCTGCGCCATCTATCATTTATGAAGAAGGCAATCTGATCAAACGGGCGGTACGCGACTATTACACCTCTGATGTGGATGAGATTATTGTTGAAGGCGCAGAGGGCTATAAATCTGCGCGCGCTCATATGAAAAATCTCATGCCAACGCATGTTAAAAAGATAACCGAACACACCGATGCGGTTAATCATCTGTTTCAGGCGCATAAAGTTGAAAATATGCTGTCAGAAATGCATGACCCTGAAGTGACCTTAAAATCCGGGGGTTATATTGTCATGAATCAGACCGAAGCCTTGGTCGCGATTGATGTCAACTCTGGCAAGGCCACGCGTGAGCGCAACATTGAGGAAACCGCGCTGAGAACAAATCTTGAAGCGGCGGTAGAGATTGCCCGTCAATTGAAATTGCGTGATTTGTCCGGACTGGTTGTCATTGACTTCATTGATATGGACTATTCACGCAATAAAAATGCGGTGGAACGGAAATTAAAAGAGGCGCTGAAACATGATCGGGCTCGTGTTCAGATTGGCAGTATCAGCCAATTTGGCCTGCTTGAAATGTCACGCCAAAGATTGCGCCCTAGCCTTAGTGAGGCAGTGTCCGATCTTTGCCCCCATTGCCACGGCACAGGACGCATCCGTTCTGTGGAGAGCGCGGCGCTGGCGGTTATTCACCAGATCGAAGGCGAAGTTGCCCGCAAACCAAGAGCGAAACTAACCGTTGCCATGGCATCCGAAGTTGCACTTTATATCCTTAACCATAAGCGCGACGCTATTAGTGAATTGGAAAACCGCTTTCAGGTAAGCGTGGTTCTGGAACAGGATAATAGCCTTCTGGCCCCAAATATCCGCTTTGAAGGGATGCCTGAAAAGCAACCTCAAGCTGATCGCAAAAAGACAAAACCAGACCCCAAAGATAACCAAGACCCGTCTGGCAATAACAATGATGCTCAAGCCGCCTCATCCGATGATGATGACGATGATGAGAACAAGCCAAAGCGGCGGCGGCGGCGCGGTAAGCGCGGCGGCAGAAACCGCAATCGTCGTGACCAGCAAAACCCTGAGAATAACGCCGATCAAAATGTTGATCAAAACGCTGGAGCCAGCACTGCTGAAACCAGCGGCTCTGATAGCGAAGAGGCAAGCTCATCATCTGATGATGCGGCATCATCTGCGTCAGTGGCAACAGGGCAATCTGGCGAAAATAAAGATGTTGGCAAAACGGAAGAGGCTGATAGCAAGTCTGCGAAAAAGCCTGCTCAGCGGCGCGGCAGAAAGCCTGCCGGCTCTGACACCACTACCTCTGACACCTCTCCTACTGAGGTCTCTACTACTGAGGCATCTACTAATGGGGCCTCTCATAAGGAAACCGCGGCAACGCCTCTAGCCGAAGCTACTGAGGAAAGGCCCAAGCCATCGCGGCGGCGCAAAGCGGCTAGCCCAAAAACAGATGCCAAAACCGATGCTAAAGCGGATGAAGACACTAAGGCTAGTCCTGCTGATACTCAGGCATCACCAGCACCTGTCAAAAAAACCCGTGGCAGAAAAGCCAAGCCTGATAGTGAAAAGCCTGAGAGTGAAAAGCCAAATAGCGATAAGCCAGAGGCCAACGCCGAACCTGCTGAAGCCCCTGCCAAGCCAAAACGCGGCCGCAAAAAGCAATACACTAGCGCCACTGATACCGCCCGTGAAGCGGCAGTTTCCGCTGATATCAATGTGGTTGATATCAGCACCGTTAACACAGAAACGAAAAAGAAAGGCTGGTGGTCACGCTGATCAGAACTATGATCAAACGCTAAAGCGTGACCTCGTAAAAAAGGCCTTTACCTCACCATATGCTGTCATCTGGGTATTCATTCAAGATGACAGAATTAGGCAAGGCGTTAGGTGTTTTTATTGACCCAGTTGGTTATCCGTGTTGCCGCCATAGCCATGTCTTCGGTTGAACCAGCAAACGACAGGCGCATATATTGATGGCCTTTTTCTTCATCAAAATCGACCCCCGGGGTGGTAGCAATATAGAGGTCATTCAGGAACATATCAGTAAGGGCAACACTGTTATCGCTGACTTGGCTGATATCTGCATAGATGTAAAAGCCGCCCTCTGGATAGGGGAAACGGCCTAGGAATTTTTCTGGCAAACGGTCTAGCAACACATCACGATTGACCCGATACCGCGCCACATGGCTATCCATTTCCCGATAGCTTTCGGGATTATCCATCGCCGCCGCGCCTGCGATCTGTGACAAGGTATTTGCCGAGATAAAGCAATTCTGCGCCAGACGATCAAGAGGATCAACAAGGTTATCCGGGGCAATAATCCAGCCCAACCGATGCCCCGTCATAGCAAAATATTTTGAAAAAGAGTTCATCACCATAGCAGAAGATGAAAATTGCAACGCCGAGGGGTCAGGATCACCATATCCAATGCCGTGATAAATCTCATCCGAGATCAGTCTAACGCCATTTTTCTCACACCAACGGCAAATCTCTGCCAACTCATCACTTGTCATGACCACACCGGTGGGATTGGCAGGGCTGGCAATAATCAATCCATCAGGCACGGTATCAAGAGCCTCAAGCGTTTCAACCGTCAGGCGCCAATTCTGTTCTGCCCTGCATTCCACCAGCATAGGTTCAAGGGAAGCCGAAATCATCAGATTGCGATAAGCCGAATATCCCGGCGCGGTCATGGCGATTTTATCGCCTGCCTCAAAGCAAGTTAGAAAAACCATCATAAACCCAAGCGATGACCCCACAGTAACCAGTACCTGTTCAGGTTTCACATCCACCCCATACCATCGGCCATAATGCCGCGCGATAGCCTCAGTCAGCTCAATCGTCCCACGGGATAAGGTATAGCCATGCGCCCCTGTATCATGAATGTGACGCGTCATGGCATCTAGGGCAGGCTTAGGTGGTGGAGAAGAAGGCTGGCCCATTTCCAACCGCAACAACGGCTCTGGAGTAGCCTTCATACGCTCAGCTTTTTCCAAAACATCCATCACCATAAAAGACGGAAGTTCAGACCGAGATGAGACGCGGAGTGCCATAATTTTACCTTTCTTTTGCTTCAGAATTAGATTTAGGACAGGTGCTTAGCCCATTAATCTATGGAATAATGTTCGCCATCAATGGCCAAACCATATAGATAGTAACCATGACCTTTTGTAAAGTCTCATCCACTGGCTTATCCGTCATATTTCATATGATCAGGCTTAGCCGCGTGTGCTTTATGATCGCTATGGTGCTTGCCGCAACAACGACAGCCTCTAGGGCAGGCATGATCCGTGATACCGAAATTGAACATCACTTGCTTACGCTAGCGCGTCCTATGGCAGAGGCAGCAGGGATAGATGCAGATAATCTGCAGATCAGGGTCATCATTAGCCCTACTTACAATGCCTTTGTGACAGGTGAGAATACGATCTTTGTTCATAGTGGTCTGGTGATTGAGGCCGAATCCGTTTATGAAGTCGCAGGGGTTCTGGCGCATGAAATCGGTCATCTGGCCTCAGGTCATATCCAAGGCCGAGGCGAAGTGGTGGATAACGCCATGATTGCTAGCGTTTTCGGGGCGGTTGCGGCCCTTGCCCTAAGCGCGTCTGGTCATGGTGATGCCGCGGTAGGGGCTGTTCTTGGTAGCACAGACCAAACCCAGCGCATTATCCTCAAACAATCGCGGCAAGATGAATCCGAGGCTGATGAATGGGCCATTCGGCTCATGCAAGAACAAGGCTATTCTTTGCGCCCTATGGCAAACCTGATGGCTAGACTTTCAAAACAGCGGTTATTGCCCCAGTCCAGACAATCAAAATATTATCAAACCCATCCCGGGGCAAGGGAGCGCAGCGTTGTTTTCCTGAACCAAGCGCTATCTGATCCTGCCGCCAATCAACCGCCGCCAGCGGATATAAATGTTCAGTTCCATCACATTAAGGCAAAGCTTCAGGCATGGACAGCCGCCCCTGAACAAACGCTTATTAGCACCACCTCAGATCAGGACAAGGATCGCTTTAAGCTAGCGATTGCCGCCTTTCGGCTTAGTGACTTGAAACAGGCCTTAACACTTATTGATGAATTGATCGCCGCCAATCCTGATCAGCCGTTTTATCGTGAGTTCAAAGGAGAGATTTTGCTTTCTGCAGGCCGTGCCGAAGAAGCCATCCACGCCTTTGAAGCCGCTTTGGGGCGATTAGATCATGATACCAATAAAGGTCAGATTTTGCTCTCACTTGGGCGTGCGCTAATGACGAAAGGGGATCAGGCCAGCCTTAATAAAGCTATCCCCCTTCTGGAAGAAGCGAACCGCCTTGAGCCAGAATGGGCATTTGTTAAGCATCAGCTAGGCATTACTTATGGCCGCGCTGGACGCCTCACTGATGCTGATTTGGTCTTGGCGGAAAGAGCCATCATGATCGGCAATACCGCCCTTGCCAAACAACTAGCCCAGAGGGCAAGAGACCGCGATGAGACCAACCCCATTCAACGGCAACTGGCCCTTGATCTGATCATTGAGGCTGAACAATAAGCATAAGAACAGGTGAAGTCCGGGGAAAAGACTGATAAAGATGAAATACGGCTTTGCCGCGCCTCGCTTTCAACATGAAAACAAAAAAAGAAAGACACGATATGACAAGCACAGACAAACACACCCGTGATCATGGCTCGCGCCCATATCTTCCCCTCGCCTTTGCCTTGATTATCGGCATTGTCCTTGGGTTTCTGGTTGATCGGGTTTTGCCGACAGGGGTTAATCAACAACATCTCAATCGCCATATGGCAGACTATATCAGCGCCAATCCTGAGGCGATTGAAAATGCCCTTATTGCCCTGAATGTGGAACGCAACCAAAACGCACGCGTGCAAGCTGTCAATTTGCTAAGCGCAGGTAATGATCAAACCGTTATTGGCAATCCAGACGGGGATATCACGATTTATGAGTTCAGCGACTATAACTGCGGCTATTGCAAGCGCGCCTTTGCAGATGTGATGGAGGTTGTAAAAGCCGATGGAAATATTCGCCTGGTGATCAAGGAATACCCTATTCTAGCCGAAAGTTCGGTCGATGCCGCTCGGTTAGCGCTTCATGCCGCTGAGGCTGGAAAATTTGAAAATGTGCATCAAATGCTGATGCAATGGCGCGGCAGTATTACCAGTGCCATGCTAGAAGACCTTGCCGCAACATATGGCATAACTAGCTTTGCTATCAGTAACCGGAACACTGATCCCGTCATGGCCACCATCACAGGCAATTATGATCTGGGTCAGCAGTTAAAAATCGAAGGCACACCAGCATTTATTATTGGCGGCGATATTTATCCCGGGGCAATGGGAAAAGACGCCATCATAAAGGCTGTTGAAAAAGCCCGTGCTGAGGCAAAAGCCTCATAACACAGGTTAGTCATCAGGTGACAGGGCGAGATGATCCTGTTATAGGTGAATGAGATTTACGATAAGTTTCGCTAAGGTTAATCATGGCTCAACATATTGCGCTTGTCATTAATGGCCCGAACTTAAATCAGCTTGGCGTGCGTGAACCTGACATCTATGGTAGCACGACGCTCGCAGATATTGAGGCGCTGTGCCATAGCACCGCCAAGCCGCATGGAATAGATATTGAGTTCATGCAGTCTAACGCCGAGGATCGCATCATTGAGGTCATCCAAGATGCCGTCCAGCGGCAGATTGATGCTATTATTATCAATGCCGCCGCCTTTACCCATACCTCTGTTGCTATTCGTGACGCGCTACAAATGTTTAAGGGGATTAAAATTGAAATCCACCTTAGCAATACCTTTTCGCGCGAATCTTTTCGGCACCATTCCTATCTGTCTGATATCGCCACCGGAGTGATCTGCGGCTTTGGGGCAGACAGTTATCGCTTAGCGGTAGAAGCCGCAGCATCCAAATTACAATCAACAGCGTAACCTTTCGCCTGCTAACCCAAAGGGAGCTCAACGAACATGGCCCAGACACCACGCAAATCATCTGATGAGATCGCTCAAAAAACCCGACTTATCCGTGAATTGGCGGAAATTATGGACGATACGGGTTTAGTGGAAATCGACTTTGAGGATGACAAAGTTTCGGTTCATCTTTCTAAAACAGGGTCAGTAAGTCATGCCCCCATGATGGCGGCCCCTGCCCCCGTAGCCGCGCCTGCCCCTGCGGCGGCGGCTTCTGCCCCTGCGGTTTCAACACCTGAAACGCCTGCTGACAGTGATCTTGATCATGCTGTGAACTCCCCCATGGTAGGGCGTGCGTATCTGGCCCCGGAACCCGGGGCGGCGGTGTTTGTTAAAGAAGGCGATAATGTCAAAGCCGGACAAACCTTGCTGATCATTGAAGCCATGAAAGTCATGAACCCCATTACCGCGCCTAAGGCAGGTGTGGTCAGCCGTATTTTGATTGAGGATGGCCAACCAGTTGAGTTTGGTGAACCCCTGATCGTAATTCTTTAGTCGACAACGCCATATAAACTTAGGGATATGCCAATGTTTAAGAAAATCCTGATTGCCAATCGCGGTGATGTGGCCTTGCGTGTGCTTAGGGCGTGTCAGGATATGGGCATAGCCACGGTTGCGGTTCATTCCACCGCGGATACCGATGCTATGCATGTTCGGCTTGCGGACGAATCGGTCTGTATTGGTGAGGCACCATCCGCGCAGTCTTATCTTAACATTCCTGCCCTGATCTCAGCCGCGACCATCACTGGGGCAGAGGCCATTCATCCCGGCGTTGGTTTTCTGTCTGAAAATGCGGATTTTGCTGGCGTGGTTGAGGCTCATGGCCTGACTTTTATCGGCCCTCGGATTGAACACATCGTTGCCATGGGCGATAAGGTAGAGGCAAAACGCACCGCCGCGGCGGCGGGTCTTCCCCTCGTGCCGGGGTCTGATGGGGCTATCGCTAATCTAAGCGAAGCGGAAAGCGTTGCCAAAAGCACCGGATATCCTGTTTTGATCAAGGCTGCCTCAGGTGGGGGTGGACGCGGCATGAAGGTGGCTAATTCCGAAGACGATTTGTCCGAAGCCTTTTCATCTGCCCGAAGTGAGGCAAAAGCCGCCTTTGGTGACGATACGGTATATTTAGAACGCTATCTTGGCAATCCACGGCATATTGAAATTCAGGTCATTGCCGATGCCCATGGGAATGTTGCACATTTGGGGGAACGCGAATGTTCCGTCCAGCGCCGCCATCAAAAATTGCTTGAAGAAGCGCCATCACCAGCCCTGACCCCAGAAGAACGCGAACATATTGGCCGCATTGCCGCTGATGCTACCCGTGCCATGGGGTATCTTGGCCTTGGCACGATGGAGTTTCTCTATGAAAACGGGGAATTCTTTTTCATTGAAATGAACACAAGATTGCAGGTTGAGCATCCTATCACTGAGGCGATAACCGGCATTGATCTAGTGGTTGAGCAGATTCGTATCGCCGCCGGACAACCGCTTTCCTTTCAACAAGACGATGTACAGCTCAATGGTCACGCCATTGAGTGCCGCATTAATGCAGAACACCCCACCACCTTTATGCCAACCCCGGGTAAGGTTAGTGATTTTCACGCCCCCGGCGGCCCCGGTGTTCGGGTCGACAGTTTTCTCTATTCCGGCTATCGCATCCCATCTGATTACGACAGCCTGATTGCTAAGATCATTGTGCATGGCGATGATCGAGCGCATTGTCTGGCCCGATTGCAACGCGCACTTGATGAGACCATCATCACACCGATGCCAACCTCGCTTGATCTGCACCGCCTGCTAGCTAAAGATGCGGATATCGCATCAGGGGATTATTCGATCCGTTGGCTTGAAGAAAAATTCCTGCCTAACCTAGAGGCAAGCGAAAACCCGGATAACAGCAAGGCATAACCACACTTGCCTGTTTTTCGCATCATCGGCAAGATGGTCTGATGCATCATTATTCGCCAGAGACCTTGATCAAATCCTATGCCTTAGGTGTGTTTCCCATGGCGGAAAGCCATGATGATGAGCGCATCTTTTTTGTTGATCCAGAACAGCGCGGTATTATCCCCCTTCATCCCCCTTATCTCAGCCGTTCCATGCGCCGATTGATCCGTCGCTCGCCTTTGCGAGTAACAGTTAATCAGGCCTTTGCCGAGGTTATTGACGGGTGCCGGGAAATTACCGATCAACGCACTGAGACTTGGATTAACCCTCAAATCCGTCAGCTTTACTGCGCCTTGCATCGGCTTGGTTTTGCTCATTCCCTTGAAGTTTGGCAAGACGAAGATGGCGCGGTGCCATCTCTTGTTGGCGGCATTTATGGGGTAGCGTTAGCCGGGGTCTTTTTTGGCGAATCCATGTTTAGCCGTGTCAGCAATGCCTCAAAACTGGCGTTATTGCACCTGATCGCGCGCTTACGCCATGGCGGCTTTCGCTTATTTGACACCCAGTTTATTAACCCTCATCTGGTTCAGTTTGGATGCGTGGAAATCCCGCGGCAAGATTTTCACGAACGCCTGCAAGCCGCCTTGACAATATCAGCGCAGTTTCCACAAGATGATGATCCTGCGCCCATGCTTAATCAGTTGTTACAAGACAGCACGGTAATATCATAAACCGGATGCTCAAGCCCGCTAATCGCCGGGGATGAGGCAAACATCCACCCCATAAAAATTGGCATTTCGGTGACCTTACCGTCATAATCCACCGACCGAATTTCAATCAAAGCGGCATGATCCGGCGGCTGATCTGGTGGGCGGAAATTACAAGCATGGACGTAAAGTTCCAGCGTGCCAAAGCGGGTAGTCACCCCTATCGGAACATCTATGGTGGAAATCCGCGCAGTAATTTTATCTAGGGTTTGAAGCCTTGCCCGTTCCCCATTGCGCCAATCCCCTTCATTAGCAGAGACGGCATCAGAACCACCCATCAGGGCAGATAAGGACATCAATAAGGCCAGCAGGGGAACATAAACACCCCATCGCCGCACGTTACTCACCTGACTGGTCACTAGAAAACACCGCCTTGCCAATCAAATCCGCCAGATTGACAGGGTCAAGGGTATTATAAAACACATGACCATCAGTGATGGTATCCATCGCGTTTCCCGGCACAACATCAATATGGCTGCCACCAAGAAGCGACGTTGATGAGATGCGCACAACGCTATCATCAGGAATAGCATAAGACGGATCAATCGCCATTTCGACATAGGCATCAAAAATATCAGGATCAAGCCGGGTGGCAGATACACTGCCTATGGTAATGCCAGAAATTCGGACATCATCACCAACCTTAAGATCACCAATTTTACCGAACACCGCCTCAACCGTGATGGTATCAGTTGGCTTAAAATTGGTGATGGACAGGGCTAGCCACAGAAAGGCGGCGGCAATGATCAAAACCACCGCACCCATTACCATTTCTATGGTGTTACGCATGACAGCCTACTCCGGCTTCCACGGTTGATAATCGCCAGTCGCCTGCCGACGGCGCCCCAATCGCAACAGATGGCCTGCCGGACGATAAGCGTGAATCGTCCCTGTTAAGTTTGGTTGATGCGGCAATTGCCATGCTTGCTTGGCATATCCCCCTTCGGGCGGCAAATCCGTTTCTGTGTAATGCAACCAACCATGCCAATCCGCTGGCACCTTGCTTGCCTCTGGCATCCCTTTATAAATGACGTAACGGCGAGGACGGCCATTGTTGCGGGTTTTCCGAGATTCGTAATAGCAATTCCCGAACTCATCCCTGCCGACCAGCTTAGAGCGAAGTTTTATGTTCAATCGTGACAGCCAATGCATGATAAAAAACCTAGCCTCTCGTAAATCATCATTCTTCTCTATGCATAGCGGATATTGTTCTGTCTCGCAACGATTGAAGTCATCGCCGCCGCGCCCATAATACAGATTCTTGTGAACAGGATGACCCATAAGTATGGCTTTAAGGTGGATATCTTCAGCGTATTGTCATGACAACATTCAGCGCAAAATTTTTCTTCACCACTATCAGAAAAAATCTTGGTTAAAGAGAGGCAGATTTCTGGTGATTTGATTTCGTCAAGTGTATTTTTTTCAATTATGGCTAAATTTTGATATTGCTATCACCCACCAACATCATGTAGATATTTATTTCTTAACTACAACATATAGATCTTCAGTAACGAATCGCCGAACATTTTATGCTCCGTGCTGATCTTATAATTGATAAACAAGGGTATACATTATGAAATTGACTCGCCACTTTACCAAAGCAGATCAAAGTCCTTACGACAGCATTGCGTGGACACATGTTACAAGTGAAATCAAGAACCCTGATGGAACTATTGTGTTTCGGGCAGAGAATGTTGAGGTGCCTGCTGAATTTTCGCAAGTGGCGAGTGATATTCTGGCTCAGAAATATTTTCGTAAAGCTGGTGTTCCTGCCAAACTCAAGCGTGTTGAAGAAAACAATGTGCCGTCATGGTTATGGCGTTCTACCGCTGATGAAGCGGCCTTAAAAGACCTGCCCAAAGATCAGCAATACGCTGGTGAAGCCTCAGCGAAACAGGTATATGACCGTTTGGCTGGCACTTGGACATATTGGGGCTGGAAGGGCGGCTATTTTTCATCCGAAGACGACGCCCGCATCTATTTTGATGAAATGCGCTATATGTTGGCGCGCCAAATGGCGGCTCCAAACAGCCCACAGTGGTTTAACACAGGCTTACATTGGGCTTATGGCATTGATGGCGCTGGACAAGGGCATCATTATGTCGATTTTGAAACAGGCAAGCTGACGCGATCAAAATCCGCTTACGAACATCCACAGCCACATGCCTGCTTTATTCAATCCATCAAAGATGATCTGGTCAATGATGGCGGTATCATGGACCTTTGGGTGCGTGAAGCCAGATTGTTCAAATATGGCTCTGGTACAGGCACTAACTTTTCTTCTCTGCGGGGGTCAACTGAACCTCTGGCAGGGGGCGGTAAATCCTCCGGCTTGATGAGCTTCCTGCGCATTGGCGACCGGGCGGCTGGTGCTATTAAATCTGGCGGCACCACACGCCGTGCCGCGAAAATGGTGACGGTTGATATCGACCACCCGGATATTGTCGATTATGTTGACTGGAAAGTGGTGGAAGAACAAAAAGTTGCCGCCCTTGTTACAGGCTCAAAACTTGCCAGCTTGCACATGAACGCAGTGATGAAAGCCTGCACCGAAGGCGAAAGCGAAAACCGGTTCGACCCCAAAATCAATATGACGCTGAAAAAAGCCATCATTGCTGCTCGTAAAGTAATGATCCCTGAAAACTATATTCAGCGCGTCATCCAGTTTGCGCAACAAGGTTACACGGACATCTCCTTTAAGACTTACGACACTGACTGGGATTCCGAAGCCTATCTGACAGTTGCTGGTCAAAACTCAAACAACTCGGTTCGGGTCACCAATGACTACTTGCAAAAAGTTCTTGATGATGGTGAGTGGGAGCTGATCCGCCGAACTGATGGTCAGGTGAGCGACCGTATCAACGCCAAAGAATTATGGGAAAAGATTGCCCATGCTGCTTGGGCCTGTGCTGATCCGGGTCTGCAATATGACACCACCATTAATGAATGGCATACCTGCCCACAAGGTGGACGGATTAACGCCTCTAATCCGTGTTCTGAATATATGTTCCTTGATGATACGGCTTGTAACTTGGCGTCTCTTAATCTGATGCAGTTCCGCCACGCTGATAAAAGCTTTGATATCACAGCCTATGAATATGCGGTTCAGCTCTGGACCATTACGCTGGAAATATCAGTTCTGATGGCGCAATTCCCGTCTAAGGAAATTGCCCAACTGTCCTATGAATACCGCACCCTCGGCCTCGGCTATGCCAATATTGGCGGTCTGCTGATGGCATCAGGGCATTCCTACGACAGTGACGAAGCTCGCGCCATTTGCGCCGCTCTCAGCGCAATTATGACTGGTGTTTCCTACGCCACCTCAGCACGCATGGCCAAAGAGCTTGGGGCATTCCCACGCTATGATGAAAATGCGGCAGATATGCTTCGCGTGATCCGCAATCATCGCAACGCCGCCCATGGCAAAGCTGATGGATATGAAGGGCTTTCCATTTTGCCTGTTCCCATTAAGGCTGATGATTGCCCTGATGCCAATCTCATCACCGCTGCCAAAAAGGCATGGGATGAGGCACTCAGCCTTGGGGAAGCTCATGGCTATCGTAACGCCCAAACCACCGTTATCGCGCCAACAGGCACGATTGGTCTGGTCATGGATTGTGACACCACCGGCATTGAGCCTGATTTTGCCATCGTCAAGTTTAAGAAACTGGCAGGCGGCGGCTATTTCAAGATTATCAACCGTGTAGTCCCTGAAGCGTTGGAAAACCTAGGTTATGATCAAAGCCAGATTGACGACATTATTCGCTATGCGGTTGGTCATGGTTCGCTTGATCAATGCCAGTCCATCAGCCTATCTGCGCTCAAAGCCAAAGGTTTCACTGATCAGATCATTGCTGATCTTAATAAGGCTATGAAATCGGCGTTTGATATCAAGTTTGCTATCAACCGTTACAGCCTTGGCGATGATTTCTGCAAAAACACCCTTGGCCTAACCGACGATCAGCTTAATGATTTCAACTTTGATATGCTGGCCCATCTTGGCTTTAGCAAGGATGAGATTGAACACGCCAACACCCATGTCTGTGGTTCTATGACTCTTGAAGGCGCTCCTCATCTGAAGGATGAGCATTTGTCCGTCTTTGATTGTGCCAACCCATGCGGCCGTATTGGCAAGCGTTTCTTAAGCGTGGATAGCCATATCACCATGATGGCCGCGGCTCAGCCCTTTATCTCAGGTGCGATTTCCAAGACTATCAATATGCCAAACGAAGCGACCGTCGAAGATTGCGGCGCGGCTTATATGCTATCTTGGAAACTTGGGCTTAAGGCGAATGCGCTTTATCGTGATGGCTCCAAGCTTAGCCAGCCGCTATCCGCTAGCCTTGTTGATGATGAAGACCTTGAGATGGAGGATGACGCCGTTGCCCCTGCCGCGCAAACAACCAAAGTCGTGGAAAAAATCATCGAGCGTTATGTTGCCTCACGTCAGCGTCTGCCTGATCGCCGCAAAGGCTACACCCAGAAAGCCATTGTTGGGGGTCACAAAGTCTATCTGCGGACAGGCGAATATGAAGATGGCAAGCTTGGGGAATTGTTCATTGATATGCACAAGGAAGGCGCCGCATTCCGTTCCTTGATGAACAACTTTGCTATCGCTGTTTCTATTGGTCTGCAATATGGCGTGCCACTAGAAGAGTTTGTTGAGGCCTTTACATTTACCCGGTTTGAACCGCAAGGTATGGTGCAAGGCAACGACCTGATTAAGATGTCTTCCTCCATTCTGGATTATATCTTCCGTGAACTGGCGATTTCCTATCTGGATCGTGCTGACCTTGGTCATGTCAACGCTGATGACCTGGCGATGGATGCCATGGGGTCTGGTGAAGATCAGTCTGATCTGGCGCATTCCACCATCAGCAGTGGCTTTGTTCGCAACCGCAACATTGTGCTTTTGCATGGCACTGGCACCGATGGTCAGACCACCATGTCGGCAGATAACACCAGCGTGTCAGCCGCCAGCACCCAAGGTGCGGTTAGCACCAGCACTGGCGCAAGCGCAGGAAGCACCAGTAAAGTCGCATCTCAGGTTCAACAAGCCCGTATGCAGGGTTACGAAGGTGAAAATTGCAACGAATGTGGAAACTTCACCTTGGTTCGCAATGGCACTTGCCTGAAATGTAACACTTGCGGGTCAACCACAGGGTGCAGCTAAACGGCACCCCAACCCCTAATCCTTAATGACAGGAGAAGACATGTCAGGAAAAATTGATCAGCGCCTAAACGAATTAGGCATTACCCTTCCCGACGCCCCGGCGCCTGCGGCAAATTACATTCCTTATGTGATCAGTGGAAATCTGGTTTTTATTTCCGGCCAAGTTCCCATGGTTGACGGTAAGATTGAAAAGACAGGCGCAATAGGTGACGGCACCATGACACAGGACGACGCCGAAGGCGAAGCTCGGAAATGTGCTATCAACCTGTTGTCTCAGCTTAAGGCCGCCACAGGGGGTGATCTTGATCGCGTCACCCGTGTTGTCAAGCTTGGCGGTTTTGTTGCCTGTACTGCGGATTTCAAGGCACAGCCACAAGTTATCAATATGGCATCAAACATGATGGTTGATGTCTTTGGTGATATCGGTCGCCATGCCCGTTTTGCGGTTGGTACGAACGCGCTTCCTCTTGGCTGTTTGGTTGAGATTGAAGGTATTTTTGAAATCGCCTGATCACAGGTATTGCCTCCGGCATCATCTGCCCCAATATGGTAATTATGGATGATGACCTGACCTCTGTTGACCCTGCCCTATCGGATACTGCCAATAGCCTTGACCAAGGCTGGACAGCCGAAATGGTCAGTGCTGTATCAGCAATCCCAGCGAAAGACTGGGATCGCTGTGCCGGGTTAGGTGAGCCTTTGGTCAGTCATGCGTTTTTTACCGCCATTGAGGAAAGTGGTTCCGCCAGTGAAGCCAGCGGCTGGGCGCCTCGGCATCTGGCGTTAAAAGACCAGACTGGCAAAATCCTTGGCGTTTTGCCGCTATACCTCAAATCCCATTCCTATGGTGAATACGTCTTTGATCACGCTTGGGCTGATGCTTGGGCGCGTGCAGGCGGGCAATACTACCCAAAAGCGCAAATTGGGGTCCCCTTTACCCCAGTTCCGGGACGGCGGCTTTTGGTTGACCCTGATCTTGATGAAACAACAAAAATACGCGCTGAAACCGCTTTGGCTGAGGCCGCCCTTGCCAGTGCGAACCAGCTGGGGCTGTCCTCGGTGCATATGACCTTTCTGACTAAGGAAGAACATGATCATCTGATCAGCCCCGACCATAGCGCATGGATTAGCCGTGAAGGAATGCAGTTCCACTGGCATAACCACGGCTATGGTGATTTTGATGATTTCCTTAGCACCCTGTCGTCACGCAAACGCAAAGCCATTAAACGTGAACGCCGCGATATCCGCGATGCCGGTCTTGGCTTTGATCTGTTGCGTGGAGACGACTTGAAAACCCATCACTGGGATGAGTTTTATCAGTTCTATCTTGCAACGATTGATCGCAAATGGGGCGGCGCGTATCTGACCCGTGGGTTTTTTGATCACATTCATCAGACCATGCGTGACGATATCTTGCTCGTCATCGCAAAACGTGATGATACCCCCGTGGCAGGGGCGATTAATTTTGTTGGCAAGGACACGCTATATGGTCGCAACTGGGGTAGTGTTGTTGATATTCCGTTCCTGCATTTTGAGACCTGTTATTATCAGGCCATTTCCTATGCAATTGCCCATGGTCTGAAGAAAGTGGAGGCAGGCGCACAAGGCCTGCACAAAGTGCAACGTGGTTATGAACCCGTGCCGACCTATTCCGTGCATCACATGACTGACCCCGGCTTTCACGCCGCGGTTAAGGATTTTACCGTCAAAGAGGCCAGACATATTGCCCGTGAACGCCAAGAGCTGATGGGCTGGATGCCATATAAAGCCACCTCATCATAAAAGACCGTAACAAAGAATGGTCTAGCTCGCGGTTTCTACCGGCCCTGTTTTTTTCTTTTGCGTCTTGCGCGGTTTGGCTGATCGGGTTTTCCGCGGCGCGTCGTCTTTCGCCACTTTAACCGTTAGGCGGGCAATATGCCCCTCCTTATCAGCTTTATCCACATCAACCATAACCGCGCCGCCATCAACCAGACGCCCAAACAACAGCTCTTCTGATAGAGGCTTCTTAACGTGCTCTTGAACAACCCTAGACAAGGGCCGAGCCCCGTAGGCTGGTTCATACCCACGTTCCGCCAACCAGTCACGAGCAGCATCGGTAAGGCTAATGCTGACCCCGCGATCCGCAAGCTGTGCCTCAAGTTGCATGATGAACTTATCCACCACCTTGCGTACCGTTTCGGGGGCAAGGGCGGCAAAATTAATGATCGCATCAAGCCGGTTACGAAACTCAGGCGTAAAGGTACGCTCAATAGCCTCAGTCGCGGCACCATCACGCCGATCACGACCAAAGCCGATAGCCTGTTTGCTTGACTCACTGGCGCCAGCATTTGTTGTCATGATGATAACGACATTGCTGAAATCAATGGTCTTGCCATTGTGATCGGTTAGCCGCCCATTATCCATCACCTGCAACAACAGGTTAAAGATATCAGGATGGGCTTTTTCAATTTCATCCAGCAACAACACCGCATGGGGATGCTGATCCACAGCATCAGTCAAAAGACCGCCCTGATCAAATCCCACATAACCGGGAGGAGCGCCAATAAGCCGCGAAACCGAATGACGTTCCATATATTCGGACATATCAAAACGGATCAGTTTAATGCCAAGGGATTCGGATAATTGCCGCGCCGCCTCAGTCTTACCGACCCCTGTCGGGCCGCTAAAGAGATAATTGCCAACAGGCTTTTCCTTTTCCCTTAGGCCTGCTCTTGCCAGTTTGATAGCCGAGGCCAAGGCGACAATAGCTTCATCCTGACCATATACCATGCGATGCAAATCCGTCTCTAGGCTGGCTAACGCGGCACGGTCATCACGGTTCACCGTGCGCGCAGGGATACGCGCCATGCTGGAAATGGTGTTTTCAATCTCTTTTTCGCCGATGACCTTACGCCGGCGCGAAGGGGCAACAAGCATTTGGGCAGCAGCGGCCTCGTCAATCACATCAATCGCCTTATCAGGCAATTTGCGGTCAGTGATATAGCGGGCGGATAATTCCACCGCGGATTTCAGCGCCGCCATGGTGAAGCGAACATCGTGATGCTCTTCATATTGGGATTTCAGGCCGCCAAGAATTTTAATCGTGTCTGCCACAGTTGGCTCATTAACATCAATTTTTTGAAACCGCCGTGATAACGCCCGATCTTTTTCAAACCAGCCGCGGAACTCTTTATAGGTGGTGGAACCAACGCATCTGAGGCTACCCTCTTGAAGCGCTGGCTTTAAGAGATTTGAGGCATCCATAGCACCGCCACTGGTTGCGCCAGCCCCGATAATGGTATGAATTTCATCAATAAAAAGAATAGCCTGATCATTTTTGGCGACTTGTTTCATGACCGCCTTAAGCCGTTCCTCAAAATCGCCGCGGTACCGCGTGCCTGCCAGTAATGCCCCCATATCAAGAGAATAAATGGTGGCGCCTTCTAGCACCTCTGGCACCGCTTTTTCAACAATCTTGCGTGCTAATCCCTCTGCAATGGCGGTTTTGCCAACGCCACTATCGCCAACAAGCAAAGGGTTGTTTTTCGTCCGGCGGCATAACACCTGAATGGTACGATCTACCTCTTTTTGGCGTCCAATAAGGGGATCAATCTTTCCGCTTTTTGCCTTTTCGTTCAGATTAACCGCATAGGCTGTAAGCGCGTCTTCTTTTTTGTTCACCTCATCTTCTTTGAGATCAGCACCATCAATGCCGTCACCTTCGCTGTTGAAGGCAGGATTTTTAGCAATCCCATGGCTCAAATAACTCACCACATCAATGCGATTGATATCCTGTTGGTTCAACAGCCAGACAGCGTGGCTTTCCCGTTCCGCAAACATGGCGACCAAAACATTCGCCCCTGTCGCGCGTTCGCGGTTAGAAGATTGGGTATGGATCACCGCCCGTTGCAACACACGTTGAAAGCCGTTGGTTGGGCGAGTTTCAATACGCTCATCTTGAATAGCCTCAAGCGATTGTTCAATATGAAGCATCAGATTCTGACGCAAATCGTCAATATCCGCATTGCAGGCACTAAGCACCTCAAGCGCGTCATTATCTTCGGTCAGCGCAAATAAGAGATGTTCAAGCGTAGCGTATTCATGCCCCTTTGTAGCGGCTAAACCCATTGCGCGTTTCAGGGTTTCTTCAAGTTCTTGTGAGAGCATGAGGTTATTCCTTTTCCAACTGTAACTGCAAGGGGTGTTGATTTTTTCGAGCTAAGTCCATGACCTGCGAGGCCTTGGTTTCCGCCACTTCATAGGTATAAAGCCCACAAACGCCGACCCCACGTTGATGCACATGGAGCATGATCTGGGTTGCTTCATCTTGAGATTTGCGGAAATACAACTGCAACACATGAATGACAAATTCCATCGGCGTGAAATCGTCATTCAGCATGATCACCTTATATAGGGATGGCCGTTTGATTTTTGGTTTTGTTTCCAGAACGGTCACATCACTTGGTTTTTTGTCATCGTTATCGTGATCTGACGACAATCGCGTTTGCGATAAAACCGGATGCGGCTGGCATAACTGTTGCATAATGTTGAGATACGTTTCCATAATGAATTATATGATCATATTTTCTTGTAATGAAAGACCCTTGGATGAAAAATCTAATCATTTTCTCACAGTTTTTCATGAAATGGTCATATCTGCGCCTTTCTTTGGCTTCTGGTCTTTTTATTCTGAATTTTCACACCGCTTTCAGCACGATTTTCCCTCGGCTCGCGTTGACTGAAAACAGGTCTGTGCTAATATCATGTCAGGATATGGTTTTGCGGAATTCCAGATATTCTCAAGATAAGGTCTTTTGATGAAACGCCTCATTGTTCTCATGATTGCGGTTGTTGCGCTAGTGGCGGGGTTTGGCTCTGTTGCTCAGGCGAAATATGCCTCCATCGTCGTCAATGAGACCACGGGCGAGGTCATGTATTCACGCAACGCCGATAAACAGCTCTATCCTGCTTCCCTGACCAAAATCATGACGCTTTATATGCTGTTTGAGGCCTTGGATAATGGCCAAGTGCGGATGAACACCAAGATGAAGGTTAGCAAACTAGCAGCTAGCCGTTCACCATCAAAGCTAGGCCTAAAACCGGGAAGTTATATTACCGTTGAAAACGCTATTATGTCGCTGATCACCAAATCCGCTAATGATGTCGCTACCGTGGTTTCTGAACATCTGGCAAAAAGTGAGAGAGCCTTTGCCAAGAAAATGACGCGTAAGGCGCGTGCCTTGGGGATGAGCCGGACGACCTTTCGCAACGCATCAGGCCTACCCCATTCTCAACAGAAATCCACCGCGCGTGATATGGCCAAACTTGCCATTGCCATCCGGCGCGATTTTCCCCATTACTTCCATCTCTTCAAAACGAAATCCTTTGAATATAATGGGCGCCGCTTCAAAAACCACAACACCCTCCTCAGCAGTTATTCTGGCACGGACGGCATCAAAACTGGCTATATCAATGCCTCTGGTTTTAATCTGGTGGCTACCGTGGAACGCCGCGGCATCCGCCTTGTAGGGGTTGTGTTTGGTGGGCGGACAGGCCGATCACGCGATCAACATATGGTGCATTTGCTGGATAAACAATTTGCTCGCATTCCACAATATGCTGAAACCACGCTTGTGCCACAAAAGAAACCCTCTGCCCCAACAGCCGTTACACCGCCGCCACCAAAACCAAATGTCTTGACGGTGAGTCGGGACAACGCATCAGGGGAATTGGCGGTCGCGGTATCCGTGCCGCCGCCACGACCTGAACTTGCTGATCCAGCCCCGGTTGAAGACACCAAAATTATCAGTTGGGGCATCCAAGTTGGCAGTTATGAGCGCCAAGCTAGCGCCCATCGTGCCGCCAGAGATGCGCGTGAAGCCGCGGATGGCATCTTATCCAAACAACCTGCGCATCTGCGCCAGATTCGCTATGGCACCTTAACGCTTTGGCAGGTGCATTTTGACGGATTTGACGAATCTATCGCTAGACAAGCCTGTCTTCAGCTTTTCCGCAAAGGCATTTCCTGTGTTGCTATCCCAGAGATTCAGCAGTCCGGGTAATCATCCACTTGTGTTTTGAGCCATTGTCCTACTTGACATTTGAATAAAGTACAATATTCTAATATGGTTTGAATATGTGCTTTATCAGTCAGGTAATATTATGACAACATCATCGACATCAAAAGGATACCCCCCAACCGTAATCCCAAAAAAGGGGCGAGGCGGGGCTAGACCCGGGGCAGGACGACCAACTGGCCAAGGGCGTTATGGTGAGGCAACAAAACCTGTTCGTCTGCCCATCAGCATGATTGATGAAGTGATGGAATATGTCGCCACTGGCGGCAGACAAGCCCTGCCAATATTCAGTTGTGCCGTCGCCGCGGGTTTCCCCTCACCAGCCGATGATCATCTTGAGGGCAGCCTTGATCTCAATGATCATCTGATCAAGCATCCAGCGGCAACATTCTTTGTTCGGGTTAGCGGTGACAGTATGATCAAAGCAGGTATTCATGAAGATGATATTCTGGTGGTAGATCGTAGCCTTGAGGCTCGCCACGGCAAAATTGTTATTGCCGCGATTGATGGGCAGCTTACGGTCAAGCGCTTGCACCATAAATCAGGCCAAACCATGCTAATGCCCGAAAATGACCGTTATGATCCGATTCCCGTTACCGATGAAACCAATATGGTGATTTGGGGTGTTGTTACTAATGTGATCCATAGCGTTTAGCCATGTTGTTTGCGCTGGTGGATTGCAATAATTTCTATGTGTCTTGCGAACGCGTCTTTGATCCGTCGTTGATAGGGCGACCTGTGGTGGTGTTATCCAATAATGACGGCTGTGTTATTGCCCGTTCGGATGAGGCAAAAGCCCTAGGGATTCCCATGGGGGCGCCAGTGCATGAATACACCGCCATGATGCGGCGGCATCAGGTGCAGGTGTTTTCATCAAATTATCCGCTTTATGGGGATATGTCCGGTCGGGTGATGGAATCCTTAAGCCAGTTCACGCCAGATGTAGAAATTTATTCTATTGATGAGGCGTTTTTAGGCTTTGATGGCTATGATACTGCCTGTCTCCCTGAACAGATGCGGCAAATGCGGCAAGCAATTCGGCAATGGACAGGGATTCCTGTTTCGGTCGGGCTAGCGTCAACCAAAACTCTGGCTAAGCTGGCTAATCGTATTGCAAAGAAATATGCCAGTGATGGCGTTTATATGATGACTGATCCGGTTTTGATGCCACGTGTGCTGGGCGATATCGCAGTTGAGGATATCTGGGGGATATCCAAACGTTGGGGGCAACGCTTACGCGAGATGGGCATCACTACCGCGTTACGCTTACAACAGGCTGACCCTCGGCAAATCCGTAAGGCACTATCAGTGGTAGGCGAACGCATCGTGCATGAATTAAATGGGCGCTCTTGCCTTGATATCGAAACCGTGCAGGCAAAACAGAACATTATGTCATCACGCAGTTTTGGCCGCCTGATTAGTGACCGCGCCAGCCTAGAGGAAGCCGCCGCCAGTTATACCGCCAGGGCAGCAGAAAAGCTGCGCAAACAAGGCAGTCTAGCAACAGGGCTTTATGTTTTTATCCGCACCAATCGGTTTCGCCCACAAGACCCCCAATATAGCAACGCCGCCTTGATGCGATTTGATGAACCTATTGCCGATACCAGCACCCTTATTGCCGCCGCCACCAAGGCGATCCGGCAACTTTACCGCCCCGGTTTTCGCTATCATAAGGCTGGGGTTATGCTGACCGATCTGGTGAGTGATGGCAGGGAACAAAAAAGCCTATGGCGGCTTGATTCCCCGGACAGCACCCAATCCCACCTTGCCCAAAATGCCGCTAGCCGTCGGCGCATGGCGATGTTAGATCAAGTCAACGCGGCGATGGGGCGCGGCACGCTATTTCACGCTAGCGAAGGCGTCATGCCAAGCCGCAACACCAACGCCCCGACCAAGCCGTCATGGCAAATGCGTCAGCAATTTCGCTCACCGTCTTATACAACCCGGTGGAACGATCTGGTCAAAGTGCGCTAACCGCCAGTCCCTAATTCGCGTTCAACCAATGACACCCAATAACTGGCGCCAAGAGGTAGCAGCGCGTCATTAAAATCAAAACGGGCATTATGAAGCATCGCACCATCACCGGGGTGCCCTGCCCCAAGCCAGATATAGGCCCCCGGACGGGCATCTAGCATATAGGAAAAATCCTCCGCCCCCATAGACGGTGGCGGGTCCATGACCACAGACCCCGACCCCAGAACATCCGCCGCCGCCAAAGCCGCGCGTTCCGCCGCCGCCGCATCATTAATTGTTGGCGGATAACCATCATTCCAGTCAAATTGCGCCGAACAGCCATGGGCAGATGCCACCTGATTGATAATCTGTTCCATATCAGCGCGGATTTTCTGGCCTAAATCTGGGTTGAAATAACGGGCCGTGCCTTGAATAAAGGCCTCATCCGGGATCACATTATGGGTAAAACCGCTATGGCATTGGGTGATGGAAACCACCGCCGCATCAAAGGGGTTCAAGCGCCGCGACACCACAGATTGCAGAGCCTGAATTAAGGCCGCCGCCGCATAAATAGGATCAGCGGTTTCATGCGGCATCGCGGCATGGCCGCCACGCCCGGTGAGTTTGATATCAAAGCTATCCGCCGCCGCCATTGAAGCGCCGCGATGAATCATCACCTGCCCAACATCAAGCCCCGGCCAATTATGCATACCCCAAATGGTATCAACAGGAAATTGCGTCAGCAAGCCATCATCCAACATCACTTTGCCGCCGCCGCCATCCTCTTCGGCTGGTTGAAAAATCACTACCACATTACCATCAAAATGAGGGTTTTCCGCGAGATGCCTAGCCGCGCCTAGCAACATCGCGGTATGCCCGTCATGACCACAAGCATGCATGACACCAGAATGTTGGGACTTATGATCGCAGGTGTTTTCCTCATGAATGGGGAGAGCGTCAATATCAGCCCTTAAACCAATCATCTTTTGGCTATCGCCGCGACCGCGAATGAAGCCCACAACCCCTGTTCCTGCCAGACCACGATGCACCTCAACGCCAAAAGATTCGAGTTTTTCAGCAATAAAGTCAGCGGTTTTATGTTCCTGAAACGCCAATTCTGGATGGCTATGCAAATGATGACGCCATTGGCGCATATCCTCAGCTTGATCTGCGATTGCATTATGGACGGGCATGATAATTCCTCAAGGTCGTAAGGTGGCTTAAATCCTAATCAAATCATAAGGGCAAAACCCGCCCTTTGCCATCATCTATTTGTATTTTTTGGCTCTAACCCTATCATCACATCGGTTAGAGCTGAGCAAGCCATAATCACAAATGGCCCAATCGCTTGCCCGATCACAAAAAAGGGTTGATTAATGTGTCGGCGATGCAGTATCACCTGTCGTCAGCAAGACAGGTTAATATAACTTTTTTGGCATAATCACACCATTCAACATATTCCGATTTGTGAGAAGGGGCAGACCATGGCTGAAAGTCCTGATCGTGGGGCAAGAAGATTACCCGGCGGCAAACCCAAATATTCGATTTTCTCTTTGTTGCGAAACGCGCGGAGCTATCATCAAGATTGGCAACGCGCATGGCGTTCGCCTGAACCAAAGAAATCCTATGACGCCATTATTATTGGCGGCGGTGGCCATGGTCTAGCAACGGCCTATTATCTGGCGGCGGTTCACCGCATGACCAATATTGCCGTAGTGGAAAAAGGCTGGCTAGGCGGCGGTAACACCGGGCGCAATACCACCATTATCCGGTCCAACTATATGTGGGACGAAAGCGCGGCGATTTATGATCATGCGCTTAAGTTATGGGAAGGCCTGACCCAAGACCTGAACTTTAACTTGATGTTTAGCCAACGCGGCGTTCTTACCATTGCCCATAGCTGGCATGAATTGCGCGAAATGTCCCGCCGGGTTCATGCGATCCGGCTTAATGGCATTGACAGTGATGTCCTCAACCCTGATCAGATTAAAAAATTAGTCCCCATGATCAATATTGATCAGTCCATCCGCTATCCAGTCATGGGTGGATTTTTACAGCGCCGTGGCGGCACAGCGCGCCATGATGCCGTAGCATGGGGCTATGCCAGAGCGGCAGATGACCTTGGTGTTGATATTATCCAGAATTGCGAAGTCACTGGCCTGCGCCGTAAGGGAAATCGCATTGAGGGTGTTGAAACCACCAAAGGCTTTATCAAATCCCCTAAAGTTGGCTGTGTTGTCGCTGGGCATTGCTCTGTCTTAGGGGCTATGGCCGATGTGCGCCTGCCTATTGCTAGCCGTCCTTTACAGGCGCTGGTATCTGAACCGATTAAGCCTGAACTGGACACAGTGATCATGTCTAACGCTGTGCATATGTATATCAGCCAATCTGATAAGGGCGAAATGGTGCTTGGTGCCGGTGTGGATAAATACAATTCCTATGCCCAGCGCGGATCATTCCCTGTGCCTGAACATATGATTGCCGCCGCGGTTGAGATTTTCCCCATCTTGTCTCGCTTGCGGATGTTGCGGCATTGGGGCGGTATTGTTGACACTTGCCCTGATGCCTCACCGATCATTTCCAAAACTGATGTAAAAGGGCTTTATTTTAACTGTGGTTGGGGAACTGGTGGCTTTAAGGCAACCCCGGGTTCTGGTCATGTTTTTGCTGATCTGATTGCCAATGATCAGCCAAATAAGATCGCCGCCCCCTACACGCTTGACCGTTTTCAGACTGGCCTGCTTATTGATGAGCATGGCGCGGCTGGCGTTGCCCACTAGATCGAACAGAAGAGGGATAGAAAGCCATGTTGCTGATTAATTGCCCCCATTGCGGCCCACGCGATGAAACGGAATTTTCCTGTGGTGGAGAAGCCCATATCGCACGCCCCCTTGCTGAAAATAGCATCACTGATGCTGAGTTCGCGGAATACCTGTTTTGGCGTGATAATCCGAAAGGGGTTTTTCTGGAACGGTGGTGCCACGATGCCGGTTGCCGGAAATGGTTTAATGCCGCCCGCGATACCGTCAGCCATGAGTTTATAGAAATTTATCCCATGGGAAGCCTGCCAAAAACAGACGCTGGCAAAGCCGCTTATGCTGGATCATGGCGCCGCAAAACCGCATCAGAAGCCGCGGCGAAGCCGTCTCAAAACAAAGGAGGCAAGGCATGAGCAGAACACCCAAAAAACAAGGTGACATGCGTCTAGCTGATGGCGGTCATATCAACCGCCAGAAACCCGTTGCCTTCACCTTTGATGGTAAGCGATTGATGGGCTATGAGGGCGATACGCTCGCCTCTGCTCTCTTGGCTAATGGCATTCATCTGGTTGGACGATCATTCAAATATCACCGCCCAAGAGGTATCCTCACTGCCGGTTATGATGAGCCTAATGCGCTTATGCAAATCGGTGACGGTGCCTATCAAGCACCAAATATCCGCGCTACCGAAGTTAGTCTCTATGATGGATTGAAAGCCGTAAGTCAAAACCGCTGGCCTTCGCTTGGTTTTGATATCGGTGCGATCAATTCTGTTATTGGGCGCCTGTTTCCTGCTGGTTTCTATTATAAAACCTTTATGTTTCCAGCCATGTTCTGGAAAAATATTTATGAGCCTGTGATTCGCCGCGCCGCTGGCCTTGGTAAAGCCGCTAGCGACCATAATGACCCCGACCGTTACGAGAAAACCCATCGTCATGTTGATGTGTTGATCGTTGGCGGCGGTGTTGCCGGATTATCCGCGGCCCTCAGCGCCGGACGTTCCGGGGCAAGGGTAATGATTGTTGATGAAGGGGCAGAGTTCGGGGGATGGATGCTATCCGAAGCTGACACCAACCTTGACGGCAAGCCTGCAAGCCAGTGGATCGCGGCTACTATCAAAGAGCTCACCAGCCTAAGCAATGTGACCCTGATGACACGGACCCAATGCTTTGGCTATATGGATCAGAACTTTCTGACCTTAGCTGAAAAGGTAAGTGACCATTTACCAGAACACCCTGCGCATTTGCCGCGCCAGAGGATGTGGAAGATTAGGGCCAAGCACGTTGTGCTAGCCCAAGGGGTTCATGAAAGGCCATTGGTTTTTGGCGGCAATGATAAGCCCGGCGTGATGATGGCTGGCGCTGTCCGCAGTTATATCAACCGTTATGCGGTTATCCCCGGTCACCGCGCCGTTGTTTATACCAATAATGATGATGCTTATAAAACCGCCTTGGCGCTTCACCATGCTGGGGTAAAAGTAGCCGCAGTGGTGGATCAGCGTCCGGCGCCTTCGTCTGTTTTGGTTAGCCAAGTCATGCAGGCCGGGATTACTGTCTATAATGGCCATGCTGTGCTAGATGCCAAAGGCACACGCCATGTTGGTTCGATTAAAATTGCGGCAATTCACCCGTCAACAGGCCAAGTATCAGGTCAGCCCTTTTATATTGATGCTGATCTGGTGGCGATGTCTGGCGGCTTCACCCCTGTGGTGAACTTACACTCACAGGCACGGGGCAAAATCCGCTGGGATGAAGAACAGGTCTGTTTCCGTCCTTCCGCCTATCATGAAGCCGCGATATGCGTTGGCGGATGCAATGGCATCTTTGGTGTCGCTGATGCTATGCAGGATGGGGCTACGGCTGGTGCTGATGCTGCCACCGCTACTGGCCATAAAGCTAAGCCTGCCGCCCTACCAGAGGTGAGCGAGCCAGATGTGGCTATTCGCCCTCATGTCTTATGGAAAATGCCAAGTGATGCTGTCCCCGGCCAAGAACCAAAGGCTTTCGTGGATTTCCAAAACGATGTGACTGCTAGCGATATTAAACTGGCTGTGCGCGAAGGCTATCATTCCGTTGAGCACGTCAAACGCTACACCACCAATGGCATGGCAACAGATCAGGGCAAAATGTCCAATATTAACGCCTTGGGAATTCTGTCCGATCAGTTGGGCAAGCCTATTCCTGAGGTTGGCACCACCACATTCCGTTATCCTTATACCCCCACAACCTTCGGGACCATTGCTGGACGCGAAATTAAGGGGCTGTTTGATACAGAACGCCTGACCCGGATGGATAGTTGGCACCGCAACCATGGCGCCAAATATGAACATGTTGGCCAATGGATGCGTGCTTGGTATTACCCCAAAGGCAACGAAACCATGGATGAGGCGGTGATGCGTGAAGTCAAAGCCACGCGTTCCCATGCTGGTATCCTTGATGCGTCAACCCTTGGCAAGATTGATATCCGCGGCAAAGATGCGGCAGAGTTTCTTAACCGGGTCTATACCAATGCTTGGACGTCTCTTAAAGTTGGGGCTTGCCGTTATGGTCTGATGCTAAAAGATGACGGTATGGTCATGGATGATGGTGTGACCACACGGCTAGGCGAAAACCACTTTCACATGACCACCACCACGGGCGGCGCCGCAGGGGTGTTGGGATGGCTTGAAGAATGGCTTCAGACCGAATGGCCAGAATTAGAAGTCTATCTGACCAGTGTTACTGAAGAATGGTCAGTGACAACGATATCTGGCCCTAATGCTCGTAAAATCCTTGAAGCGGCAGGATGTTCAGTCTCGCTTAATGATGCCGACTTCCCCTTTATGAGTTATCAGGATGCTACTCTGGCAGGCTTGCCTGTGCGGATCTTCCGCATTTCCTTTACCGGTGAGCTTAGCTTTGAGATCAATATCAAAGCCAGACACGGATTGGCATTGTGGCGGCATCTGATGGAAGCTGGTGAACCCTTTGGCATTACCCCATATGGGACTGAGGCGATGCATGTTCTGCGCGCGGAAAAAGGCTTTATCATTGTCGGGCAGGAAACCGACGGGTCGGTTAATCCTCATGATCTGGGGATGAGCTGGATTGTCTCAAAAAAGAAATCAGACTTTATCGGCAAGCGGGCGTTGGAACGTGCAAGCATGGCGCTAACCAATCGCAAACAGTTGGTTGGCCTTAAAACCGAAGACCCCAAGGTGGTTATTCCTGAAGGCGCCCACGCGGTGCTTGACCCGAACCAGTCCTATCCTATGGACATGCTAGGTCAGGTGACATCATCCTATTACTCACCTAATCTTGGTCATTCGATTGCGATGGGCTTGCTTAAAAATGGTCATGCCATGAAAGGCCAAACCGTCTGGTTCCCGATGATTGATGGCCGTAAGCCTATTAAGGCGGTGATCACAGACACTGTATTTTATGACCCAAAAGGAGATCGGATCAATGGTTAGTTCTGCCGTATTGCCCGGCCAGTCACCCCTTGCTGACATTCCTCGGCAAAGTCATGAAACCCCTAAAGGCTCGCCCGGAAAAGTGACCATCCGCGACGCTGGCCCCATGGATTTGATCAATCTGCGGTGTCAGAACGACAACCGCAAAATCAGTACAATTCTAAAGAAAATTGCTGGCAATGGGTTTGCGCCTGCTAATCAATTTCTGAAATCAGGTGATCGGGCGATTATCTGCCTTGGGCCTGATGAATGGCTGATCATGGCTGAAGCAGGAACAGCAAGCACCATCACCGCCGCGCTTGAAACCGCTAATGCTGGTCATATCGCAACGACTGAGGTTAGCAGTGCCATGGGTGTTCTAACAATCAGTGGTAAGACCTGCCGCGATGTGCTGGCAAAACATTGCGCGATTGATCTGGATCAATCTAGCTTTAAGGCTGGTCATGCGGCACAGACCATTCTTGGTCATGCTGGCGTTATCCTGATGGCTAACACGGATGATCAGATCACTTTGATCGGTCGGTCCAGCTTTATGCCGTATCTTGTGGCGCTTCTGGTCGATTCTGGGGTGGAATACGGGGTTGAATACCGTCCTGCCTAATCCTATCAGACAAGCAGGACGGTTATAAAGTTAGTGGATTAAAACTCGCTATCAGGCAACTCTTCCATGCGCTTAGATTTATAGGCAATGAGAGCCTCATCAATCGCGGGATCAAGCTCTGGCGCTTCATATTGCGAAAGCATGGTACGAGCGCGGTTTTCTGCCCTCTTGGCGCTTTCGATACTGCCTTCTGAGCTCCACTGCTCAAAAGTCGTGTAATCAGCAAGATCAGAAC
>CBFHXL010000021.1:0-36764 GCA_965659785.1 Puniceispirillales bacterium (SeqCode)
ATCACCTTGCTCTGCCTGATCACTATTAGTCTGTTCGGACAACAGATCACCAGCAACGCCCCCAGTATCTTCATCTGTGGTCAGAACACCAGCAAAATCAAAATCCGGCGGGGTATCAGACCAAACCAACAGAGGCGGGGGCGCAAGTTGAGTTTCCAGCCATAACAGCCTCTCTCGCGAGGGGGATGCGGCAACAGACGGATCATTAGCAAGGGGTTCATAATAGCCAGATTTAATCGGCACATAAGATATGCCAGCGCCAAGTATCAACGCCATCTGGCCTATAATAAGGATTAGTAATACACCAAGAAACCATGAGGTGGCCGACCAGCGCTTATGTTCAAGGTTGAGGTCTGCCATTAGCGTATCCGATCCTGTTATGTTCTAACCATTATCGGCCATGACTTCCTGAACTTCGGGGATATAATGCCTTAGCATATTTTCAATACCCATTTTCAACGTTGCTGTTGAACTGGGGCAACCTTGACAGGCACCGCGCATATAAAGCGTAACAACACCATTTTCAAAAGATTTGAAAACAATATCGCCGCCATCCATAGCTACCGCTGGACGCACCCGGGTATCGAGAAGATGCTTGATCTGAGATACGGTTTCGCTGTCTTCGCCATCATCATGATCGTGATCATGGTCATCTGCCTCGCCTTCCAGCACAGGCATACCACTAGCATAATGTTCCATAATGGCGGCTAATACGCCGGGCTTTATGGTGAACCAGTCATGGCTTTCTGCCTTGGTGATAGAAACAAAATCGTGACCAAAAAAGACTTGAGTGATGCCATCCACCGCAAACAGGCGGCGCGCCAATGGCGAAGACGACGACTCCCCAATAGATGTAAATTGTGCCGTCCCTTGTTCCATGACGGTTTTGCCCGGAATGAATTTCAACGTCGATGGGTTGGGTGTGTCTTCGGTCTGGATAAACATTTTCTTCTGTCTCCCTTTGCATTGATATATGTATTTTTCACGAAGTTACAAGTTCGCTAAAACCGGGCAAGGTGCTTATCCCAGACTATTACCAACAAAACCTAGCCTTTCGCGGATATCCTGCATAATCGGTCTGGCAATCGCATGGGCGCGTTCTGCGCCTTCATCCAACACTGCCGTAACATAAGACGGATCATCCATATATTGCCGCATGGCCATGGTCACTGGCGCTAGTTTAGCCACGGCGACATCAACTAGCGCAGGTTTGAACACACCAAAGCCTTGACCAGCAAAGTCCGTCAATACCTCTTGGGTGGAACAATCGGCAAGGGCCGCATAAATCGTCACAAGATTTCTGGCCTCAGCTCGGTCGTTAAGCCCCTCCATGGTCTCTGGCAAAGGGTCAGGGTCTGTCTTGGCTTTACGGATTTTTTGGGAAATAGTGTCAGCATCATCATTTAAATTGATGCGTGAGTAATCGGATTGGTCAGACTTGCTCATCTTTGAGGACCCATCCCGAAGGCTCATCACACGAGTGGCCTGACCTAGAATTTGCGGCTCAGGCAAGGGGAAAAACTCCTCATCTACCATGGCGTTAAAGGCCCCAGCGATATCACGGGTTAGCTCAAGATGCTGTTTCTGGTCTTCACCTACTGGCACATGGGTGGCCTTATAGGCCAGAATATCTGCCGCCATAAGGGCTGGATAAGCAAACAGGCCAACACTTGCGTTTTCACGGTTCTTGCCAGCTTTTTCTTTGAATTGCGTCATGCGGTTAAGCCAACCAAGTCGCGCCACACAATTAAAAATCCATGCCAGCTCAGCGTGTTGCGGCACCCGGCTCTGGTTAAAAATAATCGCCTGTTTTGGATCAATTCCTGCCGCCAGAAGACTAGCTGTCACCTCAAGGGTTGAGGTTCGCAAAAGCGCAGGGTCTTGAGGGACGGTGATAGCGTGCAAATCCACAACACAGTAAATCGATTCAAACTGATGTTGTAATTCCACCCAATTTTTGATCGCCCCTAGATAATTACCGAGATGCAAATTTCCGGTTGGTTGTATGCCAGAAAAAATCCTGTTCATCTTCTTGCCCTGCTTTACTTTTCGTTCATATCTCTGTTGCCGATTGGCGCATGCTTCAACCCCTTAGGCTATGCCGCAGTGCTGGTCAACCCTTTAGACCGCGCCAAACCCCCATGACATAAATAAGCGGAAGATAAATTCCTGCACTTGCAAGCATCAATATCGCCAAGGCCTGCCATGCCACAACCCCATCCATGAGATAAGAACTCATCATCCAAAGCCCTGCCGCCATCACCGCCGCCGCCATAGCAATTTTGACAACAGGATAAAGCACAGAAACATCAAGGCGATCCCGTTGCCATAACATGAACATAAGCATTAGCGTTGATACCCATAAACTGATTGATGTGGCGAGCGCCAAACCTGCCGCCCCCATGACTTGCATGAGGATAATGCTAAGGACAATATTAATCACTACCGACATAATAGTAATCCGCATCGGCGTTGCTGTATCGCCTGCGGCGTAAAATGACGGTTGAAAGGTCTTGACCAAAATAAACGCTGGTATCCCTGCGCCATAGGCCATCAGTACCGCCGCCGTTGATGACACCATCGCGGGATCAAAGGCCCCATAGGCAAATAATCCCCTGATCAAATGATCAGAAATCGCCATGATACCTGCCAGCGCCGGACACGCCGCTAGCATACCGATAATAACCCCACGGCGAAGCACTTGGCGCACCGCGGCTTTATCTACTATCTCAACCTGCTCAAGCCGAGACAAGGTTGGCAATAAGGCAACGCCAAGGGCAATGCCAACAACACCAAGAGGTAATTGTGCAATCCGGTCAGCAAAGTAAAGTTGAGAAATAGCCCCTATCGGTAAAAGTGAGGCCAGAATCGTATCGATCAACAAATTGATCTGGGTTCCGGCAGAGCCAAGCGCCGCAGGCCAAAAACGCCGCCACAAGATTCGGCTGTTTGGGCTAAGCCGCGGGATAATATAAACTGGCGGCAGACATTTCATCCGCCATAACATCGTGCCGATAACCAAAAGTTTTACCACCCCGCCCGTCGCAACTGACAGGGCAATGATGCTTGCCCTTTCATAACCTAGGCTTTCTTGATTCAGATCAGGCCACATAGCCCATGCCAAAAGCGCCCCACTAATCATGACCATATTCATGATCACTGGCACTGATGCGCCTAGGGAAAATCGACCATACACATTGCCAATGGCAATCCATAATGCCAGAAGCGACACCATGGGCAGATAAGGCATGGTTAGTCGGGCTAGATGCACACATCCATCAAAACGCGACACATCACCATCAATAGAAAATCCCGCAGAAAATCCCATAGAAAATCCCGGGGCCATGGCCGTGATGACATAGGGCATAAAGATTTCAAAGACCACAAGGATTAGCAACAACACCCAGACCAGCATGGATTGAATCTCACCAGCAAGGCGTTGCGCTTGTTGCTTACCTTTATTTTGTTCAACCCCTGTATAGCCGGGAAGAAAGGCACTAGTCATCGCGCCTTCAGCGGTTAAGCGGCGAAACAGATTTGGCAATTTGAATGCAACAAAAAACGCATCAGACACGGGCCCAATACCAAGCACCGCCGCCAGAATAATATCTCGGGTAAATCCTAATATCCGACTAAGGGCCGTAAATACGCTAATCCGGCTAAAAGCCGATAGCAGGCCTGATGCTGTTCTCATGCCGCCACCTGATTGGCCGGGTCACTATCTTCAAGCACCTTAAGTAGGGTTTCCCTAATCGTTTTGATCCGGCTTTCGCTTTCAATTTTTAACCCAAAACTGTCCTTAACATAAAACACATCCACCACTCTGTCGCCATAGGTGGAAACACTTGCGGTTTGAATCTGAACCCCCAGATCAGCGATGGTGCGTGTGATCCGATAGAGCAAGCCAGGGGCATCCTTGCCATTAATTTCCATAATGGTATGAGTTGAGCTGATCTTATTGTTTATCAGCACCCTAGCAGGGGCAGAGATGCGGCGGATACGAGAAGGGGTTTGCCGCCATCTGGCCTCAACCGCGGCGGTAATATCCAGTTGACCAACCATGGCTTTTTTTAGGGTTGTTTTCATGCGCGACAGCACTGCTTTTTCGGTAATAGCCTGTTTGTCAGCGTTTTGAACCCATAACACATCAAGGGTCAAGCCATCTTTTCGGGTCGTGACCCGGGCATCCACAATGCTTGCACCGCAAGCGGCAACACCGCCAGCGATACGTGAAAACAGACCAGCGTCATCCGCCGTTATAATGGCAATTTCAGTAGCGTTTCTGGCTTGATCCGGCGTCATACTTATACCGACAAGCGTATCAGATTGACTAAATTGTCTCGACATTTCAGCATGGCGCAAACACGAGGCAGCGTCAAAACTGCTCCAATAACTGGGATAGAACACGCCAAGATGCGCGGCGATATTTTCCTCGGTCCAGTAGGGGTCTAACGGCTTTAGCGCTTGGCGCAATTCTTCACCCATCGTCACCGCCATCCTATCCGCCACCGCCACCGCGTCACCGCCAAGCAAAACCGCCATGGTGCGATTATATAAATCCCGCATCAGTGCTGCTTTCCATCCGTTCCAGACATTCGGGCCAACCGCACGAATATCCGCCACTGTCAAAACCAACAGCAAGTTCAAGCGTTCTGGTGATTGCACGGCTTCGGCAAAGCGTTCAATCGTTGCTGGATCATTGAGATCATATCGAAAGGCAGTTTCGCTCATCAGCAAATGATACCGCACCAGCCAGACCACTGTTTCCGTTGCCGCCTCATCCAAACCAAGCCGAGGGCAAACCTGCCGTGCCACCTCTGCCCCAAGGATGGAATGATCACCACCACGCCCCTTAGCAATATCATGAAGCAACATCGCCACATAAAGTTCCACCCGTTCCTGAACATTGCTAACAGCGCGAGAGGCCACCGGGGCAATTTCCTTTAACTCCCCTGTTTCAATCTGATGCAGGATGCCAATAGCGAAAATGGTATGCTCATCAACCGTATAGCTGTGGTACATATCGTATTGCATCATCGCGACAATACGCCCGAAATCTGGCAGAAATTTGCCTAGAATACCTACCTCATTCATCAATCGTAGGATGCGTTCAGGGGTTTTCTTATGGCTTAGGATAGACAGAAATACCGCGTTATTTTCAGGGTCAGCCCGAAAATCATCATCCACAAGGTTGAGCTTACGTGCCATCTGCCGCAGGGTCTGAGGGTGAATATCTTGACCTGTTTCCAGCGCCAACAGAAACACATCCATCATCGCACGGGGATGATCTGAAAACCGCAATCCGGGTTTAAGCGCAAGGCTGTTGCTTTGTAACATAAAAGGATGCGGCGGTTTTGACCATCGCAACCTGTCCCGCAAACGGCGAGCAGAATTGTTGAAACCATCGGCAATCGCGGCACAGAATATGCGGGTCAGACTGCCGACCGTTGTTGCTGTCAAAAAGTAATGGCGCATAAAACGCTCAACGCCCTTGCTGTCGCTTCGGTCAGAGTAATCAAGCAAGCCAGCAATATCCATCTGGGCGTCAAAGCTTAACCGATCATCTTCGCGGCCACTTCGCAAATGCATATGACACCGCAACGTCCAGAGAAATCTCTGAGCATTGGAAAACGCCCGTGCCTCAGTATGAGTTAATATCTTGCTGTTGACCAGATCAAGCACGCTGTTGGCGTTAAAACCATATCGGGTGATCCAAAACAGCGTATGCAAATCGCGCAATCCCCCCTTGCCATCTTTGATGTTTGGCTCAAGCATATAACGGCGTGCGTCACTGCGTTTATGTCTGGCATCGCGTTCATCCAATTTGTCAGAAATAAAGCTTCTGGCCGTGTTGGCCATAATATCTGTGCGAAACTGTTTCATGAGACGATCATATAACGCCTTATCCCCCGCCAAATGACGGCCTTCAAGCAAAGCCGTACGAATGGTTAAATCCTCTTTGGCAGAACGAATAGCTTGCCGCAAACTTCGGCTCGCGTGCCCCACATCCATCCCTAAATCCCATAGCAGATAGAGAATGAACTCAATGACCTGAATATCCTCTGCCTCTGGCTTCACCTCCGTCAGGAATAACAGATCAATATCTGAATGGGGACATAGCTCACTACGGCCATAACCACCAGTGGCGATAAGGGCAATTCTAGGCCGCCGCGATAGAGGATATGTTGCCATCATGCTGTCATGGATTAACTGGATCAGGGTATCGACCAGCATGGTGTGTCCGCCCAAATAAGCGGCGCCATCATTATTACCCATAAAGGCTGTTTTCAACATATCGCGGCCAGTTTCATACATGGTTTTCAAAACTGGTAAAAGTTGCGCCCGAGATTTAACCGGATTTTTGAAAAGGCGAGCGTGTTCAACCCTAATCCGATCAAGCCGTTCCATCATCGCATCGGTATCGCCCACGTCACGAACATATTCCAAGGGATAGAAAGCCAGCATCCAGCTTGGCAAAACGGTCTGATCAACGGCCATTGGGCTTCCGCTCTCCTAGGGCAGACTGAAACGCATTAAGGCAAACTATATCCGATCCGCGCCTAGCGTGTCTATTTCTGTCTATGTTTCCTCATCATCCAGCAATTGACGCAAAGCATAGAGATGTTGAAGCGCCTCAATCGGCGTCAGTTGATCAGGAATAATATCCCTTAATTTTTCTTCAGCTTTGCTTGCTTTGGGCATGGGCTGAACAGGTAGGCTTGTATTAAATAAGGGCAGGGCTTCCATTAATCCCGTAGGGGATTTTTCTTGGGATAAGGTTTCTAGCACTTGCTCTGCCCGGGTAATGACCAAGGGCGGCACACCTGCAAGCCGGGCAACATGGATGCCATAGGATTGGTCAGCGGCACCTATTCCTACCTCATGCAGAAAAACAATCTCCCCCTGCCATTCCCGCACTTTCATGGCATGACAGCTTAGCCCATCTAGGCGGTCTTCTAGGGCAGATAATTCATGATAATGGGTGGCAAACAACACCCTTGCGCCTACCACATCATGTAAATGTTCGACCACCGCCCATGCCAGTGATAAGCCATCAAAGGTTGCTGTGCCTCTGCCGATCTCATCAAGGATAACCAATGAGCTAGCACTAGACCGATTGAGAATAGCGGCGGTTTCTACCATTTCCACCATAAAGGTTGACCGGCCAGAGGCCAGATCATCCGAGGCTCCGACACGGCAAAATACCCGATCTGCCATGCCAATAACCGCAGACGTCGCCGGAACATAAAACCCAGCCTGTGCCATAATGGTAATCAAGGCATTCTGGCGCAAAAAGGTGGACTTCCCTGCCATATTCGGCCCAGTTAGCAACCAGACTCTATCTGTTGGGTTAAGGCGGCAAGAGTTCACAACAAAAGGATGATCTTGGGCAGAGGCTAGCATTTGTTCTACCACTGGATGCCGGCCTTCGGTGATATCCAATTCGGTATCTTCACGAATATCTGGCCGGCAATAGCGCCAAGTTTCTGCCAATCGCGCCATCGCCGTTGCCACATCTAGTTGCGCTGCTGCCTCCGCCATCGCTAACAAATGATCCTGACAGGCCATGACCTGATCAACCAGACGGGCAAACCATTCCCCTTCAAGAGCAATGGCTTGATCCGCGGCTTTAGCCATGGATTTTTCTAAATCAGCCAGTTCCACGGTTGAAAAGCGCACCGCTTGGGCTGTGGTCTGGCGATGGATATAGATGGAATCAGGTGTTTCCATCAGCTTATCCGCATGATTGCTTCGCACCTCAATATGATAACCCAGCACATTGTTATGCTTGATCTTGAGGCTGGCAATGCCTGTATCATCGCAATAGCGTTGTTGCAGACCAGCGATCAGCCGACGCGATTCGTCACGCAAAGTGAAAAGTTCATCCAGAACCGGATCACATCCCACCCGAATAAAGCCGCCATCCCTAGCCAGTAACGGCAAATCATCAGACAGGGACTGACGAAGTGTGTTTGCCAAATCCCCTGCCTCGGATAATCTGGCGGCAAGTTTGGCCAGTTGATCATCAGCAAGCCCTGTGGTCTTGCGGGTAGTCAACGCATCAGCAATATCACCTGCTGTCATAATACCATGCGCCATCGCCGCCAGATCACGCGGCCCGCCATGACCTAATCCCAAACGGCTAAGCGCGCGTTCCAAATCTGGCATAGATTTGAGCGCTTCTCTGATCCGGTCTGCCATCTGCATATCCACAAGCATGGCTTCTACCAAATCAAGTCTGGCAACAATCGGTTCTCTGGTTTTAAGAGGTGTGGTCAGCCGCGATACCAAAAGCCGCGCCCCAGCGGCGGTAATCGTGCGATCAATTGTTGCCAAGAGTGAGCCTTTTTTGTCACCGCCCATGGTTCGGGTCAATTCAAGCGAACGGCGCGTCGCCGGATCAATTTCCAGATAACGGTCTTGGCTGATTTGGCGTACTGGTTTCAGATGCAGATGACGCCCTTTCTGGGTGTCATCCAGATAGGCAATCAACCCGCCAAGCGCTGCCAGTTGACCGCGATCCAGTTCAGCGATGCCTTCGAGGGTGGCAACCTGATAGATTTGTTCCAGTCGCCTTTGGCCTGATTGGCTATCAAAATGACGCGCTGAGCGGACGCTGATGCAACTATCGGCATACTGCATTCGATCTTTGATGGCTATTTGCCCATCACTAATGACAATTTCGGCGGGATTTAGCCGCGCCAGACAATCCAGAAATTGTGTTGGCGGCACGGTTTCAACAAAAATATCCCCTGTGCTGAGATCAACCGCCGCCACCGCCATAGCGGATGATGAAGCCTTGCCTGATGAGGCTGGCGCCTCAAACATAGCGACCAGATAATTGTTTTCGCGAGGCGGTAAATACGCATCTTCAACCAGCGTGCCGGGGGTTACTATTCGCACCACATCGCGTTTCAGCGGGCCTTTAGATTTTCTTGATTTCGCCTCTTCAGGGGTTTCGCTTTGCTCACAGATGGCGACCCGATAACCACGTTTGATTAATCGCGTCATATAGGCATCAACAGCGTGAAAAGGAACTCCGCACATAGGGATATCTTGACCATCCGCCTTGCCGCGTTTGGTTAAGGTAATATCCAGCGCGGCCGCGGCGATTTCCGCATCATCAAAAAACAGCTCATAGAAATCACCCATCCGATAAAACAATAAGCTATCAGGATGCTGGGATTTGACCTCAAGAAATTGCTGCATCACTGGCGTGAGGCCATCCGTATCCGGTGAGGGGCGTCTTGAGGGTACTGGCTGTTCATCTGGCATAAGTTAGGCTCTTTTGATGCGGACAGATTATGTCTCTATCCTACCCCATAGCACTGAGAATGCCAGTAGCAATCCAGTAGCAATCTAGATATTTTTCAATCTGTGAATAAGGCTGGGAGATGCTGGCTTGCCATCTGTTTTAGGTCAGTATGTGGACGAGCGCCAATATGGCTAATCACTTCGCTTGCGGTCAAACGGGCCAGGCTAATTGCATCTTGAAGACTAGCCCCCTTATGCCGAGCATAAAGATACCCTGACGCATAAAGATCGCCAGCCCCGGTGGTATCTAGCACCTGTATATCCAGATCAGCGTCAATTTCTGCCATATCATCCCCTGCAAACGCCAATGATCCATTAGGGCCATCTGTGATGGCCGCCTCACCCACCATCTGGCGAAGCTGTTGAATGGCATTTTCCTTATCTGTCTGAAAAAGCAATTTCGCCTCATCCAGATTGCATAACACCATATCCGTATGCTGAGTGATGAAATCCACCATCGCCGCACGGTGGCGATCCACACACCATTCATCCGAAAGCGAGATGGCAATCTTTGTTCCGGCAGCCTTGGCAATCTCTACAATCTTATCCCAACAGGCCGGGCCAGCAGGGGCGTCATATAAATACCCTTCGATATAGACCACATCTGCCGCCGCGATAGCCGCGGCGTTCATGTCATCCGGGCGCAATTCAATAGATGCCCCAAGATAGGTGTTCATCGTGCGTTTCTTGTCTGGCGTTACTAGAATATAGGAACACGCCGTCTGAAGCTGGGGGTCAATGGCAACATGAAGATCAACCCCAACTGCTGAAATATCATGGTTGAAAATCCGTCCTAGAGCATCTTCGCCAACCTTGCCGATAAATCCGGCATTGCCGCCCAAAAAGGCGATACCAGCAGCAGTATTAGCCGCTGACCCGCCTGAGCTCTCTGTTGCAGGTCCAATGGCCTGATACAAGTCATCGGCGCGCGCCGCATCAATCAGGTTCATGGCGTTTTTGATCATACCCTGATCTTTAACGAAATCATCTGATGCTTGGGCAATCACATCAACAATAGCGTTGCCTATTGTTAAGATAGCGGCAGAGTTTGGCATAAATCTTTTCCTTAAAATTTCAAAAAACAAACCTTAATGTTGAATTATTTAGATTGCCAATATAATTTCAACGCATGACAATGAAATTAATTACCTTGAGACAGTCTTTAGCGTGTATTTTGCTTTTCCTGTTATCCGCCTGTCAAACCCTTGATGAGGTTGGCTCCCCTCTGATTTCCAGCGTTTCGGATATCATCATTCCAACGAATGAGAATCTGCCAGACCTCAGTACCGCAACCCCGATCAATGACGCCGCCAGCACGGCTGATCCTGATCTGCCAGCCCACAATCCGGCAAAAGTGCCTGAAACCACCCTAAGCGCGCTAGATACCGCCGCGATTGCCCCGCCCCCTTCCGCGCCAGAGCCGCGGTTTTATCCTGCTAATAGCATGGGATGGGGTCTGGATGAGCTGGTCACCACATTAGGCAATGCCGATTATATCCGCCGCGACGGATCAGGTGAGGTGCATCAATATCGTCTGCCATCATGTATTGTTGATTTCACGCTTTATCCGCGCCAGTCACAGATTGAGATTATTGCTTGGCATGGCAGAAGCCGTATTCAGAATCAAAATATTGATGCCGAAACTTGCTATCGCGATCTGGCCCGCCGTAAAGCTGATAAATAAGTCTTTGACGCAATATTGATCTTTATCTACGGCGCAGAGGGCGCAGAGGTTTTATTTCGATAGCGGCATAAATCCGCAATCACGCAATCCGCGCATCTTGGTTTGCGGGCCACACAGCAATACCGTCCATGAAGAATTAGCCAGTGATGAGCCTCTTTCTTGGCGTCATCAGGGACGTGTTTGAGCAGTTTTTTTTCGACTTCAAGCGGCGTTTTTCCTGTTGCCATGCCTGTGCGATTACCAACGCGGAAAATATGCGTATCAACCGCAATAGTGGGATGACCAAAGGCTTCGTTAAGAACCACATTAGCGGTTTTGCGGCCGACGCCGGGCAATTGTTCCAGCGCCTCACGATCTTCTGGCACTTCTCCGCCATGCGCATTTATCAGAATTTCTGCCATCGCCATCAGATTTTTAGCTTTGCTGTTAAAAAGCCCAATGGTGCGAATATGGCTGATCAAATCATCCAGACCCAAGGCCAGCATATCAGCAGGCGTTTTCACGACTTCAAATAAGGCTTTTGTGGCTTTGTTAACACCAACATCTGTGGCCTGTGCAGACAGTGTTACCGCCACAAGTAAGGTATAGGGATTAATGAAGTTAAGCTCGGTTGCCGCCTCTGGCATGGTCTTAGCAAAGCGCGAAAACGTCTCGGCAATAGCGGCTTTTGTCATTGGTGGTGATGGCTTTTCGGCTTTCGCGACCATGATAACCTCATCTGTGCGTATTGACCCGGCTTTGATCTACTCTATCATAAGTTCTATGAAGATGGAAAACCAACACCAATCAGAACAACACACGTCAGAATCTGACCGAAGCCGCGCCATTACCCTATGGCCGTATTGCAGTTTATCACCACGGGCTGCGGTTATATTAATGGCTGGTATCAGTGTTGCTGGTGTTGCCATGTCACTGGTATTTTTTCTGCTTGGGGCATGGCCTGTTGTAGGATTTGTCGGTCTGGAAATCGGATTAGTATTTTTGGTGTTTCGCCACCATTACCAAGGCACAAAACGACGTTATGAACGCATCACCACCGCTGATCCTTCGCTTTATATTGAACGCGCTGATGCGATGGGGCGTGTTGAGGTGGAAAGCCTGCCCCTGTCATGGCTTAAGGTACATATTGAGGCCACGGATCAGGATAATCTGCCTGATGATGATCGGCATCTTTTGACACGGCAAAAGCTTTACATCACATCACATGGGCGAAAAGTCGAAATTGGTGGGTTTCTGCCCTATCAAGAAAAGCCCGCGGTGGCAAAAGCCTTGACCAAAATGATCCAAGCCCGAGAACAGGCCTAATCACCGACTTGATCTAGGCTTTCAACACATCATCCATACTATAAAGACCAGCAGACTGATGACTGATCCAGCGCGCGGCCCGCAAAGCCCCACGCGCAAAAATAACCCGATCATTAGCCCTATGGGTTAATTCAATGCGTTCAGAATCCCCATAAAAAATGACGCTATGTTCCCCTGCCACATCGCCGCCACGCATCACAGCAAAACCGATATTGCCATCGTGTCTTGCCCCGTTGCGGTCAATTGAGGCCACATCATCGAGCGCTACGCCGCGGCCTTTGGCGGCAGCGTGACCAAGGGCTAAAGCAGTTCCAGATGGGGCATCGACCTTATGCTTATGATGGGTTTCGGTGATTTCAATATCCCAGCCATCCGTGAGTTGCTTTGCCACTTGTTCAACCAGTTGCGCCAATAATGTCACCCCGACCGAGGTGTTAGCGCATAACACAATCGGAATTGTTTTCGCAAAATGAGATATCTTTTCACGGTCTGACGCACTCAGCCCTGTCGTTCCAATGACCATAGCTGTGCCATGTTGTGCCGCCATTTCCGTATGCTGGAGCGTCGCAGAAGGCGAGGTAAAGTCAATCAACACATCAGAGGAAGAGGCAAACAACGCCTTAGGATCGTCAGAAAGGACAACCCCCATTTCAGGCATATGGTTGATAAGCCCTAAGTCCTGACCAATATCATTTGATGAAGGCATATCGCTAGAGGCCACAAGGGCAAGCTGATCATCTTCCGCAATCAGGCGGGTGATCATACGGCCCATGCGGCCAGCCCCGCCGGGCAAGGCAATACGAATAGGGTGATGCAGTGTTGTGCTGGTCATAGCAAATCCTCTTTTCAGCGCAATGATAGCCGCGAGAGGGGAGGTATAGCAAGCATCAGGTTATCATCCCGTCAGGGATATGACGATAACAGCGAGCATAGTTTAAGGAATGAGGTTTATGCCTAACCTTCACCAAACATTTTTTTGATACGCTTGACGAAAGAGTCTGATTCCGGATTCTGATTTTTTCCTGCTTTTTCCATTTCTGACAAAAGCTCTTTCTGACGGCTATTCAAATTGACTGGCGTTTCGACATGGATATCAACATACATATCGCCGCGACCACGACCTTGCAGCCCGGGCATACCTTTACCTTTAAGCCGGAGGCGATGGCCTGATTGCGTGCCTTCATCAAGGGTGACGCGCGCCATTTTACCATCCAGATTAGGGATATCAACCGTACCGCCAAGAATAGCCTTAACCATCGGAACCGGCATGGTCATAAAAAGGTTATTGCCTTCACGGGTAAAGAGACTGTGGTCTTTAACATTAATAAAAATGTAAAGATCACCTGATGGGCCGCCACGCAACCCTGCCTCACCTTCGCCAGAAAGCCGGATACGGGTGCCTGTATCAACGCCTTTAGGGATATTCACATTAAGGGATTTGTTTTTCTGAATTCGGCCCTGCCCACCACAAGAAGAACATGGCTGGCTAATCACCTCACCTTGTCCTTGACAGCTAGGGCAGGTGCGTTCCACCGAAAAGAACCCTTGCTGAGCTCTGATTTTACCATGCCCATCACACGAAGAACAGGTAGTGGGCTTACTGCCTTTAGCGGCGCCGCTTCCATTACAAGAATCACAGCTTGCTGGAACAGGGATAGTGATTTTCTGGGTGTCACCTTCAAAAGCCTGCTCTAGGCTAACAGCCAAATCATATCTGAGGTCTGATCCTTTACGGCTTTGTTGACCGCGTCTCTGGCGGCGACCACCACCCATGAAATCCGAAAACATTTCATCAAAAATATCGCTAAAGCCACCAGCAGAAAAGCCAGAGAAACCGCCGCCACCCGGGCCGCCACCGCCGCCGTTTCCATCAAAAGCGGCATGACCAAATTGATCATAGGCGGCGCGTTTCTGATCATCTTTCAGCACGTCATAGGCTTCAGTAGCTTCGCGAAACTTCTCTTCAGCGTCTTTGTTGTCCGGGTTGCGATCCGGATGATGCTTCATGGCTAGTTTGCGGTAAGCAGATTTGATGGTCGAGGCATCAGCGCCTTTTTCGACACCTAGCACATCATAAAAATCTCTTTTAGCCATGCGTTAATAACCTAGTTTTGCGTCAAATGCCCTCCACCCCATTCACCATCACAGCTAAGGAATAGGGTGGAATATCTGCATTAGGATTAGGATGATGCCGATTTTTTATCGTCACTTTCATCAACTTCGGTGAACTCAGCATCAACCACACCGCTATCGTCGTCAGCGGAGTTATCATCACTGTCGTCACTGTCACCAGAATCGTCATCTTCCTGTTGGGAATATGCAATCTCACCAAGCTTCATCATCTGCGCGCTGAGGGCTTGTGACTTCTCACCAATAGCCTCATCGTCATCATCATCAATGGCCTGTCTGAGTTCAGTAATCGCATCAGTTGTTGCTGATTTTAGATCATCATCAATCTTATCGCCGAGATCAGACATGGTTTTTTCAGCCCCATGGATGAGGGATTCGGCCTGATTGCGAGCCTCAATCTTCTCACGGCGCTTTTTGTCTTCATCAGCGTTGCTTTCTGCGTCTTTGATCATCTGTTCGATATCATCGTCGTTAAGCCCGCCTGATGCCTGAATTTTGATCTGTTGTTCTTTGCCTGTTGCCTTGTCTTTGGCACTGACATTAACGATACCATTGGCATCAATATCAAAAGTCACCTCAATCTGCGGGATACCGCGAGGAGCGGCAGGAATACCAACCAAATCAAATTGACCAAGCAATTTATTATCAGCGGCAATCTCACGTTCCCCTTGGAAGACCCTAATCGTCACCGCGGTTTGGTTATCATCAGCGGTTGAGAAAGTCTGGCTCTTTTTCGTTGGAATGGTTGTGTTGCGATCAATCAGGCGCGTGAAGACGCCGCCAAGGGTTTCAATGCCAAGCGATAGTGGCGTGACATCAAGCAACAACACATCTTTCACATCACCCTTAAGCACGCCGCCCTGAATAGCCGCCCCTGCCGCAACAACCTCATCAGGGTTGACGCCGCGATGCGGTTCTGTGCCAAAGAACTCTTTTACCTTTTCCATGATTTTTGGCATACGCGTCATGCCGCCGACCAAAATCACTTCATCAATATCGCTTGCCTTGAGGCCAGCGTCTTTGAGCGCGTCTTTGCAAGGCTTAAGCGAACGTTCCACCAGATCATCAACAAGACTCTCTAGTTTTGCACGACTCAACTTAACATTCAGGTGCTTTGGCCCAGACTGATCGGCTGTGATAAAGGGCAGGTTAACCTCGGTCTGGGTACTGCTGGAAAGTTCAATTTTTGCCTTTTCGCCAGCTTCTTTGAGGCGTTGAAGCGCCAGTTTATCTGACCGCAAATCAATGCCATTTTCTTTTTGAAACTCTTCGGCCAGAAAATCAATGATCCGCTGGTCGAAATCTTCACCACCAAGGAAAGTATCCCCGTTAGTTGATTTCACCTCAAATACGCCATCACCAACCTCAAGCACAGAGACATCAAAAGTCCCGCCGCCCAGATCATAAACAACAATGACGCCTGATTCTTTTTTATCAAGGCCATAGGCTAGGGCAGCCGCGGTGGGCTCGTTTATAATCCGCAACACATCTAGACCAGCAATTTTACCAGCGTCTTTTGTTGCCTGACGTTGAGCATCATTAAAATACGCCGGAACGGTAACAACAGCCTCAGTAACCGACTCGCCCAGATAGGATTCCGCATCTTCTTTCAATTTACGAAGGATAAAACTTGAAATTTGGCTAGGGGAATATGTTTCGCCATTCACCTCAACCCAACTGTCACCATTATCAGCCTTAACCGTTTTATATGGCATCAGTTTAGCAAATTTTTTCGCCGCCGCGTCGTCATGACGACGACCAATCAGGCGCTTAATAGCATAAAGGGTGTTTTCCGAATTGGTTACCGCTTGGCGTTTTGCTGATTGTCCTACCAGCCGCTCACCATCATCAACGAAAGCAACCATAGAAGGGGTAGTTCTTGCCCCCTCAGCGTTTTCGATAATTTTTGCAGATGCGCCATCCATCACGGCAACACATGAATTTGTGGTACCAAGGTCAATGCCAATTACTTTTCCCATGATTAGCCTCTTTCGTTCTTCAAACCCGATTATTTTCCTTTATCGGGAGGATGATTTAGGTCAGCTTTCGCTCACCCGATTGTTATAATGCTAAGCCTCATATAGGTAATGAAACCTTGATTGCAAGATTAGCGTTTAGGTGTTGTTAAAATTAGTTTTTGCGCCTTTGCACTTACTCTGTGTTGGTATTATCTGTGCCTGCCACAGGATCAGCAGGGGCTTTCGCAACCCCCACCATGGCAGGCGTTAACAGACGGTCATGTAACATCCAGCCAGATTGCGCAACCTGAACGATATGGCCCGGTTCTGCTTCGTCAGTTGGGACTTCAAACATCGCTTGATGGCGGCTTGGATCAAATTTCTCACCCATGGGCATAATACGGGTAATGCCGTGGCGTTCTAGCACATTGGCTAATTCGCGTGAGATCATTTCCACGCCAATAACCAGATTTTTCATAGTATCATCAAGGTGATCACGTTCTTCTGGCAAAACTTCAACCGCACGCGACAGGTTTTCAACGACGGATAAAAGGTCTCTGGCAAAGCCGGTATGACCGTATTTCCGCGATTGGGAGACATCGCGTTCCGCGCGGCGGCGTGTGTTTTCCATTTCAGCCACAGCACGAAGCAACTGATCTTTCAGATCATCACGTTCAGATTGAAGCGCAGAAAGGGGGTCAAGAATATCATCAATATTAATATCACCAATGCCATCCGCGCTATTGTCTTCAGCGGCAACATCAGCATAGGGGTTTTGATCCCCAGCGGTTTTATCTTCGTTCGCGTCAGCCGTGGGGTTTTCCTGATCCTGTGGTGAGGCGTCTGTGTGTTTTTTATCTGGGCCGTCTTCGGGATCATCAATAGGCGTATCGGTCATTATGATATTCCTTTAGGTATTTCACATTCTGGAATTATGTAAGAAGCGATTTGGCATTTCCAAGGTGAGAAACAGCAAATTTGCATAAAATTAGGTAAAAAATTGTCAAAATCAGCAAAAACACCCCTAAAAACGGGTTGCTAGCATTTTGCTGATCGCCGCAGATGTGTGATTAACCATAGGGATGATACGGGCATAATCCAGCCGTGTCGGGCCAATCACGCCAACGGCGCCGATAATTTTATGATTGCTGTCATGATAAGGCGCAATGATGGTTGAACAATTTGCATCAGCAAAAAATCGGTTTTCAGAGCCAATGAAAATCTGAATTCCCTCAGCCTCTTGCATGGTTGCCAGAACATCAAGCGCATTACTTTGTTGTTCTAACTGATTAAACAACAGGCGGATTTGTTCCAACTGATCAACAGCCGTGACATTATCCAGCAAATTGGCATGGCCGCGCAAAATAAAGTTTCCAGCTTGGCCAGAGTTTTTGCCTGTCCAGATGGCAATTCCGCTTGATGCCACTTGTTGCACCAGATCATCAATCTTTGCCTGTTTCATATCGATCAGCTCTTGCAACATGACCGATGCTTGAGACAGGCTTTTGCCTGCCAGATGGGAATTAATGAAATTACCAGCTTCGATTAATGCCGATGGCGGCAAGCCCGGCGGCGTCGCCATGATCCGGTTTTCCACCTGCCCAGCGGTAGATACCAACACCACCAAGGCTTTGTTCGTTTCGATGGGGATAAACTCCACCTGTTTAATGATCATATCGCTTTTGGGCATGACCACCATAGCCGCGCATTGGGTTAGACCAGAAAGCATAGATGAGGTTTCTGACAGCGCATCATCAAAACTAAGCCCTTGTGACTGGCAATTCACATCCAGCATCATCCGTTCGCTATCGGTAAGATTACCGCCAAGCTCTAGGAGGCCATTAACAAATAGCCGTAAGCCAGATTGGGTGGGAACACGGCCAGCGGAGGTATGCGGCTGAAACAAAAGCCCTGCGGTTTCCAGATCAGCCATAATAGCGCGGATCGATGCGCTTGATAACGTCTGATCCAAATCATCAGCAATCAATTTTGAGCCAATAGGCGAGCCCGAAGACAAATAGCGGTCAACAATGCGGTTAAAAATAAGCCGTGTCCGTTCATTAAGATCAAGAACGGTTTCATCCGCCTCACCACGTTTTGAGGGTTCTTTTTGTTTCGCTGATGCGGTGAGATTTGGAATAGCCATAGCATTAAGATAAAATTGGAATGGCGTGCGGTCAAGCGGTCGCCTTGATGTGTTCGCTGTGCTATGGTGGCTATTCTTATTGATAACGAGATTTACTATGACCAATTTTTCACGCCCATCCCAGCGCAACCATGATGAGTTGCGGTCCATTGAACTTGTTTCTGGATATTCCCGTTATGCCGAAGGCTCATGTCTGGCCAAGTTCGGCAACACCCATGTGTTATGTACAGCCAGCATTGATGACCGCGTGCCGCCCTTTTTGCGCAACACAGGCAAAGGGTGGGTAACAGCGGAATATGGAATGTTGCCGCGCTCAACCCATAGCCGCATGGATCGTGAGGCCGCACGCGGCAAACAATCCGGCCGAACACAGGAAATTCAGCGTCTGATAGGACGCTCTCTGCGGGCAACAACGGATTTAGCCTTGCTTGGTGAAAGGCAGATTAAAATAGACTGTGATGTGCTTCAGGCAGATGGCGGCACACGCACCGCCGCGATCACCGGATCATGGGTTGCATTAAGGGCAGCAACAGAAAAACTGTTGCTTGATGGGCTGATCACGCGCCAGCCTGTTACCCGTCAAGTGGCGGCGATATCATGTGGCATCCTTGATCAGACTGCCTTGCTAGATTTAGATTATGACGAAGATAGCCAAGCGGAAACCGATGCTAATTTTGTTCTTACCAATGATGATGGCATTGTTGAGGTTCAAGCGACTGCCGAAGGCGCCCCTTATTCCCAAACCGATCTTCATGATATGCTTGATCTTGCCCGAAAGGGTGTTAATGCGCTGTTTCAGCATCAGCTTAACGCACTGGATTTGCCCGTATCATGACCCGAAGCTTTACCGAAGACCGGCTTGTTGTTGCTAGCCATAATAAAGGTAAAGTGCGTGAAATTTCTGTCCTCATGGCCCCTTATGCCATTGAGGTCATTAGCGCCGCTGATCTCAATCTGCCAGAACCTGAAGAAGATGGTGAGACCTATATCGCTAATGCCGCGATCAAGGCTCGCGCCGCAGCAATAGCATCTGGTCTTCCGGCGTTATCAGATGATTCCGGATTTGAGGTCATGGCCATTAACCGCGACCCCGGCCTTTATTCAGCGCGCTGGGCAGGGCCAGATAAAGATTTTTCCCTTGCTATGGCAAAGGTCAATGCCGCGGTTGAGGCTAGCGGCAATCCAGATCGCAATTGCCGTTTTGTTTGTGCCTTGGCTTTGTGTTGGCCTGATGGGGTTTGTGTAGCCACCGAAGGTGATGTGGAAGGTCAGTTTATCTGGCCCCCACGCGGTGATAAGGGGTTTGGTTATGATCCTGTGTTTCAGCCCAATGGATATGAGCAAAGTTTTGGTGAGGTTGATCAAGACTGGAAACATGCCATTAGCCACCGAGCTAAGGCGTTTGAACAGCTCATCGCCCTATGTTTTCAGGATACCAAAAGGCGCGCATGATGACGGGGCTACCCGCCAAAACGCAATCTGGAGCTAACCCGGCAAACGGCAAATACCGCGGCAGGGAAGCGTCCGGTTTTGGCATCTATATTCATTGGCCATTTTGTCATAAAAAATGCCCTTATTGTGATTTTAACAGCCATGTTCGTGATCAGATTGATCAATCAGGTTTTGGCAATGCTATCATCACCGAATTAAAAACCATGGCAGATATATCAGGGTTTCACGGAAGACCCCTAGATAGCGTGTTTTTTGGAGGCGGAACTCCATCTCTCATGGAAGCAGAGATTGCTGGAAACATTCTTAACACGATCACCACCTTGTTTTCGGTATCAGAGCAATGCGAGATCACGCTTGAAGCCAACCCTACGGTTCTAGAAGCCGATCGGCTTAAAGCGTTTCATGATCAGGGCATCAACCGCTTATCGCTAGGAATTCAGTCCCTCAAAGATGAACAATTGGCCTTTCTTGGTCGGCAGCATTCTGCCGCCGAGGCAAGGGCAGCCTTAACCAAAGCGCAGCAAATATTTGATCGGGTTTCTGCGGACTTTATTTATGCTCTGCCAGATCAACAGCTTGATGACTGGAAACAGCAATTATCACAAATCCTTGATCTGGGTTGTGATCACCTGTCGCTTTACCAGTTGACCTTAGAACAAGGTACCGCCTTTTATAGTCTGGCAAAACGCGGACGCTTGACCATGCTGGATGAGACCATGGCATTAGATCAATTCTTGCTAACCCAAGAGATGTGTCAAAGCAGAGGGCTACCTGCTTATGAGGTGTCAAACCATGCCGCACCGGGGCAAGAAAGCCAACATAATCTGATCTATTGGCGCGGCGGTGATTGGTTAGGGGCAGGGCCGGGGGCGATTGGGCGGTTTTGGCATCCGCCTAAGGATCAGCATAGTGGTCAACGCATGGAAACACGCGCCCGAAAAGACCCTGATGGCTGGCGCGAAGATGTCAATAAACATGGTCATGGCTTATCCCATCAGCATGGCGAAGACGCCGCCAGTTTTGCAAGTGAAGCTGTGATGATGGGATTGCGGCTTCGTGAAGGGATTCGTTTGGATATGATTGAACGCTTTGCCGGACGCCGATCTGACTGGCTAGATGAAGACGAGGTAACGCATCTATGCAAACAAGGTCTGCTGTCCTTTCATGATGATCACCTGACCTTGACCGATAATGGCAAAACCGTCATGAATACGGTGATTGGGCGTATTCTGAGATAATCAAAAGCTGTTATCAGCAGGGCGGACAACGGTTGATTTTCCGTTATTAATAATCCTGACTTCGAATTGCCGGCGATTACTGCCATCAGGATAGAGCCGGAACACGCCACTAAAACCAGCAAAGCCCGTGGGCCGCAAAAGAATATCTTCGGCTTGTGTTCCGGATTGGAGCAAACTGGCAACCGCAACAGCATCAAATCCTAACGGGGCAAGTTCGCTTGCGACTTCACCAAAATATTTTTGCCACGCCGCTTGAAACCGCAACCGCCGATCACGCGGCACAGTGGCATATAACCCGCCCTGAAGCGAAGGTTCGGTAATCATATCTGACCGGCTCCATTGCGACGGGCCAATAAAACGCACCGTTTTGGGGTCAAGATCATGCCAAACCAAAACTGGCGCCACCCGTAAGGTAAAATCAGCATCACCAGCGATAATCACCATATCATAGATCGGATCAGGGCTTTCTTTGGTCCAACGGGTAAATTGTCTTATGGTTTGGCGCAGACGCGCCTCAGCATCCAAAACTGTCTGATCAAGCAAAAGCCGCGAGACCTGAGTTACCCCGGATTCTTCAAGACGGCGCAGGCTAAAGTCGCGCAATTTATGACCATAGGCCGTATCACTGGTGACAACCGCAACCCTGATGTCTTGGCGCGGAATACCTTCAAGCGCTGTTAGTGACGCTAACCCATAACTAAGCACGGCATCTAATTCTTGTTCTGGCTGTTGCCCAAGAATCCAAACCCCCGGTGCGCTGATGCTGCTGTTATTGGAAAAGGAAAGAATAGGAATACGATATTCAGCGGCAATAGGGGCAATTTCTGCGGTTTGGCTTGAAAATAAGGGGCCAATGATGATATCCGCCCCTGCCGCCACCGCTTCGTTTGCCGCTGCTCGGGCATCATTCGCTGTATCAATAAAAATAACTTCGAATTTTGGTCGCGCAAGGCTAATCACCGCCATATCTACCGCGTTTCGCAAATCTGCCCCAAGCTGGCGATATGGCCCTGTTAATGGCAGAAGCACCGCCGCGCGTTGCCCCTCATCAGCCTTGGGGGGAAACCGTGATGGCGCAGGAATAGCCACGGTTTCTAGATCAGATTTATTGATGATGGCAAAAACCTGCTCAAGGGTTGAGAAATCAAAACTCGCATCAAGTTCAGGCAGATTAGCCGTAACCCCCACCGCGTTATTATCCGCGTTATTATCCGGCGACAAAGTTATGCCTTGATCAATATTCTCAATCGGTGTGGCCTGATTTTCTGGCGCTTGATCCGTTTCTGATGACGGGTCATCAGATGAAATCCTAGGCAGAGCGTTGCCATTAAAAATCCACTCAATAGCAGCATCAACTTCGTCAATGTTGCTTTGAGCTTCAGGCTGAAGCGTTGCCATGGGTAATCCATTATCAACGGTAAAGCCAAAGATTTCCTGATTGAGAATATCTAAATCAGGCTCAACACTCACCGGATCGGATTTTTGATCAAGAAAAGCCTGAGACGGGTCAAGCTTGCTTTCCTTTGGGGGCGTCTCATCTTCGGTTAACAAAGTTAGCTGTGATGACGGGATTGTTGCGCCTGTGTCATCCGCCGCCGCTGTTTCTGATGATGACAGCGCGGCGCTATCATCGGTTTCAGGCACATCCGAAGACAAGTTAGCGGCGTTTTGTGAGACGGCAAGATTTTGTTGTTCCGGCGTACAGGCCGAAACAAGGGCTATCACTGCCATTAGCGTGATCCATCGCAAATGGTGATGGAAGCAAAATGGCAATATCGTCATCTTTAATCCTTTTGCTGTGGGTGATTTCCGAATATCCCCCATTAGAGTTATAGTCTATTATGATTTCAGTGAAGCGTAAAGTGCCAGAGGCTAAGCCATGACATCCCCGGGGTTAACCATCACCGCGACACCTATTGGAAATCTTGATGATATCTCGCCGCGGGCAGTCGCATCATTAACTAGTGCTGATCTGATTGCTTGTGAAGATACACGGCACACAGGATTAATGCTGTCACGGCTAGGTCTCAAGCATGGGCGTTTGGTGGCTTATCATGACCATACCTCGCCTGAGGCACGCGAAAAACTGCTGGCAGAATTAGAAAATGGCAAGGCCGTGACATTAGTGAGTGATGCCGGAACACCGCTTATTTCTGATCCCGGATATCGCTTGGTCAAGGCTTGTCGAGATCGCGGTATTCCTGTGACAACGGTTCCGGGCCCATCAGCGCTGTTGGCCGCATTGGTCATTTCAGGATTGCCAACAGATCGGTTTTATTTTGCTGGGTTTCTTCCTAATACCGCTTCAAAACGGAAAAAAACCCTTGATCATCTGATGGCTATTGATGCCACGATTATTTGTTATGAATCCGCGCGGCGCTTAGGTGATGCCATGGCAGATATTGCCCTCATCTCACCTCAGCGGCTTTGCAGTATTGCCCGTGAGTTGACAAAAACCTTTGAAGAAAGCTGGCATGATAGCGCTGCTAATCTGGCGGAACATTTCCGTTTAGCAGGCCCCCCAAAAGGGGAGCTGGTCGTGATGATCGCTCCTCCTGATGCGGTAGAAACGGATGTCAGCGATGATGCTATTCTTGATCTGCTAAAAGAACATCTTAACCAAGGGGCTAGCCGCCGCGATGCTGTTCGCCAGATCAGCTCTGACACCGGGGTTGGGAAATCCCGTGTTTATGATCTGATGCTAACCTTAGATCAGCGATGACAAACCTTGACAAACGCCGTCAAGCTGAACGCCGAGGCAGGCAAGCCGAAATCCTAGTCGCCATGAGATTACGGCTCAAAGGTTGGCACAAAATTGCCGCGCGCTATCGGAATTCCTATGGTGAGATTGACCTCATTATGGGCAAATCACAGCGGCTTCTTTTTGTTGAGGTCAAATACACCACGAGCCTAAGTGATGATGCCCTTGAAACCGTGCTACCACAGCCGCGCCAACAGCAACGGATCGTAAATGCCGCAAAAGGGTTTTTGGCAGAATACCCTAAGCATCAGAATGATGAGATGCAATTTGTGGTAGCGTTGGTCAGACCTTATGGACGGATACGATTTATTCATGATCATTTTTTTGACATGTTTTGATGCCAAGATAAAAGCCTTGGATAACCATCGCGGCATCCGTGACTAAGCATAACGTGTTGCCCGATACCGCTATTAAGGTGTATAACGTGAAGTAATGATTTGCCAAAGCCGCCACGCTAACATTAGGAAAGCCATGATGACCAGACCTGAACATCCTTCACATTCCACACCACTAGGATTGCCATCCTTATGTCTTTTATGTGTTATGGCTATTGGCCTGTCGGGATGTGTTGGAGCCGTGGCAGGGGTCGGTGCCGCCGCCGTTGCCGCAGGCACCACCGAAAAGGGGTTCAGCACCAGCATTAGTGATGGTGTTATTGGCACTAAAATCTCAGAAAGCTATTTCCAAAATGACGTTGCCTTGTTTTCTGCTGTTAAGGTGAATGTCAATCAAGGATCTGTTTTGCTGACGGGCGCTGTTGATAAACCTGAAGATGCGGTTAAGGCCGTGCAGATGGCATGGCAAGTTCATGGTGTGATTGAGGTGATCAACGAATTGGATGTGCGAGATGAATCATCTATCAAAGATAAGGCGAAGGATATAGCCTCTGAGGCACAACTGCGCGGCAAATTGATCACGGATTTGGATATCTCTTCTTTGAATTTCAGCATTGATGTTGTCAATGGCATCGTTTATCTGAGTGGTATTGCCAGTTCCGAAGAAGAAATGAATCGCGTTGTCGCCCATGCCCAAGATTTGCGTTTTGGAACAACAGTTGTCAATTATATCCGCATCAATGAAGACGACCGCGAGTAATCCTCAGGCATTCCCATGACACTTAACATTGCCCTTCAGATGGACCCTATTGCTGAGGTCGATATTAATGGTGACAGCAGTTTCGCCTTAGCTCTTGAAGCTGAGGCACGCGGCTATCGTATTTTCACCTATCATCCTGATCATCTGGCATTGATCCCCGGCCAAGGGCTAACCGCCAAAGGTCAATGGGTTCGCGTTCAGGATGTGGCTGGTAACCATGTTGAAGTCATCAAAGACGAGCGCATTGATCTGACGGATCTAGATGTTATCTTGATGCGGCAAGACCCCCCATTTGATATGCATTATATCACCGCCACCTATTTGCTTGAGACCATCATGGATAAGGTGTTGGTTGTTAATCATCCGGGCTCTGTTCGCAATGCCCCTGAAAAATTGGTGGCAACCTTGTTTCCTGAATTGATGCCGCCAACCCTGATCACCAAAGATATCACAGAAATTAAAGCGTTCCGGGAACGTCATGAGGATATCATCATTAAACCTCTGCACGGCAATGGCGGAAGTGGAATATTTCACCTCAAGCCGGGTGATAGCAATCTTTCCAGTCTCATAGAAATGATGACTTTGCTGGAACGTTCCCCTTTGATGATTCAGCAATATCTGCCTTCTGTCCGCAAAGGCGATAAGAGGGTGATCATGATTGATGGCGCAGCAGTTGGCGCGGTTAACCGCGTTCCTGCAGAAGGCGAAGCCAGATCAAATCTCCATGTTGGTGGTAAGGCTGTGAAAACTGAATTGGACGCTGATGATCTTCGCATTGCTGAGGCTATAGGAGGGTATTTGAAAACCCATGAGCTTTTGTTTTGTGGCATTGATGTGATTGGCGGCTATCTGACTGAGATTAATGTCACTTCCCCCACTGGTCTGCGTGAGATCAAGCGCCTAAGCGGAATTGATCTGGCGAAAGCGATCTGGGATAATATCCTCACCAAACTTTAGGCGCCTTGCCCAACCCATAGCTATCATGACAATAGCGGCAACCACCGATATTGCATCGCTTCAGCGATATGTTGTCTTTCGACTTTATCTTTAGCATCAAGATCAGCAATGCTTCGCGCTACGCGCATTACACGGTGAAATCCCCGCGCCGAAAGCCGTAATGTTTCCGCACTGGTTTGCAGGAAATCTTTATCTGGTGCAGATAACCCCATGACCTCATCTAACATGGGGCCATCAAGTTGTGCGTTGACCAAACCTTCGGCCTGAACAGGGCGATCAAAGCTCCTTGCTCTTGCGCTTTTAACGCGCTCTGCCACCGTCGCGGTATTTTCAGATGCCGAAGGATGGTTAAGAACAGAGATCGGAATTTCCGCAACCTCAATCATCATGTCAAATCGGTCAAGCAACGGCCCAGAGATTTTCGTCATATAATCGCGCCCACAACGCGGCGCTTTGGTGCAGGCGCGTGAGGGATCACCAAGATACCCACAGCGGCAAGGGTTCATCGCGGCAATGAGCTGAAATCGAGCTGGATACGTCACATGGTGATTGGCACGGCTAACAACCGAGCGTCCCGTTTCAATGGTTTGCCGTAGCGAATCTAATTGATGCGCTGGCCATTCCGCTAATTCGTCCAGAAACAACACGCCGCCATGGGCTAGGCTGACTTCCCCCGGTTTCGCCTTTGCCCCGCCGCCCACCAAAGCAGCAACAGAAGACGAATGATGCGGATCACGGAAGGGGCGGGATACGATTAATCCGCCTTTATCTAAATGACCAGCCATGGAATGTATCATGGTAGCTTCAAGGGATTCTTTAGCTAGCATAGGCGGCAGAATACCGGCTAGCCGCGCCGCTAACATAGATTTGCCAGAACCGGGTGGCCCTACCATCAACAAATTATGAGACCCAACGGCGGCAATCTGAAGGGCACGTTTTGCCATATTTTGGCCTTGTAAATCGGCGATATCGGGCAAGTCAGATGTGGTTTCTGCCACCCGTCCTTTGGGATCGGGCAAGACCTGATCTCCACGCAGATGATTGATTAAAGCCATCAAACTAGGGGCAGCAATGATTTTAATATCGCCGCTCCATGCCGCCTCTGCCCCGTTTGCTTCAGGGCAAATCATGCCTTTATCATCTGCCACCGCGCTCAAGGCGGCCGCCAGAATGCCATTCACGCCAGTAATACCGCCATCAAGGGCCAACTCCCCCATGACGATCATATTATCGACACTGTCTGAAGGAATAGCCCCCATCGCAACCAACAAACCAAGGGCGATAGGCAGATCATAATGTGAACCTTCTTTCGCCAGATCAGCTGGTGCTAAGTTCACAGCGATACGTTTTGGCGGCAGTGATAAGCCAAGCGAGGATAATGTCGCCCAAACCCTTTCCTTGGATTCCACCACCGATTTATCCGCAAGACCAACAATCGCAATATTGGGCAGACCGTTAGATAAATGCACCTGAACATGAACAGGTACCGTTTCGAGACCACGAAAGGCCAAGGTGTGAAGTGATGCCTGCATAAATTTAGTTTTCTTTTTATTTTTCGCGTTTCAGTTGAACCCTGACACGAAAACTATCTTCACGCAAGCCGCCAGCTTATCAGTAAGATCAAAAACAGAGAGGTCCCTGCTTAACGCCGGGTCAACATCGGGCCAAGAGGCGCACCGCCTAAGACATGGCCATGAAGATGCGGCACTTCTTGGCCGCCATGATTGCCAATATTGACAATAACCCGATAACCATCGGTCGCTACACCTGTTGATTTGGCTACCCGCGCCAATGCCCTAACCCATGCCGCCAATTCTGCATCACTGGCACGGTCAGCAAAATCGGTCAAATCGGTATAAGCCCCTTTGGGGATAACCAGATGATGCTTTGAGGCTTGGGGGTTGATATCTGCAAAACTGAATGTTTGTTCATCCTGATCCACAGGTTGAGACGGCAACCGGCCGTCAAGAATCTGGGCAAAAATGTTATCAGGATCATAATCGCTTTGGCTCATGCTGTCCTCTTTTCATCATAATTAAGATGCGGTGTTATCGCGGCCTGCCTTTTCGGCAATTCCGGATTGCTGTCGGCGGCGTGATAATTCTTCCCATAATTCTTCAAGACTTATATCGGCGGCAGCTAATACTACAAGCAAATGATAAACCACATCGGCAGTTTCTGCCAATAGCGCATCGCGGTCACCTGACATCGCGGCAATAATAGCCTCGGTGGTTTCCTCACCTAGTTTTCGGGCAGGCAGTTGCGGCGCTTCAAGCAAAAGTCTTGCTGTCCAAGAGACTTTGGGGTCTTCCCCCTTACGCGAGAGAATAATCTGATAGAGTTCATCAAGAATGGTATTGCTCATGAGCGTTCTCCTTCTTTAGGCTTGTAGACGCATTTCGATACCATGCGAAGCCATGACCTGTTTCACATCGTTAAGGTTTAATAAACCAAAATGAAAAATAGATGCCGCCAACACCGCTGATGCGTGACCGTCACGCACAGCATCCACCATATGTTCTGCTGACCCTGCCCCGCCCGAAGCAATAACAGGAACCGATACAGCATCGCTAATGGCGCGAGTTAGGGGCAAATCATAGCCGTTTTTGGTGCCATCAGCATCCATAGAGGTCAGCAAAATCTCGCCGGCCCCACTTGCGCAAGCCCGCATTGCCCATTCCACCGCATCTATGCCAGTGGGTGTTCGTCCGCCATGAATGACCACTTCATACCATCCTTCGGCATGACGGCGCGCATCAATAGCCAGCACCACACATTGACTGCCAAATCGTGACGCGGCTTCAGACAAAAGCTCAGGCCGCTGAACCGCGGATGAATTGACAGATACCTTATCTGCCCCAGCCAGAAGAAGCCGCCGGAAATCATCCACTTCGCTTACACCGCCACCAACGGTGACAGGCATAAAACAGTGATCCGCTGTCCGGCTGATGACATCTGCCATCGCTTTTCGGCCTTCGATGCTGGCAGAAATATCAAGAAAACACAGCTCATCCGCGCCAGCATCATTATAAATCTGTGCCTGTTCCACCGGATCGCCAGCATCAACCAAATCAACAAAGTTAATGCCCTTAACAACGCGGCCTTCATGCACATCTAGGCAAGGGATGACCCGAACCGCAAGCATTAGCCTGCCTGCCTGTGGTTGATGGCTTCGGCTAGATTAATACGCCCATCATAAAGCGCACGGCCAATAATCACACCATTGACCGCAGAGCCATCAAACACCGTCACATCTGCCATTCCCGCCACACCCCCTGAGGCAATCACCGGAATGGATACGGCTTTGGCAAGGGCCAATGTCGCGGCACTGTTAACCCCAGATAAATCCCCATCACGGCTGATATCAGTGAAAATCACCGCCGCCACGCCGCTATCTTCAAAACGGCGCACTAAATCAAGAACAGGAATGACTGAGGTTTCTACCCAGCCTTCAGCGGCAATCATGCCGTCTCTGGCATCTGCCCCGACAGCGATACGGCCAGGATAGGCCTTTGCCGCCGCCATCACCAAATCCGGGTTTTTCAGTGCAACCGTCCCTAGGATAACGCGTTCCACCCCTTGATCAAGCCAGGCAGATATCCGCGCCATATCACGGATACCGCCCCCAAGCTGAAGCTTTACGCCTGTATCCAAAATGGCGGCAACAGCATCGGTGTTAACAGGCTTTCCTGCCACCGCGCCATCAAGATCAACACAATGTATCCAGCTTGCGCCAGCCTCAGCAAATTGCCGGGCCTGATCGCCAGCGTCACTGTTATAGATGGTTACCTGATCCAAATCCCCATGACGAAGGCGGACACATTGCCCCTCTTTAAGATCAATAGCCGGATAGATGATCATGATGCCTCTGTCCCTTTCTTGGGCTTATCCGATTTTTCGAGTATTTCTTTATAATAGTAATAGCCAGTGACATATTCGCCATCAACATAAGCGTATTTAGGATGTTCACCAAAGCGAACATATCCTGCCGCTTCATAGCGTTGAATAGCACGAGTTTGAGTTGCACGAACATCAAGATTGACCACCTTAAACCCTTCCGTGCGTGACAGGGCCTCAACTTCATCAAGCATAAGCGGGGCTAAGCCCTGTCCACGCGCCCATGGGGCGACAAAAAATGTGGTCAGATTACAGGTCAGACACTGTGCCTCATTATTACGAGGAGGGCGAACAATCTGGCAACTGGCACTAATCACACCATCAATGCGGCCGATAATCAGCTCACGTTCAGGGATCAGCATGACGCCTTTCCAATAATCCTCAAGCACATTGCGCGGAGGAGGGGTTAACCAACCAAAGCCGCCACCTTGTTCAATCGTTTCAACGGCGGCATCACATAATTCAACCATATCCCCTGCTGAAAGCGTTTTAACGGTTTCAACGGTGGTCTGTGGTTTCCGGTTATCTTGTGCCATCATTTCCAAGTTCCTTTGCTGTTCATGCCTTTAGTGTTAAGGCATTAGACGAAGCCAGTTTGCCAGAATGACTTGTCCGACCTGCTGGCTTTTTTCTGGATGGAATTGCAATCCTATCATGTTATCCCTTGCTACTGCGGCAACAATATGGTCACCGTAATCGGCGGTAGCCAAAAGCTGATCTTCGCTGCCACCAGTGAGATGATAGCCATGAAGAAAATAGGCGCGGCTGCCGTTAGGTAATCCTGAAAACAATGACGCCGACGGGTGCGATGATGCTGGCGTGAGTTGATTCCATCCCATATGCGGCACCTTAAGCTTGACCTGATCTTGCCACGGATCAAGAGCGGTAATTTGCCCCTTGATCCAGCCTAACCCCGGTGTCGTCTGACCACCTTCTTCGCCTGCTTCAGCCATCAGTTGCATCCCGACACAGATACCCAGAAACGGCCGGTGATGATGCCATGCCAGATCATTAATGGCGTCAACCATGCCATCAATCGCATCAAGCCCAGCCCGACAATCCGCAAAGGCGCCAACCCCCGGCAACACCAGATAATCAGCTTTGCTAACCTCGGCAGGGTCTGAACTGATGACAACCTGATAAGGGAGATTGGCAAAAGCCATAGCCGCCCGCATGGCGTTTTCCACCGACCGGAGATTTCCTGATCCGTAATCGACAATAACCAGTTTCATGGCATCACGACCCTTTACCAATGACTCCCTTGGTCGAGGGGATATGATCAGCCTGACGCGGGTCAATGGCGATAGCTTGTCTTAACGCACGTGCAACAGCTTTGAAACTGCTCTCAATAATGTGATGAGTGTTGCTTCCATAACAGGTTTCTATATGCAAGGTCAGGCCAGCCGCTTGGCTTAAGGCTTGAAAAAACTCTTGGAACACCTCAGTTTGCATATCACCTAATTGTGGTGACGGTAAGCGCACGTGCCAGATCAAATAAGGCCGGCCAGAGATATCAAGGGCAACACGGCTTAAAGCCTCATCCATAGGCAGAAGCGCCATGCCATAGCGCGTGATGCCGCGGCGATCAGCCAAAGCTTTTGATAACGCTTCACCTAATGCCCAGCCGCAATCTTCAACCGTGTGGTGAGTGTCAATATGCAGATCACCTTTAGCCGTCAGGGTAATATCCATTAGGCTATGGCGTCCTAATTGTTCGATCATATGATCAAAGAACCCAATCCCAGTTGAGGATTTGACCACCCCTGTCCCATCAAGAGAGACCTTGGCGGTAATTTGGGTTTCTTTTGTGTTTCGCGTTACTTCTGCTTGTCTTAGTGCAGGACGTTCCGATGTCATGAGCTGACCTCCTTCAACGTCATCTTGTTGTCAGATGAAGGGTTACTAGCAGGATCACAGTGATTTTACTAGTCTAATTGCATGATGATGATCGGGCTTTAGGATTGATCTAACCGTGTTTTTAGCCATTCTGCCATCGTCCGCGCTTCTTCTGCGCTGACCCGTGGCAACAGTTGGGCAAAAAGATTAGCCGCGATCATGGCATCCTTTCCCAAATCCTTAGCGTCAATGACAACCCGAGGGTGCGATAACGCGGCTAAGGTTTTTAAGTCTTCAGCATCTTCCCAGATCAGACCAAATAAAGCGCAAATCTGATCAATCATAATGACGCCAGGGGCGCCGCGCTTGCCATGTTCAAGTTGAGAAAGATAGGCCGAAGACACATTGAGATGCGCCGCCATAGCCGCCATGCTGATGCCATGAGTCTGGCGCAGTGTCCGAATTTTTTCACCAAAAGGGGTCATGATGACCTGCCCGAACGGCGCAATTTGACATACCAAGCCCCGGTTCCGCCATCTTTGGGTTTTGCGGGATGATACGCCACCACCTGATGCGATAATGGCGGCTCATTAAGCCAATGCGGTAGCGATGACCGAATGACGCCTTTGCCCTTAGCACCCTTACCCGTAATAATCAGAACATGGTGATGACGCTGATGATATTTTTCATCAATAAACCGTTTTAACGCCGCCTGTGCTGAGGCCGCGGTCATACCATGCAAATCAAGGGTTGCGGTTGGGGCAATCTGGCCACTAGTGATACGTTTCGCATCCGCCCGGGAAATACCGCTAACCCGCGGGGCCTGCAAATCCGCAGGCTGTAAATCTGATTTTGAGGAAATCGAAACAGAAGCCGAAGATGACACAGATTTTGGTTTTGGTTTTTTACCGCCAACGACAGCGCGGCGATCTGATATCGCCTTTGTTGCCAAGGCTTGCGGTTTTTCTGGTAACCGGTCTTGCGGCAAGGGCTTAACCGTTTTGGTTAGCTGTTGCCACAATTCCCCATCTTTGATCTGTTCAGGCCGTTTTGCCATCGGCGCTCATTCCGATTACTATCAGGATTGTGATGTCTGTGTTTCTGTCAAAAGCCAATTTGGATTATCTGTGCTGACATCACGTTCAAAAGTCCATTGATCAACAAATGTTTCCGGCTCTTCGCTTTCGCCATCTAAAATAGCCCCGGTTTCATCACGCAAAACCCGAATTTGCGTGGAATGGTATTCTACCACAATTGAGGCAACGCCCTCGGATACCCATGCCCGAAGCAAATCAACGCGGCTCAATTCTACAAGCGTAATAGAGAGCTCTTCGCCAGCTTTGCGGCGATCGTGAATAGCCTCGGAAAAGCTGGCAGCCATGTCATAGCCAAGCAGAGGCTTGAGTTGGTCCATATCCCCACTGGCAAATTTTTCCAAAATCATCTGGTAAGCATTTTCCGCGCCTTGCAGAAAAGATTGCTGGCTGAAATAAGGATCAGCGTTAACAATAGCCTCTACCCCCTCACCAGAAGACAGGTGATGGTCTTCAGCCACCGTTTCTTGCGCCTGAAACGCCGCTTTGTTTGCGCGCTCTTGGGGGTTTTCATCAAAACCATCACGGCGACCAAGAACGGACCGCAGACGGAAAATCAAAAATACCGCCAAAATGGCAAAGATGAGAATGTCAACATAGGGGCCGTTGAACATTGAGGTCTCCTGTTGGCTTTGATACGTTTATATCTTAACCGAAATCAAAAATTATCTAAATGGTTTATCCACCTTGTACCATACAGATAGACACATTAGTGTGAAACGACAAGACCATCATGTTTTATCAGCATGCGAATATAGCATGAGAGTATAAAAGGAGACCCTATGACCGGCCTATTAGTGTTAGCTATTGTTATTGTCCTGATTTGGATTGAAGTCATCGTGTTTGGTATGGTCGGTGGGGCAATCGGGGTGCTGCCAACGGTAATTGGGGTGTTTGTCAGCGCTATTATTGGGTTTCAGTTGATCCGATATCGGATGATGCGATTGGTAGCCGGTGGGGCGATTGGTAAACCACCACATGAGATTATGCCGCAGGTGCTTTGTGTTGTTTTTGGCGGAATTTTTCTAATCTTACCCGGCTATGCGACTGATGCGGTTGGTATTGTTTGTTTTCTTCCAGGGCTAAATCTGGTCATTGGGCAAATTCTGTTTCGTTTATTTCCTGCCGCTAAAACACGCCCCTTTCCTTTTCCCCAAAATGGATTTGGAATGCCGCCCTCATTCCATCAAGACAACCACGATGAAGACCAAAACTCTTCGGATATGATAATTGAAGGCGAAGCCGAGCATGTTGACCCTGAAAAACGAGAGTGATAAAAACCACGTAAGAACAAGAATGAAAGGAAATATTCATGACCACTAATAATAATGCTGCTGGCGGTAAGTCAGCAAAAAAATCCAACGGAGCTAGCGGCAAAACAGCAAAAAAAGCTGCCACTAGCGAAGCCCCAAAAACAGAAGCATCAAATGCTTCTAATACCGTGACCACACCTGATCAGCAGATTAAGTTTCATAGCCAATACATTAAGGATTTATCGTTTGAGAATCCTAATGCCCCAGTGATTTATCAGGATACGTCGGCGGCCCCTCAAGTGTCTGTTAATTTTGGCATAGGGTCATCCCCCGTTCCGGGCAAAGACCGCCATTTTGAAGTTGTTTTACAAATCTCCGCCACTGCTAAGCAAGGTGATCAAACCATGTTTGTCGCAGAGCTTAGCTATGGTGGTGAAGTATCGGTGTCCCCTGACATGAACCCCCAGTCTATTCAGCCGGTGGTTATGATTGAAGGGCCTCGTTTTCTGTTCCCTTTTGCCCGCAGTCTAATGAGCAGTATCACCCGTGAGGGGGGTTTTATGCCATTAAACATTCAGCCTATTGATTTTATCCGGCTGTATCAGATGCGGATGCAACAAAAGAGCGAAGCCAACGCTTCCCAAGCTAGTGACAAATAGGCGATAAGATTAGTTTTGATATTTTGCCCAAATGCTGTTGTCGATGGTTTTCATAAAATCCTGATGCGCCGACAATTCTTCGGGTAAGGCTGGAAACGCTCGTGGCGGTTTTGGCTCTGTCGTCTTTGCTTTAACTTCAGCCTGACCTGATGATGGTGCCGGTTTTTTATCGGCTTGCCCCATCATGAGGTCAGGTTGTTTACCGCCAATCAATTCGATATAAACCGCGGCTAATAAATCCGCATCAATAAGCGCCCCATGCAAATCACGGTTTGAGTTATCAATGGAAAATCTCCGGCAAAGAGCATCTAGACTTGCTTGACCACCGGGAAATTTCTGCCGTGCCATCAATAGCGTATCAATGACAACGTCATCGCTGATGTTATCTTGGCCAAGCCGTGACAATTCGGCGTTGATAAATCCCATATCAAAACTGGCGTTGTGAATAACCAGCTTAGCGTCTGAAATAAAGGCTAGGAAATCTTCTACCACCTCAGCGAACACAGGCTTATCTTTTAGCATCGCAAAGGTCATCCCATGCACTTCGCTAGCACGGGCATCAACCTCACGCTCAGGGTTGATATACACATGATAATGACGGCCAGTAGGGATATGGTCATGCAATTCCACAGCGCCAATCTCAATAATGCGGTGGCCTAGTTCATGTTCAAGCCCTGTGGTTTCGGTATCAAGAACAATCTCACGCATTGGTCTTTCCTCTCAGCAAAATATCTCTGACCATGCGTTCAATATACCATTTGCTAACGCTGAGACCAAATCCGCTAGGGATAACATAATCTGCAAGTTGGCGTTTTTCAGCATCTGGGACCTGAACGGCAAGAATGTCATCAAGCCGGTCACTGGTCATTCCTGATCGCATCAAAGCGCGGGTTTTCTGTAACCACGCCGGGGCGGATACCACGACCACATAATCACAATAATTTTGCGCCCCTGTTTCAAACAAAAGGGGAATATCATAGACAATGATAGGGTGGTCTTCATCATCCATGAGGTCTGCCCAGCTTTCTCTGTCATGCCGAACAAGGGGGTGAATGATCTCTTCAAGCTGGCGGCGTCTATCATCATCATGAAAAACTTGTGCGCCTACGACCTTGCGGTTGACCCCGCCTTTACCATCATCAGCATCCGGAAACAGCGCAAGCACTGGCGCTACTGCCTCGCCCCCTGAAGACAACAGCCGATGAACCACCGCATCAGAATCATGAACTGGAACACCCTGTTGACGCAGCAAGTCAGCGGTGGTGGTTTTGCCCATGGCAATAGAGCCTGTTAACCCAAGCCTGATCATGATGGCGCCTGTTGAAAATCTAGTCCCATATGTTGCAAATGACCAAGGCACTCCAACATGGGGAAGCCCATAATGGTATAATAACACCCTTCCATTTGGCTGATCAGATGGGCGCCTAAACCTTCAATCATATAGACCCCCGGGGTATGAAATGCATCATCAGCCATAGCATGGAGATAAGCATCAATCCGTTTTGCGTCAAGCTGGCGAAAAGTGATGCGCGGGGTTTTCACTATATGCCATAGCCGCTGGCCACCATTAGCAATCATGATCCCAGCGGTAACCAGCTCATGGGTTTTGTTAGATAATTGCTCAAGCCGTTCACGCGCCTCATCACGGGTTTCAGGCTTGCCATAAACCGCCCCATCACAGACCAAAAGCTGATCTGAGGCAATAATCACCGCATCAGGATGGCTTGCAGATATTTTTAATGCCTTTGCCTCTGCTAGCATGGTGGCCGTATCCGCTGAGGATAGGCCTTCGTGATCCGCTGCTAGCCGTAAGGCCTCTTCGTCAAGGCGCGGGGCCATAGCCTCATAGGCAATACCAGCCCCATCAAACATTTGCCGCCGTGCTCGGCTTTCGCTAGCAAGGATAAGCCGGCTATCAGGAAGGGATAAAAGGGGCGAGTTAGCCATGACTGTTATGCTCACGCCATTTTTGATAGATGGTAAT
>CBFHXL010000022.1:0-36179 GCA_965659785.1 Puniceispirillales bacterium (SeqCode)
AGGCGATTGCCGTTCCCATCTTGAAGATAGAAACACGCCAACATATCTCGCCTCTCGGCGCCAGTCTTTCTGGCAATGCCCATGATAAAGTTGCCCATGATAAAGCTACCCGTGATGTTGAGGCCATTATCCTAACCAGCCGTTATGCTGCTAGCCATATCACCAATCCCGCTCTATTGGCTAAGCCCTGTTTTGTTGTTGGAGAGGCCACAGCCCTTGCTGCCAAAGCCGCTGGTTTTGAGGATATTCATATCGCCGATGGTGATGGTCAGGCGTTAATGAACCTATTACGGACAGCCCCCTATCAGCGGTTATGCTGGCCTAGCGCTACTCATTCAGGTTTTGATATCAAAACCGCGCTTGAAGCAAATAGCGACAAACAGGTTGAACGCATCATTGTTTATGAGGCAGTAACCGAAGATAGGCTAGATGACGCCGCCATTCGGCATATTCGTTCTGGCAGACCGATCATCGTCTTAATCCATTCTGGCCGCGCTGGTGAGCAGTTTTCCCATTTGCTTGATCATCATCATTTGTCAGAATATCGCCAATATATGAAATTGATTGTCATCAGCACGCGTGCCGCTGGACTTTGTGGGCAGGGATGGCATAAAATCCATGTGGTGTCATCGCCGCTCAGGTCACTGATGCTGGCAGAGGCATTTGAGCTGGCAGGTATTTCCCCCTCAGAAACCGATCACTCCACCCGGATGATCAAACCGCTAGATTGATGTAGTAACAGGATAACCAAAAAGAAAATGCCAAGAAAACCGAAACATTCTGGCGATAATCCTACCCCTGATGAGGATATCATCATTGAGGGAACCGCCGAACATATCCATGACGACAGCACGGCTAAAGCTAAGGATAAGGCGGAGGCCAATGATCACGCCAAGCCTGACGCGCCGAAACGGCGGTCTCTTGGACGCACCCTTTGGGTGTTGTTTTTATGCCTTGGTCTTTTGGCGGCGTTAGCAGCAGCCGGGCTAGCCATCAGCAACCGATTGCTGATCACCCAGCAACAACAAGACACCGCAGCCCAAGATATCAATACCCGCACAGGCAACATCGAAATCGCCCTTGCCGCGCTTGAAGATGAGATTTCCGATCTGCGTGATGCCCTTGAGCAGAGCCAAACCGCCCCAAGCACTAGCCCTGACCTTCTAGGGGATATCCCATCACGGCTATCAACCCTAGAAGATCAAATCACCCGTCTGGATGGCATAATCACCTCATGGCAAGATCAGTTTGCAAAAACACCAAATCCCGATGCTGACCCTGATGTCATGATACTGGCGAGGCAATTAGCAGAAATGGAACAGCGGCTTCTTATGCTTGAAGGTAAGGCGATTGAAGATGGCGCTCTGGAAGATGAGCCGCTTTCGCGTTCGGGAAATCCAGCCCTTCAAGACCAAAGCGAGGACACGCAACCATCCGCATCACCGCCTGTGGGGAATACTCCGGCAGAACTCTCCGCCATTACCGATGCTATGATTACCGCCGCGCGCCAAGGTCAGGAATATGCTGATCTCTTAGAGAAGGCTGTTAACACTGATCTTCGGTGGAATGCCCTTGCGCCATGGGCGGAAAATCCGCCACCAGCCCTAGAAAAATTATGGCAAAACCTGACCGCCTATAGCGAGACGGTTTTTATCACAGCCTCATCATCTGATGCTGCCCCAGCAGAGGATGATAGCGGATGGTGGTCATGGCTAACCTCACCCTTTTCAGATACGATTATCATTGCCCCTATTGACCTCGGCGCAGAGGCAAAAGCCCGATTTGATGCCGCGATAAAAAACCGTGATCACATGACAGCAATGGCTGAACTCAAGGCTTGGGCAGGTGAGAATGATGACATCACAGCATGGCTAGCCGAATGGCAAAGACAGTTTAACCATCGGCAAGACCTTGATGACGCCCTCACCCGTCTGATCATGATATTGGATCAATAATATGCGCCGGATTTTCAGCTTTATTATCGGGATCATGATTGTAGCGGCGGTGGCGCATTTTCTGGCAATTCAGGAAGGCTCAACCCAGATAGACTGGCTCGGCTGGCGCATTACTGCCCCAACCAGTCTTCTTATTGCCGCTATGCTTATCGTGATTTGGGCGGTGCTGATTATGGATCGCTTGCTGAGTTTTGTTGCCAATATCCCTAGACGGATTAGTGGGGGGTTTTCTTCACGGCGTGGGCGTCTTGGCCAAAGGGCACTAGCGCTTGGGATGGCGGCGGCGGCGGCAGGGGAAGGCAAAGATGCCATTAAACACGCTCGCAAATCCGTGCATTATCTGGGGCATAATGTGATGACGGATTTGCTTATGGCGCAGGCCTCAAGCCTTAGCGGCAACACCAAATCGGCACAACGCTATTTTGAGGCTCTTAAAGCCAACACCGACACCGCCTATTTTGGGCATATTGGGCAGATGCGGTTAGCGCTTGAAGCCGGGGATGAAGACATGGCGTTAGCGGCTGGACGCGAAGCGCTTAAGCTCAAACCGCGTTCCGCTAGCATTGCTAATGCTATTTTTGTGATGGAAGCCAAGCAGGGGCATTGGGCAGAAGCAGAGGCCGCCCTCAACATTGCATCAAAAGGGCAAATGCCTACATCTCATCAAGCTGAGGCAGCGATACGGCTTGAGCGAGCCAGATTAGCCGAAACCGCATCGGAAAAGATCAAATGGCTTAACCGCGCCCTTAAGGTTAAGGGGGATTTTTTGCCTGCTGTGTTGGCACTCGCTGATCTCTATCTTGAAGACAACAAAACCCGAAAGGCCACGGCCTTGCTTGAACGGGTTTTTTTAACAACACCGCATCCCATGCTGGCAGAAAAACTGATGTCTCATTGGTCAGGAACACCTGGCAAAAAACTAGCCCGGCTGATCACATTAACTGAAAAAGGCGGTGAGCAAAAAGAAGCCCTTTTCGCCGCCGCAAGCAGCGCCTTTGATCAACAGCTTTGGGGGGAAGCGGAGCGCTTAGCTAAGACCATTGCCGCTGATGAGAGAGACGCCAGAGTCTGGCAATTATTAGCAGATATCGCTGATCATCAACCTGCCGCAGATAGCAAAGATAGTGAAACCAGTGCCTCTATTTTACGGCAAGCGGCATTGGCGCCGCGGGCCCCGGGGTGGACTTGTCAGACATGTCATAGCCGACTGGAAGACTATCAGGCCATTTGCCCAAATTGCTCAGCTTTTGCCCAAATGCGTTGGCACTAAATCTGTTTCAAGCGTTGCATTCCTGCCAACCATTCAAGCGTCGTATGCTTAAAATTGGCATGAATTGGCATAAAATCCTGTTTTTCAACCAGATAGAGAAATCCAAGGGAAGGGTAAGTTTCCGCTTCAAAATTGCTATTCTTAGCCTTTGCCCATGACTGTTGTCTGGAATGGCCAAGTTGCTTATCAATAGCATTTAGGGTCGACATCATCATATCTATCTAAACGACCATTTGCGGAAAATGTTTATCGGCTCAGGGAAAACCCTGTTTGCGCTTTACACCCATCCATACACCGCATGATTTATCCCATACATCCACTTGCCAAAAGTCTGTTTCTAAAGGTATAAGTCAAATCTTGAGCTGCTGTAGCTCAGTTGGTAGAGCAACTGATTCGTAATCAGTAGGTCGGAGGTTCAAGTCCTCTCAGCAGCACCATTTAATTTATTCAAATTTCAGCTTTTTGCGCTTTCGTCCTGTCTGAAACTATCCTCAGAGAGGTGACAAGTCTGCAAGACTCAGCAGCTAGCAAGTCTTGCTTCGGCTTGCCCCAGCCATTTCTCCCACAACCGGGGCAAGTATGGAAATATCACCATTTTTGATGAATCTTTTTTGAAAGAGAGCCAAAGTGATGCAGGGATTATTTTGATCAGCAAACGGTTTTATAACTCATTTCGTAAAGACCAACCATATTTTCATCAGTCAATGAAGATATTAAGTCCTTTGCCATCTTGCAGTTACCATTTTCCATGGCGGCATTAATGATATTATATTTCCATAGCTCAACTAATGCAGGGTCTTGCATTTGAGAGGAAAGTGATAATGTTTTATCAAGATTACCACTTTCAAAATAAGCCAAGACAACATTAGAAATCCAAATATCTTTAAGCGAGCTATCTGAAAAATCGTTAATCATCGACTCCACTTTGGTTAGATTGCCAGCCTCAAATTCCTGTAAAATTTGATTTGAGAGAGTAAGGTCATCAGCATTCGCTACTGTTATTTTCAAAAAAACCATAAATGACAAGACAACAAAACCAAGTTTCAATATTTTATTCATATAACTTCTCCATAATATATATTCTATCTAACTACATATTTTGATATTAGTAATTATCAAGGATAATATATTTTTAATTAGTCAGAACAACGCAATATTCAATTGTGTTGCTCATAAATACACCTCTATTTTCAGCCAAAAATGACTAAAATACAGCGCTATATATTGAGATAGGTATTTATACAGTATATGGATAATTCTAGTCTGTTACGGTTGTTCAATGGTGACACAGGGAAAGCATATTGAATCAGCATTAATGCATTGATTAGTCTTATGTTTCAAAAAAAAGGACGGTTAATGCTTTGATTGCAAACCCCAGTTAGAAGTATCATTGATAATTAAGCGGTCAAAACCTGCGCCTCAACCCTCTGATGATTTCTTCTCCAAACATCTGAAATCAGTTTGCAACGGATTACCCTCAAAATCAATATGTGCCACATTCCCATCATGCCGACGGCACCATACTTGTAGGCCAATGTCAGTGAAACCAACATCCAATTGAGAATAGCTTTGCAGAGAAGGTGAGTCCGTCTGACCTGCCATAAACTCAGCCTCACATTTAGAACAGACAATCTGGTGCGAAATGGAGTTGAGTAGATTTTTGGGTAAGTTTTTAGTCATTATCTTATCACCAAACCAGATAGGATTTTCACCTGTTATAGAGAACGACGATGAAACATAATTTTAGCTGTGAGAACAACCTATTTTGGAAAAACAAGAGATATTATTCAGATTATCTATTCCATTTTTGCCTTATCTGCTGGTCGCGCCTACCAATTCCTTTTGATGTCATAAGCTTTCAACATTGTTGTCTCGCGCTTTTCTGATCAATCACTATCAGTAATCTCATTTTAAGATCATATCGCGATTAAAGAGCTACTTTGATTGCTATCAAAGCCATATTTGCACCAATTTCGGGATCAATCGCTTCACTGCCGATAGTGAGCCAAAACAGCAACTAATAAAGCCATCCTAATAAATGAATTGCGTAAATATATATTTAATATTAAGAAGTACATAATATTAAATTTTCATTATTTTAGGAGATAACAATGAAAGTTGCTGGTGGAGTATTAGGAATTATTGGCGGTGCCATCAATACGATTTTTGCGTATATTGCATGGGCTGCTGCGTCTGCCCTGGTTGCCGTTGGTCAAGAAATTGCTGCTGAAGCAGGAGCTTCATCCTCTGAAATCGCTTCTTTTACTAGCGAAAGCGGTGCTGATGCCGCTGTAACCTATCTTTTGATTTATCTGCTGGTATCCATTGTTATGGCAATCTCAGGTATTATGGCTCTGGCCATGAACAGTGCACGCATGGCTGGCATCATCATGATCGTCTGCGTTGTCATTTCCTTCCTGATGGCAGGTTTTGTTGGTATTATTGGCATTATCCTAGGCATTATTGGCGGCATTCTCGCCATTATGGCTGCGCCAAAACAGGAAATGGTTGCTTAAATACCGACCACTTATCTGATTATGAAATATCCCCGGTTTTCCGGGGATATTTTTTTACGTTTTGGGTTCAGGCTAATTCGATTGACAAAACTGGCTTTGAGGCGAAGATGATCACATCTTTTATGATCTGAGCCCATGTTATGTCATCATTCAGCATCAGCGCTAATATCCACTTTGTTAATACCCAGTGGCGGTTCTTGCTGTTTGGTGTGTTGCTGGCGTTTTTCTCATCCCCCGGGCAGACCTTTTTTATCTCGCTGTTTTCAGCACAGATCAGATCAGAACTAGCGTTAAGCCATGGTGATTTTGGTATAATCTATGCCGCTGGTACCTTGGTCAGCGCGGCGGTCATTATCTTTCTTGGGCGTCTGGTTGATGTCATCAGGCTCAAGACCATATCCCTAATTATTGTTGTTGGCCTGGCCATGGCCGCCGCCTTTTTTTCTATCATCTCATCTGTCTTAACCTTAGCGTTAGGTGTGTTTTTTCTGCGCCTTACCGGGCAGGGGATGATGAGCCATCTCTATGCTACCGCCATGAGCCGCCGCTATGTTGCCGAACGCGGACGCGCCGTTGCAATTGCTACCCAAGGCCACCCTCTATCTGAAGTGATTATGCCTGCGCTGATTTTATTTCTTTTGCTTAGCCTTGACTGGCGCCAGGCTTGGCAAATCACTTCCCTGCTTGTTTTGGTGATTATGGTGCCAGCTTGTCTTTTGTTGTCTGGCCGCCAAGACGGGCAAGATGGCAGTGGCGTGTCCGACCTTGCCACAGGCAGAGATGGACAACACTGGACCAGTTCCGAGGTGGTGTTCCAATGGCGATTTATCCTATTGGCAGGATTAGTATTAGCGCCTGCCTTTACCTCAACAGGGTTATTTTTCCATCAGATTCATTTTGCACAAACTAAGGGCATATCGCTGCTGATCTGGACAAGCGGTTATCCCATTTATGCCGCTTGCAGTATCTTTGGCAGTCTTATTGGCGGCATCATGGTTGATCGGTTTAGCGCTATCAGATTGGCTTCACCTGCAGTAATGGCACTAAGCATACCTGTTCTGTTGCTTGCGTGGATTACACCTGCTCATTTCATCTGGGTTTATTTTGCTATTTTTGGGTTGGTGCAAGGGACGGTATATGCTGTTGTTATCCCTATCTGGGCTGAACTTTATGGCAGTCGCCATCTCGGCAGCATCAAGGCCATCATGCACGCGATCATGGTTTTTGCCTCGGCCCTATCCCCGGCGGTGATTGGGGTCATGATTGACACGGGCTATTCTTTGGGCGAAACGCTTTTGGTGTTAGGGGCGGTTCCGGTTATTGCGGGCCTTCTGGGGATTTTTGGCACAAGGCCATCATCTACCAAAACATGATTTGTCTATCCACACCAGATTATGTGATGCTCAAATCCCTTGAAGAACTGCCCCTACATTGCCATATCAATGTTAATCCACGCGATGCAAAACATCGCCCCAAGCAAGTGATCAGGTCATGCCAGACATATCAGACAAAAATAATCCTATGATCGTCCCTCTTTACCAACGCGCTGCCCTTAATGTTACTGGGGATGAGGCGTTAGACTTTCTGAATGATCTGCTGACCCTCAACATTGCCCAGATTGACCCACATCAGGTTTTGCCAGCGGCTTTATTAACCCCGCAAGGCCGTATTCTTTTTGATTTGCTGATCAGCCAAATTGACCATGGCTATCGCCTCGAATGTGATATTGAACTTTTGCCTGTGCTAGTAAAGAAACTGCGCCTTTATCGGATGCGACGGCAGGTTGAAATTGCCCCTTGTGAAAATGTTGTTATCGCCGCGTATGGGGCGGTTGATGGTTCTGATTGGCTAGCTGATACCCGGTTTTCCCGGGCAGGGGCAGAGCATCAGGCCTGGCGGCGTTATGATAAACCATCTGCACAAACTGGCGCTGATATGATGCCTGAACATTCGGTTGAGACAGAATCCTACCGAGCGGCACGTTATCGGCTTGCTATCGCCGAAGGCGCAAGAGAGATGCCCACAGAAAAAGCCCTGCCACTTGAAGCACGGCTTGATGATCTGGGTGCAATCAGTTTTGATAAAGGCTGTTTTATCGGTCAAGAGGTGACCGCAAGAACCCGATATCGGGGGCTACTGAAACGGCGCTATATGGCTATCCAAGCCTCAGCCAATTTTCCTATTCCGGCAGATATTATCTGTGACGGCAGACCTGTTGGTGAGGTGCTGGGGTTGGCGCAAGAACAAGAGGGTTGGGTTGGGCTCGCAAATATCAGGCTTGATGCTATTGAAAGCGGCAAGCCCCTTACCGCCGCCGATGCCGCCATTACCCTATTATCGCCGCCAATACCAACCATAAAGGCTTGATTTCAACGCTGTTTCGGCGTAGGAAAGGGGATAGTGAGCATGGCTAAGATGTTATGCTGGCTTTTAACGGATACTAGAAATCTTTCGCCTGTCACCTGTTAGGGTGAGGGTGAAGTGTTTTTCTTTTCTGACTTGTAATCTGGAGGCAAAATGACCGATTTACTGATGCCCAAAGCGACCGCCGTCTGGCTGATCGACAACACGGCCCTGACCTTTTCCCAGATTGCTGACTTTTGTTCCTTGCATGACCTTGAGGTGCAGGCCATCGCTGACGGTGATGTTGGCAGTGGAATTCGTGGCTATGACCCTGTCCTCAACAAGCAGCTAACGCAGGAAGAAATTCAGCGTTGTGAAGCTGATCCCACCGCCTCCCTTGCGCGTTCAAGCTCAGTTCTGCCTGAACCCACTAACCGGACCAAAGGGCCAACTTATATTCCTTTGGCGAAACGCGGCGATAAGCCAGATGGCATTGCATGGCTAGTGAAGCACCACCCTAATATGAAAGACAGTGTCATTTCAAAATTGGTTGGCACGACACGCGACACAATCACAAAGATACGCGAGCGCTCACATTGGAATATCGCAAACATTACCGCTAAGCATCCGGTCATGCTGGGTCTGTGTACCCAAATGGCACTTGATGAGGCTATTACCAAAACAGGTGATGATGTGAAAACTCCGTCAGAACAGGTTCAAGGTCTGTCTGAACTGCCCTGATTAGCATAATAGGTATCTTGGCAGGTATCGCAAAGCAGGCCATTGAGACTAGGTTTGTCATTGGGTATATGAAATGAGCGGCAGGGACAAGGACGATACGGACGAGGAACAATCCCAGCTCATGAAAAGGCTGGAACAGTTGACCCTTGAACATAGAGATTTGGATGAAGTGATTTTCCAGATGGGCGCTGAACCTATGGTCGATGTTCTTCGCCTGCAACGCTTTAAGAAGCGTAAATTGGCCATAAAGGACGAAATCAGAGCCATTCACCAAAAACTTCTTCCCGATATTATCGCCTGATGGCGGCCTAAGGTCGGCTAGCAAAGGACAAAACACCATGAGTTCCCCATCCCATTCACAAACGCCAGTTGTTGGGATTTGTATGGGCAGTCAGTCGGATTGGCCAACAATGACCCACGCGGCTGAGATTCTGGATCAATTAGGTATCGCATATGAAAGCCGGATTGTATCCGCGCACCGGACACCTGATCGGCTTAAGGCATATGGTGATACCGCGCTAAGCCGCGGCATTAAGGTTATCATTGCTGGCGCTGGTGGTGCAGCCCATTTGCCGGGAATGCTTGCTGCCAACACCACCCTGCCAGTGCTTGGCGTGCCTGTGGAAAGCCAAGCACTTAAAGGCATGGATTCGCTTCTTTCTATTGTTCAGATGCCCGCAGGTATCCCCGTTGGCACCCTCGCAATTGGTAAGGCCGGGGCAACAAACGCTGGTTTAATGGCCGCCGCTATTCTGGCATTATCTGATCCAGACTTAGCGGAACGGCTGAAAACATGGCGCCAAAATATTACCGATAATGTGGCAGAAGCGCCGAAAGATTGACCATGGATATGCTACCAGAAAACGCCATGATCGGTGTCTTAGGTGGTGGCCAGTTAGGCCGCATGACCATTGAGGCGGCTTCTGCCCTTGGGTATCGTTGTCATGTCTTTGCCCCAGATGGTGATGCCCCTGCAACAGATATTGCCGCCGTTTCCACGCGTGCCGATTACACCGACACCGCCGCGCTGATGGCCTTTGCCAATCATGTTGATAGCGTTGTTTGTGAGTTTGAAAATGTTCCTGTTGAAGCGATGGATATGTTGGCAAACCATGTTCCGGTTTGCCCCGGGGGTAAGGCTCTGCGCGTTGCACAGCATCGCCTGTCCGAGAAAGATAACGCACGCGCCCTTGGCATTGCCACCCCGCGCTATGCCGCGGTAAAGGATAGCGCAAGTTTAGCTGATGCCTTATCGCGTTTTGATGGTGGCATCCTCAAAACCTGCCGGATGGGATATGATGGCAAGGGGCAAATGCGGCTTACCGCCGACGCTGACCCTGATGCGGCCTTTGCCCATCTTGGCAGTGACGATCTGATTTTGGAAGAATTAGTGGATTTTACCGCTGAAGCTAGCTTTCTGGTAGCACGCGATCATCAGGGTGAGATGGCTGTCTGGCCAGCTAGCATCAACCAGCATCGCGGCGGTATTCTGCATATCTCCGAAGCCCCTGCCCTAACCGAGATTCTCACCCCGGCCTTATGGAATGAGGGCAAAGCCGCCGTTATTGCCATGGCAGAAGATTTAGAATTGACCGGGGTTTTAGCGGCAGAAATGTTTATCACCCGTGATGGCACTCTGCTTTTTAATGAAATTGCCCCGCGCCCTCACAATTCCTTTCACTGGACGATTGAAGGCGCTGAAACCAGCCAATTTAGCCAGTTGATAAGGGTCGCCGCAGGGTTGCCGATGGGGCGGGTTGATGCCACTGGCCGCTGGCGCATGACTAATATTCTAGGGCAGGATATGCCATTGCTGGATGCCGCTATCGCCGAGCCAGGCGTCTATATTCACCGTTACGGCAAGGCAGAAGCGCGGACAGGCCGCAAAATGGCACATCTCAATCAGCGAATAGACTAACCCTTACGCCCTACCTCACTGCCTAATTCTGACAGATCAAACGGGGTCGCTTGATACAAGTCATGAATCCAGTTGGTGATAAAGAGAAAGGCAAAAGGCCGCCAGTAATTCATTGGCGTTTTGCTAATATCATTATCCGGAAAATAATTCGCCGGAAGGGATGTGTTTAGGCCCACCTCCTGATCACGGGCATATTCCGCGGCTAAGGTATCTGCGTCATATTCCAGATGATTAAGAACATAAAGATCACCAGATTGGCTATGCCGAACAATACCGGGACCAGTTTCAGAGCTTTCAGCCAGCACCTCTAGCATTGGCGCACGGCGGATTTCCTCAGATCGGTTTTCGGTATAGCGCGATACTGGCATCGGGAACGAATCCGTAAAGCCATTCATCAATCGGGTGGTGTTATCATTAAGCTTATGGTTATAGACGCCAAAGCGTTTGGCCCCGATCATATGCTTTTCAATCTGATGGAAATGATAAAGCATGGCCTGACCGCCCCAGCATATGCCCATGCGTCGGAAACAATGCTGGCGTGACCATTCCATAATTTCCACTAGCTCCGGCCAGTAATCCACCTCAGCAAAGGGCAAGGTTTCCACAGGCGCGCCAGTGATGATCAGACCATCAAAATAGTCATCTTTTACATCTGATAGACTCCGGTAGAAACGCCGCAGATAACCCGGCTCTGTGTTACGGGGCGTGTAACTAGCGGTGGTCATCAGGGTCAGTTCAATCTGAAGCGGACTGTTACCAAGAAGTCGGGCGAATTGAATCTCTGTTTCCTTTTTCTTTGGCATAAGATTGAGGAATAACAGACGAATAGGGCGAATATCTTGAGTCTGAGCGCGGTCGCTTAGAATCAAATCTACATTTTCCTTTTCCAGAACCTCACGGGCTGGAAGATCGGACTGAATCTTAATTGGCACGGTATAATTCCTTTGATGCTACTAACGAAAAGGGGGTGATGATTAGGACGGGCGAACCCAAGGCGGCGAGAGCCGCCCTATCATTCGGCCTACCATCTGAACCCCTACGGTGGCAGCTTTCCGTGCCGGCGCTGTCACTTTAGGAAGGAAGGTCACTTCACGAAGACGCTGAGAAACAAAGCGTTCATATTTGTCACGGTCTGCCGATGGGTTTGCCACCCAATAGGCAAGGGTTGCGCTATAAACCCCAGCCAAAAGCGCCCGTTTAGAATAAAAATTGAAATCTACCGAACGATCCCCTGCCAGTCGCCAGATTTGATCAACGGTCCGATAGAGAATGCGAAGCCCCAAACCTGCGTGTTGAGGGCGGCCTAATGTCTTGAGAGCCATAGACACGGCCTCACGGTACGGGGCGGCGCCGTCTAATCTGATCATGATTAAGGCTTTGATGGTTGCGGTCACCCCTTCGGGGCGCGTTTCTAGATCAGCAAAAGCTTGCGCCATATCTGCATCACTAATGGCAACAAAAGCATCAATAGCGCTGGCTATCCCTTCGGGGAACAGCGCCAATACCGCCGCGCGATCAATCCCCAAATCATCAGCGGCGGCCTCCATAGCCTGTTCTGTCCAGCCATCAAAAGGCACATGGACAAGCATGGCACGGATCACATCATTTTTATCAATAGCACTAGTCATGGCGTTTCCTTTCTTCTTATATAGGGAAAAAATTGCTATAAGCAAAGCCCCTGCTTCTGAAAATCACCATTTAGGGCATGATATCCGTCTTTGGGCTTTTCACCACCTCGGAAGTGTGTTATACGCTCAAACTCTTGTTAAGGAATACCTGTGACAAGAGACGAAACCGAACTGAAAGGAAACATGGCAAAGTGTTTGTAACTGTCAGGGATAACAATGTTGATCAGGCTCTGCGCGTCCTCAAAAAGAAGATGCAGCGTGAAGGCCTGTTCCGTGAAATGAAGAACCGCCGGAGCTATGAAAAGCCATCTGAACGGCGGGCTCGTGAAACCGCAGAATCCACCCGCCGGGTACGGAAGTTAATGCGTAAGCGGATGGAGCGTGAGGGCTTTTAGTCTAAACCCCATTTTTTACTCGCCTTTGGCGATATTAAAAAGCCACCTCTTTTGAAGGTGGCTTTATTTTTAAGTTGTTTTTGCGGCCTTAATGATCGTCTTAATGACCACCTGCCATAGCCTGAATCACTTCCTCACAAACTTTCTTTGCATCACCAAACAGCATCATGGTGTTGTCATTGAAAAACAGAGGATTGTCGACACCAGCATAACCAGAAGCCATCGACCGTTTCACAAACAATACGGTTTTCGCCTTTTCGACATCAAGGATAGGCATACCATAGATCGGTGACGTGGGATCGGTTTTGGCCAATGGGTTTGTCACATCATTCGCGCCAATAACAAAGGCAACATCTGTCTGGGCAAAATCACGATTAATTTCATCCAATTCCAGTACATCATCATAAGGGACATTTGCCTCCGCCAAGAGCACGTTCATATGCCCCGGCATCCGACCAGCCACGGGATGAATAGCATAGCGCACCTGCACCCCTTCAGCTTTGAGCAAATCACCCATTTCACGCAAAGCGTGCTGAGCCTGCGCCACCGCCATACCATAACCGGGAACAATAATCACGGATGAGGCATTGCCCATAATAAAGCTAGCGTCATCTGCACTGCCCTGTTTGACCACTTTATCACCGTTATCAGCGCCAGCAACACCCGTGGCCTCACCGCCAAATCCACCTAAAATCACATTGAAAAAGGATCGGTTCATCCCCTTACACATAATATAGGAAAGGATCGCCCCACTGGCCCCGACTAGCGAACCCGTGATGATCAAAAGCGGATTTCCAAGCGTAAAGCCAATGCCTGCCGCCGCCCATCCAGAATAGGAATTAAGCATGGATATCACCACTGGCATATCAGCGCCGCCAATGGGAATAATGATCATCACACCGCCAACTAACGCGACCACAAACACCAACCAGAAAGCTAAGGTACTGTTACTTGCCGCCAACCAAGCGACGAGCAAAATCAACAGAATGCCAAGCCCAGCGTTGAGAATATGTTGCCCCGGAAAGGTGACAGGCTTACCACTGATTAGCCCCTGAAGCTTACCAAAGGCGATGATTGATCCGGTAAAGGTAATGGCACCAATCGCCAGACCAAGGGACATCTCAATCAGACTGCCAAAGGCAATATTGCCCGGCACGCCAATGCCATAAGGGGTGGGGTTATAGAACGCTGCTGCCGCCACCGCACAAGCCGCTAAACCGACCAGCGAGTGAAACGCCGCCACCAATTGCGGTAAAGCGGTCATTTGAATACGCATAGCAATGAAACTGCCGATACCGCCACCAATGACAATCCCCGCAAGGATCAGACCATAGCTGACCACATTGGGCATGGAAATGGTTGTGATAATGGCAATCGCCATCCCGCCCATCCCATAGAAATTGCCCATCCGGGCCGTATCTGGTGATGATAAGCCACGTAAAGCCATGATAAACATGACTGCCGCGACCAGATAAAGATATGCCGAAAGTGAAGCGCCCATCTCTATCTCCCTTTACGCTTAAACATGGCCAGCATTCGCTGGGTGACAATAAAACCGCCAAAAATATTAATTGAGGCGAGGACAATTCCAAGGAAACCCATGATCTGGGCAAACCCAAAATCAGCAGGGCCAGCTGCGATCAGCGCCCCCACAATAATCACCGATGAAATCGCGTTGGTTACGCCCATCAACGGGGAATGCAGGGCCGGCGTCACGCGCCAAACCACATAATAACCGACAAAACACGCCAAGATCAGCACCGTAATACCAAAGTAAAGCGGCTCAACCCCGGCATGACCACCTGCCGCGGTCTCTTGACCTAACGCCAGAAGGGATTGCTCTAGGGCTTGGCTTTCCGCCAAAAGCGCCTCAGCCTGACCCGATAGAGTTTTTGCTTGCGAAAGCAGAACATCACTCGCCATGATTTGTTTCCTCTTCTTCTGTCTTATCCGCGTCTTCTGTCTTGGCTTTAGCCGCAGGTTTCGGCGCGGCCTTGCCCTTAGTGATCAGACTGCTGGTGATAATCTCATCATCACTGTCCATTTTTAACATCTTACCTTCAGCATCCCACAAATTGGTCAGGAAGTTCAGAAGGTTCTTGGCATAGAGCATTGACGCCACTTCGGCTAGTCTACCTGCCATATTGGTATGTCCGACTAGGGTCACACCATGTTTAACCACCACTTTACCAGCTTCACTAATCGGGCAGTTGCCGCCCTGTTCCACTGCCAGATCAACAATAACAGACCCCGGCTTCATCGTCTTGACCATGTCTTCGGTGACGAGAACAGGGGCGGCGCGACCGGGGATTAACGCGGTCGTGATAATGATATCTTGGGTTTTAATGGTATCTGCGATCAACTGCGCTTGCTTGGCTTTGTAGGCATCGCTCATTTCCTTGGCATAACCGCCAGATGTTTCCGCTGCCTTAAACTCTTCATCCTCAACGGCTACGAATTTACCGCCAAGGGATTCGACCTGCTCTTTCACAGCGGGACGAACATCAGTAGCGGAAACAACCGCACCAAGCCGCTTTGCCGTGGCAATGGCTTGCAATCCAGCCACCCCAGCACCCATGACCAAGACTTTGGCAGGGGGTACGGTTCCGGCGGCGGTCATCATCATGGGAAACGCCCTTGAGAAGACGGCACTTGCCTCAAGTACCGCGCGATAACCTGCTAGGTTCGCCTGACTTGATAACACATCCATGGATTGCGCCCGGGTGATGCGTGGCACTAATTCTAATCCAAATCCGTTAACGCCGGCGGCATTAAGTTTTTTTGCCACATCATTATTGCTGTAAGGTTCCATCAGGCTGATCACCGTCGCGCCTTTGGATAATTTACCGATCTCATCCTCAGATGGCGGCCTAACCTTAAACACCAGTTCTGCACCCAGTGCCTTAGCAGTCGTGACCATAGATGCACCAGCACCTTCAAAGGCGCTATCAGGGATAAGCGCACCGTCACCAGCCCCTTTTTCCACAGCAACCTCAAACCCCAAAGCGATCAGTTTTTTGACCGTTTCTGGAACAGCGGCAACTCGGCTTTCATCCTTTTGTATTTCTTTTGGAACGCCAATAATCATTCTTTATCCCTCATCGTTCTGTCTTTAGCTTAATTTTCCAAGCCGTCATCATGTTGCCAAAGATAACTTGGTAAACCTGCTTTTTCTGCGGTCTCTATTTGACGTTGGCGCAACACATCAACATCAAAATCATCAATCATCCCTTCAAACAGTCGGTGCCAATTCACCTCTGCTTTCAAGTGCATAAAAACAGACCCAAGACCAAGCGCGGCACGATCCATCAAAACAAACTCACGCGGCGGTTTTACCCCGCCAATGCGCTTGAGTTCAGCATGCACCTGCATTGCCAATTCACGCCCATGAGCGCCGCCACGCATTTCTTGGATCGGACGCGCCCTATCCTCAAGGAGAGGAGTGTAGATGAAACGTGCCCATATGTTCAAGACATTAACGGTCTCACGGTCAAGCCCTTTGAAGCCCCAATATTCATAAGCCGCCACAGCCTGCTCTTCATTATCATCGCGCAGAGCTTTATAAAGTTCAATCACCCCACGCACAAAATCAGGTCTAAACAGCCGAATACAGCCATAATCCAGCAAATTGACACCGCCATCAGGGGTGATGGTGTAATTGCCCGGATGCGGATCACCATGGATGACCCCATAATAATAAAAAGGGACATACCATGTGCGGAACATATTTTCCGCCACCCGATTTCGACTTTCCTGATCTTCGTTATCTTCAATGAACGTTTTTAGCCTGATGCCATCAACCCAAGTCATCGTCAAAAGCCGTTCACTGGAAAGATCATCAATGGTATCCGGCACATTGGCGCCTTCCACCCCGTCCAGCATATAACGATAGAGCCGCATATTTGCTGATTCACGCTTATAATTCAGCTCTTCCTCAAGGCGTTCCGCCAGTTCCGTATGAATATCTGATGTTGAAATAGCTTTATCATAGCGTTCATAAAGTGAGAAAATCAGCTTAAGCTGTCGCAAATCCGCTTGCACGGCTGAGGCCATATCAGGGTATTGCAGCTTACAGGCCAGCTTAATACCGTCATGGCTGGTGGCGCGATGCACCTGACCAAGCGAGGCCGCGGCAGCAGCGGTTTTTTCAAAATCAGCAAATCGGGATTGCCAATCAGGGCCTAATTCCGCCGCCATTCGGCGTTTAACAAAAAGCCAGCCCATTGATGGCGCGTCAGTTTGAAGGTTAGCCAGTTGTTCAGCATATTCGCGTGGCAAGGCTTCGGGAATCGTCGCAAGGATTTGCGCAACTTTCATTAAGGGACCTTTGAGGCCCCCTAACGCATCACGCAGTTTCGCGGCGTGTTCTTCTCGGTCAATCTTAATCCCTAGATAGCGTTCGCCTGCCATCTTGATCGCCAGATTTCCCATGGTTCCTGTGACACGCGCATATCGCCGAAAACGCCCGCCAAGCCCTGATGTTTCATCTGCCATGACGGCTATCCCCTATCAGATGCCTTAAAAGACCCACTGTCTTTTAGCTCTGCTTCTAATTGATCAATCATCCCTGAAATCATATCCAGACCAAGTGACCAAAATTCCGGTTGTTTTGCGTCAAGCCCAAATGGGGCCAGCGCCTCGTCATGCCGCTGTGTGCCGCCAGCACGCAATAATTGTTGATAGGCCGACACAAACGCAGCACGCTCTGCTTCCGTCTGGGCAAGCTGATATTTTTGCCAAAGCGCCCCGACAAGCCCATCACCAAACGCATAGGCATAAACATAAAACGGCACATGGATAAAATGGGGAATAAAGCCCCATAATGGCCGATAGCTATCATCTAGGATGACCGATGGGCCAAGGGCTACCGTCTGGGTTTCCATCCAAATGTCGCTGATATCCTGAGACGTCAATTCTGATTGTTGCCGTGCTGTGTGAATCTGGGTTTCAAAATTATGAAACCCGATCTGCCTTACCACCGTGTTCAGCATATCTTCGATCTTGCCTGCTAGCAAAGCTCGCCTATGTTCCGGGTTTTCGGTATTTTGCATCAGGTGATTAAAGACCAGCATTTCCCCAAAAACCGACGCTGTTTCTGCCAAGGTCAATGGCGTTGAACACATCAGATGCCCTTGGTCTGCCGCCAGTATCTGATGGATACCGTGCCCTAATTCATGGGCAAGCGTCATAACATCACGCACCTTGCCATGATAATTCATCAAGATATAAGGATGCGCCGAAGGCACGGTTGGATGCGAGAATGCCCCCGAAGCCTTGCCCGGACGAGTGGGGGCGTCAATCCAGTTGCGATCAAAAAACCATTCTGCCATCTTGGCAAATCCGGGGTCAAACGCCCCAAAGGCATCATGAATCATCTGGCGTGCTTCATGCCATGTAAATATCCGATCATCTTCGCCCGGAACAGGGGCATTGCGGTCCCACCAATTGAGGTTTTCAACACCCATCCAGCGCGCTTTCAGCGCATAATAACGGTGGCTAAGGTTTGGCATAGCTTTGGTGACGCTATCTGCCAGTTGATCCACCACCTCATCTTCGACATCATTCGCTAGATTGCGTGACGACACAGGACGTTCAAATTTGCGCCATTTGTCATCCACCTGTTTATCTTTGGCAATCGTGTTGAGAATAAGCCCCATGGTGCGGCTGTTTTCCGTTAGCACCTGTGATCGGGACATCCCTGCTTTCTTTCTGGTTTCAGGGTCAGGATCACTCATCATATCGATGATTTCAGCCTCAGTCACCACGCGGTCATCAATGGGAAAACTTAGACTTGAGGCCATTTCATCAAAAAGCCTAATCCATGCTCCGCGCCCTGATGGCTGCCGATCAATCAGCATGGTTTCCATATCAAGCGAGAGCTGATGATCACGAAATGCCCGCACCAGACGCACCCACGGGGCCCAACGCGCCAAGGCAGGATCAGCCATCAATGCCGCCATATGTTGGTCATCCATTTCAGCCAGTTCATGTTCGACAAAAACAAGCGAAGCCACAATCAGGCTTTCCGCTTCTCTGGCATCTTGGGCAAGCTTTCCGATATCCGCGTCCGTCATATTTCCAGCAAAGGCAAGATCAGCATAGCTTGTTAATTTTGAACCTAATTCTGAAATCGCCTGATAGCGTTTCAAAAGCCCGTCTAAACGGTTGGCATCAAGCTGACTAAGACGGCCTTTGAACTCTGCAGACAAGGCCTCAGCCTCAGCAAGCGCATGAGCAAGCTGATCTGTTAAAGGCTTGTCTTTTGCCGGATCATGCAAATCCGCAAGAGACCATTCTGGGAGGGTGTTATTCATCGCGTCTATCCTTACAATTCTATATATACGCCAAAAGCGAAACGGCAAGGATAAGTTATCGCATTTATTGCTTGCAAATTTATCACAACCAGAAAAGAGTGATTTTGAAGAAACAAATAAACCTAAAAAGGATAACAATCATGCGCATCGGTTTTATTGGACTTGGTAATGTTGGTGGCAAACTTTCAGGAAGTATTCTTCGCAATGGCTTTGATCTCACTGTTCGTGATCTTGACCCGTCTGTTGCCCAACCCTTTCTTGATAAAGGGGCGACATGGGCAGACAGCCCTAAGCAAATGGCTGAGACTTGCGATCTGATCATCACCTGTCTTCCTTCGCCTGCCGCGTCTGCCGCGGTCATGGAGGCAGAGGACGGTATTCTGGCTGGACTTAGTGCTGGCAAAATCTGGGCAGAGATGAGCACCACAGACGAAGCCGAGGTTAAACGCCTTGGTGCTATGGTTGAGGCAAAAGGTGCAAAGGCCGTAGATTGTCCTGTGTCAGGGGGATGCCACCGTGCGGCGACAGGAAATATTTCGATCTTTGCTGGTTGTGACCGCGATGTTTTTGATCGGATGCTCCCTATCCTGACAGTGCTAGGGCGGCGTGTTCTTCATACTGGCCCGATTGGCTCAGCCTCTATCCTCAAAGTGGCAACAAACTATCTGGCGACCGCAAATCTCATCACCGTATGTGAGGCGCTGGCAACCATGAAAAAGGCTGGCATTGATCTTAACACCACTTATGAGGCGTTTCGGATATCATCTGGCACATCCTTTGTTCATGAGACCGAAGGGCAAGTGATCTTAAACGGTAGCAGAGATATTAATTTCACCATGGATTTGGTGCTAAAAGATATTGGCCTGTTCCAAGAGATTGCTGATCGTTCTGGAATCGCGCTTGAGATTTCCCCTATGCTGATTTCTATTTTCAAGGATGGGATCTCCCGTTACGGCCCACGCGAGTTTTCCCCTAATATCGTCAGGCGGCTTGAGGACGATGCCGGGATCAGTGTTCTAGCGCCAGGGTTTCCAGCGGAAATGGAAGATGATGAACCTGAAGAGCCCGGCTATGAGGTCATCCCAAAGCACTAATCAGAGACAACAGGAGGTGATGGCATGGCCTCACAGCGCCAGAATTTTTTTACTCTTGATAACATGGAACAAGGGCTGTTTCGTCAACTCACCGATGAGATCAGCACACGCATTTTCCCCGGCGATCAGGCCATGCTTTCTGTGGTCCGCGTCGCGCCGAATGCAAAAGGCACATTGCATCACCACCCCGAAGAACAATGGGGGGTGATGCTAGAAGGTTCCGCCATCCGCCTGCAAGGTGGTGAAGAAATTGAGGTTAAAAAGGGGGATTTCTGGCGCACCCCCGGCGGCGTAGAACATAGCGTCATTGGCGGCCCTGATGGGGCTGTGATCCTTGATGTCTTTAGCCCGCCACGCGACGAATACCGCGTCGCTGGATCAGGCTTTGGTTGATAGGGCAAAATCATGACCATTCAACGCGCCAAGGCCAGTTTCGATATCCTCTCATCTGAGGAATTATCCGCCTGGAAAGCCATTCCTGTTGCCATCGCCGGGGATGCGATGAACCGCCAAAACTTGCTTCGGCATCAGGTCAAACCCCTTGGTCAGAATTATCACTTGCTGGGTCAAGCCAGAACCGTATCAGTTGTGGCAGGCGACAATAGCGCTATTCATGCCGCGCTTGGCTTTGTTGAACCGGGGCAGGTGCTTATGGTTGATGGTGGCGGCTATGCGGATCGGGCTTTATGGGGCGGTATTCTGGCCAGTTATGCTAAGCGCGTGAAGCTTGCCGGAGTTGTCCTTGACGGGGCGGTGCGTGATCTTGCGGAATTGCGCACGGATGATATGCCCATTTATGCTAGCGGCATAAGCCCAGCTGGCCCCTCAAAAGGCTGGGGCGGATCAATTGATACCGCTATTTCCTGTGGCGGCGTTGCTGTCCGGCCCGGCGATCTGATTCTTGGTGATGATGACGGGGTGGCGGTGATCCCCCTTGAGCGCGTTCATGCCATCCGAAAAATAGCTGAGGAACGTCTCGCGTTTGAGGCCGATGTGATGAAACGTATCGCAAATGGTGAGGATACAGCCTCAATCTTTGCCCCTCATAGCATTGAAGACATATGATCGCTTGATGAGCGCCTTACCGCGGCGCAGCGCTGTCAGCATTGCCATACGCTTTATGGTTGATTAGAATAGCGCTTGTGGTCCCGTAGCTCAGCAGGATAGAGCGACAGATTCCTAATCTGTAGGTCACAGGTTCGAATCCTGTCGGGATCACCATTTCTTTGGATAGCGCCCCCCTTACAACGCTTCGACAATATACCCAACAGCGTTGGTGCCGCCCATCACATCATCAAAATAATTGAGGTCTGTCAGCACCCCGTCACTATTGATAATGGTTGGGATCACAACAGGGTCAACATCCAAAATTTTGATCAAGCTTGCGCTGTCGATAGGATCAGAAAAGGTTAACCTAACCACTGGCAAAGATACCCGCCCCCCATCATTAAAAGCCCCGTTCTGAAAATGAAAAGACAGGCCATTTAGCGTGGCTACATTATTGGCATCAAAGGCGAAATCCAACAGCACCATAAACTGATCATCATTCAGGTCATGGGGGGTGCCGCCATTTATATAGTCAATAAGATGGTTAAAGGATGACAACGCCCTAGCCTCAGCGCTATCAGGCAGTGACAGTATCAATCGATCCACGCCTCGAACAAACCCCCTGATGATATCAGCACCATCACTGGCGGAATGGTCACCAATACGATAAACGACCCGGTCAAGATCGTTTGGGATGGTGGTCAACCAAATCTCATCATCTCCGGCATTCCCCCTTAATATATCATCACCATGGCCATCACGAATCTGATTATCATTGTCATTGCCGATCACACGCTTCCCGCGATAATCCGCCTCAGGGGTTTGGGGATTACCCCTATCCGCAAGGTCAATATCCCTGTCATCGCCTTCAAGGGTGATGCTCTCAATGACTTCAACCGCTAGATATGCTGACCCTTGATAAGTTGCTAAGGCATATTCCCCGGTTATCGGATCATACTCCCCGCCTGTGACAACAAAATTAGGGTTGCCTCTCACCAGAAGATCGGCTTCGGGATAAAAGCTGTGCGTGACCGTTACCTTAATCTCATAGATATTATTTCTGAGATAGACGCCGCCGCCATATTCATCAAGCGGTTGATGAAAATCCAAAGCTTTCTTTAATTGTAAGAGCCCTGTTACAGGATCAAGCGAGAAAAATTCCGCATCCCTTTCCTCAACCAATTCATAGCGGCTAGAGATAATATTTTCCAACCCCAGCAGGCTATAAATGGCATCTTGGACAATTGTTCCACGTTCTGAAAACCGATAAAAATTAACATCGGTATCAAGTGTTTCCGACACCCACACGACACGCAAGGTTTACCGTTCGCCCGCATCTTGAATGGTCTTAAACAGCATAAACCGTTCTGCGGAAACCCCTTGCTCTGCATCTGGCTCCCCATAGAGAAACCGAAGTGCCGCCACATCAGCGGCTTTGAGAAAGGCCAAATCAGGGCCGGGATCATAATAAGACATGATACTAGCCGGATTAAACCGATGGCCTTCGTCATACGGCCATGCCCCTGCGGAATGGAAAGGGTGTTTAAGACCAAGGATATGCCCAATTTCATGCAACACAACATCGAAATTCTGTTGCAACTCTAAGATCTCCATAAAAAACTCAATGCGCCAATTTTCATCCCCATAATGCGCTCGGCCCAGCACACGCTGGCCTTCGCTATTTGGGGGATTAGTATTGAAAAATGACACCAAAATATCCCCACTTAAGGCCAAGCTATCATGATAATCGACCTCAATGAATTTGACGTTTATGACATCTTCAAATGTGGAAAAGGCAAACTCCATCATTGACCGCACCACCAATGTGGGAATGATTGAAAGTGGATTTAATGCCCAAGTGAGGATCAATGGCCCTGTGGTCGGCATAACAAATCCTCTATTCGCGATCAGATACTCCGCCAGACCTGTCGGGATTTCAGGATCAGGAATATAGGATCGCGCGAAAATATAATCCTCTACGCCGCCATCAGGATTTTCGCTGGCGTCATAGCCATAACGCCCGGGGCCAATATCCTTTACTTCCAGTTCATAATGATTGCGCCTTTCAACCCCTTGATGGGTAAAGACCACCTCAACCTGATAGACATTATCAGCGTCAAGATCGCTGGGGTTTTCATAATCTGGTTTCGCAAGCCACCATAATTTTCCTTCGCCATCTAGCCGGAAATGGGCATTGTCCAACGCCCCATCTACCAAGCGCATATCTGCCCCTGCCATACCCTCTGGCGCGGTAATAATCGCGATCTGTTTATTGACGGGGTGGTTTTCAAAAATGCTGTCTAAGACGATTTGTTCTGCGATTTGAATTTGTATGGTGGCGGTGTCTGAACCGCCTTTGCCGTCCGAAACCCTAACCGAAAGGGTGTAGCTTTGTGCGATATCGTCGGTTAGGGGCGCTAGCAGTATCAGGCGACCTTGCGGATCAATAACAAATGCCGATCTCGGGTCCCCAGCAGTGATATCCCATGTTAGGATATCACCCTCATCATGCGTCGCCATTAGGGTGGTAAGAACCTCACCAATACTGGTGTCGCTTTGCACCACCAATTTGATGTTGCGATTCATGATCACAGGCGCTTCTGGGATATCGGTCACGGCGATCTCTACCTCAATCGCTGGGGATGCCTGATGACCATCCAAGACCATCAGGCTGAGCGTAATGGTTTTGTTGGTTAAGGCCTCATAATCCAGCGCTTCGCCTGACTTGAGTTTCAGTATCCAAAAGCCGTTCTGCTCTTTCACCTCAAATTGACTGGCTAGGGTTTCCCCGTGTTCTTGATCTGCTGGGGCAGAGATGACAAAATCAGACGGTAAAAAATAACCATTTTCACTTTCTGTCACCACCAGAATGATGCCTGTTATCGCACCTAGGGCGTTTTCTGATACGCGGCCTGTGCCAGTCGCCGATAGGGTGGGCTGTTGATTTGCGCCGCTAACTGCAGGTGCCTGAACAGGTTGAGATGCCGCGTGAGTGGGAGTGGGGGGGTGGTCATGATCCAAAATCGGAGGCAGAGCAATCTCACCCCAATCAGGACATAAAGGTAGCACCGGAAAAAACTGCTTCTTCATAGCAAAGGTATCCCTCGCCACCCAGAAAGGTTGAGGTCACAACGGGTCGGCGAAAGGCATAAAATAAACTTAAAAAGTTAATATTTTATTAATTGGGAAAGTTTTTTTCCATTTTGCTATTTACGCTCAGTTTGCTAACCCCAAGCGCGATTGATAACTCGCGCCTAACCTGCTTGCTGTGCTGATCCAATGCTGTTCTGGCATTCGGCTTGCCGCCTCACGAGTTAAGATCACGGCATCGCATCCGCATTGCAGGGCTTGACGAAACTGATCAACATGAATACCGCCGCTAGCTCTGATGCTCCCCTTAAAGCCTAGTTCCTTTAGGTGTCTTGCAAGCGAGAACCCCCTGCCGTCACCTGCGTTATCAAAAACAATCTCAACCGCGGTCACATCCGCCAGCCATGGGCTTAAGTCTTCGACCTGTTGATCCCCATGAAGTACCACAACCCCGTTCTTCCGCCTTTGGGCGTTGCTATCAGCCATCTCGGATAGGTTTAATTTTGGTCGGTTATGCCAGTCATCAAGCTGAAAACCTGAGGCTGTGACAACAATACGGTCAATAGAAGGGGACAAATCGGCATTTGGGGATGAGGTGGTCATAGCAATCGTCCTTGCATCATATGGCGGTCAAGCCGCGGTTTTGGTTCGCGAGGGATAAAGGGCAATTTTGAACGGCGCCATGCCGACACGCCGATAATAATCAAGAAAGCTCTCATCCCTTGAATGGCGGCCTGACAAATAAACCTGAATGATGGTTTCAATGGCAGGGAGTAAGTGTTCTGCAGAAAACCCGGGTCCTGTCCGATCACCAATCGCGGCATCTTCGGACCCGTCACCGCCAAGCGTGATCTGATAGTTTTCAACCCCTGCCCGATCAAGGCCAAGTATCCCAATATGACCGACATGATGATGACCACAGGCATTGATACAGCCTGAGATTTTAATCTTCATCGGCCCGATATCATGTTCCGTTTTCAACGTCTCAAATCGCCGCGCAATATCTTGAGCAATCGGAATAGACCTTGCCGTGGCAAGCGAGCAATAATCCATGCCCGGGCAGGCAATAATATCAGATATCAGGCCGATATTTGCGCTAGCTAATCCGGCGTGTTCCAAGGCTTGAAATATGGCGGCAATATGCGCTTTGGGCACATGAGGCAGAATGACATTCTGTTCATGGCTGATACGAATTTCATCATAGGCATAGGTTTCTGCCAGATCAGCAATGACGCGCATCTGTTCAGCGCTAACATCCCCCGGCGTTTGCCCCGGGGTTTTAGTGGAAATGCTAACAATCACATGATGCGCATCCCGATGCGGCGTCAGGCTGGTTTTTGCCCATGCGGCAAGCGATGGTGACAAAGCCAAATCAAGGTCCAGATCATAAGGGGTCTGATCATGAAAGGCCGACATATCAGGGCTTTCAAACGCAGCCATAATCGGCGCCAGCATGGCATCTGGCACCCCAGAAAATCGCAACCGCTGAGATTGAAAATGCGCCTCAATCTCTTTCCTGATCTGATCAATACCGTGTTCTTGAACAAGAATCTTAATGCGCGCCTTATATTTGTTATCACGGCGCCCATAGCGGTTATAGATATGCAGTACTGATTCCAAATACGGCAGTAAATCCGCTTTTGGCAAAAACTCGGTTAGCACGGTGCCAATCATTGGCGTGCGCCCGAGGCCACCGCCAATAATCACGCGGTACCCCACTTCACCTGCCGCGTTGCGGATAATATTGATACCAATATCATGAAAGGCGGTTACCGCCCGATCCTGTTCTGCCCCTGTTACCGCAATCTTGAACTTGCGCGGCAAAAAGGCAAACTCCGGATGATCTGTTGACCATTGCCGCAACAATTCTGCCGTGATGCGCGGGTCTTCAACCTCATCTTTGGTGGCGCCTGCAAAATGATCCGCCGTGACATTGCGAATACAGTTTCCAGACGTCTGAATAGCGTGCATTTCGACATCCGCTAGCGCATCCAGAATATCCCCAACATCACGCAGTTTTGTCCAATTAAACTGAATATTCTGGCGTGTAGTGAAATGGCCATACCCGCGATCCCAACGTTCAGCAATCATCGCTAATTGCCGCATTTGCCGACTATTTAGCGTGCCATAAGGAATAGCCACGCGCAGCATATAGGCATGAAGCTGAAGATAAACACCATTCTGAAGCCGCAAGGGTTTGAACTCATCTTCAGTCAGAACACCGCTTATCCGGCGTTCCACCTGTTCTCGAAACATGGCGACCCGTTGGCGCACATAATCGTGATCAAATGCGTTGTAGCTGTACATTATTGGGCTCCCTTTTGAAAAGACAACTGATCATATTCAGACAAGGACGAAGAATATGATGAGGATATCTGGTGATCGTTTTGCTTGCCGTGAAAATAATTGGTTGGGCCAGTGGCGCGGATAGTCTCACGCAGATGAGTTGGCGTAAGCGCACCAAGATCATTTCTTGTTACAGAAATGGGATAGGCCCCCACCACTTGATCAGCAGGCAATCCGGCGATAATCCCCTCAGCGTCCTTGATATCATCAAAAGCATAGGCATTGACCAAAAGCGCATCCCATTGGTCTGAACCTGCCCAGAACACCACCTCACCATCATAGAGATCATTGGCGGTTATCACATAATATAGCGCTGTCTCTGTCATGCGGAAATCCTCTGGGGGCTTGCCTCACCTGCGGCAGATGTGATGGCGCTTTGCGGTGAAGATGGGCATAGCGCCTTATCCTCATTGATCCATGTCGCGGCGACCGAGTGATGCGGCGAAAGGCCAAGCATAATTACCACAGGGCCAGAAAGCTGTTCAGCCTCTGCCGCGCTTACCGCCGCCCCTAGGGTGGTGGCGATAAGACGCTGATCTGGCTGACTTACGCGTGCAGCTAGGGTGACAGGTGTTGCCGGGTCTGCCCCATGCATCAGCAATCTGCCCTGCACATATGGCATCGCCCGAAGCCCCATATAAATAGCGGCAACAGAACCTGCCTCGGCCAAATCCTGCCATTGGTAATCAGCAAAACCGCGCATATCTCTTGCCGTCAAATACCGCAATTCTGAATTGCGTCCTCGGCGCGTTAAGGAAACCCCCATCTCTGCTGAGGCGGCAACGGCACTAGTGATGCCGGGGATAACCTGATGGCTTAATCCAGCATCGTCACACGCCTTAATCTCTTCATCAAGACGACCATATATTCCGGCATCGCCAGATTTTAGTCGCACCACTTTTGCGCCCGTTTGCCCATGTAAAATCAATAGGCGGTGAATTTCCGCCTGTGGCATAGCTTGACCAAAGCCAGTTTTGCCCACCTCTATTAGCGTTGCTTCGCGCCGTGCCAGTTCCATAATCGCAGGTGACACCAACCTGTCATAAAGCACCACTTCTGCGGCATGGAGGGCTTTTCTTGCCTTAACGGTCAGCAGATCAGGATCACCCGGCCCTGCGGAAACAAAGGTGATCGGGGGATGGCTGTGATCATCGGGTGATGCAGGGCGGCTGAGATCATTAAGCAGGCTTTCCATCGCATCATGCCAGTGTGAGGCACTCTGACCCGCACTAGTTGCTGCAAGACGTGGAGCCATCTGATCAAAAAACTGCCCCCAGAACAGCCGCCGAAACGCCCCGGAAAATCCGCTAAGTCGGTCGCGAAATTGGCCTGCGAGACGCGCCATCATCCCTGTGTGTTGAGGCAAGTTTTCCTCAACCATCACCTTGATACGGCGTGCTAGCATCGGTGCTGTGCCTTCTGTTCCAATCGCCACCGTCACCGGATCACGATCAATGATCGCCGGGGTGATGAACCGCGACCTGTCCAGATCATCAATTACGCAATAAGGAATGTGGGTAGGGGCGAGGAAGGCCGAGGCCGCATCTCTTTGCGCGGCATCATCACCGCTGAGATACACTAATGTGAGAGCGTCCATATCCTCTGCCACAAAGCCGCGCGGCATCAGACGCAATTTGCCTTGCTCTTGCCATTTCCAGATGACAGGGTCTGCCTGTTCGGCAAAGACCGTGATATCTGCTTCTGTCTTTAAGAGCAGGCGGAGTTTCGCCACCACATCCTCGCCGCCGCCAATGATGGCAACACGCTGACCTGCCAGTTGAATATTGATAGGAAAATATTTCATATTCTGTCTTATCCTCATCATGAAGAGCAAACAGAAATAAAAAATTATTTCTAATAATCCAATATTAAACGCAAAAATAAACCGAAATATTTTTTAATTAATCATTATAATAAAATGATTTTTTTAACTAGATGGATTTCTGGACATTTGAATTCCAACCCTCAACCTGTATTTGATCAGGTTTGTGATCATCGCAGATAGGGTAAGGGCTGATTTAGGCCAGATGATATCGCGTCACCCCATCAGATGCGGTTTCCATCGTCATCGCCTTTTGCTGAACCAAATGATAGAGATGAGCGTCTGCTTCCCCACTGGCGAAATAGCGCTCATGTTCGTTAAGTTCCATGGCGAATAAGGTATCCATGGCGTCTTTTACGGTGATCGGGCCTTGATCTGCCCTCTCTAGCAATTGCGTCAAGCGATCTTGGTGATGAGTGATCAGGTTTCCAGCACGTGTTGATAGCGCATGAAAAGCCCAATCATGCCCCGGAAGAACAAGCCAATCATCCCCCCAAGTCAGCACATCTGCCAGATAGCCAAAATAATGCCCTAGCATATCATCAGGAGCAGACCCAAGAGGTGAGGCAATATTTGGTGTAATCCGCGGCAACAGAAAATCGCCGCTTAAATAGATGCGCCGTGCCGGATCATAAAGCCCGATATGATCATCTGAATGCCCCCGATCAAAACGGATTTGCCAGTCCCCCTGAAGACCAGAAAGGGTATCCCCTCTAGCAACAAAGCGAACAGCGCCAAGTTCCTCAATTTTTTCACGATAATGATTGCCGCGATCCGTTAAGGCGGATAGCGCATCGTCGCCCAAGCCATAGCCTTTGTAACGGGCAAACATCATTTTCGCAAAAAGGTCATCATCCATCTGGGTCAAAAGCCGGGATTTTTCATATTCAATCTGGCTCATCAGCACCTCTGCCCCTGTCATGTCTGCCAAATCTGCGGCATAGCCAATATGATCAGGATGATAATGGGTTACTAAAATGCGCCGCACCGGGGCATCAGAAAAAGGCGCCCCCATCAGCAACTGGCGCCAGATATCACCGGTTTCCTTGGAATAAATACCAGTATCAATCACCGTCAGACCATCGTCAGCGCGCAACACATAGAGGTTAACATGATTTAGGCGAAACGGCAGAGGCATCCTTATCCACCAGATATCCTCTGTCACCATAACGATCTGGCCATCAGCAGGATTAGGGATATCGGCTTTCGGAACAGGGCTAATCATCGTGACACCATCATGAGGCAAAGAAGGGCAAAAGACATTCAATTGAACCCATAATGACCTCACCATCATAAAGAGGTGACTTGTTCATGAGGATCAATGGGTGTTAGGATAACCTTAAATTATGGCTATCATCAAATGGATATTGTCCTCTTTACTTTTGGAGCATGACAAATGACACCTGTCTATATCATCGCCGCAACCCGATCTGCTGTTGGAAGTTTTGGGGGATCACTCAAAGATACGAGACCCATTGATTTAGGCATCGCTATCGCCAAAAGCGCGATAAGCAAAAGCGGTCTTAAGGGTGAATATCTGGAACATGCCGTGGTTGGCCATGTCATCCATACGGAGCAAAAGGACCAGTACATCTCGCGTGCCATTTCCATTGGGGCAGGCATGGCCGAGACTGCCCCTGCGCTTACCGTGAACCGGCTTTGTGGATCAGGGTTACAGTCGCTTGTATCCGCCACCCAATTAATTCAGCTTGGTGATGCGAGCGCGGCGCTAGCAGGCGGTGTTGAGGTCATGAGCCGAGGCGGCTATCTGTTGCCATCCCAACGCTGGGGGATGCGCATGGGCAATGCCGTTGCCCAAGATATGATGCTGGGGGCGTTGCATGACCCGTTTGATATTGGCCATATGGGCATTACAGCAGAAAATATTGCGGCGGATTTTGATATCAGCCGTGATGATATGGATCAATTTGCCGCCGACAGCCAGAATCGCGCTGCCAACGCGCAAGCCGAAGGGTGGTTTGATGGGCAAATTACCCCTGTTGAGGTACGCAAAGGCAAAGATACCGTCAGCTTTGATAAAGATGAGTATATTCGCGGCGACACCACAAGCGAGAAACTAGGCAAATTGCGCCCTGCTTTTCAAAAAGACGGATCAGTTACCGCTGGCAATTCTTCAGGTATCAATGATGGCAGTGCTATGTTGATATTAGCGTCAGAGGCAATGGTTGAACAACATGGTCTTAAACCTTTGGCCAAGATTGTGAGCTATGGATTTGGCGGCGTGCCGCCACGCATCATGGGCATGGGACCTGTTCCTGCCACCAACATGGCGCTTGAAAAATCTGGGCTAAAGATTACTGATCTTGAAGTGGTGGAAAGCAACGAGGCCTTTGCCGCACAAGCCTGCGCGGTATCCAAACAGCTTGGTCTACCGTCAGATATCGTTAACCCTAATGGTGGGGCCATTGCCCTTGGTCATCCGGTTGGGGCAACAGGCAGCATCATCATGACCAAACTGATTCATGAATTGCACCGCAGGTCTGGAAAATACGGCCTAGCCACCATGTGTATTGGTGGCGGTCAAGGCATTAGCGTGATTATTGACACGGCGATGTAATCCCCTCAAAACACCCTCTAATAAAACCCTAAGAACAGGAGAGCCCCATGCCAGAAACGATGTCCTTAAGCCTTGAGCAGATTTTCTCTCTTGCCTATCAGGCGATGCGCGACCATGGCGCAGATCATGATAATTCCGATGCGCTTGCCCATACCGTCATGACCGCAGAACGGGACGGGTCTGTGTCTCATGGGCTGTTCCGACTGCCAGCTTATCTTAAGGCGCTGAAATCTGGCAAAGCTAATGGAAAGGCAAACCCAACCATTAGCCAACCTACCTCTGCGCTTGTTAAATGCCATGGCGATAACGGTTTTGCCCCTATCGTTCAACGCCGCGCCATTCCGTCTCTTATCACCGCTGCCAAAGACCAAGGTATTGCTGTTCTCGCCATGACCCATACTCACCACATGGCAGCGTTATGGCCAGAGGTTGAGGCATTGGCTGAACACAATCTGGCTGGATTTGCTTGCGTATCCTATATGCCTGTGGTGGCACCTGCGGGCGCGAACAAACCCTTTTTTGGCACCAACCCTATCGGTTTTGCGTGGCCACGCCCCGGAAAAGACCCTATGGTTTTTGATATGGCTACCGCCGCGCTTGCCATGGGCGAAGTTCAAGTTGCCGCCAGAGAAGGCCATAGCGTTCCAGAAGGCACCGGGCTTGATGCCGATGGTAACCCGACCACCGATCCAGCAAAAATTGCCAATGGCGGCGTCTTGCTGCCCTTTGGGGGATATAAAGGGTCTGCTATTGCCATGATGGTAGAATTATTAGCAGGCGGCTTAATTAGTGAGTCCTTTTCCTATGAGGCAAAGGCCCGCGATAATGGTGATGGCGGTCCACCCCAAGGGGGGCAGTTTATCCTCGCCCTTAATCCTGAAAAATTGGCAGGGCCGGGGTGGCAGGATCATTGCGAGGCGTTTTTTGAGCGATTGACCAGCCTTGATGGCACGCGCTTGCCGGGGGAACGGCGGCATCGCAACCGTCAGGACACAGGCCCGCGCCATATCAATAAAGCCTTGATTGATACGATTGCAGGCGAAATGAAAGACCCTGCCGCTATCCTAGGTTAAAGCCAATTGATTTGCGATATCGTCCGCGATAGCAAGGCTTGAGGTTAGCCCCGGCGAATCCATCCCGTAAAGGGCGATCAGCCCATCGCATTGATGATCCGCGGCCTGATGAAAAACAAAATCCTGAAAGGTTTTGCCATCAGGCCATATCTTTGGCCTTAACCCTGCCCATGCAGGCACTAAATCTTGAGGTTGAAGCGCTGGCCAGTATTGCGAAATGGAGCGGTGGAATTTATCCGCATCTGCCGGATTAACATCATAGCTTGGGGTATCAACCCATGCGATATCTGGGCCAAATCTGGCGCTGTTGCCACTATCTAGGGTTAAGTGAATTCCTAACCCCCCGCCTGAAGGCATGGGATAAATTAAGTGCCGAAAAGGCGGTTTTCGGGTGGTCGTGAAATATTGCCCTTTTGCCATGTAATGCGGCGGAACAGAACCGTGATCAACCGCGTCAATCGCCTTTGAGACTGCCGACGCTCCATGTCCAGCAGCATTGATCAGAACACGGGCGGAAAAGACCATATTTTCCCCCTGGCTATCAATCCAAACCTTAAAGCCATCGGCGGTTTTCTCAGCCTGAAGAAAGCGGCTCTGATAGGCAATAATAGCACCGTGATTATCGGCATCAGCTTCAAGCGCCGCCATATAGTTATGGCTATCAACAACACCTGTGATAGGGGAATGAATAGCGGCGATAGCGTTCAATTCCGGTTCCATTTGGCGCAAAGTTTTCGCCCCGATCAGGTCTAAATCTGGAACTTGATTGGCTTGCCCTTTTTCGAGCAGGGCCTCAAGCCCAGCCACTTGTTCATCATCTGTAGCAACAATCAATTTGCCATAACGATGCGTGGTCACACCCCTTGCCGCGCAATAATCATACATCATCTTTGCGCCTTTAACGCAAAGCCGAGCTTTATGCGAGGCCGCCGGATAATAAATGCCCGCGTGGATGACTTCAGAATTACGAGATGAGGTTTCCATCCCAAAACCAGGGTTGCTGTCAATCAACACCACCTGCGCCCCAGTCATAGCAAGTCGCCTTGCTGTGGCAAGCCCGATCACACCCGCCCCAACAATCAGATATTCCGTTGTTGCGTCAACCATGGTCTCTCACATTCATGATCATGTGTTTTTACTCTGCCGCCATCGCCGGCATACCGCGATGACCAATCATCACCTCATTGCCCTGATCAGGGTGACGAGGAACATTAAAGGCCAGAAGCAAGGATATTGCTGCCAAAATTGCCCCAACGATAAACACCATGGGGGGCGAATAAAGCCAGATCAAGCCAAAGACCGCTGGTAAAAAAACCGCTACAATATGATTGATCGTAAAGGCCACGCTTGATGTGCCTGCAAAATCTGCAGGATCAGCAATTTTCTGAAAATAGGTTTTAATGGCAATCGCCATGGCAAAAAAGAGATGGTCAATCAAATAAAGCACAGCCGCAAAGGCGGCATTATTAACAAAGGCGTATGCGGTAAAGACACCAATTAAGCCGATATATTCAATGATCAACGACCGCCTCTCACCAATGTGATTGATGAGTTTTCCCACTTGTGGGGCAAGCCAGATATTCATCACTGCGTTGATCAGGAATAAAAAGGCGATCTGGCCAATGGTATAGCCAAATTTCTCCACCATTAAGAACCCGGCAAAAACAACAAAAATCTGACGTCGCGCTCCTGACATAAAAATCAACGCATAATAAAGCCAATAGCGTGACCGGATAATGATCTTTTTATGTTGAGGATTGCTGATAGGGAATTCCCGAAAACAGGTCAGCCCGATCACCGCCAATAATAGGGTCACCATGCCAAACCCCAAATACATCCCCTGATAACTCACCAGTGATGAAGGCAAACTGTCACCATTGATCACCGCCATGATATCAAAACCGGGGGTGATCATAAGCACAACGGCAAAAATCAGGACAAGAGTGGCGACTTGGGCCATAGAAGCAACGCCATATATTCGCCCTAGCATCGTTGGCGCGGTTTTCTTATCAAGCCACTGCATCGCTAGCGACTGGTTGCAGGTTTCGTAATAATGAAACCCGATAGAGGCAATGACCGTGGTGATATAAAGCCCCAACACGTGCGGATAAAACCCCGTCATTGCCGTGCCAATCCCCAACAAGCCCAACGTCAATAGACAAAGACGCTGTTCCCGAACGAACAGCAAAAGATAAACCACCAAAAACGACAGAAACCCCGGCACCTCGCGAAGCGACTGCAGGATGCCAATCTCACGCCCACTAAAGGCTGCCTGTTCCACCGCAAAATTATTAATTAACGCTGTCCAAGACACAAAACTTATTGGCATGGCGGCGGCGGTTATCATCAACAAGATATGAGGTTGCTGATGCCAGCGCAGAGATGAGGACGAAATGGACATGATCCCAATTTATGCTTTTTTCCTATCTTAGCCAAGTGGATTAACCATATGGCAAATGATGGGTCTTATCCTCTCTTTAGAATAATCGTCACCATTGCCATATCGCGGTAACATCCGGCTTATGCGCGCGGTCATGGCTATCCCATCTCTGTTGATGACTCGCCATCCCCGATCCGGCCTATCATTGGTTGAATTGTTGGTGGCGATGGCGCTTTTAAGTCTTGTCATGGGGATGGGTTTTGTCGCCACTAGCGCTATGCGGCGCGGCTATCTGGTTGAGGCTGGCCTTGCCGCTGATCAGCTTGAGACCGCCACATCCTTACGGCAAATCATCAGCCAGTTTCACAATGACAGTGATTTTATCCGTAACCCTCCACTGGTTTATCCGCCAGATGACCCAGACACAGAGATTATAGAGACGCGCTTTTCCCTTGTACCGATAAGAGGCAGGCAAGCCGGAATACGCCCGTCAGGGGCCCAAGGCGGGGCGGCGATATGCACACTTAGCAAAATAGACGCATCCACTGCGTTAATCCCCACCACCTGCATCAATGGAACAGGCCTTTCGGCGGCAGACCTGATCGCTAGCCTAGCCCTGACCGCTTTGCCGTGGCTATTTCCAGAAGGCGGGGCAGAACCTTGCCTGATAGAACGTTTGACCCTTGATCCTATGGGTATCCGTGTCATAGTTGAAAATCCGCCTTGCCTTTTGCCAGCGGCAACCGCTAGCCTTTCCGATCCACCAGCCACAGGGATGATCCGATTACCGCGCCTAATGGTGATCACCACCGACCGTCGCCATCGGCAAGATGCTATGCTGGTTGAGGCGGCGACAGCACTGCAACCCGGAATAGCCCTAAAAAGAGAAGCCGGCACCATATCTGCTGATGGTATGGAATGGCAGAGAGAAAGCCAAAGAGACGAAGATCATTTTGGCAACCGACCTGTTAACCTGATGAGTTTTGGTGGGCAAACATGGCTGGCGGTAAGCCCTGATACTGGTATCAATCGCCAGCACCGCGCCTTTAGTTTAGTGATCGAAACCCCGTTTGATGACACGAAAATCATGTCAGATTGCCAATCCGCCGAACACGATCACCTCACCCAAACAGGGCTGAATTATGAAGGGCTAACCACCCTTCTTGATCGCCTTTGTTTTCGCCATCAAGGCAGGGATGAGGCTAGATTGCTGATCACTATTCGCGGCGGTCATCTCCAATGGCGGCGCTTGGTACTGCTAAACAAAGTCACCTAGCCTTGCCTGCCTAACTTGAGCCAGTCTGCCATCGTTGAAATATCACCTGACCCCCACTTTGCAAGTACAGTCCGTGCACCACGCCTAATTGTGAAAAAGGCCGATCACTAATGGCACAGCCCATGACAACATAAACCGCGAAAGGAAGATTGGCGTCGTCGCCTCGGCGGATAGCCGTGATCAGGCGGTAGCCTTGATAGATATGCCCTTCACCATTAACATTGAGATGCGTATATCTGGCGGCTGGGTGATGCCAATTTTCATCATGCTCAAGTGCGCGACTGCACGCGGCAAGAGCGTTTTGTTGATCTGGCGGGGCAGCATCACCGCGACTCCAGCCTAATGGTAATCCGGTATGCAACAAAAACTGATCATGAGCTAAGCCGAACATAT
>CBFHXL010000023.1:0-35322 GCA_965659785.1 Puniceispirillales bacterium (SeqCode)
TGGATGGATTAGACCCTCTGGCGCCAATATTCCCCCATCCGCGTATTGATTTCTGCCAGGTGAGGCCTACATAAAACCTATCGAACACATATTCATCAAACGCGGAAAAGTGGCAAGCCTTGCCACAGGTGATGAGGGCAATATGCGGCATCTGAAAAAAAAGATTTTTGCCATGATCATCATGGTGGCGGCTTTCCTTGGAAGTGGAATGGGAATAGGGTTGGCAACGGCAATGACTAAAACAGCTTATGATTTTCAATTTTCGGCGATTGACGGGGATGAAATGGATTTGGCGGATTACCGCGGCAAGGTTTTGCTGGTGGTTAATACGGCCTCACGTTGCGGCTTTACCCCCCAATATGATGGGCTGGAGGAAGTCTGGCAAAAATATCAAGCGCAAGGTTTGGTAGTGATTGGCGTGCCAAGCAATGATTTCGGCAAGCAAGAGCCGGGCACAGCCGAAGATATCCAAACCTTTTGTGAGGTCAATTTCAACATCAGCTTTCCGATGACGGATAAGCAGGTGGTGAAAGGCAAAAATGCCCACCCGTTTTATCAATGGGTGTCGGCAGAGGCAGGGTTAATGGGTAAGCCGCGCTGGAATTTCCATAAATATCTGATTGGCAGAGACGGCCAGCTTGTCAGTTGGTTTGCCTCAACCACCACGCCACAATCAAACAAAATGCAAACCGCCATTCAAAAGGCATTGGCGGAATAAGTCGCTGATCCTGATATCAGGTTTTGAAAGGCGGCGTTTCGGCGAGGGCATGGGCCAGATCATGCGCTGATGACCGCGGTGTCAGCAAAACAAAATGATGCTTCATGGCGGCGCTAGCGTTCTGGCGGATAATGATGACGCCCATATGCTCAATTTGTGTCCGTGCCACCGACCCTGGGGGGAAGACGGCAAGACGGGTATCCACCGAACATAACCGTTCCATGATCATAGGACAGGCAGGGCCGGTTAAGGATATCCGCGCCCAAGCGTCACTTTGATCAGTGATGCTAGCGACATGACCACAAGCCTTGGTGACTTGGGCTAAATGCGCTTCAGGCGACTGGTGGCGACAGATAAAGACCTGATCCCGTGCAGAGGATACCATCATATCACCCTTGTGTTTTCCTTTGCCATCACCGATAGCAACTGCCTTGCCCGGGTCAGGTAAAGCGACACCAAAGGCCGAGGTCATGGCGGTGGATAGCTTTTTGCCACTACCGCGTGATGCCGTTACCGATGCAATGGCATAGCCCGGCTCTTCGCGGCATTGGGCGCCTTCAGCCTCCAGACTAAAGCCGGCAAGGGGGGATAATGCAACCAGACGATCAGCCATGAAGCCTTCTCCCTTCTGGATCAAAGAAATGTGGGCTGGTGATCTCAACCTCAATATCATGACCGCGCAACAAATCTGCGGCGCGAACCACCTCACCATAACGGCGATCACCGCCAGCAACAAAGCCTAGCGCGATGGATGTGCCTAGCATGGGTGAGTAAGCCACCGAACTGACCCAGCCCTGATCATGGGCAACGACATTGCGCGCCCCTACAGGCAGGATATGCGACCCTGCCATAATGTCCTGTTGCGGATCAACGGGCTTAAGCCCAACTAGCCTGAATCCATCTTCACGGATCAATTCAGGACGAGTGGCCATGACGCGGCCGATATAATCTTTCTTTTGGGTTAGCATCCGGCCAAGGCCAAGATGATGAGCAGAGGTCTGACCATTCAGCTCATTACCTGCTGGATGCCCCTTTTCAATCCGCATGACGCCTAAGGCTTCTGTTCCATAAGCGGTCACCCCATCCGCTTTGCCGACCTCCATCAACAGCCGGATCAGCGCATCACCATAACGGCTTGGCACTGCTAGCTCATAGGCCAGCTCACCAGAAAAGGAAATCCGGAACAGTCGGGCAGGAATGCCGTTGCAAATCGTGATCTCACCACACGCCATGAACGGAAAGGCTGCATCGCTCAGATCAACACCATTATCAACAACCCTGTTTAGCAACTGACGGGCATTAGGCCCTGCAATGGCATATTGGGCATATTGTTCAGTGGTTGAGATCAACTGAACATCCAGATCAGGCCATAAACACTGGCGGCAAAACTCCAGATGGCGATAAACCAGAACGGCATTTGCCGTGGTTGTGGTCATCACATAATGCTGATCACCTAGGCGGGCGGTGGTGCCATCATCCATAACAAACCCGTCTTCACGCAACATCAACCCATAACGGGTGCGGCCAACGGCAAGCTTAGCAAAACCATTAGCATAAACGCGATTGATAAAACCGGTGGCATCACGCCCTTGAATATCAATCTTGCCAAGGGTGGACACATCACAGACACCGACGGCGGATCGTGTCGCCATGACCTCACGGTCAACCGATTGCCGCCAATGGGTTTCCCCTGCTTGCGGAAACCATTGGGCGCGAAGCCATGCCCCGGCCTCAACAAAAACGGCACCTTGTTCCTTGGCCCAGTGATGGGATGGGGCTAGGCGTGTTGGCCTAAAGTTAGCGCCGCGACTGCGTCCGGCGAAGGCCCCGATAGGAACAGGGGTATAGGGTGGGCGAAAGATGGTTGTGCCAGTATCAGCAATGGATTTCCCTGATGCTTTTGCCATTAAGGCTAGGCCAACCACATTAGACAATTTGCCTTGGTCAGTTGCCATGCCAAGGGTGGTATAACGCTTGAGATGCTCAACCGACCGATAGCCCTCTTGATGGGCTAGCTTAATATCTTTTGCGGTGACGTCATTTTGATAGTCTACAAACTGGCGCCCTTTGCCATCACCCATCTGCCAAAGAGGGGCAATTCCATAGGCGCGATCCTCCGCTTGTGGGCGAGGGGGTGTTTTACCCCCAGCTTTACGCATCGCTTTTGGCCGAGATGGTGCGCCAAGGGTTTTAATGACGGCATCGGCGGCGTCAATGGCGCTGTTGATGCAGGCTTGGGTGGACATTGCCCCTGTCACAGAACCTGCCAGCATCATCCCCGGCGGAATATCCGCGCCCGGGGTAAAGGCGATGATCTGATCATCCCATTGTGGACGCCCCCGATGATGACAGGTCAGGTGCAAGGTCGGTGACCATCCTCCTGATACCGCCAGACAATCGGTGGTTAGTCGTTCCCCAGAGGCAAGGGTAATCCCAGAGATCCGCTTGCGTCCGCGTGTTCCGACAATCTGATCATTGGTAATCAGCCGCATTCCTTTGGGCAGACGGGCATGGCTATCGGCGGCGGCGCGGCTATCAATCACAGCGGCGACAGAAACCCCAAGCGCGTTGAGATCAATCGCCGTATCAATGCCGCTATCGTTATTTGTCATAATGGTTACGCGTGATCCGGTGGCGACCCCGTAACGCGCGGCATATTCCCGGGCAGCCCCGGCCAGCATAATGCCCGGGCGATCATTATCAGCAAAGGCAACAGGCCGTTCCAATGCTCCACTAGCCAAAATCGACTGCTTGGCTATAATTTTCCACATAACCTGACGATAAGGCCCGGATTGATCAGCAGGAAGATGATCCGATAGCCGTTCGAGAACACCATAAACGCCATGATCATATACCCCAAAGACAGTGCTTCGCGGCATCAAGGTCACATGATCCATTGCGTTAAGTTCCGCTAAGGCTGAGGCAACCCAAATCTGATGCGGGTGATCATCAATATGCCCTTGGCTGGCTAGCAATTGGCCGCCAAGCTGAAAATCCTCATCCGCGAGAATGACATCTAATCCGGCACGGCCTGCGGTTAGGGCAGCGGTTAATCCGGCAATGCCGCCGCCAATAATCAACACATCGGTGTGGCGATAGCCTTTATCATATTGGCTGGGGTCTTCCATGGTGGAAAGCGCACCAAGCCCGGCGGCGCGGCGGATGGTAGGTTCATAAAACTTTTCCCAAAATGCGGCTGGCCACATAAAGGTCTTATAATAAAATCCAGCCCCAAGCACAGGTGACAGCCAATCATTGATCGCCATCACATCAAACCCTAATGGGCCGATATGGTTCTGGCTTCGGCTAACCAGACCATCATATAATTCTGCCATCGTGGCACGGGTATTAGGGTCTTGGTCTGCCCCTTCACCGATTGTCATCAGGGCATTAGGTTCTTCAGGCCCAGAGGTTAAGATGCCGCGAGGACGGTGATATTTGAACGACCGACCAACCAGATGTACATCATTCGCCAATAAAGCAGAGGCAAGGGTATCACCGGAATACCCCTGATAATGATGCCCATTAAAGGTAAAGTCTAGCGGGGTTGAGCGGTCAATCATGCCGCCTTTTATGCGCATATCACGGCTCATGACTTGCCCCCTTTTTGGGGTTTTGTTTTCGCGCTAGGTGTCTTTATTTGGTCGGCCAGTTCCACAGAAAGAATATCATGGCTGGACACATCACGCGTAACTACCAGCCAAGACCGATCACCTTGTTCGTGAAACCACAATTCACGGTGTACACCATGGGGATTGTCACGCAAGTGAACATAATCATGAAACGCGGTCATTGTTTCTGCGGCAACGTCCCCAACCGGGGCATCAGGACGAAGCAAGAGGCTAGCATCACCAAGATAGGTGAACTCAGAAGCATCACGAGGGCCAAGCAGAGGATGTGGAATGATCATAGTCGTATCCCCTAATGCAAATTCGGTTGGGCGCCGGAACCCTTTTCATCAATGGCGGCGCCGGTTTGGAAACGGTCAAGACGATAGGCAGTTGCGACATCATGCATCTGGTCGGTTGCAAGCAGATGGGCAAAACACCACCCTGACCCGGGGGTCGCCTTAAATCCGCCATAACACCAGCCAGCGTTTAGATAAAGGCCGGGGATATGGGTTTTATCAATAAAGGGTGAGCCATCCATAGACATATCCATAATCCCGCCCCACATCCGCAAAAGTCGGGCTTTGCCGATCATAGGCATTAACGCCATGCCGCCCTCGCAGACATCTTCAACCACAGGCAAGTTACCGCGTTGGGCATAACTGTTATAGCCGTCAATATCACCACCAAACACCAATCCGCCTTTATCAGACTGGCTGATATAGAAATGCCCTGCGCCATAGGTAATAACGCCGGGGATCAGGGGCTTTAACCCCTCAGACACAAAGGCCTGCAAGACGTGGCTTTCAATAGGTAGTCGCATGCCGGCGCTTGCCATCACCTTGCTGGTTGATCCTGCTACCGCAACGCCGGTTTTCTTGGCTAGGATGCGGCCGCGATTAGTGTCAACACCAACACATTTTCCGCCAGTCATGACAAATCCGGTCACTTCACAATTCTGGATAATATCAACCCCAAGTCGGTCGGCGGCGCGCGCATAGCCCCATGCCACAGCATCATGACGAACACTGCCGCCACGTTTCTGTATCAAACCACCTTTGATCGGGAAACGGGCATTATCGAAATTGAGAAAAGGACACATCCGGCGCAGGTCATCTTCATTTAGGATATCGGCATCTGCCCCATTTAGAATCATGCTATTGCCGCGGCGAACGGCGGCATCACGCTGGGCATCGGAATGGAACAGATTAATGATGCCGCGTTGGGAAACCATGGCATTGTAATTAATGCTTTGCTCCAACCCTTCCCATAATTTAAGGGATAATTCGTAAAACGCCTCATTTCCCGGCAACAGGTAATTGGACCGAATGATGGTGGTGTTACGGCCAACATTGCCGCCCCCGATCCAGCCCTTTTCCAAAACGGCGATATTCGTCATGCCATGTTCAGACGCAAGGTAATAGGCCGTGGCAAGGCCATGGCCCCCACCGCCAATGATAATCGCATCATAAGATGACTTAGGCTCAGGATCGCGCCATGCTTGCGGCCAATCGCGATTTCCCTTTAGCCCCTGACGCAGAATTGACCAAATTGAATAGCGCATAATTCAAACTTCTTTCTAATCTTGGCTTATCTTATTAGAACCTTTCCACAAGCCAAGCAATTTCTGCCCATGCGACAATAAATCACCCAAATCCGCTATGCGTTAAACCTATTGTCAAAATCAGTAAAATGAGGAAACATAACCATAACACATCAAAGGGATAATGTTAGGGCTATGAAATACCCTAATGATCACGATAAGGGAGGTCGCTATGGCTGTAGCTGAAATCAAGGAAACTCGCCGGAATATTGAACATTATGAGGAGCGTGTGGATTTAGCCGCCGCGTTCCGTTGGGCGGTAAAACTGAACTGGCACGAAGCGGTTGCCAATCATTTTTCGCTTGCGGTCAATGATGACGGCACGCAGTTTCTGATGAATCCCAAAAACCGTCATTTTGCTCGTATCAAAGCGAGCGACATGATCATGCTAGATTCGAATAATCCCCCATCGGCAGATTCGCCTAACGCCCCTGATCCGACCGCATGGGGGTTGCATGGCTCTATTCATCGCCATTGTGCCCATGCCCGTTGTGTGCTTCATGTGCATTCTGTTTATGCAACGGTGTTGGCTTCGCTCAAAGATAGCAATATCCTGCCCATAGATCAGAACACGGCGATTTTTTATGATCGCTATGTCATTGACGACAATTATGGCGGCCTAGCCTTTGAAGAAGAAGGTGAACGCTGTGCCTCTATGCTTGGTGATCCGTCAAAACAGGTCATGATCATGGGCAATCACGGGGTTTTGGTGATTGGCAACACGGTCGCGGATGCTTTTAATCGGCTCTATTATTTTGAACGCGCGGCCGAAACCTATATCAAGGCGTTGCAAACAGGCCAGCCCCTCAGGGTGCTCTCACATGAGATTGCCAGCAAGACTGCCGCTGAACTCGAAGCCTATCCTGACCAAGCGCATGGACATTTTGATGAACTCAAAGCCCTGCTGGATGAGGAACGCTCAGACTTTCGGAACTAGAGGCGAACAAACAGGGGTGAATAATAGGGGTGAAGGCTTGCCCCTATAACCCCCTATAATCCTTTCGTAACCTTTCAGTTAAAACCTGCCAGCGAAGCGGTCCATCAGACGTGAGCTAAGAAGCCGCTTTGCCACAGCCATAATTTTTGTGGCGGTGGTGATGCGATAGCGGATGCGAGGCCGTGATGCGGTGGCGGCGTGCCAAACGGCACGGGTGACGGCATCGGGCATTAGCTCAAACAAGTCTTTTTCGGGGTCAGGGTCACTTAATCTGGGGATTAAGGCGTTTTCATAAAACGATTTGTTTTTGGTGTCTTTCCAGTTGATCCATTTTTGGAATTGCAAATAGGCGTTTTCGCGAATTTTTGTTCGGATTGGCCCCGGTTCAACAAGAATAAGATGAATGTTGGTATTAGCCAATTCTATCCGCATCGTATCGGTTAATCCTTCAAGCGCGAACTTCGTGGCATTATAGGCGCCGCGAACACGCATGGCGGCAAACCCCAATACAGATGAGTTTTGAATGACCCGGCCTTTTCCTTGTGCGTGCATCAGAGGCAAAAGCTGACGTGTTAATTCATGCCAGCCAAAAAGATTAGCTTCAAAGATTTGCCGTAAGGCAGGGGTTGGCAAATCCTCTACCAGTGCAGGTATGCCATAAGCGCCGTTATTAAACAGCACATCTACCCTTCCATTTGTCAGGGTCTTAAGGGTGGGAACGACGGCATCCAGACTGGCCTGATCCTCATAATCGATAACAAAACTCGTCATCCCTTCGGCGCGCATACGTTCAACATCGTCTGGCTTGCGGCAGGTGGCAAGAACGTGCCAACCTTTTTGATGAAAAAAACGGGCGCTATCCAGCCCTATTCCGCTTGAGCTGCCTGTGATGAGAATAACAGGGCGATCATTTGCGCTAGCTGAGGTAGCATGTTGAGGGGTGTGTTTGGTTACAGTCATTTCCAATTCCTTTCACTTTCGGTATATAACGATAGAAATGTCATGCTGACCACCACAAAATACTAATACTAATCAACCACGAAGGGCAAAAGATGAGCATAACGCGTTCAGAGGACAAATTCGAGGTTGATGATATCCTTCGCATTTATGAGCATTTGCGACCAGTTATGCCAGATGCGCGCCATGGTGAAGGGGTGCGGGCAGGGCGGCTTCGTGATGTGTTAAATCGCTTTGATGCCCTGTTTCTTGATGGCTTTGGGGTGCTGAATATCGGCCCGGATGCCATCACCGGCGCTTTAGACTTGCTGACCATGGCGCTAGACAGGCAAATGCCTGTGTTGGTTGTGACAAACGCCGCGACAAAGGATGAAACCAGTATTGGCAACAAATATGCGGCTATGGGGTTGCCGATTATCCCGTCTCAGGTGGTGTCAAGCCGCGCCGCTTTGACCCATTGGCTAACCCATAAGCGTCCTAAGGCATGGCAATGCATTGGTGTTGTTGACAGCCTAGCCGCAGACATTGAGGTTGAAGGGGTGATCCAACACCGGCTTCACCATAACGACCGCGGCCCATGGCAAGATTGTGACGCGATTGCCGTGATGGGGGCAACACAATGGACCAATGACTGGCATGATGCCTTGGCAGAAACCGCCGCTAATCATTGTGCGGTGCTGATTGCTAATCCTGATGTTGGTGCGCCCCATCCAGATAGATACAGCCGTGAGCCGGGCTATTTGGCTTGGCGATTGATTGAGGAAAATCATGCTTCGGTGCAATGGTTTGGTAAACCTCACCAGACGCATTTTGATTTGGCCCTGCAAAGGCTGGAAGATATCTATCATCACCCTATCTCGGATAGAAAGCGCATTGCGATGGTCGGGGACAGTCTGCATACCGATATTTTGGGTGGGGCGGCGGCTGGACTTTCCACTGTGCTGATCACTGATCATGGGTTGTTCCGTGATGGTGGTGCCGACGCGGCCATTGCCGCATCAGGGATTGTTCCTGATCTTATTGTTGATACGGTCTAACCGTGAAAGGGAGTAGGTTTTGTCTGATCACGTCGCGGGAACTGGCGCAAAAGATGCTGCCAAAGGTTGGGTGCTGATTACAGGCGCGGCGCGGCGAATTGGGCGCGGTCTAGCGCTGGCGTTAGCATCTGATGGATGGGATATTCATCTGCATTATCATCATTCCAAAGATGAGGCCGAAACCACAGGTCATGATATCACAACCCTTGGCAGAATGGTGCGCCTGCATCAGGCCGATTTGGGTGACGAAGCGGCCTGCCAACAGCTTATCGCATCATGCCTGAAAGAGGGGGCGCTGACCGCATTGATCAATAGCGCGTCTCAATTTGATTATGATACTTTTAGCGAGTTTTCGGCACAAAGCATGGCACAGCATATGGCGATTAATATGACGGCGCCGGCGGTCTTAATCCGCGATTTTGCGGCGGCGGCGGAACGCCATGACCTAAAAGGGGCCGTCATTAACATCACGGATGCAAAGCTGGTAGGACTTAATCCGGATTATTTCACTTATACCTTATCTAAAATGGCATTGGATGGGCTGACGCGGCTAGCGGCACAGGCCTATGCCCCATGGCTTAGGGTTAATGGCATTGCCCCCGGGATTACCTTGCGTTCAGGTGATCAGACAGACGCAGAATACCGGCAAGCGCACCGCTTGAATCCTCTGTCTTGTGGGGCTGAGGTTGAGGATATCGTTCGTGCGGCAAAAATGTTGCTGGACACGCCTTCAATCACAGGCCATACCATTGTTATTGATGGGGGGCTCAATTTGCGGCCACCTAATCGTGATGTAGCCTTTCTTGATGCGCAGGAATAAATTATGACGGCTTCTATAACTCGCCGAACGGTCATATTGTCTGGAATCGAAGTGCTATGCTCTATCGGTCTGCATGATTTTGAAAAAGAGGCACGGCAACGCGTGTTAATCGACCTTGAGGTTGCCCTTGATCCTGCCAAAGAGCCATCATCCGATCAGGTTGATGAGACGCTAGACTATGATATCATCCGCGAAGGTGTTATTCGTCTTGCTGGTGAGCGTCATCACGATCTGCAAGAAACCCTAGCGCGGCGTATTCTGGATTTCATCTTATCTTTGAAAGATGTGGTTGGGGTCACGGTGATGACCTCAAAGCCAGATGTTTATCCTGATTGTCGGGCCGTGTCTTATCGCATCAGCTCAGGGCAAGTGTGATCTTCACCCCTGACGGATGCTGGTCATTGGCGTGGATGCGCCGCGATAGCTATTAGCCTCTAAAATTGTCTTTTCCGCTACGCAGAGCTGTGAAAACCTCAACCGCGTCTGCCCCGTCACAACCTAACGCTGTTGCCAGTTGAGGATCATCAGCGCAAAGAAAGGGATTAGCGGCTTTCTCATCGCCCAGACGAACAGGTACGGTTGGTTTGCCTTGTTCGGTCAATGCGGTGATCTCAGAAAGCTTGGTCTCAAGGGAAGGGGTTTGCCAGCCGAGTTGGGCGACATAGCGCGCGTTACTAGCGGTGTATTCGTGACCACAACAGATAAGGGTAGTATCCGGCAGTTGACGCAGGGCGGTTAGGGATGACCACATCTCAGCCATACTGCCCTCAAACACACGACCACAGCCCATCGAAAATAGCGTATCACCAACAAAAGCAACGCCATGATCACCAAAACAATCAGGCAAATAAAACGCCACATGACCAGTGGTATGACCGGGGGTGGCGATGACTTGCGCTGAATAGCCCGCAATAGTGATCTGATCCCCGTCAGAAACCATATTGGTCATGCCATGAATGCGTGTCTGTTCTGATTTAGGGCCTGTTAGGGGAATGCCATAGCGTTGGGCCAGTTCCGCGTTGCCGTTGATATGATCCCCATGATGGTGCGTGTTGATAATCTCGGTCGGGGTTAGATGATGTTGATCCAGCCATGCCATTACAGGCTCCGCCTCGCCCGGGTCAATGATGGCTAGCTCATGGCTGGACGGATTTGCCAATACCCATATATAATTATCGTCAAGTGCCGCAATACGGGTAAGCTGGGCGGATGAAGGGGAAGCATTAGCCATTGATCATGTCCTGTCTTTTGTTCACCTGTGATGCAACATAACAAGCATAGCCAATACCAATGGAAAAGCAATATGGACAACCTTGATGAAAATATGCTCTTTCAGTTTTATCGCTCGCCTTTGGGCAAGACGGTCAGGCGATTGGTAACACGCCAGCTAGATAAAATATATCCCCCTGGTGCATCAGCAGATCATGATACGCGTGTTTCTGCTGGAATTGGTTATGCCCGGCCTTATATGAAATTGCTGTCGCGCCATTCAGGGCATCAGATCGTCTTGCAGTTTAGCGGCTATCATTTACGGTCTTGGCCAAAAGGCAAGCTGTCGCGTTTGGCAGAGGTGGATGACAGCAATATGCCGTTGTTGTCATCTAGTCTCAATGATGTGTTGATGGTCCATGGGCTTGAGGTATCGGTTTCGCCAGAGGCACTGCTTGATGAAATCTGGCGATTACTTAAAGGAAGTGGCCGTCTGACAGCGGTTATTCCGCATCGGCGTGGATTCTGGTCTAGTCAGGAACATACGCCCTTTGGTCATGGTCAGCCCTTTAGCCCACGCCAGATTAGGCATTTGCTCGAAGATCGCGGCTTTCATGTTCATTCTATCCGTTCAGCGCTGGTTTTGCCGCCAATAGCGCCAAGTTTATATTTGCGCACTGCGCCCTTGATAGAATATCTTCCCCATACCTTTGGTGGGGTTCTTGTTGTGGAAGCGGAAAAAATGATTTATTCGGTTAGACCATTAACACGAAAAGCATGGCAATTACGCTCAAAGGCTGTGGCAAACTTGGTGAAGCCAAGCCCAAAGAGCAGGCATGAGGCAAAGCGATCATGAGCATATCTTCTCAAACCGGTCTGGATGATATCCGCCGTGAAATAGATCAGCTTGATCAGACTTTGTTGCAATTAATCGAAGACCGTCTAGCGATAGCGGCACGGGTCGCGGCTAGCAAAGGGGATGGGCCACATTTCCGGCCCGGACGTGAGGCTATGATCTTAAGCCAACTGGCCCAGCAATCACAGCTTGATCCCTTGATGATTGAGGGTATATGGCGACAGATTATGTCTGCCAATCTTTCTCGGCAAAGCGTGATGCGGTTGGTGATGTCTGGCAAAGATGACACGCTGAAGCCAACGCTAAATTGGCGTTTTGGGCTTGAGGCAACACCGATTGAAACCGCGCATCATGGGGATGCGCTAGCGATGCTTGCCAAGGGTGAGGCGGATTTAGCCATCTTACCGCATTGGGATTATGATAGCGCTGGCTGGACAGGGGCTTGGCATGATCATATGGCTGGTGGGTCGCGTGTCTGGTTAGTTGCTACGGCGCCTTTTTTTCCAACCTCAAAGCTGACCCCGGCGGCGTTGTTTTCCCGCTATCGCCCTGACGCGTCCGGGCGTGATGTCACCTTGATTTGGAATCAGGGGCAATTTAGCGAAAAACCCGGGTATCATCTTGATCTTGATGATGCGGTCGGGGTCTTTCAAAAACCCTGAATATCTGTCATAAACCGATCATGAGCCGCGTTAAACCCAAATCTGCCCTTGAGCGCATTTCCCTTTACCGTCCAGACACGTCTGGGGCGGTGAGTGCTAATCCTATTCGCCTTTCGGTAAATGAGGGGGCCTTAGGCCCATCACCGAAAGCGGTAGAAGCGTTGCGCCAGATGGGGGATCGTCTGCATCGTTATCCCGAACAAATAGATGCGGATTTAGTGGCGGCTATTGCCGCATATTCAGGTCTTGATCCAGCTCGGATACTGCCGTCTAATGGTTCTGACGAACTCATTGGATTGCTGGCAACCGCCTATTGCAATGATGGGGATGAGGCAATCATCACCCAATATGGGTTTTTGGTCTTTCGCCAATCGGTAACAGTGGCTGGCGGTGTTCCCGTGATCGCCCCTGACGCTGACCTTACGGTTTCTGTTGATGCGATATTAGGGCTGATATCTCCTCGCACCAAACTGATCTTTCTCGCTAACCCGAATAATCCGACAGGAACAATGATCCCACGCACGGATATTGAACGGCTTATTGCCAATACGCCTGATCATATCATTATTGTGCTTGATTCGGCCTATGCAGAATATCTGGATGGCGGTGATGAGGATTACACGGATGGTGCTGAATATGTGGAACAACATGACAATGTGGTGATGCTGCGCACATTTTCAAAAATCTTTGGGCTAGGCGCCTTGCGGCTAGGGTGGGGGTATTTTCCGCCAGAAATTTATGCGACGCTGGCGACTATAAGAGGGGCATTTAGTGTCAATGCGGCGGCAGCGATTGCAGGCGCGGCGGCGATCTCTGATCACGCCTTTTATCAGCGTTCTATTGACCACAACCGCCATTGGATGCCGCGGATGCAGGCATCAATTTTACAGGCTGGCTTTACGCCCTTGCCTAGTGTTGCCAATTTTTTTCTGATTCGTTTTGCCAGCCCTGAAGCAGCGGCAACCGCGCATCAATTCATGACTGATCGGGATATTCTGTTGCGCCGCATGACGCCTTATGGCTTGCCGGATTGTTTGCGGATGTCTATTGGCAACGATGCGGAAATGGAATTGGTGACCGCGGCGTTCAAAGACTTGTCTCATGTTGAGGGCATTGGCGTTGCCTCAGAAAATGACACCAGATGAGCAGATATTCTGAGATCACGATCATCGGGCTTGGCTTAATTGGCTCATCCCTTGCCCTTGCGATCAAGAGCCAATCTCTTTGCGATAGGCTGGTGCTGTTTGATGCTGATGCTTCGGTGCGCGAAAAGGCTTTGGCCTTGGGGCTTGGTGATGTTGTTGTGGATACCCTGCCTCAAGCGGTTGAAGGCGCTGATCTGGTTGTGTTGGCTATTCCGGTGGGCGCGATGGCGAATGTCGCGGTTGCGATGTCGCCGCATCTTAAGCATGGCGTTGTTATCACCGACACAGGTTCTACCAAAGGCTCTGTGATCAGGGATGTTAGCCCTGCCTTACCTGATCATGCTGTTTTCATCCCGTCCCATCCCATTGCGGGGACTGAATATTCCGGGCCTGAATCTGGATTTGCGACCTTATTCAAAGATCGCTATTGGATTGTGATCCCTAATGGTGCTGATGATACCACGACCAAAACCCTTATGGCGTTTCTGTCTGCTACTGGCGCGATTGTTGAAACGATGGATTGCGATTATCACGATAAGGTTCTGGCCATCACCTCGCATCTGCCGCATTTGATCGCTTATACGATTGTTGGCACGGCCTTTGATCTTGAAAATGATTTGCAGAATGATGTGATCCGGTTTTCAGCATCAGGATTTAGGGATTTTACCCGTATCGCTTCATCAGACCCTGTGATGTGGCGCGATGTCTTTATTAATAATTCTGATGCGGTGCTAGAAATGTTACAGCGCTTTAACGAAGATTTGTCTTATCTTCAGCGCGCTATTCGGTGGCAAGAGAGTGAAAAGCTAGAAACTCTCTTTACCCGTACTAGAGATATTCGCAAGCGCATCAAAGATGCAGGCCAATTAGACGACTAGGATTTTGTGGTCGTGCGGGTGGGTGCGGAATTAGGCAATATTGCTAATTAAATATTTTGCATATTCTTTTGCGATGAGGGCAATAGTGGCAGGTTTTTTCCACCAACGGGTGGTCAGGGGACCAGTGTTATCCAATTCAAAACTGAGAACCGCATAAGGGATCATTTCAATCTCTGGCATAGCCGAGCGGAAATGAATGAGACTGCGCGGCAGATGAAAATCAGCAGTCACCAACACCAGATGTTGATAACCGTGTTTTTTTGCCCAGTCCCTTGCCTCAATAGCGTTACCGCGAGTATTGGTGGCAGCCTGTCCTAAATCCACACAGCACCCCATCAGGTAGAAAAGCCGTTCGGTGTGATCCGTGTCAGATGGAATGAGGGCAGTGATATCATCCTTGGATACGCCTATTCCTGTTCCTGAAATAAGCAATCGGTCGCCATGGTGATTTGCTAGAAGGTTAAGGCCTGTCGTTACCCTTCTGCCGCCACCTGTTGCGACCACGATGCCCGTGACCTGTTGAGATGGCCAGATGATTTCTGTCGGGGCGGCATGATAGTTAACCCGAACCGTATGAACAAAATGCTGTAAGCCAATGACGAATGATGCCATTAGTAAAAGAACAAGCACAAGACCTCGACGCAGAATTGGCATATCGTAACCTTTCTCTTATTAAATTATCGGGCTATGATGCGGTGATCAAGGGTCTTGTTGCCATCTTATAAAGGGTTTGTTTATGCACATTAGTTGTCCATCTTGTCAGACGGTATTTGCGGTTGATGATGATCTTATTCCAGCTGAAGGCGGCAGAAAAGTCCGATGTTCGGTATGTGAGAATATATGGCAGGCTAGCCGCGGCGATAAAGATGAAGATATTTCCGCGCCATTGACAGACACCCCAACGGATACCGCAATAGATACTGCCTCAACCTCAAAACCTATGGCTGACCCGGCTTCTGATCCAACGACCCCTGATCGCCGTCATCAGCCTAACCAGCCTGATGCCATGGCTGAAGACGTTGTCCCGCCTCGGTCTGGCGAGGGTGCACGTTCCCGGGAAAAGCGCCGCCGCTTGCCGCGCCCATTAACCATGATCATATCCGGGGTTGCCATGTTAGCCATTATTATCGGCGGGGCCGTGATATGGCGGAATATTGTTTCGGCTATCTTTCCCTCAACCATTGCGATTTTTGAAACGGTAGGTCTTCCTGTTATGCCTGACACTTCGGTGATCAGGTTTGAGGCAATTCGTGGGGAACGCAATGGGGATACGGTTCGGATCAGGGGTGAAGTGATGAATAACGGTATCTGGCCAACCCATGCGCCGCCTATCTTTATTTCGGTTCAGGATATGATCGGAACGGTGCTGGCGGTAAAAGAGGTTGAGCTAGATGAACTGGTGATACCTGCAGGCGGCCGCTTACCGCTTAATGTTCAGCTAACCTTGGATGAACCGTTGCGGCCAGATGTGGACACTGAGATTGTTGCTATTCCTGTGGCGCGGATGCCAGGAAATCGGCAATAGCTGGGGGGATGATATCCGCGGCTAGCAAATCACTGATCTGTTGTGGCTTAGTGATCAGATGTGGCGTGCCATCAACAACCATCACCTCATTGGCAAGAGGCCGTGAATTGTAATTTGAGCGCATGACAGCGCCATAAGCCCCTGCCGACATTACCGCCACCAGATCACCTGCCTTTAGGCTTGGCACCATCTGTCCTAATCCCAAATAATCCCCTGTCTCACAAACAGGGCCAACAATATCTGCAGGCAGATGATGGGCAGGGTGGTCACCAACGGCCTCAATCCGGTGAAACGATTCGTAAAGCGTTGGGCGGATCAGATCATTCATGGCGCCATCCACAATGATAAAACGCTTGTCTTCGCCGTCTTTAACATAGATCACGCGAGTCAATAAGCATCCGGCTTCAGCCACTAATAGGCGCCCGGGTTCAATAGCGAGGTGATAATCACTGTCCTCAAAGACCGCCGCTACCGTATCGGCAAATGCCGCTAGATCAGCCGTTGAGCCATCACGATAATCCACCCCGATGCCGCCACCTAAATCAAGACTTGGCACAGGATAGCCCTGTGATTTGAGATGATCAGCCAGACGGCGCATATATTGCCAGGCGGCGGCAAAGGCGCTGTGATCCATGATCTGTGATCCGATATGCACCGCCAAACCAGAGGGGCGTATCACCTGACTATCAGTCATGCGGCGATAAATGGCCTCAGCCTCTGCGCCGGGGATGCCGAACTTAGTATCGCTTCCGCCCGTTGAGATTTTTGCATGGCCACCTGCCGCGACATCAGGATTAATGCGAAGCGCAACTGATGGCATCAGACCGGTGTCTTTGGCTAAGCTGATGATCTGATCAACTTCGGCGGCGGATTCGGCATTGATCTGGCCAATGCCGCCCATGATCGCTTCACGCAATTCAGCCTTGGTTTTCCCGACGCCGGAAAACACCATCTGATCAGGGGTGAAACCAGCGGCTAAGGCGCGATGATATTCGCCAATAGATACCAAATCCACATACGCACCAAGGCGTTGAAACAGCTTCAGCACAGCAAGATTGGCATTGGCCTTCATAGCGTAATGAATGCGGCGATGCGGGCCTAAAAAGGCATCTGCAATCGCCTGATAGCTAGCCGCCATTTTTGCCGCAGAATAGACATAGCAAGGTGAGCCAAACGCTGACGCTAATTCTGTCAACGACGCCCCGTCAACGCAAAGCTGACCCTGATCACGATAAAATCCTATCATGCTATTAGCTCAATTCAACGCGGATGAATCGGTTGGAATTTCCGATGGACGATAAGGATCGCCGCGCTTACCGCAAGCGGAAACGGCAAAACACACCACAGCAAGCAATGCCATGATCGCAAGAACACGCGAATAAGAGTGCTGAGTTTTCATCATAATATCCTCACCTGCCAATGTTACGGCCTAATCTTTTGGCCAAAATCCCTTTGCCAAGACATATCCTATGACCGAAATTAAGAAAACCGTTTTCTAGCGGCTGTAATCGCGGCCTTAACCTGATCAGGCGCGGTGCCGCCGTAACTTTGCCGTGATGCTACCGATACCGCGGGATCAAGCACAGCAAGGGTTTCTGCTGTCAGCCCGTCATGAACAGACCGTAAGTCTTCAAGCGTCAATTCATCTAGCCGTTTGTTGTTTTGTTCGGCAAGGGCAACCACTTGACCGGTAATATGATGGGCATCGCGAAAGGGAACATTCAAATGCGCGACAATCCAGTCTGCTAAATCGGTTGCCGTGGCAAACCCAGATGCCAGTGCCTTTGCCATCACCTCAGGATAGACGGTCATATCACGGATCATGCCTTCCATCACGGCAATAGCAATGCCCAGATGATCGGTGGCGTCAAAAACAGGTTCTTTGTCTTCTTGCATATCTTTGCAATAGGTCATTGGTAACCCTTTGACGACTGTTAACATGGTGATTAACGCGCCAGTAATACGCCCGGGTTTTGCCCGCACCAGCTCGGCAGCGTCAGGGTTGCGTTTTTGGGGCATGATGGATGAGCCAGTGGAAAACGCATCAGAAAGCCTAATAAACCCAAAGCGGTCAGATGACCAAAACACGATTTCTTCAGCTAAGCGTGACAGGTGCGTTGCGGTAATCGCCGCCGCCGCCAGATATTCCATGGCAAAATCACGCGCAGATACAGCGTCCATCGAATTGGCCATCGGCGCATCAAACCCTAATTGGCTAGCTGTCATATGGCGGTTGATAGGAAAGGAGGTTCCAGCCAACGCCGCGGCCCCAAGTGGGGATTCGTTCATCCGCGTTCTGGCATCAGCAAAGCGCCCCCGATCCCTGCCTAGCATTTCCACATACGCCATCAGATGATGACCAAAGGTAATGGGCTGTGCGGTTTGCAAATGAGTATAACCCGGCATGAGTGTAGCGGCGTGCTGTTGTGCCTGATCCATCAACGCCTGTTGAAGTGCGGTTAGCGCCAGATCAATATCATCACATTGCTGGCGCACCCAAAGCCGTAAATCTGTCGCTACTTGATCATTTCGTGATCTGGCGGTGTGAAGCCTGCCTGCGGGTTCGCCAATAATTTCTTTCAGACGGGTTTCGATATTCATATGAATATCTTCTAGCGCGTGCGAGAAAACAAACTCACCTTGACGGATTTCGCCCCGAATAACCTCAAGCCCTTTGATGATACTATCTGCGTCATCGGCGGTAATGATGCCTTGCGCGGCGAGCATTTCGGCATGAGCTTGTGAGCCAGTGATATCTTGCTCATAAAGCCTCTGGTCATAATCAATAGAGGCATTAACCGCTATCATCAGATCATCCTGACCACCAGAAAACCGTCCGCCCCAAATGCTGCTGGTGGAGGTCGATTTCTTTTTATGTCCGCTTGCTGTCATGCTATCATTTCCTTATGAGTGCTTCGCGTCTATCCTTTTCCCATCCGTTTTCCCGCCGCCAGTTTTCGCTTGGGCTGGCGTCTGCCATTGGTGGAATTGGGGTTGGGGGTATTACAACATCAGCCCACGCCGTTCTGGATACACTGAAACCACTCGCTATGCCAAGCCCGAAAACCCCGTTTGTTGATAGCAAGGGCGCGGAAATCTCGCTTGATCATTGGCGCGGAACCCCATTGCTGGTTAATTTCTGGGCGACATGGTGCCCCCCTTGTGTTCATGAATTGCCGTCATTGGCACGGCTTCATGACATTCTTGCCTCTGATGGCATTCAAGTGGCTTTGATCAGCGTTGATCGCAAAGGCCGTGATAAAGCCCTGCCATTTCTTGAAAAACTAGGGGTGAAAGGGCCGAAGCTAGGTTTTGATGCTGATAGCCGTCTGGCAAAGGCCTTAAACCTGCGCGGCTTGCCAACAACATGGTGTGTGCGTGCCGATGGCATGATGACAGCGCAGATCACAGGTGAGGCCGTATGGGATGACCCTAAGGTGATTGCAAAAATTAAACCCTATCTTGAGGGATGACCCTTTTGGAATGATCCTCTCGCGGCATAGCGGCGCGGCTCCAGTGCCATCATGTTGCCCATAAAAAACACCCCCTCAAGATGAGGGGGCATTTCTATTTGTTGAGATCGGCAGGTTAACCTAGTTTGCTTTCCAGTTCAGGGACAGCGTTAAACAGGTCTGACACTAGCCCATAATCAGCAACTTGGAAAATTGGGGCTTCTTCGTCTTTGTTAATAGCAACGATAACCTTGCTGTCTTTCATGCCGGCCAGATGCTGAATAGCACCGGAAATGCCAACTGCCACATAAAGATCAGGGGCAACAACTTTACCAGTTTGCCCAACCTGATAGTCATTAGGAACAAATCCGGCATCTACCGCGGCGCGTGACGCGCCAACCGCGGCGTTAAGTTTATCAGCCACTTTTTCAAGCATGGCAAAGTTTGATCCATCCTGCATTCCCCGACCGCCAGAAACGACAATCTTGGCAGAGGTTAGCTCAGGCCGGTCAGATGATGACATTTCGGATTTCACAAAGCTGGATTTCCCGGCATCACCAGTGGCGTCAACACTAGATATCCCGGCGCTTCCGCCGCTTGCAGCTGCAGGTTCAAATGCAGTGGACCGAACGGTGATCACTTTAGGGCTTTCGCCAGATTGCACCGTGGCAAGGGCATTACCAGCATAAATCGGACGCTGGAAAGTATCCGCGCTTTCAACACTGATAATATCTGAGATTTGAGCCACATCCTTAAGCGCGGCAACCCCCGGCATAATGTTTTTACCATAGGTGGTGGCTGGAGCCAGAATATGCGAATACTGATCGGCCAGACCAGCGATGAGAGGGATCATATTTTCAGCAACCCCATTAGCATATTCGGCGGCATCCGCGTGAACAACAGCACTGACCCCAGCAACCGCGGCAGCGGCCTTAGCGGCGTCACCAGCGTTGTGGCCAGCAACCAGCACGGTAATATCCCCACCAATCTGGCTGGCGGCAGTTACCGTGTGAAGGGTTGATGCATTCAGTTCGGAATTGTTGTGTTCTGCAATAACAAGAATTGACATGAGGTTCTCCGATTAGATCACTTTGGCTTCGTTTGTAAGCTTATCCACTAGTGTGTCCACCGTATCAACGATGATCCCGGCTTGACGTGCTGGTGGTTCTTCAACTTTGAGAGTCTTGAGACGCTGACTTGCATCAACACCAAGATCATCCAGACTGATCTGATCAATCGGCTTTTTCTTGGCTTTCATGATGTTTGGAAGTGAGGCATAGCGCGGCTCATTCAAGCGCAAGTCAACCGTGACAACAGCTGGTAACGCGCAGGTGATATGTTCAAGCCCGCTATCGACTTCACGAGTCACTTTGAGGGTGTTACCATCTAGCTCAACGCCTGAGGCAAAAGTCGCTTGCGGCCAGCCGAGAAGCGTTGCCAGCATCTGTCCCGTTTGGTTGCTGTCATCATCAATAGCCTGTTTGCCCATAAGGATAAGACCGGGGTCTTCCTTGGCAACGACGGCCTTAATGACCTTGGCAATCGCTAAAGGTTCGGTGTCGTGAGACGCCTGAACATGGATGCCGCGATCAGCCCCCATTGCTAGTGCTGTGCGAATGGTTTCCTGTGCCTGATCAGGGCCAATGGAAATTGCCACCACCTCATCCGCCGCGCCAGCTTCCTTAAAACGGATAGCTTGTTCAACAGCGATCTCATCAAAAGGGTTCATGGCCATTTTTACATTAGCCAGTTCAACACCTGATTGATCCGCTTTGACACGAACTTTTACGTTGTAATCAATCACTCTTTTAATTGGTACCAGTATTTTCATTTTCGGTTCTCTCCATGAAGTATCATCAGAAAAGATTTGGGGTTACAATTTCAATTCCATTACTTAATTAAACATCATCAGGCATTAGCCGCCGGTTTCCATAATACGTCGCCGCTATTCTGCTGATTAATGGCGCGTGCCATCACAAAAAGATGGTCAGACAGACGGTTAATATATTGCATCGCGGCATCACCAACAGGCTCTTCGGTAGATAAGCGTGTCATATCACGTTCTGCCCGTCTTGTCATGGCTCGTGCCATGTGAACATAGGCTGCCGCGGCCTCACCGCCTGGCAGAACAAATGAGTTCAGCGGCTCAAGATTAGCATTCATAAGATCAATTTCTTCTTCAAGACGCTGGACTTGGTTATGAGTCACTCGCAAAGCCTCTTGAGGGCGCTCTTCACCAAATGGGGTGGCGAGATCAGCCCCTAGATCAAACAGATCATTTTGCACTCGTGACAGCATATCATCAAAGGTCTTATCAGAAAGGGCAGAGGTCTGCAGGCGGCAGATACCTATAATGGAGTTCACCTCATCAACCGTGCCAAAAGCGGTCGGGCGAATGGAATGTTTGGACACACGATGACCATTGACAAGGCTGGTTTCGCCTTTGTCGCCTGTGCGTGTGTAGATTTTATTTAATTTAACCATTCCCACTTACCCTTAAAAATAACCAACTTGTCTTAACGGGTGATAGATATTTTATCAACCATCACTTAACAAAAGCACAATAACAAAAATTGCAATGGCCAGAGCCTGAAGATAAATACGCCAACGCATGATCGTATTTGACCAATTGAAATTGTAATCCCCGCCGCGCGCCATCGTAACAATTCCCCAGAACAACACCCCCGCAACAGCAAGCATGGCAACGATCAGCAATATATACGACATACCCAGCATGGACGATCTTTCCTAGACATTTGCGCCTATCCTAACCTGTTCCCAACCAAAGGGGGAATGGCTTTCTTGTCGCAGGGGTGGAGGAAATTTATAGCCCCGGCACTATGGCCCCCCAGCACCACGGACCCTTAAATGATATCTTTTGGCAGAGAAAAGCCATGGCGCCGACTAGCCGCCACCAAAGTGTTACGCAACAGGCAGGCAATAGTCATTGGCCCCACCCCACCCGGAACAGGGGTAATGGCAGAGGCTTTTTCTTTGGCTTCATTGAAATCAACATCGCCTGTGAGGCGGGTTTTTCCTTCGCCGCGTTCCGGGCTATCAACGCGGTTTATGCCAACATCAATAACCACTGCACCGGGCTTAATCCAATCCCCTTTGACCATATCGGGGCGCCCTACCGCGGCAACGATAATATCCGCCTCGCGGCAAATCGCAGGCAAGTCTTTGCTTCGGGAATGGGCAATAGTAACGGTGCAATTCTCAGCCAGAAGCAATTGGGCCATAGGCTTTCCAACAATGTTGGAACGTCCGACCACCACAGCATTCATGCCACTAAGATCACCAAGAGCATCTTTGAGCAAAAGCAAACTGCCATAAGGGGTGCAGGGAACGAGCGATGGTAAGCCAGCCCAAAGCCGACCAACATTCACCACATGAAACCCATCAACATCCTTATCTGGGGAAATGGCATTGATAACGGCGTCCGCGTTAATTTGTTCAGGCAAGGGCAGCTGCACCAGAATGCCGTCAACGGCATTGTCATTGTTAAGCGTGTCAATCAAGGCTAGTAACTCATCTTGGCTTGTTGAGACAGGCAAACGGTGTTCGATAGAGGCCATTCCACTAGCCTCGGTGGTACGGATTTTGTTTCGAACATAGACTTCACTAGCGGCGTCATTTCCAACCAAAACAACGGCTAGGCCGGGTTGAGCGGCCCCTGCCGCCATGGCGTCTTTGACAATATCACCAATGCGTGCGGTCAGATTGGCGGCAAAGGCCTTACCGTCTATAATGTTAGCGCTCATGTTTGGCTATGCTCCTGAATGGGGGTGTTGGTTTCATGCTTAGCGGCCTTATCCTTTAGCCTGAATTAATCCCTAAAGCCAAGCATAGTCTGACAATTGATCCTCTGCCTTTATTTTGCGGTGATCATGTTTAGAGGTCAAATTGCCCTAGCTTAAATCTGAAAAATATGATGAGATCGCCAGATAATGCCTCTTTGCCGACATCCGTCTCACCCCAATACATCGGATGCGATCGCAAAGGCAGTTATGACAAACCCGCAAAGATTAAGATGATGATATCCTTCAGCACGGGGCCAATAATATATTGAGCCAGCAAAAGCGTGATGAGTGGCGACAAATCAAGGCCACCTAAATTCGGGAATAAGCGGTATTGCAAACGGCGAAAGGGCATCAAAATCGGATCATGAAGGGCGGACAGTCCACCAAGGATCGTCCTAACCACAGGCTGATAAGGGTTGATAATGCGAAACACGATCAACCATGTTCCTATGATATAGGCAAGCAAGGTCCATATATATAGCCCAATGATGACATCAATAAGACCCAAAAGGTGAAAGTAGGTATAAGTATTATCCATTTGATTCTAAAGCATGTCCTATTGACAGTAAGCGTTAATTCGTGATCTTATAATAAAAATAACTGGGCGGGATTATTCCTTCGTGATGACTAATTTAAGTGCATCTTTCCAAGACCATCATAGTAACCTTCTGGGTAACCGCTTGGGTAACCATCTGAAGTTAACTCACTCTAGCCGATATCGCTTCATGCCTCAAGGGATGATCGGTCACGCTATTATGTTGATGGTCCTTGCTTTGGTTTTAGCCTCTTGTCAGCACGTCTCCAGCGAAATGAACACCGCTTCACAAGTCATATCAAATGAAACCTCTGATCTTGATTTGGCTAGTGCTGATACTGATGATGCCTCTGGCACAGGTGTTGCCAATGCATCCGCAAGCTCTGATGCGCTAGATAGCACAGAGATGTCGGTTGATACCTACACTTTTGTTGAGGGGCGCGGATATATGGTGTCTTGGCCACCTGAAGAACGGTTCGTGATCTCGCCGCCAGATGATATTCGCAAGCAAATGGCCGCGAAATGTGCAAATGAGGGCTATATCACGGCGTTTATTACCTCAATGGAATTGCATGATGATCAGATTATCGGCTATTTCCTATGCCGAGGCATTGGCGGTTAACCGCGGTTTTTCTGAATTATCCTGAACGTAATTATCACGCTATCGCTTGACCTTTGGTCATTGTACACCAGTCTAAATAGCATCAATCTGATAGAGGAATGATGCTATGATTATCGCGATAAAACGTGGTCTGATGGTGGCGGCCATGATGGCTAGCTTCGTCATGACGGCTTCTGCCGAAGAAGACAACCCAAACCTGATCATGCCTGACCCCGGGATAGAACCGGCTGAGGTTGTGGCTATTCAGATGATGGCGCTTCAGAATAATGATCGTGTCGAAGATGATTTAGGGATTTTGCAAACTTGGACTTTTGCCCATCCTGATAATAAGGCGGTAACAGGGCCTTATCGCCGTTTTGCCGGCATGATCAAAACCCCTACCTATGCCCCGATGATCAATCACCTTAATCATCGCATTCTGGATCAACAGCAAGACAATGGTCAGGTTGAGTTTTTGGTGGAAATGGAAAGCCAAGACAATCAGCTTTATCGCTTTGTCTGGGTCGTCAAGCAAGTAATGGGGGGAAGTTTGGATAAGTGCTGGATGACATCAGCGGTCTCAGCACCGCAACCGATGGGGCAGGGCAGTTGATCAGAGCCAAGTGATTAAGGCTCTGATCAAGATATGATAGGCTAATTATGCCGCAGAACGGGTGTTGTCGTTATCAACTAACTGGCGAGCGCGGTCTTTGATTTGCCAACGGGTAAGGCCGATATCTTCAAGGGTGCGGTTGTCCAAGCGTTCCAGCGTGGAAACAATGCGGCTGATGCGCATACGGCGGTTAAAAGCGGTTAGGCCAGAAAAACGGCAGAACTCATCATTGGCGGATTTTAAGATGGAATGAATAGTCATGGGTCGTATCTTTCGTTCATAAGGGGTAAAGAGTTATATCTGAGGCTCATATACGCCTCAAAATAGGACTTGTTAAGTGGAACAAAAGGGCCAAAAAAAGGCAGTTTAGAAGGGAAAACAGCGGTAGGTAATCTCATGATCAAAAGGCAGGCTGAAATGATAATAAAACATCATTTTAAGTCTCTTTCTCATCTTCAAAATTACCAGCCCATCAAAAATCCCGCGTCACTCTGCCACATTAAGAGATGATGTAACCGAAAACGATCAGCTGAAGACGCTTAAACCAGAATATAGGTAGAGGATGTGATGACCAAAATAGCCATTATTGGCGGCGGCATGACAGGTGTCGCCCTTGCAATGTTATTGCAAGACATAGCCAAGGTAACCCTATTGGAAAAATCCCGTGGGCTAGGCGGAAGAATGGCGCATCGCCGGGCTGACCCATTAGCCTTCGATCACGGGGCGGCGTATCTCACCATTCGCGAAGCGGATTTTGCCGAAAGGCTAGCCCCTTATAAAGCATCAGGACTGCTTCAGCCATGGCCGCGCCATCCGGTGTCGCTTTCAGTACATCATCAGCCTATTGCCCGCGCCCAAAGAGGCGATAGTTTTGCCGTCGCCGGGGCAGGAAATGCGCTAATCAAGACCCTAGCGGCAGAGCATTGCCATAAGGTTGATTTCCATTTTGAGGCAACGGTAAAGGCGCTTTCGCATCAGGGGAATGACGGCTGGAAGCTGACCACCGATCAGGATCATAGTGTCTATGCGGACTGGATTATCAGCACCGTCCCGGCCCCACAAACCGTGGCCTTAATGCCAGATACAGTTCGCTTTGCCGATGATCTGGGCCGTGCGCAAATGCAAGCTTGCTTTACTATGATGCTAGGCTTTGATCACATTATCCCTATGGATTGGGACGCAGGCTGGGGGGCATCCGATGATCCAATTGGGTTTGTGGCGGATAATCGCCAGAAACCTGATCGTGGGCTCAACCAAACGGCGTTGACTATTCATGCTGGGAACGCATGGTCTGATCTGCATTTTGATAAAGACCCTGAAGATATTCAGCAACAGATGAAACGCCGCTTATTTGAGCTAACCGGAATTGACGCAGCTAAGGCGACCCATTCGGCTTGGCATCGCTGGCGTTATGCTAATGCTAGCCTGCCTTCAGGGCAATCTTGCTTGGTTGATCAGGAAAACAGCTTGGCGGCGGCAGGGGATTGGTGCCTTGGCGGCAGAGTGGAAAACGCCTTCCTTAGTGCATCAGCGTTGGCGCGACGCATCTCTGACCTGATCTGAAGATTTGTTGCGGCGACATCGTTCTGAGCAATAGATGACATCATCCCAGACGCGTTGCCATTTTTTTCGCCAAACGAAAGGAAGCCCACAAACAGGGCATATTTTTTCGGGTAAATGCGATTTCTTTTGCATCTTTGGCATAGCGGATCAGGTGTGTTCCAGATGATCAGGGCCAAAGCTATAGGGCAAAAGCGTATCAAGGGTGAAGCCCTGTCTGAATCCGTCTTCGCCAGCAATGAGAATAGGGGTTTTGGCCTTGGCAAACTCGCGGATACGTTGGCGGCAACCTCCGCATGGGGTGCATAGCAATTCCCCTTTTCCCGCAACAGCCATGGCGGTGATTTCACGACCACCTGCCATGATCATGGCGGCAATCGCCCCTGCTTCGGCGCAAGACCCTTGGGGGTAAGCAGCGTTTTCAACATTTACGCCAGTATGGATATGTCCATGTTCATCCCGAATAGCCGCGCCAACCGAAAACCCACTATAAGGCGCATAGGCCAATCTCATCGCCGCGACCGCGGCCTTGATCAGATCAGCATCCGTTTCAGTTAAGGTATGGGATGAGGCATCAGACATGATTACCGCTCTTTCACATAAGGTTGACCAATTGCCTTTGGCGGAATGGCCCGGCCAATGAAACCAGCCAAGAGAACCACCGTCAAGACATAGGGCAAAACCAAGATCAGGTCCGTAGGGATTGGGCCAAGGAAGAGGATATCTATTCCTTGCAATCGCGCGGCTAACGCTTCAAGAAATCCAAACATTATACACGCCATCAAAGCAGGAACAGGTCGCCAATGCCCAAAGATCATTGCGGCAAGGGCAATATACCCCTTGCCAGCGGTCATTTCACGAACGAATCCGGCGCCATGGGCAATCGACAGATAAGCCCCAGCAATTCCGCACAGCAAGCCAGCGATTAGCACCGCTTGATAACGGATGAGGGTTACGCTAATGCCTGCGCTATCAACCGCTTCGGGCTTTTCGCCCGTGGCCCTAAGCCGCAAACCAAAGCGTGTCCGATAAAGCACCATGCCTGTCAAAATGACAGACAGCAAGGCCACCCAGACCAGCACATTATGACCAGAAATAATTTCAGCATAAATTGTACCGACCACAGGCACTTGCCGCATCGTTTCCGCAAACGGCAAGGGTATTGCGCTAAAGCGTTGGGCAGATGTCAGATATGGTGTCTGCCCCCCTTGGGCAAATAGCGCAATACCAAGGGTGACTGTTAAACCTGATGCCAAAATATTTATCGCCAAACCTGATATGACCTGATTGCCGCGATGGGTGATGCAGGCAAAACCATGCAAAAGGCTAAAGACCATGGACACCCCTATCGCCGCCCCTAGGCCTAGCCAAGGCGACCCTGATAATGCCGCCACACTGGCGGCGGCAAACGCACTGAGCAACATTTTGCCTTCGAGTGAGATATCAATAATGCCAGAGCGTTCTGAAAATATCCCTGCCATGGCGCAGAGAATTAACGGCGTGGATACACGCAAAGTGGCATCAATCGTTAACAGAAACTGCAGCCAAAGATCAGCCATGTTCCGCCCCCTTTTTCTTAGGGCGGTTTGGTGATTTGGGGGCAGCATTAGTATCTGGCCCAGCCATCATGCCATAAAGCCGTTCCATCAAAGGATGAAACATTAACGCCAATGCCCCTGAAAACAGAATGATCAGGCCTTGGATCATTAATACCATTTCACGGGTGATGGTTTGAAACTCAAAATCAATTTCAGCCCCGCCTTGGTAAAGCGCCCCAAACAGCAGGCTCGCTAGCAAGATGCCAAACGGATGATTTCGCCCCATCAAGGCAACCGCAATTCCCGTAAAGCCATAGCCAGAAGTAAAATTGAGGATAACACGTTCTTGCACCCCCAGAATCTCATTAAGCGCCATTAATCCGGCAAGCCCACCTGAAATAGCCATGGTGATCATGATGATCCTCGCCGGATCATGACCAGCATAGATGACGGCCTTTTCGCTATGCCCTGTGGCGCGGATAATATAGCCAAGCCGCGTGCGCCAGATCAGCACCCACACCCCGACCAACGCCACTAAGGCAACCAGAAAGGAAAGGTTAAGCGGTGATCGTGCCATAGGAATTCCGATGGCATTAGCAATCTGATGGATTTGCAACAGCCCGACGCCTTCGGCAAAATGCCGGGTTTCAGGTGACATTTGCCCCGGCGCCATCAACATTCCTGCCAACAGCCAGACCATGATGGATGAGGCGATAAAATTAAACATGATCGTGGTGATGACAATATGACTGCCTCTTTTGGCCTGAAGCCAGCCGGGAATAATCCCCCATATAGCGCCGAATAAAGCCGCCATTGGTATCGCCAACAAGACCACCAATAAAGGCGGCAGAAGCGGATCAAGGCTAAGCGCAACCATACCAATACCTAGCCCGCCAATCATGGCCTGACCTTCGCCGCCAATATTAAACAGCATGGCATGAAAGGCCACCGCAACCGCAAGGCCAGTAAAAATAAAATTGGTGGTATAAAACAAGGTATAGCCAAGCGCCCCTTTATAAACAAAGGCACCTTTGACCATAACGCTAAGCGCCGTGAAGGGGTTTTCGCCAATCAGTGCAATGATGATACCAGCGACCACAAAGGCGGCAAAAATATTGATAAGAGGCATCACGCCGATATCTATCCATTTGGGCAGAGGACGGCGCATCATTTCACCCCTGCCATCAAAAGACCGATATGTTGCACCTCAGCCTCATCTCGGTTCAGAATACCCATCATGTTGCCGTTATTCATGACCATGATCCGGTCAGACAGGCTCATGATTTCGTCTAGCTCCACGGATATCAAAATAATCGCACAGCCTGCATCACGCATGGCGATAAGCTGATGGTGAATAAACTCAATCGCCCCAATATCAACACCGCGTGTTGGCTGCCCTACAAGCAGAATACTTGGCTTGGCTGACATCTCTCTTGCCAGCACTAGCTTTTGCTGATTGCCGCCAGAAAAAAGGCTAGATTTCAATTGTGGATTTGGCGGCCGAACATCAAAATCCTGCATCAAGTCAGAACAGCGGTCATGGATTAACGCAGGTGAGGTGAAGATATTCCACTTGCCAGAAGTCGCGGCATCTTCATAGCCAAGAATGGAATTTTCGGCGGCACTAAAGGGCAGAATAATACCAGAGGCATGGCGATCTTCAGGGACATGGGCAACCCCCAAAGATTTGATATCAAGGGGCGACGCCGGATGATTGGCGTCAATGCGTTGGTCATGATAATGAATACTGCCGCCACTTGGGGGCAAGATACCTGCCAGCAATTCCAGCAATTCGGATTGCCCATTGCCAGCCACCCCAGCGATGCCAAAAATCTCACCAGCGTGAACTTCAAAATCAAGAGGTGATAAAATGGGATTAGCCTCATTGCCGTTGCGATGAAGGGTTAAACCGCTAACCTTAACCACGGCTTCGCCGCTCTCAGCGTGATGCCATTGTTTTTCCACCAAAACAGGACGCCCAACCATGAGATGAGCAATATCCTCAGCACAAGTTTCCGCAGTGTTCAGATGGGCAATCATGGCGCCATCACGCATCACCGAAATTCGGTCTGTGACTGCCATAATCTCGCGTAATTTATGCGTGATCAGCAGAATCGTAACGCCTTGATCCTTAAGCATACGAAGAATGTCAAACAGCTGATCGGTCTCTTGGGGGGTGAGAACGCCAGTAGGTTCATCAAGGATCAGGATGCTAGCGTTACGATAAAGCGCCTTGAGAATCTCCACACGCTGTTGCAGGCTAACAGGCAAGTCGCCAATGGTTGCATCAAGATCAACCTCAAGCCCAAAGCGCTTGGACAGGTCTTCTAGCATTCGCCGCGCTGTCATCATGCTTGTGTTCAGGTTAACGCCGCCCTCATGACCAAGGACAATATTTTCAAGAACTGAAAAATTCGGAACCAGCATAAAGTGCTGATGCACCATGCCAATTCCTGCAGCAATAGCATCACTAGTGCGGTTATAATGACGGACAGTGCCGTTGATGCTGATGGTGCCGCTATCAGCCGAATAAAATCCGTAGAGAATAGATACTAAGGTGGATTTGCCAGCGCCATTTTCGCCAACAATGCCGTGAATATCCCCTTTGCCAATATCAAGGTCGATATCGCGGTTAGCATGAACAAGGCCAAAGCGTTTATTGATGCCAGACATGGAAATGGCGAAAGGCAACTTGGTATCGCTTTTCGCCGGAGATGGGGTTTTTGTCATCATATCATCTTGTCATATCAAGGTTGGCCTTCTTTATGTTTGGGCGTAACCATCACGACCGATATAGCCTAAAGATATGAATTAATATGGGCAGGCCTGATCACTTTCATAGTTATGAACGCTGATCTTGCCTGAAATGATATCACGGCGAGCCTCTTCCACAGCAGCCTTCATTTCCGCAGTGATCAAGGAAGCGTTATTGTCATCAAGCGCCCAGTCGACACCGCCCTCAGCGACACCAAGAGACAACACACCAGATGAGAAGGTGTCGTTTTTGGCATCCATAAAGGTTTCGTAAGCGGCGACATCTACACGCTTAAGCATAGAGGTCAAAACAGAACCGGGGGCAATGCCATTCTGGTTAGAATCCACCCCGATGGAAAGTTTGCCTGCATCCGTTGCGGCTTGAATCACACCTATACCTGTACCGCCAGCCGCCTGATAGATGACATCCGCGCCGCGATCAATTTGGCTCATGGTTAATTCTGCGCCTTTAGCAGGATCATTCCACGCCGCTGGAGTTGTGCCAGTCATATTCTGATAGACCGTGGCAGAGGGGTTGACGGATTTCACGCCGCCAACATAGCCGCAAGCAAACTTACGGATCAGGGAGATATCCATACCGCCAACAAATCCGACTTTACCGGTTTGGCTAGCATGGGCGGCGGCGACGCCAACCAGATAACTGCCCTCATGTTCTTTGAACGCATATTGACGCAAATTAGGGGCATCAAGCCAGAACACATCAATGATGGAAAATTGCACATCTGGGTTTTCTGCCGCCACCGTTGCGATAGCGTCCGCTTGCGCAAAACCGACGCCAAGCACGATAGTCGCTCCGCGCTCTACCATGCGGCGCATGGCTTGTTCACGCTGGGTTTCATTGGTGACTTCAAATTCCATTACTTCGATGCCAGTTTCTTCGGTGAATTTTTTCACCCCATTCCAGACACCTTGGTTAAAAGATTTATCAAATTTGCCGCCCATATCATAAATGACCGCAGGTTTGATATCTGCCGCCTGAACAAGGCTGACGCTAAAACAAAATGCCGTTGTTACGATCGCGGCAATTATTTTGGAAAAAGAAATGATACGCATGGATAGCTCCTTATATATAGGTCACGATGTCTTATTTCAGTCCAATTTCATTAAGCCGTTGCTGAAGAAACATATCAGCAGTAAAGCCGGGGGTAAGCTCGACTTCGGGTCGGGGATGCAAAAACATCGGCATGGAATAGCGCGATGAGTTTGTATCTTCTTCCGGGTTAATGACCCGGTGCTTAGTCGATGGGTAATAGCCATCAGTTGCTAGCCCCAGCATATCGCCATTATTAATGGTAATCATACCGGGATCACACGATATGCTGTGCCAATTTCCATCACGATCCATGGCCTCAAGCCCCGGTTTTGAACCAGCCAAGAGAAGCGTAATCAGATTAATATCTTCATGCGCGGCAGCGCGGATGGCGTTGGCTTCGGCGTCACCCTGAAGGGGCGGATAGTGAAGGATACGAAACAGGCTTTGCTGGCTTGATTGCATCATTGCGCCAAGATTATCGCTAAGCTTCGCCCTGATATGATCAGGTAAATCCGCATCTAGCCATTCCAGCAATTCTACCCCAAGGGCAAATAAATCCTGATAAAGCTGTCGGGTCATGGTTTCTAATTCGGATGGCACCCGACCCCATGGATAGACATGGAAAAACTCTTTCAAATCCTTTGCTGGGGCATCTTTGGCATTTTCGGATTTGAAAGGAAAATAGCCATCCTGCCGTTCAGGATCACGAAGCCAATCATGTTTTTTGCTATCTGCAAAGAATGCGCCCCATTGGGCGTAGGCCTCATCAATACGTTGAGGGGAGACAGGGTGGTTAACAAGAATCGCAAAACCAGTATCATGAAGCGAAGACGCTAGCATCTTTCCTGCGTTAACATCATGATAATCAACGGTTCTCACCAACATATTAGATGGTTCCATACTTGTCTTTACAACATCATCAATTTATTCTGTCGCATTGCCCACATATGTCCAGAAATATTTTTTTCACCGTTTCGGCATCAACGGATGTTGCCACTTTGACTGGGCGGCGCTGATGGGTTGGCCGGGTTGCCCCAATATGCTCACCTTGGGTGATGACATTAAGGGGAATATCCTCATAACCAAAGGCGGATGGATCAGTTACGCTGACTAACGCCGCCGGATCATGCAGCAAGCACACATGGCGCGACATGATGCTGTGATAAAAATTAATATAAAAGGCGGTGATGGTTTTCAGAAAACCGCCGATGATGGGCGCGGTGCTGGCAATCTGTTGAAAATCATCAGCGTTACAGGTGATATGGCTGGTGACATCTAGGCCGATTAATTCCACTTGCCAATCAGCAGCAAACACCATTTCGGCAGCGTCCGGATCGTTCCAGATATTCGCCTCAGCATACGCTGTGACATTGCCTGTGCAATTCACGGCACCGCCCATAATAACCAGCTTTTTGACATGATGGATAATATCCGCGTCATATTCTAGCAATTTTGCAAGATTGGTTAAGGGGCCAATAGGGCATAGAATGATTTCACCTGAATGAGCGCGGATGGTTTCTGACAAAAACACATGGGCTGGCCTAGGGTCGGGTTTGCGCGCAGGATTTGGCGCAGGCATTGTTCCAAACCCCTCATCACCATGTACATAATGTGACGGGGGATTTGGCGGCATACATAAAGGGTGCTGTGCCCCTTCGCTAACGGGGATATGTTGCTTTGCCTGTTCGGTAAGAAAAAGCGCGTTTCTCGTCGCTTGTTCAACAAAAACATTGCCAAAAATCGTTGTTAGCCCCATGACCTCAAGCCTTGGATGGGCAAAGGCATAATGAATAGCCATGGCATCATCGATGCCGGGGTCTGTATCAATAATAATTTTTTGGGTTTCCATTAATTATGCCCTTGTAATTATGCCCTTGTAATTATGACCGTGTATGATTGCCTGTCAGGCTAGCCTTGGTTTCGTTGATATCAGGAATAGCAGTGCTAGCACCATGGCGAGTGACTTGGATCGCGGCGGCAGCGCCAGCCATTACCATAGCGTCAGCGACGCTAACCCCTTGATCTAGATGGGCCAGCATATAACCTAGATAGGTATCACCTGCGCCAGTGGTATCAACCGCGTGAACAGGGATGGCAGCGATGTGAAAGGTGCCATCTTTGCCAAGATAATCTGCCCCGTCACTGCCGCGTGTGATGATCAGATGGGGAACCCCGAGTTGATCGACAGGTTTGCCAACGGCTTTGCTTAGGGCGTCGGCCTCAATCGCGTTGATGATCAGCACATCCACGAGCGGCAACAGCTCTGCCGTAGTCTCTGCCACAAAGGGGGCGGCACTATAACAGATTAACAGACCGCGTTCTTTCGCCGCCCTTAAATACGGTGCTGTCAAATTGGTTTCGTTTTGGGTCAGCGCCCAGTCCCCCGGCTCCGCCGCGGTAAGGACAGAGGTGATCAGATCCTCAGGCAGGCTAGCGTTACTAAGAGGGGCTAAGATAATTTGATTTTCCCCGTCATCATCCACCGCAACAATGGCATGACCTGTTGGTGTGTCGCCGCGCAAGATCAATTGGGTATCCACCCCGGCCAAGGTCATACCAGCTAGCCAATGGTCATCATCACGGTGGATCATGCCCGCATGGAACACCTTACCACCAGCGCGAGCAATGGCGATGGATTGGTTAGCCCCTTTGCCGCCCAGTGCCTCATCAAAACGGGTGGCGGCTAGGGTTTCACCAGGGCGCACCAGATGCGGCATACCATAAATGTAATCAATATTAATTGAGCCAAGGTTATATATCGTCATAGAATGGCAAAGCCTCTTTACCTGTTCACATCATGCTAGCACAAATGCCGTGGCAGGGCATCAAAATGCGCATAGGATCATAGGGCTTGGCTTACGAAACCGCTTGGATATTTCCAATTTCTATAGGATTTTTAAGGGATGAGTGATCACGGTAATAATGCCCCATATTGGTGGGATGACGCCTCGCCGCGCGCTGGAAAAAGCGCTAGTCCACCGACGCAGGCTGAAGTGGTAATTATTGGTGCTGGATTGACAGGTCTTGCCGCCGCCTTGCCCTTAGCGCGAGCGGGAAAGCAGGTTATCGTGCTAGACAAAATGCGCCTTGGTGAAGCTGCCTCAAGCCGTAATGGCGGCATCACTAGCGGTAATCTGCACTTATCACGGGACCAACTGATACGCCGTTTTGGCCCAGATAAAGCCGATGCGTTTGAGGCCGAAGCCATGGCCGCACGAACCCATCTGGCAGATTTGATTAGGCAAGAACATCTGGCCTGCGGGCATCAGGATTCAGGGCGCGTGGTTGGCTATCTTCATCCTTTTGATGCTGAGGTTATGCGCCGTGAGGCAGACCGCATAAACCGCTGTTATGGCATTGAAATAGGGGTGCTTGATCACCACCAGATGGCAGAGCATACCGCAAGTCAGAAATATCAGGCCGGGGTGTTAAGGCCAGATATTGGCAGCATTCATCC
>CBFHXL010000024.1:0-34384 GCA_965659785.1 Puniceispirillales bacterium (SeqCode)
CGGCGCTGGGGAAGGGCTGAAATTCAATGACAGAACCGTTGTCCCCTTTGGCTGTTCAACAATAGGGATCACCCGTTGAACACCAAAAGCGTTTTTCAGTGAACCAGATATCTGTTTGAACTTTGGCACATTGAACTCAGCAAAAGACAAAATCAAAACAAAGAAAGCCATCAGCAAGGTTGCCATATCGGCAAATGTGGCCATCCATGCCGGCGCCCCTACAGGGGGGCATTTCGGGCATTCCTCGTCCTGCTCTTCTTCTTCAATGGCATCTTCAGCTTCTTGAGCCATGATTTCTTCCTTTTCTCAAGCCGTGGCGGGGTAAGCAGCAAGGCCTATTAGGCCGTTGCTACGGATTCCTGCATTTTCGGCGGTAAGTTAGAGATCATCTGATCCTGAATGTTACGCGGTGATTCCCCGCGTGCAATATTCTTAAGACCAATCACGACCATTTCTCTGTAAATCGTCTCATAGGCGGTATAGCCTTCGAGTTTTGTCACCATTGGGGCAAACATAATATTAGCGATAAACGCCCCATAAAGCGTTGTCAGCAAGGCCACCGCCATGGCAGGGCCAATCGCTTTCGGGTCAGCCATGTTACCCAGCATAAGCACAAGGCCGACCAGCGTACCAATCATGCCCATCGCTGGCGCTAGATCCACCCAAGCCTTAATCACCCCTTGATTGGCTTCGTGGCGCGACCGCATGGCTTTAATCTCTTGGTTTAACTGCGCGGTAAGCTTGGCTTCATCCGCGCCATCAACCAACATCTGAAGGCCTTTTGAGAAAAACTTGTCAGGGACATCTTGGCCTTCAAGCGCCATCATGCCATCTTTTCTGGCGATACCTGCAAGTTCAACCATACGAATCACAAGCTCATCTTGTTTTTTGATCGGCGGCAAAAACGCTTTCGCCATGACCCCGAAACTGCCTAGAAAGACACCTAAGGGGGCGGTGTACATCACCGCAAAGAATGTGCCGCCAAACACGATCAGAATGGAGGGAACATCAATGAAGGGGCCAATACCACCCCCAGAGATCATCGCCATTAGAATCATTCCAACAGCACCCAAAAACCCTACTAACGACGCAATATCCATAATAAAAAACCTGTGATGATTGTTCGAATCTCTGGGCTATATCTGCAAGATTGATACCAACATGACTTGTACATATTTTATTGGTCTAAAAGTTGCAGTGTCCCTTTTGTTGAAAACATAATATTATATTTCTATAATATTTGGAATGGAGAGAATTTATGTGGCTGTTTCGCCTGTTTAATCGCACCATCAAGGTTATTCCATTCATCGGGCTTTTTGTCGGGATGATAGGGGTAAGCGCGCCTCCCCTGATGGCCTCCACACAGTTTATTAAACGTGATCATATTATCATTGATATCAAATCAGGTGTCGAATGGCTTAGATGCAGCGTCGGGCAGACATGGGACGGGGAAACTTGCGTCGGCAAAATTGTTAAACTTGATCATGATCAGATCAAGGAAGCTATCCTTCAAGCGAACACGCAACTTGGGGGAAATTGGCGTTTGCCTAATCTCGAAGAACTTGAGGGGATCGTCTGTCATGAATGTGACAGCGTCAAAATTGATCTTGAGGCGTTTCCTAACACTTCAGCTGAACCTTATTGGACTGGACAGCCTAATCCCTATGCCACCAGACATTTTTACACTGTGAATTTTTTCACAGGGTATACTTATGGACGATTTTTTCCTTATCAGGAAATGGCCGTCAGGCTTGTTCAGGATCGTTAACGGCGCGGCGTTTTTGTAGCCACCAAAACAGTAATTTAACGAAAAACCCTGTTCCACCGACAATCCAGATGGCCGCGGCGATACGCTCAGCGCTTAAGAAGTTGAGAAAATGCATCTTATCGCCCGCGATAAGCGCCATTAAAACAACCATTACCACCACCACCATAAACAAGCGGATAATCCGGCAACGCTGGCATCCCGTATAGCGGCTTGGTTGTGTTCTGCTAACCGTAATCAGGATAGCCTCCTATGAGATAAGCGTGTTTCGTTATGGCACATCAGCGGCACATCATGTTGCAACATTCATACCAAACATGGCGCGGCAGGTCACGCCGAAAACTTGACACTATATTAATACTTTATTAACTAATTATACCTAATATATTGATATTATTTATTATATTTTAATAATAATTGACAGATGAGAGCGTCAAATGTTTATTTTGCCGGGTGTCAAAAATTGCTTCATCTTTTCTTCAACAAGGGCTTCCAAGGTGAAATTATTAGCCCAAGAAGACAGGATGGAGAATCACAATGCAGTTAATGCCATCAATACGGGCGAAGCAGAAACAGTCGCTTATTATTACCCCTCAATTGCAACAGGCGATTAAGCTATTGCAGATGACTAATCTGGAAATTCAGGCCTTTCTTGAAGAACAAGCGCTTGAAAATCCATTTCTTGAAATGTCAGGGGATGCGCCTACCAATGCTGAAGCTTCTGCGCTTAATAGCGACGAGAACAAGGCCCCGGCAAGCACAGATTCTGATGACCACCCAGCCTCACTTGCCGATATCACGCCAGAGAATAATGCTCTCGCTGATGACCCTACCGCCCATAGTGATCTTGATAACCGGTATTCGTCGTTAGATGCGCCGAAAAAGGCACAAAGCGATTATGACAATGAGGGCGAAGACCGAATGGGACGCATCGCCAATCCTGACCCCGGGCTTCATGCTAAAGTGATCAGCCAGATTGATTTATCTATCGCCCCTGATGACCGCGCCATTGCCTATGTCCTGACTGATATGCTGGCCCCAACAGGATGGCTGGAAACACCGCTTGATCAAATTTCTGATACCACTGGCTTGCCGCTTGAGCGGCTAGAGACAGTGCTGATGACTCTGCAAACCCTAGAGCCAGTTGGCGTTTTCGCCCGTCATTTGTCTGAATGCCTTAAGATACAGGCCATAGACGCTGGCGATTATGACGCGGTGATGGCGGTTGTTCTTGATCATCTTGATTTGCTTGGCAAAGGTGAGATTAGCCAGCTGGCGCGCATGGCCAACTGCTCACAAGATGCTATTCTTTGCGCCTTACGGTTGATCCGAAGCTATAACCCAAAGCCAGGTGAGGCCTATAGCAATGACCTGCCTCCTCTGGGAGAACCTGATGTTGTGGTCCGTAAAACCGCTGACGGATGGTCTGTTGATCTTAACCGTTCAACATTGCCAACCCTGCATATTCGCGAAGATTACGCCGATGAGATTACGGCAAAACTTGCGCGTGATGATAAGGCCGAAGAAGATAGTTTTGTTACTAATGCGGTGAGTTCAGCGCGTTGGCTTAAGCGCGCGTTAGAACAGCGCAACACCACCACCCTGAAAATCTGTGCCGCGATCATCAGCCAGCAACAGGATTTCCTGAATTATGGAATGGAAGCCCTCAAGCCTATGTCTTTGAAAGTGATTGCCGAGGCGGTCAATATGCATGAAAGCACGATTAGCCGCGTTACCAATGGCACCGTCATTAACACCCCGCGTGGTACCTTTTCACTAAAAGCGTTTTTCAGCGTTTCCATCGCCTCGGATCAAGGAGAAGGCGGTATGGCAGCGACTGCCGTTCGCACCCGTATCCGCAGTCTCATCGAAGGTGAAAACCCCAAAAAGCCCCTTAGTGATAGTGATATTGCCTCTGAGATTAGTGATCAGGGCATTACCCTAGCGCGCCGGACAGTGGCAAAATATCGTGAAATGATGCGTATTCCATCATCTTCAGAACGCCGCCGGCTAGCGCGGATGCAGATGATTGGTTAATCGTTTTCTCATCCGGGCAAGGGCTTGAAGTTCAAGTTATTTAGCGCGTGATGACAGTTTCAAATGAGCGCTCAAAAAGGCTTCGCTCGTTTGCCCGAAATCTTTGAGATAATGGGACAAAGGAACAGTCTCTTTGTGGGTCACTTTCTCATTATCATCATAATGGACGACATCAACAGCCATGGCTGACACAGAGGTATCGTCAGTGGTGATAAATCGGTTGGCAGTATCTTCGTTCATGGCTTACTCCTTTGTCATATCCATTCGGATAAAGGTCATATCGCCAATTTTGCATTTTTCGTGCCAATCCTGATCTTACCAATGCTGGTGATGATCTTATATGCCCAGCTTGGCCATATCGTGAATAAAATCTTGATGGGTTGATGGCATCTGTTCAACGCGCTGAAATAACAGCGCCGCAGGAAAAACCTTAATAACAGATCGGCTTCCGACAATGGCGGTATGTCGCCAAACTGCTTTAGCCAACACTTCTGGAAGTCCAAACAACTGATCACTTTCATAAATACGGATCACATTTCGCCCCACCTGATCAAGGATAAGAACGCTACCCTGTTCAATCAAATAAAACTGATCCGCGATCTGCCCCTCACGGAACAGCACTTCACCGCTAATCATTTTAAGCGCGTTTGAACCCCCCGTCATGCCGTCACCATTTTCGCCCCTTGGCTTAAGGCTTGGTGTTTTTTGATAGCATCCGCCGCCATGGAACAGGCAAATACCCAACTGGTGCTGTCTTCATCACTCCAATGATGCTCAATTAACAGACGCGGCATCACCAACACCTCACAAGAACTAGTGGCAACAACATCACTGTCATAGGCTTCAAGTCCAAGAAAGGATACTAGGCTAACCACATGACCAGAAACAAAATTTTGACCATCAACGCCTTTTACCCGCCCCTTGGCTGTCCCTGATAACAGGTAATATGCCATATCTGTTGACGACCCTGCCGTGATGACAGTTTCCCCCTTAGCGATAATCTGTTTGGGATGCGCATCCGTGATGGCATCAACCTGCAACGGCATTTTCATGATTTTATCCTTCCAAGGAAAAACGACTGACGAGGCAAATTGTTAAGCGCATTGATCATAATTATTAGGGGTACTGTGCTTTTCACTGCCCCAACAGGTGATTAGCCATATGCTATGAAAATATGTGATCAGTAAAATATGTGATCTGATGAAAAGACTTATGATCTTTCATGATCTTTGAGGATTGTCATCAAGGCATCAACATGTTGTTCAGATAAGTGGAACTCACGCCGCATTTGTTCAATTTTGATAATCTCATCATCAGATAGCACGCCGTCACTTAGGGCTGAGGCAATCTCCGCCTCAAGCAGCAATTTGCGCTGTGATATCTGATTTGAAAACGCCGAGGCGACAATACCCGTTAACAAGGCAACAACACAAACCCCCATCAACGCCGTGATCGCCCCGATTACCTGCCCCATGGGGGTGACAGGCGACACATCACCATAACCCACTGTGGTCAATGTAATCAGTGACCACCACATCGTCTGAGGAATAGAAGAAAACTTATCAGGCTGAGCTTCGTTCTCCAACAAATACATCATGGCGCTAGACATAAATAGCGCAATCAAAAACAAATACAGCGCGGCGCCGAATGACCCGATTTCTGAACGTATGGCAGAAATTAAATCCTCGAGAGCAGAAGAATAATGCGAAATCTTAAAAAGCCGAACTAACCGCAGAGCACGCAACCACCGCAAATCCATCTCACCCATAAATAACGGCAACAGGCTAGGCAATATGGCCAGCAAATCAATAATCCCTGTAAAGCTAAAGATATAGCGAAGCCGCCTTAGCGTAGGTGACCGATAACCACAAGCCTCATTAGCCCCACTTGCCCATATACGCAGGATATATTCTGTGCCAAAAATGATCACGGAAAACAGCTCAAAAGCCCAGAACAGGGTATGATAAGCCGTGCCGAAATGCCCAACTGATTCCAAACAAATCGCCACAACATTAAGTATGATCAACAAACCAAGCAGGCGATCAACCATTCGGCTTGTGCTATCGTCTTTACTGCCTCGTTCCAGAATTTGCAGCATACGCTGTTGTGTGATCATAAAACATCCAACTATCAAACTAACCTAATATGAATATTAGTATAATCAGAAATGGTGATGGCTTCAATCCGAACGAAGCTGATCTGCTAATTCCATGTTCTCAATACAGCGTTTTGTGAATTCCATCACATAGGCCCGGCCATAAAGCTGAGACATGCGCATGATACCAAAACGCGCTGAAGCCAGAGCCACCGCCTTAGGGTCACGGCGAAGTCCTGCCACCATATGCAGCAACTCTTCAATATTGTCGCGGATATTTTCAAGCCGACGGATATCTTCATCGCTAAGCGTGGAATTATCATCATCCATCATTTTATGAAACTCAGGACGACGTTTATGTAAATAGATGACTTCACCCATGCGCCGCCCTTTCCTATCTGGTGATAGTTATATAAACGGCATCATTGATGATTTCTTTACCTCTTCTTGACTTTTATTTTACAGCGTCATCTGGCACGGGAATTGCTGATGCTAGGGTATGAGCAAAACATTTTCACGATACCGCATGATGATAGCCGCCGCCATGATGAGCATGATGGTTAGCCCCGCTCTTGGTCAAAACAACATCCCAAGAGAAGAAGATCACGGTCATGATCATGATTGCGAGAGTTTAACAAGCATCGTTGAAAAAACCTTTGACCTGCCTGCTGGGATATTGACCTCTATTAGCCGCGTTGAGGCAGGCCGCATAGGCGATAATGGCGAACACCGCGCTTGGCCATGGACCATCAATCACGCTGGCAAAGGGGTCTTTTTTGACAGCAAAGATGAGATGCTGGACTATATCCGCACGCATTTGGATGACAGTGACCAGAATATTGACATTGGCTGCATGCAGATCAATTATTTTTGGCATAGCGATCAGTTTATGGACCTAGATGAAATGGCTGATCCCTTTACGAATATTGTCTATTCCGCCATTTTCCTTACCGATCTCAAGGCTGCGCATGACAGTTGGGATCAGGCCATCAGGCATTATCATAATGCCAATCCTGACCAAAACACCCCTTATGTGGAAAAGGTTTATGCGGTCTGGGATATGCTGAATGATGCTACTGGCACGCCTATTTTAACAGACCAAGCCCCACTATCTGATCACACACAGCCGATCAATCTGATCAGCGCAATCCCCCCTGACTTGCCTCCTGTTAAAGAAGATGCCTCCACCGATAAAGATAATAGCCCTCAGACAGAACTTGCCCCGGATACGGAAACTACCATCGTCCAAGTGGCAACGGCGCCAGAAAAGCCCGACACCCCTATCGTGGTTGATCCTTTAGCTAAATTAAAGGCTAGACAGCCGCATCTCAAAGGTAAATGGGAAAAAGTGATACAGTTTCGCCACCTCTTAACCCCCTGACGCCACTAATATGTCCCCATGTTGAACGGTTGCTGAAGGCAAAAAAAAACCGGGAAGACCCGGTTTGTTTCAGTTTAGGGATAACCATGCGTATCTTTATTAACGACCATCCAGCAAAATGTTTAATCATTGGGTTTAATCATTGGCAATGTAGAAGAGGTGCTGAAATGAAAAAAACACTTTTCATCCTGCAAAACTTGATACAAGATAATTTTAACAAAAACCTTACATAAACCAAATTCTGGTTAAATAATCACACGTTGGAGGAATTAATGACAATGAAATCTATGATTACCGCTGTTGCCGTAGCCATCCCTATGCTGGCTAGTCAGGCTTTTGCGCTTGATATGGGCGCAACAGACAAAACCATCAAAATGTCTATTAATGAGTGGACAGGTCAGCACCTTAGCACACGCGTAGCTGGGGCAATTCTGGAAAAAGCCGGATACAATGTTGAATATGTAACGGCGGGTTATGGGCCTCAATTCATTGCCATGGCTGAGGGTGATCTTCACGCCGCGATGGAAGTTTGGACCTCAAACTTGCCCGGTCAATTTAATGAAATGGCTGATAAAGGGACAGTGACCGATATCGGTTCCCTTGGCCTTAACGCTCGCGAAGGCGTGCTTTATCCAGTTCATATGAAAGAGATTTGCCCTGGTCTTCCTGACTGGGAAGCGTTGAATGCCTGTGCCGCGAAGTTTGCCTCAGTGGAAACGATGCCAAAAGGCCGTCTTCTGGATTACCCTGCGGATTGGGGTTCACCCGGTAAAGACCGATTTGAAGCCATTGGCCTAGACTTTCAGGCTGTTCCTGCTGGCTCTGAAGGGGCTTTGATCACAGAACTCGAAGCATCAATTGCTAAGAAATCTCCGTTGCTTTTGACATTCTGGCAACCGCATTGGGCTTTGGCAGAGTATGAAACGGAATGGGTTGCGCTTCCTGCTGGAACTGATGAATGCTATGAAGACGCTTCATGGGGGATTAACCCAAATGCCACAGGTGACTGTGACTTCCTACCAACACGCATCTTTAAGGTGACTTGGTCAGGCTTTAGCGACACTTGGCCAGTAGCTGGTGAGATTCTCGCCCAATATTCTATGGATGCTGGTGATCAGCAAAATATGATGGCGGCGATTGACGGTCGTGGTGAAGATATCAACGCCGTGGTAGCAGAGTTTGTTGCCAGCAAAAGCGCTGAGATTGATGCCATGATCGCTGCGGCGAAATCTAAGTAAATCAAAACTTATGTTGTGACAGGTAGATATCTCCGCCTGTCACAACATAAATAACAACTCTCACTTACCTATTCATGTCTTCTGATAGAGCCACCAGCCAAATTCATCCTGTCACCCTTTCGTGTGACGGTTTATGGAAAGTGTTTGGCCCGCAAGCAGAAAAGCTGAACAAGAACGCTGATGTAATGGCCATGTCGGCTGATGAACGCGGCAAGGCTTTGCGTGAAAACGGCTATATTGTCGGTGCTGAAGATATCTCCTTCTCGGTTCATGCTGGTGAACTTTTTGTCATTATGGGGCTATCCGGATCAGGAAAATCCACCGTCCTGCGCTGTATTGCCCAACTGCAGCAGCCGACCTTTGGTCATGTCATGCTGGATGGGGTCTGTCTTGATACGATGCCAGAGGCCGAATTGCGCGAAATCCGCCGCCGCAAAATGGGAATGGTATTTCAAAACTTTGGTTTAGTGCCTCATTTCACTGCGCTTCAGAATATTGCTTTTCCCCTCAAGGTCAGAGGCGAAAGCCGAGCTAATATTATGGCTAAGGCCGAAGAAATGCTTAAACTGGTTGGGCTAGACGGTCGCGGCAACGCCTATCCATCTGAATTATCTGGCGGCCAACAGCAACGCGTGGGCATTGCCCGTTCGCTGGCGGTTGACCCCGAAATTTGGTTGCTGGATGAACCTTTTAGCGCTCTTGATCCTCTGATCCGTCGCCAGCTTCAGGATGAGTTGATCGAATTGCAATCGCGGTTAAAAAAATCCATTGTCTTTGTTACGCATGATTTTTCAGAAGCGGTTCGGCTTGCTGATCGCATTGCCATTATGCGTGATGGGCAGATGGTGCAATTAGGTCGCCCAGCTGATCTGTTGTTACGGCCTGCGGATGATTATGTCACCAGTTTTGTTCGTGATGTTTCCCGGCTTCAGGTGTTGCGTCTAGAAGATGTCATGACCCCTGCCAGCGCCGCACCAGACCATTTCAAAAAGGCAGTTAGCATTGACGGAAAAACCACTTTAGAAAAATGCCTGATTGATCTTGCCCCTGGGCAAAACCACATCATGGTTACCGGATTTCAGGATAAAGTCGTTGGCTATTTTACCCGTGAAACCCTGCTTCAGATTGCCAATAATGAGGGAACGATATGAACGCTATGATCAACACTTCTTCTGATTTATGGGGAAAATGGCGTCAACAGGTGCTATCGGCCGCGGGGCTAATGACTCTGTTTATCATGGTTATGATTCTGATCCGGCCAGACACCATACCTTATCTTTCCGCAGAACCGTTTTCCGGGTCAAACTGGTTTAAGGATGGCATCAATCTAGCGATTGGTGGATTTGTTGACTGGGCCAAACCAACCTTGCGGGCGATCAGCAATGTTGTTGAAGAAGCCGTGCGAGGGCTTCAATTCGGGCTTCACCAACTGCCGTGGTTAGCATTTCTGGCTATGGTGACTTGGTTAGGCTGGCGGTTGAGTGGCCCCGGGTTAGCCTTGCTTGTTGCCGCATCTATTTTCTATATGGCCGCATCAGGGCTATGGATTAAATCCATGAACACGCTTGCCATGGTCGGGGTAGCTATTCCGCTTGCGCTAAGCTTTGGCTTCGCGATGGGAATATTTGCTGCCAAATCAAAACTGGCAGGCCGCATCATTGAGCCTAGCCTTGATTTGATGCAGACCATTCCCACCTTTGCCTATCTGGTGCCGTTGATTGTGTTGTTTGGTTTTGGCCCTGTGCCGGGGGTCATAGCCAGTATGATTTACGCGGCACCGCCTATTACGCGTAATGTCATGCTTGGGCTTCAGCAAGTGCCTAGCGAGCTCAAAGATGTCGCTGCTATATCTGGCAGTAGCCGTTGGCAAACCTTTGCCATGATTGAGTTACCAAGCGCCAAAAAACAAATCTTGGTTGGTGTCAATCAGTCCATCTTGGCTAGCCTTTCTATGGTTATTATTGCCGCGGTTATCGGCGGCTTTGATGATATTGGCCGTGAGGTGTTGGTCGCCACCAATAAAGGCTCTGCCCGTTTTGGTGAAGCGCTTAGTGCTGGCATTATTATTGTTCTGATGGCGGTGGTCATTGATCGCCTTAGCCGTGCGGCAAGCGAAACCACGCGGATGAGCAAATCTCTCGCATCGCGGCGGCAAGCTCTCGTCATCATGGCTCTCGCCGTGGTCATTGGATTCTTGTTCCCTATGCAAGGGTTTATTGATGTTGCGTCGTCGGTGTTTCGGATTACCGAAGTAGTAATTAATGACGGCCTGGCCCAGTTTATCAAAACTTATGGTATTTTCCTTGATCTGATCAAAAACAACGTGCTGATCTATGTCTTGCTTCCTATGCGCATAGGGCTTGAACAAGCGGTATTGCCGTTCACTTGGGGCGTGACCTTTACTAGTGAGGCACAGATCATTTATCTGATTGGTATTATCGGAACCTCATGTCTAATGCTATTCCGTGGGCAAAAAGCCATGGGATTATTTCTGTTGGCGGTTGGGCTTATTATGTTTAGAGGCTTCACAGCTCTGCCATGGTGGGCGGTAGCAGGGTGCGTCTGTCTGGCGGCGTGGAATGCGTCAGGGCTTCGCTTGGCTGTGACGTGTTTTGCTATGATGCTATTTATTACCCTATTTGGGCATTGGGCAGATGCGTTATATTCGCTTTATCTTTGCAGCGCGGCGGTATTTATCTGCATGGCAATAGGGTGTCCGCTTGGTATTCTGGCGGCGAAATCTGACCGTGCGTCTAATATCCTTCGCCCCATCAATGATACGCTTCAATCTATTCCGCTTTATATTTTTCTCATACCTGCGGTAGCGCTGTTTCAGATTAGTGAGTTTTCGGCGTTGGTTGCGATTGTGCTTTACGCCATAGTGCCGATGATCCGTTATACGGAACATGGCTTACGGTCTGTTCCCACCCAACTGGTTGAGGCCACAACAGCGCAAGGTTGCACGCCTTGGCAAAGGCTATTTTATATTGAATTGCCTGTGGCAAGACCAAGCATCCTTCTTGGGCTTAATCAGACGGTTCTATTTGCCCTTGCCATGCTGATTATCGCGGTTCTGGTCGGGGCGAGAGGCCTAGCAGAACAGGTCAATATCGGGCTACGTTCAGGGGATACCGGGTTAGGCATTACCGCTGGTTTATCAATGGCTTTCATAGCGATTATGGCAGATCGGATTTTGCGCAGTTGGGCAAGCAATCTGGGCCGTTCACAATAGGTCTTTTTTCTGGTTTATTTTTGCATAAATTCAGTCATATTGTTTTCATATAAAAACAATATTGAGAGGGTTTATCATGACAACTCAGCAGCCCAACATCGTTCTCATTATGGCAGACCAACTGGCACCACAATTTACATCCAGTTATGGTCACCCTGTTGTCAAAACCCCGCATATGGATAAATTGGCTCAGCGCGGTATGCGCTTTGACGCCGCTTATTGTAACGCGCCTCTTTGTGCCCCATCACGGTTCACTTTCATGTCAGGTCAACTGGTCACGCGCATCGCCGCCTATGACAACGCGAGTGAGTTTTTGTCATCTATTCCGACCTTTGCCCATTACTTGCGCCATATGGGATATCGCACCTGTCTTTCTGGCAAAATGCATTTTGTTGGCCCAGATCAGCTCCATGGTTTTGATGAGCGCATCACCACCGATATCTACCCCTCTGATTTTGCATGGACACCAGATTGGGAGTTGGCAGATGAACGCATAGACAAATGGTATCACAACATGGATACCGTTCGTGAGGCTGGCGTTGCCCAAACCACTTTCCAATTAGAATATGATGAGGAAGTGGCGTTTTTTGCACGCCGCAAATTGTTTGAATACGCCTCTGAGAAACAGCAGCCTTTCTGTATGGTGGCCAGTTTCATTCACCCTCATGATCCTTATGTGGCGCGGCCAGAATGGTGGGACCTTTATGACCATGACGCCATTGATATGCCGTCAAGCACCATACCTTATGATGAACAAGATGGCTTTTCGCGGCGGTTGATGGATGGCATTGAGGCAACGACCATCATCCCCACCGATGATGAGGTTCGAAACGCGCGCCATGCGTATTATGCCAATACCAGCTATTTTGATTCCAAAGTTGGGCAGATCGTCAAAACCCTCGAAGAATGTGAACAGCTTGATAATACCATTATCATGGTGACCGCTGATCATGGTGATATGCTAGGTGAGCGCGGGTTATGGTATAAAATGAACTTCTTTGAACATTCGGCGCGTGTGCCATTGATCATGGCTGGCCCAAAGGTCAAGCAGGGGACGCTCAATAGCCCCTGTTCTCTTGTTGATATTTTGCCCACTATGATGGATATCGCCGCCACGGATGAGAAGACCAAACCCTCATTAGGCCAACCCATTGATGGACGGTCACTCTGGACAATGGCGACAACTGGTAAAGAAGATCACGGACACGCTATTGGTGAATACTGCGCCGAGATGACAGCGCATCCTGTGATCATGATCCGGCGAGATCAATATAAATATATCCATTGTGATAGTGACGCCCCCATGATGTTTGATATTGCAAACGACCCGCTTGAGCGAAACAATCTGGCAAGTGATCCGAATTATGCTGATCTTGCCAAAGCCTTCGCAGATGAGATTAAACACAAATGGGATATGCCAACCCTGCGAGCAGATGTGGTTGCCAAGCAAAAACAACGGCAAGCGGTCTATGACGCCATGCAAAATGGGGTTCGTGCCGATTGGGATTATAATCCGCCGCGCAATGCATCCGAGGAATATGTCCGCAATCATATGGACTGGACAGAAAAAGCCGCGAAAACACGCTTTCCGCCCTATCCTTCAGAGTGATCTGCTTCTTCAGAGGAATACGCCGCCAACAACGCGGTGAGAAAAATTAAGGTCGCGCCTAGCCATTGCCACATGGTGAGGCGTTCCCCCAACAATACCATGGCGGAAAGCACAGCTAACACCACTTCAGATAGCATCAACAATGCCACCAGCCCGGGTGAAACATATTGGCTAATGCGGAAAATGACAGCCATCGTCGGCAGGAAGATGACCGCCGTGATGATGGCGACAACAACACCGTTAAACCATTGTCCGGCCGAAGGGGGCGGCGTACCGATAAGCGCAATCGCAATTAAGGTGAATATGGTACCCATCACATACTGGCAAAACACCAAACCCAGATAATCCGCCTCAGGGTAGCGGCGCAACATCACTCCACCAAAAGCCCAAACAACCCCCGCTGTAAAACCAAGAATATCCGATACCTCAAGCATCAGATCACCACTGCTGATCCCCATGATCATAGCGCAACCCAAAAGCCCTAACCCATTAGCGAGCCAGCGCATGAGGGTGGCGCGTTCAGAAAGAAATATCATGCCCAAAATTGATCCCCAGACAGGGGTCAGATAAAATAGCAATGTTGTCTTTGTGACAGAACCAATGACTAAGCCAGTGCAATAAAGGCTGAACCCAGCGCCGATAAATCCCCCTGCCAACAGATAAACCGGCCAGAAACGTAAGCTGGCCTTAATCTTATGATAGGTGAAAAAAAATAACGGCAGAACAGGAATAGCGAGAAAGGCAAAAGTTGACCATAACTCTTGATAGCCAAGATGATCCAGCCAGCGCAAAGGCACCCACAGCACGCCCCAAATTGACGATGAAATAAACACCACCATCAAGGCTTTACGGGTCGACATCTGTTGTTGAAATAGCGCGGCTATCATCAGCGCTCCAGAAAATGGCAACGCGCTATGACATTGCCCTGATACCGTTCATCGTGACTAAACAAATACTATAAGTCAAAAAAGAACGCGCTGACAAATGCAATCAGCAATAGCCGAAAAGAATTCTCATAACAGGCATAGATGGCGCCTTAATGGCTTAGCACCTGAGATAAAAAGAGCTTGGTACGGTCAGATTTGGGTTTGTTAAAGAACGCCTCTGGCTCATTCTGCTCAACAATCTGGCCTTCGTCCATAAAGATGACGCGGTTAGCAACCTTACGGGCAAAGCCCATTTCATGCGTTACGCAAATCATTGTCATCCCAGATTCGGCAAGTTCCACCATGACATCCAACACTTCTTTAATCATTTCAGGATCAAGAGCGGAGGTTGGCTCATCAAAAAGCATCACTTCAGGGTTCATGCACAAAGCACGGGCAATCGCCACACGCTGCTGCTGGCCACCGGAAAGCTGACCTGGAAATTTGCTGGCCTGTTCAGGAATCTTAACCCGTTCAAGCAAGGACATAGCAAGATCAACCGCCTCAGCACGAGGCATTTTCTTAACCCAAATCGGTGCCAAAATACAATTTTCCAATATCGACAGATGCGGAAACAAGTTGAATTGCTGAAACACCATGCCGACGTCACGGCGAATAACCTCAACATTGCGCACATTGTTATCCAGTGTTACGCCAAGAATGTTGATATCCCCATCCTGATGATGCTCAAGGGCATTAAGACAGCGGATCAGTGTTGATTTGCCAGACCCTGATGGCCCGCAAATAATAATCCGCTCACCTTTATAGACATTGAGATTGATATCTCTAAGCACATGAAAATTACCAAACCATTTATTGACACCTTGCATGCTGATGACCAATTCATCACTGACTTGCATGGTTGATGTTTTTTTCGCTTTTGCCATATGCTCACTCCGTTTTGGCGATATTCTGCCTGTTAACGATCCTTCTTGGCTAGTTTCCGTTCCAGTCGCATGGAATAACGCGACATCCCCAAACAGCACACAAAATAAAATCCGGCCACAAAGAGATAAAGGGTGATGGCCTGAACAGGTGATGACCACGCCGCATCGTTAATCGCCGATTGCGCCGCCCCCAACAGATCAAACAGACCAATAATCGCCACCAGTGTCGTATCCTTAAAGAGACCAATAAACGTATTCACAATCCCGGGAATGACATAGGTCAAGGCTTGCGGCAGAATGATGAGGCGCATGGTTTTCCAATAACTCAGCCCTAGTGCCTTGCCAGCCTCATATTGCCCTTTGTCAATCGCCTGAAGTCCGCCTCGGATCACCTCTGCCATATAGGCAGATGCAAACAATGTCACCCCGATCAAGGCACGCAACAAATTATCAATCGTTACCCCTTTTGGCAGGAATAACGGCAAAGCCACTGATGCCATAAACAAAACCGTAATCAGGGGAATTCCGCGCCAAAACTCAATAAACATGGTCGACAGCATCCGAATCACAGGCTTGTCAGACTGTCGCCCAAGCGCCAACACAACCCCAAGCGGTAATGAGGCAATGATCCCCGTTAAGGCCACCACAAGGGTAACCATAACGCCGCCCCAATCACGGGTATCAACCACAGGTAGGCCAACAGACTCGCCTAAACCGCGAAGTAGAATAAAGGCCAAAACGGGATAAGCCGTCAGCATTAACATGCCAATCAACGTCCGATACGGCATCCGATCAAACATCAAATATAGCAGACCAACAATCAACAAAAGCCCTGCCAGATTCACGCGCCATAATTCGGCGCTAGGATAGGCGCCGTAAGTAAGGAATTTGATCTTTGCCGCCACTAACGGCCAACAAGCGCCGTGCCATCCATCATGCTGAAGACCGCCAGCAATCTCAGTCGTGCAAATTGTCCGTTTCAATCCATCGGGGTCAGACCAAACTGCCTCAATAATGGTGAAATCGATAAGCGCCCATATCACCGCAACCGAATAATAAACAATGGCTAATGTCGCCACCGCCATGATTACCGAACGAAACGCCGCCCCCGGTGATGAGAAATCATTGACCGTGCTAAGAATGTTTTGATTAAACCAACCAAGCAACCCTTGTTCCATCAAGGGTGGTGATAGCAAAGGGGCGTCTTCATCCCGGACAAATACGATATCAGTGTCTTTGTTCATTACCGTTCCACCAACATTGATCGCTTGTTAAACCAGTTCATGAAAAATGAGGTCAGCAAAGAAAACGTCAAATACACGCACATCATCATGCCAAACATTTCAATTTCTTTACCCACCTGATTCATCGCTGTGCCCGCAAAGATAGAAACCAACTCCGGATAGGCAATAGCCACCGCCAATGATGAGTTTTTAGTCAGGTTTAGATATTGTGACGTCAAAGGCGGAATGATCACTCGCAAGGCTTGCGGAATTACCACTAAGCGCAAGGTTAATCCACGATTTAGCCCTAGCGCACCTGCCGCCTCGCTTTGCCCTTTGTTAACCGCCATAATCCCTGAGCGCACAATTTCGGCAATAAACGCGGCGGTATAAAGCGTTAACGCAAACCATACCGCAAGCATTTCAGGGATCACCATGATCGCCGTTTCTTGTTGAAATCCACGCCGCAAAACAGGCCCTGTTTCCTTAAACACAGGCAGGCTCCAATCAAGGGGGATGCCAACACTCAGCCAAATAACCATCGCGGCAACCGCAAAAATCCCCAGGGTAATCCGCCATATCGGCAGGGGATGCCCTGTCAATAACTGCCGCTTTCTGGATTGATAGCGCATGATAAATGTCGCAACAGCCGCGATCAAAAGAACAATTCCAGCAAACCCTGCGCCAGTTTTCCAGATCGGATAAGGCAGAAACAGCCCTTCGAGATTGACACTTATGACGCCGGGGATCAGATCAATCTTGCCGCGTTTGTCTGGAAAGGCGCGCAGCACCGTAAAATACCAAAAGAATAATTGCAGAAGCAAAGGCAGATTGCGTAACACTTCCACATAAATCGTCGCAAAACTGCGCAGGATCAGGTTGTTGGACAGGCGCATAATGCCCATCAGAAACCCGATTATGGTCGCCGCAATCACACCAAACACCGCCACCACAAGGGTGTTAACGATACCTATGAGATAAACATCCCAATAGGTAGATTGCCCAACCTCATAGCTAAACAGCCAAGTCCCTAAGGTGGGGGCAATCTGAAACCCTGCGTTTTGTTCAAGGAATCCAAACCCTAGCGATTTATTAAGCTTATCCAGATTCTGTGAGGTGTTTGAAATGAGCCACCAAAGGCTGAACACGACAATCCCTAGCAAAATCGCTTGGGCGAGAATTCCGCGGATACGCGCATCATTCAAAAAATCAAAAGGGCCGGAATTTTTCATGTCAGGATTCCGTTTTTTCTTGCTCAACTTATCTATATATAAACTTCAAGCGGTTTCATCACGCCGACTTGATAAACATAAAAAGACACCCATCCGATGATGGGATGGGTGTCGTATATAATTAGATTCTTAGCGGATTGGCGCGGCGTAAAGAATTCCGCCTTTGCTCCACAATTCGTTGACCCCGCGATCAAGCCCTAGTGGGGTATCAGGGCCAACATTGGCATCATAGGATTCGCCATAATTGCCAACAGCCTTGATGACATTCGCGGCCCAGTCATTGCTGAGACCCAGCTCTTCACCAAAGTTACCTTCTGTTCCCAGAAGACGCTTAATGGCAGGATTGTCAGAACCCATCATATTGCCAACATTTGCCTTGCTCACGCCGAGTTCCTCAGCATTGATCATGGCATTGAGTGTCCAGCGAACAATGTTGAACCACTGATCGTCACCTTGACGAACAACTGGCCCAAGCGGCTCTTTGGAAATGATTTCCGGCAGAACGGTATGCGCCGAAGGATTGGCCAGCTTTGTCCGCTGAGCGGCTAGGCCAGAACGGTCTGTGGTGTAAACATCACAACGGCCAGCGTCATACGCGGCAACAACTTCATCGGCTTTTTCAAACGCAACAAGGTTAAAGCTCATGTTGTTGGCACGGAAATAATCCGTGATGTTCAGCTCAGTGGTAGTACCTGTGTTGGTGCAAATATTAGCGCCATCCAGTTCGGTGGCTGAAGTCACGCCAAGTGACGACGGTACCATCATGCCCTGACCATCATAATAGTTGACGCCAGCAAAGTTAAGGCCAAGCTGAGTGTCGCGTGTCATGGTCCAGGTGGTGTTACGGGACAGAATGTCGATCTCACCAGAAGACAGAGCGGTAAAACGCTGTTTAGCGGAAAGCGGCGTAAAGCGCACTTTACTGCTATCCCCGAATACGGCAGCGGCTACACCATGGCAGAAATCCACGTCAATGCCAGTCCAATTGCCGTTATCATCAGCATTTGAAAATCCTGGCAGACCTTGGCTTACGCCGCACTGCACATAACCACGCGCCCTGACATCGTCAAGAGTTGCCGCTTGCGCAAAACCAGCAACAGCCATTGCACCTGCCGCAATAGCAAATGTTAAAATTTTCTTCATTGGTTCTCTCCTCAGAAATTGTATCTTGAATGATCTTAAACTAATCATTTTATTTAACTGTATTAAACCCAGTAAGGGATCAATTGTCCAGTCAATATGTCTATCATAATCCAAAACTGCCTGAAGCCAATAGCTCATGGCCTCAGACAGTAAGAAAAAAACACAATCCCATCACCGCGCCTATTTAAGCGGCAATGATATTATGCTCCATCCCATAGGGGAAGCCAGTGATATTGATGCTTCCGTCTTCTGTGACCACAAGGATATCATGTTCACGATAACCGCCCCGTCCCGGTTCATCGTCACCAATTGTGATCATGGGTTCCATAGATACCACCATGCCCGGTTCAAGAATCGTGTCGATATCCTCACGCAATTCCAATCCCGCTTCACGGCCATAATAGTGGGATAACACCCCAAAGGAATGCCCATAACCAAAACTGCGGCGATCCAGATAGCCTAGGTCTTCAAAATGGTCATTAAGCGCGGCGGTGATGCCTGAACAGGTCGCCCCCGGCTTAATCAGGGCAAGGCCGTGTTCATGCACTGCGAGGTTTGCTGCCCATGCTTTCCGGGTTGCCGCATCAGGTTCACCCAGAAACATTGTCCTCTCCAGTGCTGTATAATAGCCAGAGATCATCGGAAAGGTGTTCAGTGACAGCAGATCGCCTGCCTGCAATTTACGGCAAGTGACCGGATTATGCGCCCCATCCGTGTTCAAATCTGACTGAAACCACACCCAACTGTCGCGCATCTCACTATCCGGAAACCGTTCAGCAATCGCCGCTTCCATCGCGTCACGGCCAGCCATGGCAATATCAATCTCACGCATCCCGACCTTGATAGCAGAATGGATAGCATAGCCGCCAATATCCGCCACTTCGGCACCAGCTTTGATTAAGGCTATTTCCTCATCTGATTTGCGCATCCGGTCTGCCATGGTATCCGGCGCGATATCTAGCCATTCCGCCCCGGTGATCGCATCAGCAAAAGCATCCCTGATCTGAAGCGTGGCGTGATCATATTCAATCCCAATGCGCTTAACCCCCGGCAACAGATGCGCAATGGTGCGAAAATAATTGCCGCGTTGCCAATCAGTATAGGTGATATTGTCATCCACCGAACGCCGCCAAGGTTGCCCGGCATCAATCGCGGCGGATACGGTGACACATTGGTCAGGCGTGATCACCGCTGCATAAGGCCGACCAAAAGCACAGTAAAGAAACCCTGTATAATAGGCGACATTATGCATTGAGGTCAGGATAATAGCCTCAATATTCTGATGTGCCATACGCTGTCTGATGGACCCTAAACGGCGACGATATTCCCCTTCAGAAAAGGGCAAAGCGGCCTTTGTTCCGTTATGGAAGCGATAGAATTGTGGTCTTGTCATGATAAACTCCCTTTTTCAAAACCAGTTTTGGCTCAGGAGTCTAAAAAAACCCAAACTCCCGAGATGATTATCCCGGCGTTCAGGACGTTAAAATCATTTCAGAAATAAGGTTTTGGCGGCTATGCCGCCGTGAATGACGCCATCATTCAGATGCCATTTACGCGCTGATAGGGGGCTTTGTAAAGTCCCTTTTTTCGTCTCACCAAAAGGCAAAGATAACTGAAGGTTAGCCACGCCGCATCCCTGCCATCTGGCGGATACGCCAGAGCCGTAACCCAAAGGCAAAGATAAACATGATGGTCAAAATCAGAATGATGGTTGGTGCCGGGGCGCTGTTGATAAAAAAGCTAAGATACACACCGCCAGTCATAGCAATGATGGAAATAAAGACAGAGACCCATAGCATCGCCGAAAACCGCCGCACCATCAGAAATGCGATTGCCCCCGGCGCGATCAGCAATCCGATAGCCAAGATTAAGCCCGTGGCGGTCAGGGTTGCAACAATGGTTAAGGATAATAAGGTCAGCAGACCATAATGGATCAACCGAATAGGCAGACCACTTGTCCGAGCTTGCGGCAGATCAAAACTATGTAGCATCAGGTCTTTCCATTTCAACAACAGCACCAGACATACCGGCCCTGCGATGAGCGCTGTCAACAGCAATTCCCCCCTATCCACCCCCAGCAGATGACCAAAGAGAATATGATCAAGATGCAAATCGGATTCGATAGACGCATAAATCACAATGCCCAATCCGAACATACCTGAAAACACGACCCCCATGACGGTATCTTGTTTCAAACGGCTATGGTTAGTGACATAACCCGTGGCAACAGCACAGAACATTCCTGCTGCAAAAGCCCCAAGGATTAGCGGAAAGCCAAATACATAGGCCAACACAACCCCCGGCAGTATCGCATGACTAACCGCGTCACCCATCAAGGCCCATCCTTTAAGTACCAGAAAACAGGATAGCAACGCCGTTGGCACAGCAACCAAGACCGCCATCACAAACGCCTTTTGCATAAACGCAAACTGAAACGGCAAAATGATATCAGCCCAATCCATTAGCCTGCCCTGCCTTGCCTGCGTTCACTAAGCCCTGCTCGGCGACTGGCCAAAAGGCCATATTTCGGAGCAAAAATAAACACCGCGAAAAAGATCAGCACCTGAAGCGTCACGATCACGCCGCCTGTTGCACCATCAATAAAATAGCTGAGATACGTTCCCAAAGCACTGGAGCTAGCCCCAATGAACACCGATACTGATACCAAGCGCGGAAACCGATCACAAATCAAATAGGCCGTTGCCCCCGGCGTGATAACCATAGCAATCACCAAAAATGCCCCTACGGTTTGCATCGCCGCTACTACCGACGCCGACAGCAACATGAAAAAAAGAATCTTTAGCCGTTCGGGTTTAAGCCCCATGCTGCGAGCATGGTTTTCATCAAAGAAAGTCACCATCAGGTCTTTCCACCGCGCCAACAGAATGATCATTGTGACCAAGGCGATAATAACCAGTTGCAACATATCATCAGGGGTAATGGATAAAATATTCCCAAACACAATCGTTTCAATGGATATTGCCATAGGCCAGAGGGACATCAAAAACAGCCCAAGCCCAAAGAATGCAGTAAAAATAATCCCGATCACAGCATCAATTTTCAGCCCAGACCGTTCAGAGAGAAACAACATTGAACCCGCGGCAAGACCACCAGCCACAAACGCACCAAGCGCAAAGGGTAAGCCGATCATATACGCCACAGCCACCCCCGGCACGACCGAATGAGACAGCGCATCACCAATCAGTGACCACCCTTTCAGCATAAGATACGCTGATAAAAACGCACAGATGGCCCCGACACATCCGGCTACCACAATGGCATTGACCATGTATTCATATTGAAACGGTTCAAGCCAAATCACGGATTATTGCCTTCTTTTGTTTTTGTCTTTCCGCCATATTGCACCAAGGGCCGTTCATCATCGGTTAAAATGGTGACAGCGCGGCTATCGCTATCTTCGTGAAGCGTATCCCCACTTAAGGTGAAATGGCGCAACACACCACCAAAAGCTTGTTCCAAATTGGCATGGGTAAAGGTATCCTCAGTCATGCCATGGTTAAGCACGGTGCCTTTGATCAGGATTGTCCGGTCACAAAACTCCGGCACTGAACCCAGATTATGCGTTGATACCAAGATAATCCGGCCTTCGGATTTGAGGGTACGCAAAAGGCTGATAATCTGCTCTTCGGTTTTGACATCAACACCGGTAAAAGGTTCATCCAACAGGATCACTTGCCCATTCTGGGCAAGCGCCCGCGCCAGAAACACTCGCTTACGCTGTCCGCCTGATAATTCGCCAATCTGAGCATGACGATGCTGGGTCATATCAACTCGGCGCAAGGCATCTTCTACGGCCGCATAATCAGCTTCTCTGGGGATACGAAAAAACCCCATATGACCAAACCGCCCCATCATCACCACATCTTCAACCAAGACAGGGAAATTCCAATCCACTTGTTCTGATTGCGGCACATAGGAAATCAGGTTTTCTGCCAGTGCTTGTTTGACGGTTTTTCCAAGAATATAAATTTGCCCTGACGCCAGACGGGTAAAGCCCATAATCGCGTTAAACAAGGTTGATTTCCCTGCGCCATTAATACCAACCAAACCGCAAACCGTGCCCTCAGGCAGATGAAAACTGGCATCCCAAAGCCCGGTATGACCATTAGGATAAGTGACCGTAACATCACGCACCTCAAGACCGGCATTAGTGTTATGTGAAGTTGGCATAGACATCGCTTCTCTTGTTCTGATTACTGTTCATTCTGGTCATGCTTTGCAAACGCGTCATCCATGCTATCAGCAATGCGCGTGATATTCACCGTCATCAAATCCAAATAGCTTGGCACCGGGCCATCAGCATGGCTTAAGCTATCAACATAAAGCACGCCGCCATATCTGGCCCCGGTCTCGCGTGCGACTTGTTCTGCAGGGGCGGTGTTAACCGTGCTTTCGCAAAACACCACGGGGATATCATGTTCACGCACCCCATCAATAACTGCGCGAACCTGTTTTGGGGTCGATTGCTGATGAGCATTTATTGGCCAGAGATAGAGCTCCTGCATACCTAAATCAGCGGCTAGATAGCTAAACGCCCCTTCGCAAGTCACCAGCCAACGATAAGAGGCAGGCAAGGCATCAAGACGCGCTTTCAGTGGCGCCACTTGGCTAGTTAATTGGCCTTTATAGGTCTCTGCGTTAGTTAGGTAATCTGGGCTGTTGTTTGGGTCTGCCTGACTTAACGCGGCGGCAATATTGTCGATATAGATTTTTGCATTTTCCAGCCCCATCCAAGCGTGTGGATTAGCTTTGCCTTCATAACGGCCACTGCGAATAGGCAACGGGTTAATGCCGTCACTTAATTGAACAGAAGGAATATCCCCCAGATTATCCAAAAACTGATCCATCCATTGTTCTAGATTAAGCCCATTATATAACAACAGATCAGCATCTATAGCTTGCACCAAATCCTGCGGCGTGGGCTGATAGCCATGAATCTCGGCCCCGACTCGCGTGATAGAAACCACCTCAGCATGATCGCCTGCCACTTGGCGCGTCATATCCGCAAGGATGGTAAAGCTTGTGGCTACTTTGATCTTAGCAGTGTTCGGTGCGGTTTCCGCCTCAGCTAGGCATGTGCCAGTGATGCTAAGGACAATACCCATAACCGCCGCAACAACCATGACATCTCGGTTGAGAAAGCCTTTTTTCAACGTCAAAATGTGGATCAAAAAAGAAGTCATAATGACATCATTCGCGTGTTTTGTTGTTAGGGATTTTAAGCTGTTATCCCTATATCTTACGCTTAAAGTTAGCATTGTCTAACTTTTTTTCAAGGCGCGGTTATCTCGTCTTTATTTGCGGCCTTTATGTTTTATAAAGATTGTGTTTAGAGTGCGAAGCAATAGTGATATCAAGGACTGATCATGATTGCTTTTCTTAATGGTTTTGGCCTGGGGTTTTCTCTCATTCTTGCTATTGGTGCACAGAATAGCTTTGTCCTGCGTCAAGGCTTGCGGCGTCAGCACGTTACGCTGGCAGTTTTGTTTTGTGGGTTTTCAGACGCATTCCTTATCGCTCTTGGGGTTGGCGGCGTTGCCTTAACCGCCAGCCAGATCGTGGGAAAGTTTCAAGTGATTATGGCTTGGGCGGCGGCGGCGTGGCTGTTTAGCTATGCGCTCATGCATTTCTGGTCAGCATGGAAGGCGGATTATGATCTATCAATCACCAGCAATGGCAATGGGGTCAATGCGAGTTCATGGCAAGCGGTAGTAGTAACATTGGCTATGCTGACTTTTGTTAACCCCCATGTCTATTTGGATACGCTGATTTTGATAGGCAGTTTTTCGCTAGCCTATGACGCGGGTGGGAAATGGCATTACGCTATGGGGGCGATGACCGCCAGTTTTGTGTTTTTTAGTTTATTGGGTTATGCCGCTGGTTTCTGTTCACGCTATATGACCAGCGCGCGGCATTGGCAAAGGCTGGATATTTTGATTGGCATCATTATGCTAATTCTGTCGGTAAAGATGCTATTGGCGTTTCCGGCTTAATTCCCCCACACCAATGTATTCAAGATTAAAATCACCTATCTTCTGGATTAAAATCACATATCTTGTGGATTAAAATCCAAGGCGGTCGCGCAACATATACCATTTCATCCCTAGCACCAAAAGCGGCCAGCGCATCATATCGCCTCCCGGAAAGCGGTGTTTTTTGATCTTTTCCATAACATCAAAACCGCCTGATATCCCTGCCGCCGCTTCAGCCAACAGCCGCCCAGCCAAAGTTGCCATTGCCACCCCATGCCCTGAATAGCCAGAGGCAGAGAACATATTATGGCCTAATCTGACAAAGCACGGCATCCGATTAACCGTAATGGCAAGCGTGCCACCCCAAGCGTAATCAAGGCCAATACCTTTTAATTGTGGGTAAATCTCAAACAGGCGTTTTGACACTAACTGGCGAATGTCTGATGGAAACCGATAACTGACATTTTCACCGCCTCCAAAAATTAATCTGTTATCATGAGATCGGCGAAAATAGCTCAGAACAAAACGGCTATCAGCAACAGCGATATCTTGGTGTAATACTGGCGGCAATTCTTTTCCCAAGGGTTCGGTGGCAACAATAAAATTATTTATAGGCATGACCATGCGTGCCACTTGCCGATTTAATTTCCCTAAATACCCATTGCAGGCAAAGATCACCTGTTTGGTTGTGATCTGGCCTTGGTCTGTGGAAATGACAGGCTGTGTTCCCTCACTGACATTGGTCACAACACTGTTTTCATAAATCACCGCCCCTGCCGCCATCGCCGCACGGCCCAGACCCAGCACATAGGCCAAGGGGTGAATATGCCCAGCCCCTTCGTCAAGTGATCCCCCTTGATAAACAGGTGATCCCACATGATCAAAAAGCTGATCTTTGTCCAAGGGTTTGATCTTGTCATAACCATAATCTTTGGACAGTTTTTCAATATAGCGGTGATCGTCTTCGACCTCTTTTTTGCGCCAGCAGGCATGGGCAATACCCGGACGATAATGACAGGCAATATCATGATCTGTGATCAGGCCTGCGACCTCAGCTTTAGCATCTTCGGCCAAATCCCAGAGTTGCCGCGCCATCGCCAGACCATATTGTTTTTCCAGTTGATCTTGTTCAAGCCGCTGACCGCTTCCGACTTGCCCCCCATTTCGCCCTGATGCCCCAAAGCCGATGCGTTGTGCCTCAACAACGCGAACATCATAGCCGCGTTTCGCCAAATGCAATGCCGCCGTCAGGCCGGTAAATCCGGCGCCAATAATGACAATATCAGCAGTTTCCGCCCCGGTGAGTTGCGGTTGCTCATCCAGTGGCTTTACCGTTGCGGCATACCAGCTATCCGGATATTGACCGCGGCGATCATTTTGAAACAGGAGGTTCATACATTCATTAAGAGATGCTCGCGTTCCCATGGGCTAATAACCTGTTGGTAGGCGGTGTACTCAATCCTTTTGACCTCAGCATAAATCCGACAGAAATCAGGATGCAACACTTCATGCATGGCACTTGCCTCATTAAACAGATCAAGCGCATCACTTAAGTTCTTTGGCAGTTCTTCATCAAGGGCATAAGCATCCGTGGTAAAGGCCTCTCGCGGTTGCCGCTTTTCGATCAGCCCCAAATACCCGCAAGCCAGCGATGCCGCTATCCCTAAATACGGATTAACATCCATCCCCGGCAACCGGTTTTCAACGCGCCTTGCTTCAGGTTGGGAAACCGGCACACGGAAACCCGTGGTGCGATTATCGCGCCCCCATTCCAGATTAATTGGCGCGGCAAAATCACGAATGTAACGGCGATAACTGTTCACATAAGGGGCAAGAATTGCCACCACTTCAGGCATATGGTTTTGCAGACCTGCAATGAAATGCATAAAGGTGTCGCTATCACTACCATCCGCATTAACAAAGATATTTTTGCCAGTTTTCAAATCAACAACCGAATGGTGCAGATGCATGGCACTGCCCGGTTCATCCTGAATGGGTTTTGCCATGAAAGTCGCAAAACAATTCTGGCGCATCGCCGCTTCTCTGATCAGGCGCTTAAAATAGAAAATCTCATCCGCCAAGCGAATAGGGTCACCATGACGCAGATTAAGTTCAACCTGACCTGATCCGCCTTCTTGCAAAATCCCCTCAATATCCAGCCCTTGGGTTTCAGCAAAATCATAAATATCATCAATAACAGGGCCATATTCATCAACAGCAGACATGGAATAGGCTTGCCGCGCCGCAACACGCCGTCCTGACCGCCCCATTGGCGGTTCAATCGGCATATTTGGGTCAATGTTTGGGGCGACCAGAAAAAATTCCATCTCAGGCGCGACAATCGGCGAAAGCCCCAAGTTTTCATAAAGCGCAACCACGCGCTTAAGGACATTACGCGGTGCCACCGGATAGGGGTTGTCTTGCTGATCAAACACATCATGAATAATCTGCAAGGTCACATCCGCCGTCCATGGCGCCGCGCTGGTGGTATTAAAATCAGGTTTTAACACCATATCCGGCTCAATCGAGGTCAGCATAGGATCGTCCAACCATTCCCCGGTGATGGTCTGGGAAAAAATAGAGGTTGGTAAATAAAAGAAGTCTTGTTTCTTAAACTTATTTGCAGGCATAGCCTTACCGCGAGCGATGCCTGAAAGATCGGCGAGGAGGCATTCTACCTCATCAAGGCGCCGGTTGCTGATATATTCCTGCGCATGGTCAGGTATCAGCGTGGTCCATTCCACCATGGAATATCCTGTGAATTGTTGCAGATAACACCTTTATGTCGTATGGGTGTTTTATTGTCAATTTTATGATGACATGACTGAACATATGGCATAGGCCTTTGGGAATGATCATCATCATCTGTTAGGGATAATCTGTCAGGAATAATCTGTCAGGGATATTCTGGCGTAACCTTGCGGCAACATCTAAAAAAATTGAGGACACCTTGCCATGACATCACCTCACCTCACCTCATCATCATCTGTCATCATTATTGGGGCAAGTCACGCTGGCGTTGCTTGTGCGGAACGCCTCCGCAAGTTGGGGTTTGCAGGACAGATCACGCTAATCGATAGGCTTTCAGGGCTTCCGCTTGAACGCCCCCCTTTATCGAAAAAGTTTCTTTTAGCTGACGCGGCGGTGACGGATGAGAGTTTCGCGCTGAGGGCTGAGCCTTGGTATGCTGACAATCAGGTCACCCTCAAACAGGGATGTGAGGTTCAATCGATTGACCCGTTGACTAAAACAATCACCTTAGCTGATGGGGAACAGATGCACTGGGATTGTCTTGTTCTTGCAACTGGCGCTACGCCTCGCGCGCTGTCGGTTTCGCAAGGACGTTCTGATCGCCTGATGGTCTTGCGGCATCCTGATGACGCCCGAACATTGCGCCATCATCTGCACCAATCCCATGACGTCATGATTATTGGTGGGGGATATATCGGACTTGAGGTCGCCGCCAGCGCGCGCCAACTTGGCAAATCCGTTACTGTGGTTGAGGCCGCTGACCGTCTGCTAGCGCGCGTGGCTAGTCAGGCAGCATCATCGTTTTTTCATGATCTGCATGAAAGCCATGGGGTCGCTATTCACACGGGCGCACAGGTCGAAAGCCTAACCGATGACGGGCAGGTGATGACCATTAACCTTGGTGACGGACGGGCAATGACCGCGGATGTGGTGGTTGCTGGCATCGGCGTTATTCCTGAAACACAGCTTGCTGATGCCGCCGGGCTATCCATTGGCAATGGTATTTTGACCAACAACAACTACCAATCTAGCCATGATGGCATCTATGCTATTGGTGATGTTGCCTTGCCTGATCATGGCTATACCCATGGTCAGATCAGACTGGAATCCGTCCATCATGCCCAGATGAGTGCTGAAATTGCCGCCGCCACAATGATGGCAGAAACCTCATCCGCTGATGTGGCGGAACATGAAGTGCCTTGGTTTTGGTCAGAACAATATGATTTGCGCCTGCAATCCGCAGGGTTAGTGCCAGCCCAGCATCACACCATCCGCCGCGAAGGACGCCGCGAAGGACAAGTGTCGTTCTGGTCATTTTCGGATCACAAACTTGAAGCGATTGAGGCCTTAGGCGATGCGCAAGCCTATATGGTAGGGCGCAGTTTGCTTGCGGCAGGCGGCACGATCAGCCGTGAAATCATCGCTGATCCAGAAACAGACCTGAAAGCCTTGCTAAAAGCCTAGGGGGGTCCCCCGCATCAAAGCGTAGCCATTTCCACCAGTTCCACCCCAGCATCCTGCATGGCAGTAGTCATGCTAGCCAAAGTACCGCCTAAATCAATAGCGCGTGAGGCATCCATCACCACCTGACAGGTAAAGCCGCATTTCCGCGCATCTAGCGCCGAAAAGGCGACACAAAAATCTGTTGCTAGGCCTGCCATAACAACATGATCAAAACCCCGTTCTTTGAGATACCCTGTTAGCCCTGTGGTGGTGATATGATCGTTTTCAAAAAAAGCCGAATAGGAATCAATCTGGCGACGATAGCCTTTGCGGATAATCAGCTCAGCACGGTCAATATTCAAGTCTTGATGAATAGCCGCGCCATGGCTTCCTTGGATGCAATGATCTGGCCATAGCGTCTGATCACCATAAGGCATCGGGATCATTGTAAAAGGGTCATGGGCTTGGTGCTGGCTCGCAAAACTGGAATGGTCGTCAGGATGCCAATCTTGCGTAAGAATCACATGATCATATCGCGAGATTAAAGCATTAATCGGCGCAACCACGGCATCACCATCAGCAACTGCTAGCGCACCGCCGGGGCAAAAATCATTCTGAACATCAATTGCAAGAAATGCTGTCGCCATCTTTTTCTCCCGTTAAAATAGTAAATCATTGCGTAAAAAAATTACAAATTGCTTATCACTATGGGCAAAACCCTATGCTGATCAACCATATCACAGTGAAAACATATTTAACATTTTAGAAGAATATAATAACTATTCTTCAATTTAATTTCACCTTTAGATGCGAATCTAGTTGACCTTGATATGATCATATCTATGTATTAAGTACTGTCAAAATTGTGTATTTGTACACTCTTGTCCATTTTTGTAAAAAAATTGTTAATAACCAATGAATGAGGAGCAAAATAATGAACCGTCGCGATCTAATTATTGGTGGTGCAGTTGGTGTTGCTGCTGGCGTTGCTGGAACAACTCTACTTAACCAGTCCAACAAAAAATCAGAGCTAGCGGCGCCTAGCGTTAACAAGGAGCGGATTGAAGTCGCCATGGTTTCTACATGGCCTAAAGATTTCCCCGGCCTTGGCACTGGCGCACAGCGTTTCGCCCAATCCGTAACGGACACCACTGATGGCCGTATTCAAGTCACATACTACGCCGCTGGTGAGCGGGTTGGTGCCTTTGATTCTTTTGACGAAGTGGCATCAGGCAATGCGCAAATGTATCATGGCGCAGATTACTACTGGAAAGGTAAGCATCCCGGCTGGGCATATTTTACCGCTGTTCCATTCGGCCTCACCTATACCGAAATTGACGCTTGGATGAAATGGATGGGTGGCCAAGAGCTTCATGATGAGCTGGCGGAATCCTTTGGGCTGAAATGTATTCCATGCGGCAACACTGGTGTTCAGTGGGGCGGTTGGTTTAACAAAGAAATCAACTCTGCTGATGATATCAAAGGCCTGAAGATGCGTATTCCGGGTCTTGGCGGTGATGTTATGGCTAAGCTTGGGGCTTCTCCTGTATCCCTGCCTGGTGGCCAGATTTATGAAAACCTTGTTTCTGGTGCTATTGATGCTACCGAATGGGTGGGTCCATGGAATGATGAAGCTATGAAGTTCTATGAAGCCGCAAAGTACTATTACTATCCCGGCATGCATGAGCCTGGCTCACAGCTTTCCATCGGCATGAACGCTTCCTTCTGGTCTGGCTTGAGCGAGTCTGACCAAATGATGATGAGGCATCTGGCTTACTCAGAAAACGCCAACATGATGGCTGAATACAACGCGAAAAACGGCGCGGCGCTTGTGCGTCTGCAACAAGAGCAAGGCGTTGAAGTCAAAGCATTCAACGACGAGGTTTATGAAGCCTTTGGTCGCGGTGCTAATGAGGTGTTTGCCGAAGTGGTGGAACATTCTGATCTGGCGCGCCGGATTCACGAATCTTTCCTGAACGCCAGAACAACCGTTGGCGATTACCTGATGCTGAATGATGTGGATTACATCAATAAGCGGAATAAGGTGCTTGGCGCCTAACGTGATATTGAGGGCGGCGGGTCTTACCTGCCGCCCTTTTTTCGCCGTCCGTTTTTTAATGCATAAACAGAAATAACCACATCACAGCGATATGACCACTCCGTCCTTTTCACAAACGGTTATCCGAAACCTCATCTTTGCGAATGTAGGTTTTGCGCTTGTTTTTGTTATTAATAATTTTCTGACTTATAGTTTCGGCTGGCCGGGGGCAGATATTTTCTTCGTGTCTTCTGGCGCCAACGCAAATCAGGCCCTAACAGGGGCAGATACCCTATATGGGGCTATTCAGTTTTTGTTTTATATCGCCTGCCTTCTTGGGGCGGTGTTCTGGGGTAAGGGCAATACGCTTGCCTATGACGCTAAGTGTCTTGATAGCATTACCAACTATCTAATCTGCGCCGCGTTCTGGACAGTGCTACTGATTGGTATTGTTGATATGGTGATATCCTTTATGCGTGTTCAGGATATTCACAACGCTTTATTTTCTGAAAGCTTTGCCAACACTCTTAATCAGCCGGCTTCTCGCGGTGTAATTGTCCATGTTCCTATTATTATTCTGGCGTTTCTGCTTGCCTTTTGGAAACGCAATGTGTCGGTCATTTGGCTTGCCCTTATGGTCGTATTAGCTGAGTTTTTGATTGTGATCGCCCGCTTTATTTTCTCTTATGAGCAAACCTTTATGGGGGATTTGGTGCGATTCTGGTATGCGGCCTTATTCCTCTTGGCCAGCGCCCAGACCTTGGTTGAAGAAGGCCATGTCCGGGTTGATGTGCTTTATGCTGGCTTTGCCGAAAAGACCAAAGCCAAGATCAATATGATCGGAAGCCTGTGTTTAGGCATCCCACTATGTTGGGTCATCATGTGGCGCGGATTATCTGGCAAATCCAGCCTGATCAATAGCCCCATGCTCAATTTTGAGACTTCAATGAGTGGTTATGGTATGTATGTGAAATACCTCATGGCGGCGTTTCTGTTGATGTTTGCCTTAACCATGCTGATCCAGTTTTCCAGTTATGCGCTGTCCTCTTTTGATCGCCTAAACAGAGGTGACGATAGCGTCAATGACAAGAAAATGGAGACCGCTTAATGGAACTCTTATTTCTCGCCATTCTTTTTCTGACCATGATGATTGCCCTTGGTTCGGGCTTTCCCGTGGCCTTTGCCTTACCGGGGTCTGCTATTATCACCATTGTCTTGGCTGGTGTGGTCGGATCATTACTTGATGCCGATAGTGGCGCCTATTTCGTTCGGGATGGGCCGCTGGAATGGCTGACGGCAGGGGTGACCAATTTCCGCGGCATTTATTGGGAAGTTGAACGCGATACACTGATCGCTATCCCATTATTTATCTTTATGGGGATCATGCTTCAGCGCTCAAAGGTTGCTGAAGATTTGCTCGTCACTATGGCGCAATTATTTGGGCCAATCCCCGGCGGGCTTGGCATTTCCGTGGTGTTTGTTGGCGCGCTTTTGGCGGCAACAACAGGCATTGTTGGCGCTACTGTGGTGGCTATGGGGCTGATTTCCTTACCAGCGATGTTGCGGAACAATTATTCAAAGCCGCTCGCAACAGGGACAATTTGCGCTTCTGGCACGTTAGGTCAGATCATTCCGCCGTCTATCGTTTTGATCATTCTGGCAGATCAGCTTTCTAACGCGGTTGATCAAGCCTCATCTCAACGCAAGGCGCTCTATAAGGACGCGACAGGCGAGTTCAGTATGCCGTCGCATCTGGAAATTGTTTCTACCAGCGCAGGTGATATGTTCCTTGGGGCATTTTTGCCGGGGCTGTTGCTGGTTGCGCTTTATATGATTTATATTTTTGTTAGCGCGATCCTGCGCCCCGGAACGGCACCTGCGGTTCCGATGGAAGGTAAGATTCTCACCCGGAAATTTATTCTTAGGGTTTTGTTGGCGCTTATCCCGCCTCTGTTGATGATCTTTGCTGTTCTAGGATCAATTCTCTTAGGTGTAGCCACTGTTAATCAGGCTGGCGCAATTGGCGCGATTGGTGCGGCAATGATGGCAAGCTACCGTCTGGTTGAGGGCAAAAAGAATGCGTTTTATCCTGTTATCTTGATGGGACTATCGCTGTTATTGTTGGTGATCCTGATCAATTCCGGCTTTAACCTCAAGATTTTGACCATTACCACGGCGATGGATTACTTCGGCCTTGTGCTGGCGCTGATCGGTGTGGCAGGTCTGATGATATCGATTGTCTGGGCTTTAATCCGATGCTACCGCGTGGAAAGCACTCTGCATCATGTTATGCTGGAAACCGCCAAGACAACCTCAATGGTGTTCATCATCCTGCTTGGCGCGGCAATGCTGACAGCGGCGTTCCGTGCCTTTGGCGGTGAGGAAATTGTCAAGCACGGGCTAGGCAGTTTGCCAGGTGGATTCTGGACACAGTTTATCGTTGTCATGCTGGTGATTTTCTTGCTGGGATTCTTCCTTGATTTCATTGAGATTGCGGTTGTGGTGGTTCCGATTATCGCCCCTATCCTGTTGGCTGATCCATCGGCTAATGTCACCGCGGTCTGGTTAGGCGTGATGATCGGGCTGAATATTCAAACCTCGTTCTTGACCCCGCCCTTTGGCTTTGCGCTGTTTTATCTGCGCGGCGTGGCAAGCGCGGCGGTCAAAACGATTGATATCTATAAAGGGGTCGTGCCGTTCATTCTGTTACAGTTATTTGGTCTTGCGGTTGTCGGCTATTACCCGCAACTGGTCAATTACCTGCCAACACGCAGTTATCTGACTGGTGAAACCTCACCGCCGCCACGTAACCCCCGGCTTCAGGCCTGCTTGAATGAACATCTGATTGCCGAATATCAAATCACGGCAAGCACCATTCGGGCAGACGCCGCGGCGATCGCGGCGATGGATATGGGCAAGCTGACAGAACAAGACCGCACCACCTTGACTGAGGCACTTGCCAATATTCCGGTAGCACTTGATCAGGTCAATCTCATCACCGCACTCAAAGATGAACTTGGCGTTATGGCGGAGGAATATAAGCCGTTCCATACCGAGGTTAGGTTGATTGAGCGTGATATTCGCCGTCTTGAAGACACGGTTTCTGATATCAAAGATGAATTGCGGCAATATCGCAACACCCCAACAGGGGCGAATATGCAACGCGACATTGATGAACTATGGGCTGAGATCAGAACCCTTAAAGATACCATTCCGGCAGACTGGTCTGCGCGATCCAAGGCCTATCAGCAATTGGACCGAGAACTGACCAAGGCAGAGCGGCAGTTTCACAAGACATCTGAACGCGCATATGCCGATATTGTCAGCGTCATTGAAAAGGCGCGTGCGGTTGACCCTGTTCTAGCGAAAGAACTGATGGGATTTGAAGAAA
>CBFHXL010000025.1:0-29133 GCA_965659785.1 Puniceispirillales bacterium (SeqCode)
TGAAAATAATCGCCTTGAAATCTCTGATGGAACAAACAGTTTTAGCGTCAGTTTCACAACGCCGCCAGCTAACCCAACAGAACTTGCAGATGCCTTGAATAGCGCGGCGCAAAATAACAATTTTATGGCAAGTTTTACCGCTGGCAACGACACGATTACGGCCACATGGTCACATAGTGAAAATGTAAATCTGATTTCTGTCAATCTGATTGAAACTTATGATGCCCCCTCTTTTGATGTCAAACAGGACGGGGATAAACTGATTGTGGAAAAACGTGATAGTTATGGTGATGAGCCAATGACTGTTACGACTGATGCCACCAGTAATGCTGGTCAGCGCATTACCCTTACTGACCTGCCTGATGAAGAACTGATCATTTTCTTAACTGGCAGTGATGATGGCAATGGGGTCAGGGCACGCAATATCAGCGCCTCTTATGATATGCTCGCCGCCGATGCGTTATTACCTAAAAGGGATATTAGCATAACCGTAACCGATGCCACTAGCGGTAAGGTTGAGTTTATTGATACCGCCACGGGATCATCTATCGCCAGCCGATATCTTGATGATCAAGGCAAAGCCGATGCTATTGGATATGACATCACCTTAACCGGGGTGGTTGCAGATCAAGATGCATTTCATATTACCGGCAATCAAGACGGTATTCACGATAACCGCAATCTGTTGGATATCATTGCGCTTCAGGATGGCCGCGCAGATAAAGGCGGGTTTCAGAAAGTCTTTTCCGGATTAATTGCCGAAGTCGGGGCTGATATTGAAGCTAATAAACTTAATGCCGAGGCGGCAAATGCTCTAAAAGATGCCAGTCTTGAATCCGAAGCGATGTATTCTGGCGTTAACCTTGATACCGAGGCGTCAAAATTAATCGAATTACAGCAAGCCTATCAGGCTTCGGCACGAATCCTGCAAACCGCTAGAGAGTTGTTTGATACTTTACTCCAGACCATTTAGAGAGGTTGAGAGATGCAGGTAAGCACAAAATTATTTAATGAGCAGTCCGTCGCCCGATTTTCTGATTTGTCAGGGGAAATCCAACAGATTCAATCGCGGATTGCCACTGGGAAAAATATTCTCAAAGCCTCTGATGACCCTATTGCCATGGTCAATATCTCGGCAGCCAAGGAAAAACAGAGCCAGCTCAACCGCTATGCTTCAAATATTGATCGCGCCACTTCACGCCTCAGCATGGCAGAAGTTACAATAACGGAAATGCAATCAGCCGTGACACGGATATATGAGCTAAGTATTCAAGCGCGTAATGACACATATAGTCAAAATGACCGGCTGGCAATTAAGGCTGAAGTGGAAGCGTTGCGTGATCTGATGGTTGATCTCGCCAACGGTAAAGATGCAGATGGCAATAGTCTTTTTTCAGGTTATCGCACTCATATTTCCCCTTTTGTAGCGGATACAGATGGCCGCATTACCTATCAAGGGGATCAGGGCAATCATGCGCTTCCTGCCTCAGAAACTATGGCACTAACAACTAGCATCAATGGTGCTTCTGCCTTTATGCGAGTAAAAACCGATGATGGTTATACCTCACTATTTTCAGTCATTGATGATCTGATTGAGGAGGTCGAGTTTATCGGGGCTAGCGATACCAGTCTTAACCATATTAAAGATAGTGTGGATCATTTAAGCGTTAACACCACCAAAATTGGCGCTTTAATTAATAAAGCTGAAACCCAGAAAGATGCCATCAGCGAACGGCAGATGGTCATAACCGATGCGCTATCCGGCATGGAAGATGCCGATATCTCATCTTTGGTTACAAAAATGCAAAGCCTTATGGTGTCCCGTGACGCCGCCCAACAGAGCTTTGTCATGATAGGTCAGCAAAACCTTTTTGATTTCTTGAGATAGTTATTACCAAAAATAAAAAATGGCCTCTAAATGAGGCCATTTTCATGAGGATTAGAAAAAGCGCCCCAAATCTTTTGGGACGCTTTTTTAATTAAGTGATTAGCCTTGCAGCAGAGCCAGAACCGTCTGCTTTGACTGGTTAGCCTGTGCCAACATGGAAGTAGCAGCCTGTGATAGAATCTGTGACTTTGAGAGCGAAACGGTTTCCGCAGCAAAATCAGCATCCATAATTCTACCTTTTGATGCTTCCGTATTAACAGACACATTTGTCATGCTATTAATGGTATGATCAAGTCTGTTCATAATGGCACCAAGCTTGGCACGCTCGTTAGAAACTTCATCAAGAGCATTATCGATGATATTCATCGCTGTTGATGCTAGTGTTGATGATGTGAGCTTCACGCTAGCAACAGAGTCAGCAGATGCGGCGTTTCCATCGTCTAGGTATTTAGCAACACCAGTTGTGTCAGTGCTACCTGAAACCGTTTCCATGGAACCAGCTTGATCTGACTTAAAGGCAGAGAAGCTAATCTCACGACCTGCGGACTGAACAAGGGTAAGGGACCCATCAGTATTATCTGTCACCGCGATAGATGAACTCATCCCAGCTTCAGCCAAGCCATATTCAATAGCAGCTTTCATTTCAGCTACACCAGCAGTAGTAGTGATGGCAGAAACTGCTGTTGCATCGATCACAGCCGTTCTATTGCCATCAGAAATGCTGAAGGAATAGGTGTCAACAGCAGTAAAGCTAATATCAACATCGGTCGCTTTTGCAACGGTAGTAGCAGCAGCCTGAACCGCAGCAGTGCCATAAGTTGTGTCATCCAGAACTTCAGACAGCCCTTGATTGCCACCAGTGTTGGAATCTGTTGAAGCTACAACTCTACCATTTCCTGTTGAAGTGAATGATGACAGCGTCATATCACCACCAGCTTCATCAATGATATGGATTTGGCCTTGATCATGAGTGACCGTGTAACCAGAACCTAATGCATTACCAATTAACGTTGCGACGTTATCGCGACCTGCACTTGTTCCATCATAGCTAAATGATAATGCTGTCGTAGTCGTGCCATCATTGAAGTCCATGGTGTAGCTATCAGCTGCCTGAATATCAAGATACAGATGACTACCACCAGATGCAGCAGTTGCGGCAACGGGATCAACCCCGGCTGTGCCATTGGTGCCAGTATCTAATGTAATACCGCCACTAAAAGCCCCGGCAGTTACCAATGTGTCAGTGTTATCATACTCTTCAATAGTGATATTACCTTGAGTATGGGCACCTGGATTAGCTGCAGATGCTGTCAGAGTTTCAGTATTAGTATCATATGAAAATGTCCAATCTGACTGCTTGGCATTAATCGCTGCTGCAAGGTTGCCAAAAGTGTCGGTATCTGTCCCTTGAGCACTGGAAATCTGATAAGTGCCAAATTTGACTTCAACCGTATTAGTTGCAGCAACATCTGTTGATAGGGCGCCATTTGTAAGTAAAGTTGAAACATCGACTTCATAAACTGCTGCCGTTCCAGTGGTTGCATCAGCAGCGGCAACATAAGCACCAGCATTGGTTCCATCAACTTCAAATGTTGTTCCAGTACTGCCAGGAGCAGCACCAAGAATGGCCGATTGGGTTGAGGCTGTGCCGCCATTAATTGTGCTAAAGGATGCTGTGCCACCAGATGCAGATGTAAATCCTGCGTCTACACCAAGATTACCACCTTGGGTATTTTTGACAGTAACGACATTACCACTGACTGAAGCAGAGATATAGTGATCAACACTGGCATTTTCTGCAGCGTCATTAATGGCAGCGGCAATAGCAGAGGCGGAATTATTTTGCACACTTGCCGCGGCAACTGACAACGTGCCAGCCGTATCATAAGTAATATCAAAGGTATAAGAATCGTTAGTGTTGAAAGCCAATTGGATTTCGGTTGTATCAGCTTGTTCACCAGCAAATGATGATGCGGTAACACCACCGGCAGATGCAGCGCCACTAGAGCCAAGTGAAGACGTTCCAAGACCAGCAATGCTGAAATTCATGTTTTGACCAGCATCAGCACCAATTTGCAGTGAGACATCAGCAGAGCCATCCAACAAATTAATGCCATTGAATTCTGTTGTTGATACAATTCTATCAATCTCAGTTTGAAGCTGTAAGGCTTCAGCATTAAGATTGGCACGGTCGCTCTCACTGTAGGTTCCGTTAGAGGATTGCACAGCCAATTCACGCATACGCTGAAGCATATCTTCAATTTCAATCATTGCGCCTTCTGCAGTTGAGGCCAAAGCCTGACCATCACCAGCATTACGGATAGCCTGATTCAACCCACGGATTTGCGCATCCATGCGAGAAACAATAGCAGTACCAGCGGCATCGTCAGCAGCAGAATTAATTCTGTTGCCAGTGGACAATCTTTCCATGGCTTGCTGCATATCACCTTCAATAGATTTGGTAGCTTTTTGAGCAATAAGAGCGCTCAAATTGGTATTAATACTAGTCATTTTGACCTCCTGTTTAGATTGGGCGGTTTAAGCCCTGTCAGAGAGGTAAACGACTGGTGGAGAAAATGATTAGCTTATTTGTTAATTTTTTTCTTATTTAATTGAATATTTATGAAATCATGATTAAGTAAATATAGATTTTCATTGGAGAAATATCAAAGTGTTTGCACCAAGTTGGGTTTATGATATCGCTGTTATGCGTACCGCTCATGAGTTTTTGGCCTCAGAAGTCGGGATAGAAGCCTTTGGCAAAAAATACGCTGAGGGTCTAAATGACCTTTACGGCCAATCTATGACACCAGAAATGTTTTTTGAGCCAGCGCAATCTATCTTAGAATTTCTCTCAGAGATTGAAGCCGGCGATCAAGCGGTCGAATTGCTTAATAACTTTTGCTATTTCCGGCTTTATAACGAAAGTGTTAATCGCCCACGCAAAATGAAATCCATGTTTGGTACGATTGAAGACGCTGTTAAGGCGCAAGAGTATAAATCTGATGATACCATAAAGGCGTTTCGAGCTTATGTATTTGGGCTTAGATCAAATACGGTTCCTGTTGCCCCTGAAGGGTGGCGGATTGAGAGCGATGAGCATATTGACAAATTAAAACCTCTTATTGAGGCGTCAGTCAGCGTTCTTGATATGTTCTAAACCTTGGCCAGATGCCATTAGTTATTCATCATACCGCGCCAACTATCCATCATATTGCTTAGCCCTTCTTCGGTTTTTTTCAGCGATGCAACAAGGCTTTCCATAGCTGAGAACTGGGTAACATAGCGTTCACGCACACTGGCCATGCGGTCATCTAGCGCGCTTAGCTTATCATCATAATCCGAAATATCACTTTTATAACGGTCAATCACGTTATCAATATCATTGTTTCGTTCAAGCATCACGCCGATATATTGTTGCAGCTTGCTAACCATGCTTCGGCCCATATAAATGGTGGCACTGGTTACCCCATCAGGCACATCTAGTCTAAGCCCGTTAGCCTCACCCTCATCCATGCGGTAAACACCTGACGTCAGCGTCATGTCCTGATCATCAATGGTTGCATCGCCATTATTGTCAATGGCCATGGTATAACTGCCTCCTGTCCAGTCATTACCAAAAACTGAGGCGGTGATCCCTGGTTCTGATGTTGTGATGCTGTTCTTAATAATGGCGTTAAAACTTGAGGGGTCGGCCTCAAAGGCCGCCGTAAAGATATCTTCATCAAACGTAATCGTGCCATCGCGCTCAGTTTTCAAACCGAAATTGGCCAGATAAACAGGGTCTTCACCATATCCTTCAATAGGTTGGGTGGTAAAACTGCGCACTCGGTTAAGGATACTCCGCGCTAACGGATCGCCAGCAAGTGGCCCACCCTCAACGCCATTACTGCCCCTGCGGCTTAATTCGGTTAGGGTGGCGCGAAAGCCATTAACATTTTCCACCAAGACGTTCATTGCCGCTAATGCTGTGGGGCTATCCCACCTCGCGCCAATAGTCTGAGCTGAGAGAGTGGTTCGCGAGAGCGTGACACTGATGCCAGCGAAGAGATCATCAATATCATTGGTCTGGCGCGTTACCGCCACACCATCAAGGGTGAAAGAGGCATCAGATGCTGCCACTACCTCTTTCGTGGCATCATAGCTGGTATAATCCAGCCCTGCTAACCCACTCCCCGAGGTTGTTTCGCTAGCCGTGACCCGAAGCGCATTACTGGCCCCGGTATCAGACCTCAGCATCAGATTAAAATTGCCGTCACCAGTATCAATAATGCTTGCCGTTGCGCCAATATCGGCGGCATTAATGGCTTCCATGATCTCAGCTAGGCTATCTTGCCCATCGGCAATGGTAATGACGCTATCGCTTTGATCCGTATCAGCGGTAAATACCCCTGTATCTGCATCCCATGCTCCAAAACTCAAGGTTAGGCTACCTGCCCCAAGGGTCTGCTCGCGGCTTGTAAAGCCAGAAAAAACTAATGATTGAGCAGTGGCAAGGCTGTCCACCTCAATCTGATGGCTAAAGGCTGACGCAAGATTGCTGTCGGTAATCTCAACCTGAACGGAATTGCCCGATTGGATTGCGGCCAAACCGCTAACGGAGCCAACCACATCCAACGATGCGTTTAACCCTGATAATTCTGTCTTTACCGTTCCCAAAGCAGAAATGCTGACTGTTTTTTCTTCTTTGGCGGTGTTGATCATGTTCTCTCGCGGCGTGCGTTCCGCCTGAACAAGGGAATCAATGATTTCCGTGGTATTCAAGCCACTGCCAACATTTAACGCGCTTAAGTAATCCGTCGCCATTAGGAAATCGTCCTCTTGTGTCTTTATTCTAACGACCATCCATGCAAATTATATACCCTTTTGCTGAAAGCTATGATTTAGGGTATAATTTTCATAGATTTTAGCCGTAATGATTTTGTGGTGTTTTTTAGATGTCCTCATCCGCATCATCCTCAGAACCTGGTTTGTTGCATTTTGTCCGCATCCTCATTGGATTAATCCTAACAGGATTAGGCTTTGGCATTTTAATGGCCTTTATCACCAATGGCTTTGTCATAGGGGTTGGTGCCATTGCCAGCCAGCGTGACCAATGGGATATTATGACGCTTGAAGTGTTGGGGATGTCGCTGTCGCTTACCCCCCTTATCGCCATGCTAATCGCTGCTGGTGGCATTATCCTGATCCGGCGGATGTTTTCTATCACACGCTGGCATGGGCCAGCCGATAGCATCTATGCCGCGCACCGCACCGATAACGAACTTGATATCAAAGCCGGATTAGGATCAACCTTAGCTGCGTTTGTCTCAGCTAGTGGCGGGGCCTCAGTAGGCCAATACGGCCCATTGGTGCATTTTGGGGCAACCATCGGCAGTCTGATGCGGCAACTCACTGGCGGTTTATTAACCACGGAAATCTTTATTGGATGCGGCGTCGCCGGGGCGATTGCCGCCGGGTTTAATGCCCCTATCGCTGGGGTGGTGTTTGCCCATGAAGCCATTTTACGGCATTTTTCGGTTCGCGCAGTAACCCCTATTGCTATCGCTAGCATTACCTCAGTGGGGATAAGCAAATGGCTTTTTGGTGATGCCCATGCCTTTGCTGGTGTGCCGCCCATTAACATTGTCGAAACCCTGCCCATTGCCCTCATCGCGGGGCCTATCTTTGGGCTTATTGCCGCGCTTTATATGATGGCGATCCGCCGTTCAACACAAATAGCTGGCAAAACCGGATTGTCTCCGGCTTATCTCGTTCTCATTGCGGCGGTGTTGATGGGGCTAGTCGGAATGGTGTTGCCTCAGGTTCTTGGACTGGGCACAGGGGTGGTTGTGTCCATGCTTAACTTGGAAATGGGCTTAACCTTACTGCTCACTATCTTAATTGCTAAAACGGTGATGACGGCGTTATGTCTAGGCTTTGGGCTTTATGGGGGTTTGTTTTCTCCTGCGCTGTTTGTTGGTGCTGCTGCTGGCGCCAGTTTGCAAAAATTACTGTCTATTATCGGTATTTCTGTTGGCGGCCCAGTTATGGTGGTTTGCGGCATGGCGGCGGTGGCAAGCGCGGTGATCGGCGCGCCTGTATCCGGGGTTTTGATTATGCTTGAGATGACCATGAGTTATGAATACGCCCTTTGCGCCATGCTAAGCGTTGTGATCGCCGCGCTGGTCAGCCAGCAGATTTATAGCCATTCATTCTTTGATCGGCAGTTATTAGATCGCGGCATTGATATCTCACAAGGGCGCGGCCATCTGGAAATGATGGAAATGTCTGTTCGCGGCTTGGTTAGCGCTGATTATGTTACTGTCCGCACAACCGATACCAAGGCGGATGTGGTCACAAATATGATCAATCACGGTGTTAGCGAAAGTTATCTCTTAGACGGCAAGCAATTCATTGGGAAATTAACCTTGCATGAATTATTAAAACGGGAAGATGATATCGCGCTTAGTGATGCCGCAGATAGCGAGACCATTTCGATTAAGCATGATGCCTCGCTGATGCAAGCGATTGAGGTTGCCAGCACCTTTGTTGGGGAATCCATTCCTGTGATTGATAGGGATACCGGGGAAATGCTTGGGGTTCTCACCGAAGGCGATATCTTTGGGCTTTATCTGTCCACACAAAGCCGCATCACCGACCTTGAACGGTCGTAGCGTACCAATACCCTTTTGTTGGTTAATGAGGCTTTAAGCCAGAATATCCACTTGTTCGGAAAACTGCGGTGCATCAGCATAAAAGTTAGATACCCGTGCCGATTGTGTTGCCGCGGCTTGATGCAAAAAGCCGGGGGAAAGCATCGCCCTTGCTGCTAAAAACTGCTCTGAGGTTACAGCAGATGGGGAAAACCGCGGATGACGGATAAGGGTTGCCGGCTCACGTTTATGTTCGCGAGGTTGCCCTTGGCTCGCTGATAATGCCTCAACACCATAGGCCGATTGGCGCAAAGATGGCATGGGATTTGCAGGTATAGGCTGGGTTGCCGAGACATGATGACTTGGCATGATAGGATTTGTCTGTGCTAAAACAGGTAAAGACATAATCTTATTCTAATATAAATGCGTCTAAAAATAAAGTCTGGAGTGATCCGATACCATGTCCGTAAACAAAATGATGCAAGCCTACACCAAGTCTGATCATGAGGCGGTGGCGGAATCTAATGATCCGGTGGCGATTGTTGCCCTGCTCTTTGATGAATTAATCAGGGCAATGCAGGATTTTGTCGCCCATTCCGATAAAGAGACGGGGAAAAAAGAGGTTCAATCACGGCAATTCAGCCGCTCCCTCACCATCATTTACGCCTTACAATCCAGCCTGAATTTTGAAGATGGCGGCGATATCGCCAGCAGCCTTTTCCAGCTTTATGAATATGCAAGACAGCAATTGCTGCAAGACTGGAAAAATAAAACCTCAGACGGAACCGAAAAAGCCATTGTTGCGCTAGATGATATCCGTGACGCTTGGCACCAAATTAGCCGTCAAGGAGGCGCTAAATGACCGATGCTTTAGACCAAACCCTTGATAAACTTGATGAACTCAGCCGTGAGATCACAGACGCAATCACCCGCGCCGATATGCAGGCTGCGATGAAACTTGAACAAACGCGAATGGATAGCATCCACCACATCAACGACAAAACCACATCTTTGTCCCCGCAAGTAATGTCACGGTTAAATCAGGTTTTAAGCAGCATCAAATCGGATATTGTGCATTTGGAAAGCACAATCGAAACCTTGAACAAAACCACAAGTCAGAATATCCGCCGCCTGAAAGGGTATCGCTAAACCCGGATTTTAATTCGGTAATGACGGTTTTTCGATCACATATTTCCGCATTTTTTCGATTAGCGTGGTGCGCCGCAATTTCAGCGCATCAGCGGCACGGCTAACCTGACCTTCGTGTTTATCTAACGCTGCCTCAATCAAGGTGACTTCGATATCTTGCAGATGCCGCCTTAAATCAATCTCATCAAAATAGGCAAACCAGTCCCGATGATCTGACGGATGCGGCAAGGGGGGACGATCAGAGGGGTCTTCTGCTGGCAACGGCTCACCTAGATCAGCAGTGGCTTGCCAGAGAAACTCAGCCTCATCAGCAAACTTAGGAGCTTTCATGCGGAGTAAGTTTTCGCGCACTTCATTTGCAGAAACTATGCGTCCAGCAAACAAAACCGAGGCGCGCTCAATCACATTGCGCAACTCACGGACATTGCCGGGCCAAGGATACCGCATCAGCTCACCAACCGCGTCTTCATCAAACTGAAAGTTTCCGCTACCTGTCTGGGCATCGTCTTCCATCATCGCCTTAATCAGCATGGGCAGATCAACTTTGCGTTCAGCTAAACTGGGTATCTGCATCGGAAACACATTAATGCGGTAATAAAGATCAGCACGGAAACTGCCATCATCCACCTTGGATTTCAGGTTTTGGTGGGTGGCACAAATCAGCCGAAAATCAACTTTAACATCTTTGCCGCCGCCGACCCTCTGAATGGTGCGGTCTTCAAGAGCACGCAACAATTTGGATTGAAGCGATAACGGCATATCGCCAATTTCATCGAGAAAAAGCGTGCCGCCCTCAGCCATTTCAAAGCGTCCTTGGCGCGGCTTATCAGCGCCGGTAAATGCCCCTTTTTCATGCCCAAACAATTCTGATTCAAGCAATTCAGACGGAATAGCCGCGCAATTAACCGAAATCAGGTCCCCTTTGCGGGTGGAGGCATGGTGGATGGCACGGCTGACCACCTCTTTGCCTGTTCCTGTCTCACCTAGGATCAAAACGGTGGTCGCTGATGGCGCCACCATTTTTACCATATTTTTCAAATCCACCATGGCGGCGGATTGTCCTGTAATCAACTGATCAATAATGGCAGTCATGCCTGATCCTCAATGGAAAGTGTCAGTATTTTGTTAAATTTTTAACAGATAATCAAGTCGCGTCAAAAAAATAACACAAAAGAAAATCAGATGCATGGTTTATTATCATTAAAAATTAATGTTTATTTTCAATACATTAATATTTTTATTTTCCCTGTCATCATACTGGCAAGCTTTTTGCCTGTTTGGTTTGAAATTAATATTTTGTTAACTATTTGAGGGTACCATGTCCCATATCCGGCTCGCTAAAGAGAATTTTGACCAAGCGGACGCGCTTGAGACCATATTGACGCGGCGTATGTTTACGGTCAGTGATCTCGCGGCCAAAGATACCTCTCCAACGACAGGTGATGTTGTTATTTGTTCCGATGCTTACGCCAGCAAACATGGTGGGCGTGAAAATATGATTGGCCTTGCCCGTCAGTTTCGCGCCACGAAAATTCTAATCCTGCGCGAGCATCAACCTGCATTCACCATGACCACCGATCTTGGCGGCAAATTAATCACCATTGATCTGCCCAAGACCACCGATCAAGACCCTGCCATGGATTATGCGCTGAACATGGCGGCATCTTTGATTGATGCCGAGGGCCATCTGGCAACAGGATGCCCATCTAGTGTTAATATGCTGACCTTGGCGAAAAAAGTAGCCGCCACCGATGTCACCGTATTCATTAATGGCCCCACAGGAACTGGCAAAGAGGTGTTGTCACGGTTTGTTCATTTTCATTCTGCCCGTAAAGACGCCCCTTTTGTTGGCATTAATTGTGCGGCTATTCCAGAAAATATGCTTGAGGCTATTCTCTTTGGTCATGAAAAAGGCGCTTTTACCGGGGCTTCCACAGCCAATAAAGGGATTTTCCGCGCCGCTGATGGTGGCACATTGTTGCTTGATGAGATTTCTGAAATGCCTCTCGGCCTGCAAGCAAAACTGCTGCGGGTGTTACAGGAAAAATTGGTCACGCCACTCGGCAGTCAGCAGGAAATTCCAGTTGATGTTCGGGTCATTGCCACCACTAACCGGTCCATGATTGATGAGATTCAAAAAGGGCATTTCCGCGAAGACCTCTATTATCGGCTTAATGTGTTTCCGTTGCAGACTATCAGTATCGCAGACCGAAAAGCTGATATTATTCCTATCGCAACCGCTTTGCTGATGCGTCATCATAACGACATTACCATGATCCCATGGATGGATGATAATGCCGTTCGGATGCTGACCGAATATCACTGGCCCGGAAACGTGCGTGAGTTAGAAAACGTTCTTCAAAGGGCCATTGTTCTGGCAAGCGACAAAGTGATTTCCCAAGACGATATTATCATCGACACCGCCATGAGCCAGTTGATGCCACAGCAACACGCCGCCGAGCCTATCGCTCAGGCTCTGGCACGCTAACCTTAAATAACAGGACATGATTATGAACAGCATTAAACCCGCAGGACTATCCCAAGTCAGCCCCAACAGCGCGCTTCAAGACGCTAAAGCGGCATTAAACAACGCTAGGCTTGATCAAACTGCAAGCTCAGAAAGTTTTACTGAACGCATGGGCGGCGCCATTAATTCTGTTGCTGAAGCCCAGAATACCAGCATTGAGTTAGCTAAAGCCTATGAACTTGGACTTGAGAATGACCTAAGCAAAGTGATGATTAGCCAGCAAATTTCCTCGCTCGGCTTTCAACTTACCCTTAATGCCCGGAACAAAGTTCTCAGCGCTTATAAAGATATCATGAATATGCCTGTGTGATGACTGATCATCACCGCAACATATACGCATAAGATGGAGCAAAATAATGGCAGACGCGACAACCATGAATGAAAACAACGGAAGCGTTGCGGTAGCAGGTGGCTCTGGCTTCCTGTCCAATATCCGTCGCATGACCTCTGACCCTAGTGTCAAACGATCAATGCCAGCAATCATTTCAGTGGTCGCCGTGCTTGCAGGGATTGTGATTTATATGATCATTCAGCAACCTGCTGTGACCTCACTTTATGCGTCGCTACCTGAAGCTGAAAAAGCACGGGTGGTTGAAGCTTTGCGTAATGGCGGGGTTGATGTCACGCTTGACCCAAGCACAGGTGATGTTCTTGTACCTACCACAGATTATCATAGTGCGCGGATGATGCTGGCGGCGCAAGGCCTGCCAGAATCTGTGCCTGATGGCTATTCTTCTATTGGCGATATTCCCATGGGGGCCAGCCGGTCGGTTGAGAGCGTCAAGATCAAGCAAAGTCAGGAAATTGAATTAGCGCGTTCCATTAGTGAAATTGACGGCGTTGTGGCGGCAAGGGTACATTTAGCAATCCCTGAAAAATCAGTATTTGCCCGGACGGCTGTACCGCCTAGCGCATCTGTCTTTCTGCAATTAAGTAATGGACGTTCGCTTGGGATTCACCAAGTCAGCGCGATTATTCATCTGGTGTCATCATCTATTCCTAGTATGGCCAAAAGTGATGTCACGATTGTTGATCAAAACGGCAATCTTTTGTCGAAACCTTATGATGATCCTTCAAATGTTCAGAATGATGGTGAACTTGAACACCGGATGACGCTGGAACAAATTTACCGCAACCGTATTATTCAATTGGTCTCGCCGATTGTTGGGGCAGGCAATGTCATGGCACAGGTCAATCTGGATATTGATTTTACCCAAAATGAAATTACTGAAGAACTGGTCGATCCCCAAGCCAGCGCCCTGCGAAGCTCACAGTCCAGCCTTGATATCGCGGCGAAACCAGATGCCAAAGGGATACCAGGGGCGACAACAAACCGGCCGCCAAATGCTGCTGATCTGACCACAGATTTTTCCAGTGGAGCATCCTCTGGTGATGGCATCCAAACCCGGTCTTCTAATGAGGTGAAGAACTTTGAAGTCAGCCGTTCTATTTCAACAACCAAAAAACCATCAACCCGTATCGTCACCATTAACGCATCGGTTCTGGTTCGTGATATGGAGGTTGAAAACCCTGAAACCGGGTTGATGGAAGTTCAAAAAATTCCTGAAGATACCTTAAAAGAAATCGAATCTTTGGTCGCTAATGCTATTGGCATCAACGCTGAGCGCGGCGATAAATTAACCGTCAGCAGCTCAAAATTTGCGTCTGCCATCGAAGGCTTTGAAAAGCCGTGGTATGAACTGGATTGGGCTGTCAACATCATGAAGCAAGGCATGACATTGCTGGTCATGGGTGTGATTATCCTTGGGGTGATCCGTCCGCTGATCAACCGCATCATTGTGCCTATCGCCCCCGGCAAGCCTGGTGAAGCCCTTGTCCATCTTGAAGATGAAGTGGATATGGACGCTGTTGAGATTGCCGAAGGTGAAAGCCTGGAAGATATCAAAGCCAAGCTGAAGCCAAAGAAGGCCTCTGTTTCTGCTGAGATGCTGGATACCGCCAACACCTATGATGACAAAGTCGCAATTATTCGAATGATTGTCAGCGACGAGGCTGGGCGCGTTTCCAACGTCTTCAAGGCAATGATGAAGAAAGATATGGTCTAGTCATAATATTATAAAAATCTGATATAATAGATGTGAATAGACCAGACCCCTTTATGCATAACATGGACGAACGAGGATAACACCATGGCTGAAACTGATAATGATACCGAAGAGTCGATTTATGATGCCCTTACCGGGACTCAGAAATCTGCTATCCTCATGATGCTGCTTGGTGAAGATGAAGCTTCTGAGATTTTGCGCAACCTCGACCCCCGCGAAGTTCAGCATCTTGGCCGTGCCATGTATTCGGTTCAGGGTCTTGATCAAGATACCGTTAATAAGGTTCTTGATGAGTTTCTGACCATTATTAAGGAACAAACCAGCCTTGGTCTGGGGGCAGGAAACTATATTCGCAATGTGCTGAATAAAGCCTTGGGCGAAGATAAAGCCCAATCGGTGTTGAGCCGAATTACCCCATCTAGCAGCAATCAGCCCATTGAGATTTTGGACTGGATGGATTCCAAATCTATTGCTGAATTGATCACAGATGAACACCCACAGATCATTGCCTTGGTGATCTCTTATCTCGAATTTGGGGTTGGTGCTGATGTGTTGGGGCTATTACCTGAGGAGATTCAGCCAGATGTTATTGCGCGGATCGCTACGCTGGAAACGGTCCAGCCAGATGCGCTGAAAGAGCTTGAAGTCGTGATGCAAAAGAAATTTGCTGCAAATACCAACTTGCGTGCATCCCAAGTTGGCGGTGTCCAAGCGGCAGCAAAAATCATGAACTTTACCAAGCAAGCTATGGAAGCGCGCATCATGAAATCACTTGGCAAAGACGATAAGAACCTGATGACCGCCATTCAGGAAAGTATGTTTGTCTTTGATAACCTGATCATGTCTGACGATAAATCCCTCCAGACCCTTCTGCGTGGGCTTGATACTGAAGACTTGGTACTGGCGCTTAAAGGTGCGGATGAGCCTCTTCGTGAAAAGCTGTTTGCTTGTATGTCCTCACGAGCCGCCTCTAATCTTCAGGATGAAATGGAGGCCCTTGGCCCTGTTCGCCTGACCGAAGTTCAAGAAGCCCAGAAACGCATCATTAACGTCGCTCGTCGCCTGTCTGATGAAGGCAGTATTGTCTTGGCTGGCCGCGGTGGTGATGATTTTGTGTAAACAAGTAACCCGAAAGTGACCTCATCAAAGAGTTGATCATGACCAGTGTTGCAAGCGAAAATTCAGCGGAAAAGCCATCAGATGATGCCGCCCTTGATGTCGCGGATATCATGCGCCTGATTAAAGCGGCGAAATCCGCAGGCTATGTTCAGGCGGCTGATGGTCATGTCAAACCAAATGGCCCCTTTAAGTCAGTAACGCTTAAGGATATGGCTAAGAAAAACAGCCAAATGCAAAGCCAAACGCCTTCGGTTTCGCCTTCATCTAGCCCTGACAACCCTCAGCCAGCCATAGACGACACCGCTAAACCTGATGCGTCTAGCGCGCCAGAAAATGATCAGGCAAAGGAACCCGTAACCCCCGAGATAGAGGCCGCAGCCAAAACCGAAATTGAGGCTGAAGCTGAAGGCGTTGATATCATCCAAGAGCCTCCTGCCGCGAGCGCAGATGACGATGGCCCTGATACTGGTCTTGACGCTGGTCTTGACACGGGCCAAACGGATCAGCCTCTGTCAGGCGAAGCCCTTACGGATCAGCCCAACGCGGCAGATGGCGATGACGCGCCAATGGTGAAGCCTGATGCCGCTGCCCAAGATCAAGAAACCGCGGATCAAGCTGGTTTTAAGACAACATTAACCCCGCAAGCCTCCTCACAAGCTGAACCTCATGCGCAATCTGAACATTCAGAAGCTCAACAGGCGGAATATCAACGCGGCTTTGAAGAAGGGCAAGCCGCCGCCAAGCAAGAATTAGAGGCAACTCTAGGTGAAGCCATCACCAGCTTTCACGCCGCCGCCATTGCCCTTGGTAAAGATGACAACATTGACCTCACCCAGTTGGATCAGGCCATGACCGGGGCGATCATCCACCTTGCCAGTGAGCGCGCTGGGATGGCAATTGATGAAAACCCCCAAGGTTTTGCTTCACGCATTGAGACAATGGTTAGCCGTATTCGGAACCGCGTCGATGCCCCCATCATCCGTCTTCATCCCCAAGATGCCGAGATTATTCAAAACCATCTTGAACAAAGGCTGGCCCCTCGTGGGTTCAAGCTTACCGCTGATGAAAGCCTGAAAAGGGGCGATGCCCGTGTTGATGTTGGATCAATAGGTGTGATGGACCTGATTGACGATCAGGTTAGCCTCAAGCCTGCTTCCTCAACCCCTAAGAAAGATGAGCCAAAAGATGTCTAGTATCGCTGATCTGATGTTGCATAAAATTGATCAGATTTCTTTTGATCGTGGGGAAACGCATTATGGCCAAGTTTGCCGCTTTGACGGGCAATTTGTGGAATGTGATGGCTTTCCTGCCCCTATCGGTTCGGTTTGTGCGATTGAAACCCTGACAGGTGAGCCAGCGATGGCAGAAATTGTCGGCTTTAATGATGGCCGGAATATGCTGGCTATGCTGGATCATGATGCCAAGATTTGCGATGGCGCAACGGTGACATTAATCAACACAGGGCATCATATTCCCGTTGGCGACGGCTTACTAGGCCGTGTGACCGATGCCCTAGGGGAACCCCTAGATGGCAAGCCACTTGGTGGGATGGATGACACATGGCCTTTGGCAGGAAAGCCGCTTAACCCTATGTTGCGCGCACCAATCACAGAACCGCTTGATGTTGGCCTCAAGGCGATTAATGGACTTTTAACGGTTGGTCAGGGGCAACGAATTGGTATTGTTGCCGGGTCCGGCGTAGGGAAGTCTGTTCTGCTTGGCATGATGAGCCGTTACACCAATGCTGATATTGTTGTCATTGGGCTGATTGGGGAAAGAAGCCGTGAAGTTGGCGGCTTTGTGAATACTGTTCTTGATGATGAAACTCGCGCGCGCACCACTGTTGTTGCGGTTCCTGCGGATCGGTCGCCTTTGCTGCGTATTCGCGGCGCTGAACGCGCCACGGCGATTGCCGAATATTATCGGGATAAAGGCAAAAATGTTCTGCTAATCATGGATTCGTTAACGCGTGTGGCCCATGCCAGACGAGAGATCGGATTATCCTTGGGTGAACAGCCCACATCCAAAGGCTATCCTTCTTCGGTGGTATCTTTACTGCCTCGCCTGATTGAACGCGCCGGAACCGGCACCCCCGGGCAAGGGTCCATCACTGGATTTTATACCGTTTTGGCAGATGGCGATGACGGCAATGATCCCGTGGTCGATACCGCGCGTGCCATTCTAGATGGTCACATTGTGCTGTCCCGAAATCAGGCTCAGATGGGGATTTATCCAGCTATTGATGTGTCACTTTCGGTAAGCCGCGTGATGAATGAGATCACCACCCCTGAACATCAACAGATGGCGCGACAATTCAAACGTCTTGTGGCGCTTTATCTGGAAAACCGTGACCTGATCTTGATGGGCGGGTATCGCCAAGGGCAAGACCCTGAACTTGACCGCGCGGTTCAGCTTTGGCCTGCTTTAATGGCTTACATTCAACAGAATGAAGCTGAAAAAGCCGATATCAAGATCAGCATAGAAGGCCTTAGTGCCTTAATGCCAAAGTAGCCTCATGACAAAAAAACGCGATATTTTTGAACGGCTGGCTTTGCGTGAAAAGGTTATTGCTATGGCGCGGGCAGACACCATCCGCACCCTTGATGAAGAACATCAGAAAATTACCGCTATCAGCGAAAAATTAACCGAGATGGCGGCAGAAACCCAATTAAAGCCGGGGACGACCTCAATGATGGCTATTCGATCCGCTCAGCATTATGGCGGCAAGATTAGTGAGCAAGTGAAATTGATAGAAAGCCGCAAAGGGTTTCTGGAAACTGAAATTAATGATGAACAAATCATTCTCAGCCAAGCGCTTATCCGAAAAAACAGAGCTACTGATAAATCGCGGCAACACAAACAGATGATACGAGATCAAAAAGAAGAAAAAGCTGATACTGATGTGCCACGCTCACAACACCAAAGCGCGACAAAAGCCTGAGTTATCTTTCTCTTGGCATTGTTTTTGCATCACTCTTGCTGATGATTTTTAAGCAAGGATGATGTTTGCTCATGACCACAATTAATGTTGCCTCGTTATCTGCACCCGGTAAAACGGGGGGATTAGCCAGCGAAAGCGGTGAAGCCGTTGATGGCGTTGCGGCTATTTTTGACGCTATTCTGTCTGCCATCTCTGACTGGGATCAGCTCTCAGGCGAGGAAGGCGTAAGCACATCACAAGATAGCGGTCCGGACGGCGAGCATCCCAACGCTGAGCAGGTGCTGGCGAAGGTGATTTCCGATGATAGCGTCAAACCCTATCTTAATGAGCAAACCAGCCAAGACCTGCTGCCCCTTTTAGAAAATATTTTGACTTTGCCAGAACCAAAAGAGGCTATGTTGGATTGGGCATCGCGCATGGCATCTGAACGGCTGATAACGCATCCCGATACGCCCAAAGTTGCCCCTGCTTCCCTGACCGAGACAGTGATGATGAAACCCCTTTCTGGCCGAAATGCTGAGGATCATCACCACCCGGGCAAAACCCACGACCTGATTTTGCAGACACCGGGAAATCATAAATCCACCCCTCAAAAGATGAAGAACGAATATGGGGAAGCGCGCCATTCTGTTCATATTCTGGCTAGTCTTATGCGCAAGACCATGCCTGCTCTTGATCATGCGCCTGATAGCGCCCCTGTTGCGGATACTCATAATGCTATTTCCGCGTCACCGCTAAACGGCGCCAGCTTGCTCAACGCGATTTATGGCCCGCACCCACAGCAAGACCTTATTGCTGGGATGAGTGTTAGGGCCAATCATACCACTAACAGCTCTGCCCCTGAACTTAGCGCTGAGCATCTATATGGACCGTTTGAACAGCATAGCCCAATGGCTAAACTGACCTCACAGGCTATGCCAACACTAATGCCTTCCCAAATACCAGCAAAAATGCCGGCACCAGCCGAGGAAGTGACTAAGAATGCCCCCCTCACCCCCACTGCTGCTTCTGCCTTAGTGAATGATGGGGACACGCAAGATGCCTTAAAACCCCTCATCGAAAAACCCGTAAACGCGGAAAAAGAGATGCCTGAAAAGGCTGATCCCGTGATGGCATTGAATAAAAATCACAAACCGAATGCCAATAGCGATGATCTGACCATACCGCGGCGTCAATGGCGTACAAAAACATCAGAACCGTTACCTGCTGTTCCAAGCCAGACAAAGGCAGAGTTGATGGAAACACGGATTAGCCAAATCGCCGGGTCAAATCTGGCGCCTTCAGGGACAATGTCTGGGGCGTCAATGTCTGGGGGTACAAGCACTGAACAAGGTGGCCATTTTGGTCAGCAATCAGGACACCAGCCCGGAAACCAACAGGGCCATCAACAGGGCCAGAATGGAAATCCCGGGGCGGATTTAGATACGCGCATGGGTTTAGATCAGGGTAAAGATGGCCGATTGTTGCGCCTGAATATGCAACAGCAAAACTGGCCTGATCGTCTCATCCGTAATATGCAATCTGCCGCAACCGGCAATGGCGATGAGTCTATTGAAGTCATCCTAGAGCCGAAACGCCTTGGGCGACTTGTTCTTAAGATCAGCATGACAGGCAATGTGTCTTCGGTGAGCATTACCTCAACCAGTGTTGAGGCTGCATCCATGTTGGCAGACCCTGAAAACAGACTGCAGCAAATATTTGAACAACATGGCATTAAGCTTGGTCAGATGAACACATCAAGCTGGCAAGGCGCGCAACATGGTCATCAGGGTAATTCTGGTAATCCGTCTGGCGGAAAAGACCATACCCCTGATCAGGAGCAGAGCGGACAAAAGGATTCCGTCGACGATCCATCGACTAAAACATTAGAAAATGCTAATAATAGTCAGATTAATATTCTGGCTTAACGTCACGATGTGAGGATAGAGCAATGGCTGACGATAACGAAGATGAAAAGAAATCTGGCGGACTAAAACCGCTTCTTAAGAAAATCGGCATATTTGGTGGCCTGATCTCCGTAGGTTTGGTGGTTGGCTATTTCTTCTTTGCCCCTTCAGGTGAGGTGATTGAAAAAGAAGAATTAGAAGAAATGATCGAACGCAGTATGGAAGAGCGTGACGCCGCCAAAGCCGCAGAAGAAGAAGCCAACGCCGATCCTGAAAAAGTATCAAAGGAAACCCCTGAAGAGGAAATCTTTGAGACGATTTATTATGAGTTTGCTGGAACTTTCACCACAAACCTTGATAGTTCGCGCAAAATGCTTCAGCTCGGTCTAGCAGTATCCACGCAATTTGATGATACCGTTATGCAGCAAGTGGAAGCTCATGAATTAGGCTTGCGTTCTGTTATCTTGCAGCGCATTGGTAATTATACCGAAGACGACATTAAAGGTGAGGCTGGCCGCATGATGCTTGCCGAAGCGATCAAAGAAGCCCTTAACACAGAGCTAGAAGAGCTGGAAGGTTTCGGCGGGATTGAGCGCGTGCATTTCACCTCTTTTGTGTTGCAATAATGTGATTAATCATCTGTTCATCTGGCGAGGTCTATTGTGACATCCACCCGAAAACTTAGCTCTAACGAAGTTGACGCCCTGATTGATGGCTTGGAAAGTGAAGCCACCAACCATGGGGCGATAGCCGACATTAGTAACAATGCGGATATCAGATCATTTCAGTTTGGCTCAGATGATTTGTCCCTTCTGGGGGATTACTATGCGCTGAGAATGGTTAATGAGAGGTTTTCTCGCCTTGCGCGCGGCATTTTTCTGCCCATGCTTCGGATACAGCCGCGGATTTCCTCTTTTCCACCTGAGGTCAAAACCTTTGATGAATATACCTCTGATGTGGATAATTTCCTTAGCCTTAACATCTCCAAAATTGAAGAGTTGCGCGGCAGTATGATGCTGGTGCTTAACCCAAGCTTCATTTCCATATTAACCAATTCATATTATGGCGGGAAAATCTCAAACCTGAAACAACGCCGGAATGAGTTCACCACCACTGAGGAACGGGTCATTGAATTGATCAGCGAAGGGCTAAACTCTGCGCTGATGGAATCATGGAAAGACCTGACGCGCATTTCAATAACGCCTAGCAGCCGTGAGGTTAACCCTCAATTTGCTTCATTTGTGGATGGCAATGATCTGGTCATCATCTGTTCATTTGTCGTTCAGTTGCCGAATGTTGAGGCCGCTACTTTTGATATTATTTACCCATTGCAAACCTTGAAACCAATTGCCAGCCAACTGCGTTCAAGGGTGCAATCCGATATGGTGGATGATGACAAAACCTGGCGTGAACGCATGGAACAAGCGATTATGGAAATCCCGCTTGAGATTGTAACAAGACTTGGTCAGCCCACCGTTTCTATGAACAAGCTGATCACTCTAAGACCTGACGATACTTTCCCGATGCAGATTAATGACGGGGTAGAGGTTTTGCTCAAAGAGCATGTGATCTTTATGGGTGAAGTTGGCGAGGTAAATGGACAAGCCGCGGTCAAACTCACCAAACGTGTTGAAAATTAAGCTTTAGCCAAAAGAGGATATAATCATGGCCGAAGAAACCGAAAATCAAACCGAAGCCCCTACCGAAGGGGCAAAATCTGCGGAACGTGTTAGCGTTGATAATCTGCGGGTGTTGGAAAATATTGATGTCACCTTGACGGTTGAGGTTGGGCAAACCGAAATTAAAATCCGTGACTTGCTGCGCCTTAACGAAGGCTCAGTGATTGAGCTTGATCGCCTTGCTGGTGATCCCCTCGATATTCTGGTCAATGGCACTATCATTGCCCGCGGTGAGGTGGTGATGGTTGGCGAGCGGTTCGGTATCCGTTTCAGCGAAATTGTGTCGCCAGAAAAACGCATGGAAAATCTATAATCTGATCAGCACGCATCATCATGATCTGGTGCGCTGATCTGATAGATAAGAGGTGACAATTTTCTGACATATTAAGAAAATCACCTCTCTAAATATTAATTTTTTATTAATAATCAAACCGTTAAAAAATAGCGCATCAAGCTGGCATAGCTTTTGCCTCTATCAACGCGAACAGTTGTTGATGGGGCATTCATGTCTGAAACCTTTACATATAGCCAGCTTATCACGATCACAGTATTTTTATCAGTGCTGATCGGGCTGATGCTGCTGGCGCGGCGCTTCAAAGGGCCTTTGAAAGCCCAGTTTGGAAACGATCGCCGGATTAAACTGATTGAAGATACCGGCATCGGCGGTCATGAGCGAATTAAGCTGGTAACGATTGATGGGCAAACCTATCTGGTTCTGACCACTAAAAATCAAGCGCCTGTCATTATGCCTGTGGATAGGGCGCGGCCTTCGCAACCCGCCACAGGAACAAAACCATCAGCCAAGTCATCCGCAACCCTTTCTTCAAGGGTTGAGGCAGATCAGAAATCTGCTCCGAAGACCTCTGCCAGTTCCCCTTTTCTAAAAGCTATGCAGCAGGCTCGTCAGCGCAACCCTTTACTCGGATTATCCCAGTCATGACCACTTCCACTCTCTTTGCTCGCCTTGGGCTTGCCTTCATATTTATCATGACCGCTGGCGTCGCTATGGCCCAGAACGGTCTTGGCAATACGCTAAGCGGTTTACCTGCTTTTACGGTTGTCGATAATAGCAATGGGGCAACAACATATTCCCTGTCGCTTCAGATACTGATGCTGATGACCGCCCTAACCTTATTGCCGTCATTAGTGTTGGGCATGACCTCATTCACGCGTGTGATTATTGTGCTGTCCATTTTGCGCCAAGCGTTAGGAACACAGCAGACCCCTCCAAATCAGGTGCTGATTGCTATTGCTTTGTTTTTGACCTTTTTCATTATGGCGCCCACCTTCAGCCAGATTTACGAAGTCTCACTTTCACCTTATCTCGATGGGCAAATTGGGGTTGATGTGGCGCTTGATTCTGGCAGTGCCTTAATCAAGGATTTCATGATTCAGAATACTCGCATTAATGATCTGACGATGTTTTCTGAAATGGCAGGTGATGAGCCTTATGCCACTAATGCTGATGTTCCTTTTTCTGTGCTGTTGCCTGCTTACATAACCTCAGAATTAAAGACCGCTTTTCAAATTGGCTTCCTTTTGTTCTTGCCGTTTTTGGTCATTGATATGGTTATTGCCTCAACCCTGATGTCACTGGGTATGATGATGCTTAGCCCCATGCTGGTATCCCTGCCCTTCAAATTGCTTTTGTTTGTTCTGGTTGATGGCTGGGCAATGACCGTCAGTTCACTTGTTGCAACCTATTCCACCATGTAATGCCGCCCGGCGGCAAGAAAGACCAAGATCATGAGTTTTGATAGCAATGTGGATTTTCTGCAAAATATGTTCTGGCAGATCATTTTGACCGCTGGGCCTCTATTGATGGTTGCACTAGCGGTTGGTCTCTTGATCGGCATCATTCAGGCAGCGACCTCAATCAACGAGATGACACTTAGCTTTGTGCCTAAGTTGATCATTGTCTTGTTAGTCTTTGGGCTGTTATCGGGGTATATGCTGAATACCCTTACCAGCTATTTTGCCTTCACCTTTGATCAGATTGTGGCGATTAACTGATGGGGGCTGACCTTGCTATTGACGGTGTTGCTGGGCCAGCCCTTCCGGGGATGGAATTACAGCTTATCATGGCGTATTTAGCGAATTTCTTTGTTAGCAGTTTGCGCATTGGCGCTTTCATCCTATCCGCGCCATTTTTTGGGGCGCGATGGGTCCCCTTAAATATTCGGATTATCATGTCCATTTCCCTGGCGACCTCAATTGCTATCACCATGCCGTTATTATCGCCGGAAATCCTTGGCTCACCTGTATTGATTACCATTGTTATGACAGAGATCAGCATCGGGTTATGCGCAGGATTAATTCTGACAATCTTTTTCGGTGCGGTGTCTTTGGCTGGTGAGAAAATTGCCTCTACCTCTGGGCTAAGTTACGCGGCACAAGTTGATCCTAACGCTGGCGGCCAGACGCCTGTGGTTAGTCAAATCCTCTATCTGTTTCTGATGGTAATTTTTGTCAGTCTTGACGGTCATCTGATCATCATAAGGTCAATCCTTGAAACCTATTATATTATGCCTGTTGGGTTTCAGCCTGATGCGGATATTATGGTGGCATCTGGCATCAAAGCGGCAGGAGCCATGTTCTTTAGCGCCGCTATGATTATGTTACCTATCACCATGATTCTTTTGTTTATTAACACTTCAATAGGCATTGTGACGCGTTCAGCGCCACAGTTGAATCTGTTTTCCTTTGGTTTTCCCATTTCGCTGATGGGGGTCTTTTTCGTCCTTTATTTTGCCGCTGATTTTCTAGGTTACGCCATGTCAGACCTGACCAATGACGCGATCCAGCATCTTCATGACCTGATAGGAGCATTGCATCATGGCTGAAGAAAATGACAGCCAAGAAAAGACCGAAGACCCCTCGCAACGAAAACTTGATAAAGCGAGGGAAGATGGTCGCGTGCTTTCCTCTAAGGAAATGTTCGTCTTTACGGGTATGCTTGCCGGATTAGCTATCATATCCATGGTACCTATTTTTGGCAGCCAGATGATTCAGACATGGGGGTCTTTGTTTATTTTTGACCACCCAGAAATGCTTGAAGGGGCATGGCTGGCAAGGGTGGAAGTCATTTTCTGGAATTTCATTTTGCTGATGGCGATCATCGCTGTGCCTATTGTTCTTGTTGTCTTAATGACACAGCTTGCGGTTGGCGGAATTAACTTTTCTGCCAAAGCGTTAAGTTTCAAAGGCAACCGGATCAATCCCGTTTCCGGATTAGGGCGTATTTTTTCCGTCAAGGGTTTGGTGGAATTAGGCAAGTCGCTTCTTAAAGTGGGGCTGTTATTCGGGATCGCCACGGTGGTGATTTATCAGTTTATCCCGCGCGTCATACCCCTGACACAAAGTACCATGAATCAGGCTCTAGACATGATGCTGTTAGGCCTGCAAGTGCTCATCGGGATGATGTTGATTGCCTTATTGATCATCGCCGCGATTGACTATTTCTGGCAACGCCATACCCATATGCAAAGCCTAAGAATGTCGATGAAGGAATTGAAAGACGAAATGAAAGAAACCGAAGGTTCACCAGAGGTGAAGGCGAAAATACGTCGAATGCAGATGGAACAATCCCGGCAAAGTTCTCGCCAAAGAGACGCGCTTGATCAAGTCGCCGAAGCCACCGCTGTTATTGTTAACCCAACACACTTTGCCGTGGCCCTACGCTATACTGCTGAACAAGGCGGCGCGCCTGTAATCCTTGCCATGGGTAAGGGGTTAATCGCGGAACGCATCATTGCCAAAGCTAATGAGCATGAGATTACTGTCTTCCGTAATCCTTTGCTGGCAAGAGCGCTTTATTTCACTGGTGACATTGGCGCGGAAATTAGTGAAAAGTTATATAATGCGGTGGCGGTTGTGTTGGCTTATATCTATCGCATTGACCGCGGCGAGGTATTACAAGAACCTGATGTTAATGTGCCAACAGATATGCAGTATGATGAGTTCGGTCAATTGTTGAACTAAGAGTAGAAGTCGGAGAATGTGATATGCCAAGAACAAGACACCATAGCCTAGGGGAATTGATTAGTACCGTTACCTTTTTTGGGTCGGCCATCTATCTGGTTTTATCCGCGCTTCAATGGCATGACATGGGCAATTCCCTCCGGGCGGGCTTATCGTGGTTTGCCGCGTTTCTGTGTTTTCTTGGGGCGCTACGCTTTCGCATAGCCAACTGGGTTATGATGTTCAAACAATTCCGAAAGTCCCATCATGACCAACCGTAAAGAAAACCCTAAAAAGTCGCTAAATTGCTTTGAGTGTCGGCACCATTTTATCACTCATGATCCTAACAGACCCTATGGGTGTCGGCAGTTTGGCTTTAAGGGACGCATGTTGCCATCACGAAGCGTTGTTGAGGCGGCTGGCACGGAATGTGCATATTACGAAGCGAAACTGGTTTCTGCCAAGAATAGGCGCTGAACCCTTTTGAGGAGAAGATAATGAGTATGCGACCAAAGGATATTCAGGACAGCATCAAGATTGCACTTGATGCCGCCGATGCTGCTACCGATGTGACAGCGGAATACGGCAAGATCAAACGTGAAAATCAGGCGCTGGAGGGCAGTGTGAAAAAAATACAACGTTCCACAACCATTATCTTTTTCAGCGCCGTGATTGGCGTCGTTGTTACCTCTATTTTTGCTGGTCTGATTTACTTCCGCACGATGTCTGATCTGAATGCCATCACAAGCACAAGCCGTGAGGCCTTGGTCGTTTTTGCCGAGAATGTGAATGACGTGAACTCAACACTTACCAGCCTTCAATCTGCGCTTAAAACACAGCAGTCTTTGGTTACACAGAACAATCAGTTGATTTCTGAATTGCAGAACCTCAATGGCAATATTGAACTGACCCGTGATGCCATTGTAACAAAGATGCAGGAAACCACGGATAAAGTGTCTGCTAGCAATAAGGCGCTTACAGATGCCGTTAGCAAAGGTCTGGCAAATGAAATCACAGGCCAAAACAAACGCGTTATGACCGAGCTAAGCGCCCTTGAAGCCAGCACTATGGAAGCGATTAGCAATATGGCAACTGGCATGGATGATGGTCGCCAATTAAACGCCATCTATACACGCCAAGGGGAATTGCTTGAGCTGCTGAACAAAATGATGTCACAGAATATGCTCATCATGCAGCAGATCGAATCCAACAAAAATAGCATTACCTTTCCCTAATGAATACGCTATGTTCCGGCATGAAAGGAAATGATCATGCCTGATGAAACCTTTGGTGCAGGCCCTGATGAGATAAGACCCGATGGCATAGGATTAGGCGAAAATGTGAACGCCTATTCCAGCCTTCTTGTCATTAAAGAGGTAAATGCTATCTCTCGCGCCCGCACGTTACGGCTGGCGGTGGGAGATATTATCTTTGGTGTGGATGGTCAAGTCTACAAGGATGGCATCATTGAGTTTCAAACCCTTATGGAAGAATGTGATGAGGAGGCAGGCGTCGTTCTGACCGTCCTGCGCAAAGGGTGCATCTTTAACATCATCGGCTATGGCCCACTTGGGGTAACTCTTGAGTTTCCAAAGCCCGAAGACCTTGAAGAGATCGTCAAAGCCATCAAGGATTATCAATTTCCCGTCCGTGAGGACTTAGTTGTTTTTGAGGTGCTGAAAGACCTTTATCGCCGTTGTGAGATTATTGACACCTCACCTGATCCCATTGCCTTCTATGTTCCACCAATTTGGCTCATTCAGAATCGTCTGTTTGAACCCTTGCTGGCGGTTTCGGTGATCTATGCGATTACCTTTGCTGTGCATTGGGTGCTGTTTGTCATCAGCTATATTTTATTGGCGCTTTATTTTAAGCGCGGATATTTGATGATGCTGCGGAGCTTTATTATCTATAAAGAATATCAGATGTGGATGGTGATCGCGGCGCGTGATCTCAAAGAGGCACAACAGATCGTCCGTAAAATTGATGACAAGGCACGCTTTAGAAACTCTCTTGTTGGCGATCCTGAACCTAACCCTGAGCCGCCAAAAAAGAAGCGTAAGCGGTCTTCTATCCCCGGTAGCTAACCCCCCTTCCCTTAAAACTTAGCTTATCCCTAGGATGCCATCGCGTGTGACGCTGGCGTATTTTTATGCTTGGGGACAGATACCCGCGATACATGGTCATGGTCTGACACCGCAACTGGCAATCTTAAATGGCAGGGGTTTTCCATAGGGGGAACACCCTTTTTCTATTCCTAGCGGGTGGGCGTAGCAACAGAGACATCTCAGATCGAGGAAAGGGGCAAAAAGAAAGGCCAACACCTGATCCCGGTTTCAACCTCTAGGCGGCCTTATGCTCATGCCAGCATCTGATCATAATCAAGGATGCTGGCACAAGGGGAAGTTAGTAATTGATCTCAATTTCAATGCGGCGGTTCTTTGAGCGGCCATCTTCGGTATCGTTAGATGCCACCGGCTGTGCTTCACCATAGCTGATGGCTTCTAGCCTCTGGCCTTGAATAACGCCAGTGTCTTCAAGGGCCTGTACAACACTGGCAGAACGAGCGGCCGCCAAATCCCAATTATCACGATACGTAGAGCCAAAGACCAGTGGCACATCATCGGTATGACCTGAGACCTTGATCTTGCCTTGGCCATCACTGCTGGTGCCAGCGATTTTATTCATGATCTCCTGCGCTTGCGGCGTAAGGCTTGCAGAGCCAGAGGCAAACGCCCCACCTGAGCCTACGGTGACGATAACTTTATCATCAATGCGTTCAACATCGACTAGGCCCTGGCCTATTTCCTGTTTCAGCGCAATTTTTAGCTCATCTTCAGCTATTTCGGCCTTGCGGTTTGCATCTTGGGCAGCTTCACTGGCCTCTGATGACGCTTGCGCCATTTGCTGTTGCTGGGCTTCGGCAGCTTCTGTGGCGGCAATCATTTGTTTAAGCTTGTCTTCAATACCACCAAACAAAACATCTTGCTCTGCTTGACCACCTGCCTGCTTTGCGGCTTCAAGGGCATTCAAGGTTTCTTTTAACAATTGCGGCATATTTTGCTGTTCTGTGTCTGACGCCGTAAAGTTAACGACAACATTTTCACCTAAGGTTTCCACCTCAATATCACCACGCGCAATCGCATCCTCAAGCGCTTTGAGGATATCATCTGCGCTACCATCACTGCCTTCACCATCATTGGTTTTGGTCTGAACTTCTAGATCAGGCTTAGTGATATCGGTGGTTTGCTGGGTCATGTCTTGGGTTAAAGACGGCGCCGGG
>CBFHXL010000026.1:0-28186 GCA_965659785.1 Puniceispirillales bacterium (SeqCode)
ATGCTAGTGCCAAGGCCATGGCAACTACCTGCCGGCATCACCGCCGCATGGTGGTAAGCCGCCTTGAGGAGGCCATCGGCACGCGCTATTCTGCTGATACTATAAAGATGCTGGCAAAAACCTGCCCGCGATTACGTTTCTATTTTTTAATGGGGGCAGATAACCTTGCCTCTTTTCATCTCTGGCACAGACCAGATGGCATTCTTCGTCATGCTATTCCCGTTGTCGTTAATCGGCCTCATTATCGCGCTGAGGCGCTTGGCAGTCAGACCGCCGCCCGTTTGACGCGGATCACCCCAAGGCGGCTGAAATATGCCGCCAAGCATGGTCATAACAAAGGGCGATATTGGGGCTTTGTTGAAGCGCGGCAAATTAGCCTATCAGCTACCGCTATTCGGGCAACCCGCAAGAATGAAAACCCTATTTGAGGGATACCGATTAAATATTGGCAATTGACATGATCTGTTTTATGATTATCTCATATGACGGATAAGATAGAGTGAAGGAGTTACCTATTTCCGATCATCCCAACCTTTCCGCACAGCCCGACGCTAATAGTCAACGCTTGCTTGAGTTAGTGATCTCTTCGCTTGAAGATGACAAAGCCTCTGATCTGGTTATTGTGCCTTTAGCGGGCAAATCCTCTATCGCTGATTATATGGTTATCGCTTCAGGAACATCCTCACGGCAGCTTTCTGCCATGGCTGATCATCTTGGGAAGACCATGAAAGAGCATGGCGTCTCGACGCGCGGCACCGAAGGCGCCCAGCAAGGGGATTGGATACTGATTGACGCTGGCGACATTATCGTTCATCTGTTCCGCCCTGAAGTGCGTGAGTTTTATCAACTGGAAAAAATGTGGCTTGATTCGACAGACACTCCGCGTCCAGCGATAGAAACTGCCACGCCCTAACCCCCGGGGCTATCCTATGCGCTTGAGCATCTCTGCCATTGGTAAGGCTGGCAACGGGCCAGAAGCCGCCCTAACCCAGAAATATTTTAACCGCCTGCCGCATCAAGGTAAGCTGATGGAACGCGATTCGTCAAAACCTGCTGGGGCGGCACGAATTGAAGATGAAGGTGAGAAGATTCTTGCCTCAATTCCCTCTGGCGCCAAGCTGATTGCCCTTGATGAACGTGGAAAATCCCTCTCCTCTCGCGCCTTGGCAGAACAGATAAAGCAATGGCGCGATGATGGCGTGCGTGACGCGGTCTTTGCTATTGGCGGGGCAGATGGGCATAGCGCTAAGGTTATCAAAAATGCTGATATTATCCTCGCATTTGGTGAGCAAACTTGGCCGCATCTCTTGGTTCGCGCTATGCTGACAGAACAGCTTTATCGGGCAGAAATGATCTTAATCGGGCATCCCTACCACCATGGCTAGAGGAAGCGGCTTGGCAAGGTTCTTCTGATTGTCGTATAAAAAGGCATCATGACAGGAATAACCAAAAAGAAACCCGTCGTTCTGGCTATCATGGATGGTTGGGGGCATAGCGAAGCGTCACGCAATAACGCGGTTCGGCTGGCCCATACCCCTATCATTGATAAACTAGATGCAACCGTACCCAAGGCTTTTCTTGATGCGTCTGCCGGGGCTGTTGGTTTGCCTGATGGGCAAGTTGGCAATTCTGAAGTGGGGCATATGACCATTGGCGCAGGCCGTATTATTGAGCAAGATTTGGTGCGTATTGATCATGCTATTCATGCTGGCACACTTCAGAAAAACCCTGTCTTAGATCAATTCGCCGACCAGCTAAAACCCCGTCATGCCACCGCTCATCTTTTGGGAATGATCTCTGATGGCGGCGTGCATAGCCATCGGGAGCATATTCTGGCCTTGGCTGAGGCCATGACAAGCCGTGGCGTTAGCACCAAACTGCATCTTTTCACTGATGGGCGTGATACCTTACCCGGCACCGCCGCCACGCATTTGGCATGGCTGCAAACCCGTCTGCCGGCAAAGGCAGAGATTGCTACTATCTCTGGTCGTTATTATGGCATGGATCGGGATCATCGCTGGGAACGCACCTCGCTTGTTATCAATGCGATTGCTCATGGCAAGGCTGATCACCATTCCGATAATCCCGCCTGTGCTATTACCGCGGCAGAATTGCGCGGTGAGACAGATGAGTTTATTTTGCCTAGCATCATTGGCGCTTATAAAGGCATGAGTGATGGGGACGGCATCCTTACCGCTAATTTTCGAGCGGATCGGGTGCGGCAACTTCTTGCTGGTCTTCTTTTTGATGATACGCCCTTGGTGAATGTGCCGCCCGTCGCAACACTTGAGCGCCCTGTGTCCATGGCTTCATATTCTGAACGCCTTGATGCGGTATCAGAGGTGCTGTTCCCGCCTATCGCATTGACCAATACCCTAGGGGATGTTGTTGCCGCCGCAGGGATGAGCCAGCTTCGCCTTGCTGAGACCGAAAAATACCCACATGTTACCTTTTTCCTTAATGGCGGCGCTGAAGATATTCACGCCAAGGAAGAGCGTTGCCTCATCCCCTCGCCTCAAGTGGCTACTTATGATCTTAAACCTGATATGAGCGCTGATGCCGTCTTGACGGCACTGCTCGCATCCATCATGGACAAGCAGCATGATTTGATTATCGTCAATTTTGCCAATCCTGATATGGTGGGACATACAGGCGTATTAGAGGCAGCGATCACCGCCGTGGAAGTCGTTGATCAAGCAATTGGTGAGGTTGTTAGCGCCCTCAATTCCGTTGGCGGAACCATGCTATTAACCGCTGATCATGGCAATTGTGAAGTGATGTGGGATGATGATGCAAACTCACCGCATACGGCGCATACCACTAACCCTGTTCCCATTTACTGGATTGGGGCGCCAGCAGGTAGCCAGCTGAAAAATGGCGGTCTAAGTGATTTGGCTCCGTCGCTTTTATCCCTTTTGGGCATTACCATTCCCAAAGAAATGACCGGATCATCCCTTTTCATCACAGAATAACCCGCTTTGCCTTGATCTTGCTTTAATCTATGGGCAACATAGGTTAGTTTGAATATGCTCAAAGTTTGGATATTAATAATGCGCCATAACATATCACTCACCCATCGTCTGTTTCGTTATTTCTATTTTGCAATAGGCGGCGTTGTTTTGATGGCAGGGGCTTCCACCTTTATCCCTAGCCCTTCACAAAGCCAATCCACCAGTGACAGCATTTATGACAGCTTGGCGCTTTTTGGTGAAGTCTTTGAAAGTATTAGATATAATTATGTCGAAGAGGTTGATGACAAAGAGCTGATCTATTCTGCCATTAATGGCATGCTGACCTCGCTTGATCCTCACTCCAATTTTCTAAGCGCCGAAGACTTTAATGATATGCAAGAGCGCACAAGAGGTGAGTTTGGCGGATTAGGCATTGAAATCACCATGGAAGACGGGTTCGTTAAGGTGGTTTCTCCGATTGACGACACCCCTGCGGATAGAGCTGGCATTCTCTCTGGCGACTTGATTGTAGGCATTGACGGTGAAAGCGTGCTTGGCATGACCCTAACCGAAGCTGTGGGTTTGATGCGCGGTGAAATTGGCAGTGAGATTACCATCACCGTCAAGCGCGGCGCTAAACCGGTTTTTGATGTCACGCTTTCTCGTGATGTGATCAAGATGCGAAGCGTCCGTTTTGAGAGTTTTGGAAATGTTGGATATATCCGCATCACCACATTCAGCGAACAAACCACCCCGGGGTTGGTTAACGCCGTGCAATTGCTTAAAGACCAACACGGCAAGTCTCTTGCCGGATTGATTATTGATCTCAGAAACAATCCGGGCGGCTTATTAAATGAAGCCATTGCAGTTAGCGACGCCTTTTTAAGCGAAGGTGAGATTGTTTCCACTCGCGGGCGCAATGATGGCTCTGCCTCACGTTTCTTTGCCCAAAAGGGCGATATTTCAAATGGCCTGCCAATTGTTGTGCTGATTAATTCTGGGTCAGCATCAGCATCGGAAATTGTCGCCGGAGCATTTAAGGATCATGGCCGTGCGCTGATCATGGGAACCCGATCCTTTGGAAAAGGATCTGTTCAAAGTGTGATCCCTGTTGGTCGAGAGGGCGCTATGCGCCTGACAACGGCACGTTATTACACCCCCTCAGGGGTATCCATTCAAGGGACAGGCATAGTGCCAGATATCGTGGTTGAGCTTGCCCTTGTTGAAGATATTGATGACGGCGCTTTCCGTGAAGAAGACCTCAAAGGATCATTAGAAAATAATAATGCCGAAAACGGAACCACTGATGATTCTCAAGATACCAGTGAAACAGACGCCCCAGAAGCCATTAAGGATTATCAGTTAGCACGGGCGGTTGACCTGCTTAGTGGATTGCGCGTCTTTAACGGGTTAGGACAATGAGCCAGAGGGTCGATTATATCAGCCGCCCATATCGCCCTTGTGTTGGCATTATCCTGATCAACGGGGCTAAACAGATATTTGTTGGCCAACGCCTAGACAATCACGGGGAAGCATGGCAAATGCCGCAAGGCGGTATTGACCAAGGGGAAACCCCTCTTGAGGCTGGTTTCCGCGAAATGGCCGAAGAAATTGGTACGAACAAAGCCGAATTGTTGCGCGAGCATCCCGAATGGCTGTCTTACAGTATCCCAGAACCGCTTGCGAATCAGTTATGGGATGGCAAATATCGGGGCCAAACACAGAAATGGTTAGCGTTTCGGTATCATGGCAATGATGCTGATATCAATATCGCCACAGAAAACCCAGAGTTTTGCCAATGGCGTTGGTCAACGGTATTATCCCTGCCTGAACTGGCAGTACCGTTCAAAAGACCTGTTTATGCAAAGTTAGTTGAAGATTTTAAGGATTTGTTTATCTAACCCTTAACTTCCTAATCGCGATATTTTAGAGGGCAGCAAGCACCGCGTCTAGGAACTCAAGCTCACGGTTGTTGCCATTAGCATCCGCGGTTTGCCGCTGGCTTTCGATATCAGAACGCTGGGTGTTATCCAACGCTACCGCACGTTCAGCCAGAATAACGCATTTATCTTCGGTTACATCCGCAATACCGCCATCAACCATGATGCGGCTGTTGACATTCCCATTGACATAAACCTCAACAACACCGCGCTGAAGGGTTGAGATGGTGGGGGCATGACGTGGCATAGCGCCAAACAAACCCAAGCTACCCGGTATCACAACCATGCTAGCATCAACTGCCATCATGACGCGTGCAGGGGTGACCAATTCAAATGCCGTGGTTTCAGCCATGATCCAACCTTATCCTCAATCCCGTTCCAAACGCCGAAGGGGGCGGCCCAATTAGGCCGCTTCCGCGCTAAGTTTTTTGCCTTTTTCCAAGGCTTCCTCAATTGTGCCGACCATATAGAATGCCGCTTCTGGCAGATGATCATATTCGCCTTCAACGATACCCTTAAAGCCTTTGATGGTATCATCAAGCGAAACCAAGACACCGGGGGAACCGGTGAAGACCTCAGCCACGTGGAACGGCTGGGAGAGGAAACGCTGAATCTTACGCGCTCTTGATACGACCAGCTTATCTTCTTCTGATAGCTCGTCCATGCCAAGAATAGCAATAATATCCTGCAAAGATTTGTACTGCTGAAGCACTTCCTGCACGCGGCGGGCAACGTCATAATGCTCATTACCAACAATCCGTGGATCAAGCATTCTTGAAGTGGAATCCAATGGGTCCACCGCAGGATAAATCCCTAGTTCAGCAATCTGACGCGACAGAACGGTGGTGGCGTCAAGGTGTGCAAATGATGTCGCAGGCGCAGGGTCAGTCAAGTCATCGGCAGGAACATAAATCGCCTGCACCGAGGTAATAGACCCTTTGCGTGTTGTGGTAATCCGTTCCTGCAAGGCGCCCATATCGGTTGCCAATGTTGGCTGATAACCCACAGCAGAAGGAATACGGCCAAGCAAAGCCGACACCTCAGAACCAGCCTGAGTAAAGCGGAAGATGTTATCAACAAAGAACAACACATCCTGGCCTTCTTCATCACGGAAGTATTCTGCTAATGTCAAACCAGTCAGAGCCACACGAGCACGCGCACCGGGAGGTTCGTTCATCTGACCATAAACCAGCGCCGCTTTTGACCCTTCGCCATCAGTTTTGATAACGCCTGATTCCACCATCTCATGATAGAGATCGTTGCCTTCACGGGTACGTTCACCAACACCAGCAAAAACAGAATAGCCGCCATGCGCCTTAGCAACGTTGTTGATCAATTCCATGATCAAAACGGTTTTGCCCACACCAGCGCCGCCAAACAGACCAATCTTACCGCCTTTGGCATAAGGGGCTAGCAAATCCACAACCTTAATCCCAGTCACCAGAATCTCAGCTTCGGTGGACTGATCAACATATTCTGGTGCAGGACGGTGAATAGGAAAGGTCTGCTTTGCTTTGACAGGCTTTCCTTCGTCCACAGGCTCACCAACAACATTCAAGATACGGCCAAGCGTTTCAGGGCCAACAGGGACGCGGATAGAATCGCCAGTATCGACCGCTTCTTGTCCACGAACCAGACCTTCGGTTGAGTCCATCGCAATACAGCGAACCGTTTGCTCACCAAGGTGCTGGGCGACTTCCAGAACCAATCTCTGACCGCCATTATCCACATGGATGGCGTTAAGGATAGGCGGCAATTCCCCATCAAATTCAACGTCGACGACCGCGCCGATAATCTGTGTCAGTCTACCTTTTGTGTTATTGGCCATGATACGATGCTCCAGCTTCAGTTTAATCGGGTTACAGCGCTTCTGCCCCAGAAATAATTTCAATCAATTCGGTGGTGATAGCGGCCTGACGACGGCGGTTATATTCCATGGTCAAGCGATCAATCAGATCACCGGCGTTCCGTGTTGCGTTATCCATTGCGGTCATTCGCGCCGCCAGTTCACTAGCAGAGCTTTCCAGAATAGCCGTATAGATTTGGGTGCTGAGATTGCGTGGCAGCAAATCTTCAAGCACGGTAGCTTCATCAGGCTCATACTCATAGGGCGCTGATGAAGCGGCGTCTTCATCCATGGCTTCGGTCTCTGTGACTTCTACCGGGATAAGAGAGCTTAGGGTGACTTCTTGTGTGATAGCCGAAATGAACCGGTTATAGAGAACAAGGCAACGATCCAGCTCGCCGTTTTCCAGACGTGCTCTGATCACATCCGCGATGCTATCGATATCGGCAAAAGATACCGCTGTGCCTTGGACACCTTCACGGCTATCAACCATCAGATCACCAAGTTCACGCTTAAGCGCGTCCTTGGCCTTGCGTCCAACCATCAAGAGATCAACTGTCTTGCCCTCACCTTTCAGTCTTTCGACTTCACGGCGCGTGGCGCGGATAATGCTTCCGTTAAAGCCGCCGCAAAGACCACGGTCAGCAGAAAGCACCACTAACAGAATGCGTTGATCTGATCCTGTTCCAACCAGCATAGTTGGTGCGGTTTCAGGCGAAGCTTTACCAGCAAGGCTATTGATAATAGCCGACATCCGCGCAGCATAGGGACGCGCGGCTTCGGCGTTATCTTGGGCCCGGCGCAATTTCGCCGCCGCCACCATTTTCATGGCAGAGGTGATCTTCTGCGTTGACTTAACGCTTCTGATCCGGTTTTTCAAATCCTTCAAATTGGCCATGAGGCAAAATCCTGTTGAGTGAAGAACCGATTACGAGAAACTTTTGGCGAAGGCTTCGATTTCTGCCGCCAGTTGTTTCTTGGTTTCGTCTGAAATGGCTTTTTCTTCGCGGATGGTCTTGAGGATGTTTGCCCCTGCCCCGCGCATATGATTGAGAACGCCTTCTTCAAACTTACCAACCTGAGCAATCGACAGACCGTCAAGATAGCCATTCACACCAGCAAAGATGGAAACCACCTGCTCTTCAACAGGCATCGGTGAATATTGGGATTGCTTTAGCAATTCGGTAAGACGCGCACCGCGATCCAGCAATTTCCGTGTTGAGGCATCCATATCTGAGGCAAACTGGGCAAAAGCCGCCATTTCCCGATACTGAGCCAATTCCAATTTAATAGAACCAGCCACCTGTTTCATCGCTTTGATCTGAGCAGATGAGCCAACACGACTAACCGACAGACCAACGTTCACCGCAGGACGAATCCCCTGATAGAACAGATCGGTTTCAAGGAAAATCTGACCATCGGTAATGGAAATCACATTGGTAGGAATAAACGCAGACACGTCACCGCCTTGTGTTTCAATCACTGGCAATGCCGTTAGTGATCCAAGGCCGTTATCTTCGTTCAGCTTCGCTGCACGTTCCAGCAAGCGTGAGTGCAGATAGAAAACATCCCCCGGATAAGCTTCACGGCCCGGAGGACGACGCAGCAACAAGGACATCTGGCGATAGGCCACAGCCTGTTTTGACAAATCATCATAGACAATGACAGCGTGCATCCCGTTATCACGGAAATATTCGCCCATCGCACAAGCAGTATAAGGGGCGATAAACTGAAGCGGGGCAGGGTCTGAAGCCGTGGCGGCCACAACAATGGAGTAATCCATAGCGCCGTTTTCTTCGAGAGAACGCACAATTTGGGCAACGGTGGAACGCTTTTGACCAACCGCAACATAGATGCAGAACAGCTTTTTCTTATCATCTTTACCAGCCGCATCATTGACGGATTTCTGATTGATGAAAGTATCAATAGCAATAGCGGTTTTCCCTGTTTGGCGGTCCCCAATAATCAGCTCACGCTGACCGCGACCAATAGGGATCAAGCTATCAATAGCTTTAAGACCAGTCTGCATTGGTTCATGCACAGATTTCCGCGGCATGATGCCCGGGGCTTTCACTTCAACCCGGCGGCGCTCTGTGTTTTCCAACGGGCCTTTGCCGTCAATCGGGTTACCAAGGCCATCAACCACTCGGCCTAACAGACCTTTGCCAGTGGGCACATCCACAATGGCGCCTGTCCGGCGAACAATGGTACCCTCAGAGATATCACGGTCATCGCCGAAAATCACGATACCGACATTATCGCTTTCGAGGTTAAGGGCCATGCCCTTATTGCCACCATCGAATTCTACCATTTCACCGGCGCGAACCTCATCAAGGCCATATACTCTGGCGATACCATCACCAACCGATAACACGCGGCCGACTTCTGCGACCTCGGCCTCACTGCCAAAATTGGCGATCTGTTCTTTAAGGATTGCTGAAATTTCAGCGGCGCGAATATCCATTACCCAACACCCTTCATAGCGGCTTCCAGCCGGTTCAGTTTCGTTTTGATCGACGTGTCAATCATGCGAGACCCGATGCGAACCACCAGACCGCCGATTAACGAAGCATCCACCGATGTGGTTAAAGCAATTTTGTCGCTTTTGGTCACACTGGCAATAGCTTCCATGATGTTTGCTTCATGCGAGGCATCAAGCGGGACGGCTGAGATGACTTCGGCTGAAATCTCCCCCCGCCGTTTGGCCAAATCGGCCAGAAATTCTCTGATAATCTGTGGCAAGACAAAAAGCCTGCCATTCAAACATAGCGCGCCAACAAACTTCACCATCAGGTCATCGGCGCCTGCCTTTTCCAATACCGCCACCATAGCGCTTTTCTGCGTATCACGGCTGATAGCAGACGCTTCGACGATACGGCGCAATTCGGCAGAATCGGCAAGTATCTTTTCCAAATCGTGAAAGTCACGCGCGATGGCATCAATCTTACCTGCGGCATCGGCTAGCTCAAACAGAGCCTTAACGTAACGTTTGGCAATCCCAGAACTGGATGACATGGAGCGGCAATCCCCCGGTCAGAAATGTTCAGCAAATGGCCATCCATCACTGAAACATATCTTATACAGAACACATAATTGAGATGCTAGCTATCATAGGAAAAACGCTAAAGCAAGATCAATGCGCGTATTTTGCGTCTCTCGCGTCAAATTGACCATATTCCCTGCTGGCCCAAACACAGGCAAAACGTGATAATTCCTGCGCTAAATGGTCTAAACCCAATGATTTCACGCGATTTTTCCGTTAAAAAAAGCTCACAGGGTCGATATCAAGCTGACACTGTATAAGAGAGGGAATTTTTAACCCATTTAACCATTGGGCGATAGCACGCTGAAGATTGACTTCTCTTTCTGCTTTAATAAGGAATCGGACCCGATGCTGACCACGCAATAATCGGATTGGCGCTGGGGCAGGCCCTAATAGCGTCATGCCCTCATAATTAGGCCATTGCCGCGCCATTTGGCTGGCAAATGCCATTAATGCTTCATCATCACGACTAGATAAGATCACCGCCGCCAGACGGCCATATGGCGGCATATGTGCCGCTTCGCGATCTGCTTTTTCAGCGGCGATAAAACCGGCACGATCATCTCTGACCAAACTTTGCAGAACGCGTGCGTCAGGCATGGCGGTTTGCATCATGACACGGCCTTTTTTCTCTGCTCGTCCGGCGCGGCCTGCGACTTGGGTAAGCAACTGCCAGCTTAATTCACCGCCACGCAAATCCCCGCCAGATAATCCTAGGTCCGCATCCACCACCCCAACCAAGGTTAATCCGGGGAAATGATGGCCTTTAGCGATCATCTGGGTGCCGATAATGATATCTATTTCGCCTTTATGGACAGCATCAAAAAAGGATTCTGCCTTTGCCGAGGTAGTGATCACATCACTGGAAAAAAGCCCTTGTCTTGCGTCCGGAAACCGCAATGCCACCTCTTCAGCCAAGCGTTCCACCCCGGGGCCGCAAGGCATGATCATGCCCTCAACCCCACAAGATGGGCATTGTTCAGGAAAGCGGCTGGAATGGCCGCAATGATGGCAACGCAACTGACCCACTGATTTATGCGTCACTAGCCAAGCTGAACAATTCGGACAAACAATCCGTTCTCGGCAAGACAGGCATAATGACATTGGCGCATAGCCCCGGCGATTGAGAAAAAGTAAAATCTGTTCCTGATTCTGCAAGGCTTTACCAATCGCATCCACTAATGGCGGGGCAAGCCAACGGCGGTGTTCTGTTGGGGTTTTGGTTAAATCAACCAAGGTGATCTCAGGCATCCCAGCCTCACCAAAGCGGTTGGCTAGGCGGATATGGTCATATTTGCCCTGTTCGGCATTCACCAGCGTTTCTAGTGATGGCGTTGCTGATGACAGAACAACAGGAATACGAGACAGCTTAGCCCTAACCACGGCCATATCCCGTGCATGATATCGGACGCCGTCCTGTTGGCGGAAACTATGGTCGTGTTCTTCGTCCACGACAATCACCCCTAATTGCGAGAAGGGCAAAAACAGGGCTGATCTGGCGCCTGCCACCACCATAGGTTCCCCCTTAATCGCATCACGCCATACCGACCGACGCCGCGCATCCGTGAGACCGGAATGCCAAAGCCTAGGGCTAAAGCCAAAACGATCCAGACAGCGTTTCTCAAAAGCTTGCGAAAGCGCAATTTCCGGCAATAGGATGAGCGCTTGCTGTCCTGCGCGGAGCGCCGCTGCCACAGCCTCAAAATAGACTTCGGTTTTGCCTGATCCCGTCACACCATCAAGGACAAAAGCCTGAAAAGCCCTGGCACCAACAGCCGCGGTCAAGTGGCTTGCCGCTTGCGCCTGTTCATCAGTTAAGGGCTGACGGCGCTCTGGTAAGCCCGAAAGTGATGAGGAAGATGACGGCGCCATAGGCGTCTCTTTCAATAAACCTTCAGCCACCATAGATTTCAAGGTGCTAGCGCTAGCGCCTGTGATGGCACGAATGCTAGCGGCAGTATGGGGAAGTGTCTGAGGCAAAATCGCCATATCAGATAAGGCCGCCAAGATTTGACGGCGCCGCGGCGTGCTGGCCTGATCTGGTGTTGCAGTGATCTGATAGCCTGTTGGCAAGACCTCTGGCGTCAAGGCCGATGGGACTGATACCGCCATTTTGAATACCGCCCCCGGCGGCTCCATATACCACTGCGCCACCCAATTCAGGAATGTCTGCATCTCAGGGGTCAGCCGCAAGTCCTTATCATAGGGAATGGCTGTCTTTAATGTGATCGCCTTTCCCCCTGATGTCAGGTCTGTGCTGATATCAGGGGCCTTATCAATGACCATTCCTGTGACTTGCCGTTTGCCTAAAGGTGCGGATACCAACTGCCCCGGCTGGGCCCATCCGGCATCTGCCTGACCCAAGCGATAAGTAAGGGCGCCATCTGCATAAGGCAGGGCCGTCGCCAACATCACACGAATAAGTGGATCAGCCGTTTCAGGTGGGGATTGAGGCATCGGATATCTTGTCTTCTCCAGTGGTTATCATCTGACTTGTCGCAGGCTAGCACTTTTTACTGTCTTGGGCTAAGATGTTGATGATTTTACCACTAGTCAGGACAGCAAGTATGAAACTTTTTCTTGATACCGCCAATATCGATGAGATCAAAGCCCTCAACAACACTGGATTTGTTGATGGGGTAACAACCAACCCGTCGTTGATTGCCAAATCTGGCCGCGATCTGATGCAAACGATTGCTGAGATTTGTGATCTGGTTGATGGCCCTGTCAGCGCTGAAGTCACCGCCACTGATGCGGAAACGATGCTGAAAGAAGGGCTAAAATTAGCAAAGATTGCTGATAATGTTGCTGTCAAAGTGCCATTAACAGAGGCAGGGTTATCCGTCTGCAAAGCGCTGAGCGATCAAGGCACAATGGTCAATGTCACGCTTTGTTTTTCCGCCGCCCAAGCCTTATTAGCGGCAAAAGCCGGGGCAAAGTTCATTTCCCCTTTTGTTGGGCGCCTTGATGATATTGGTAGCAATGGTATGGGACTGATTGAGGAAATTGTCACCATCTATGCCAATTATGATATGCGAACGGAGGTGCTGGTAGCCTCTGTGCGCGGGGTTCAGCACGTGGTTGATGCCGCCCTGATGGGTGCTGATGTGGCGACCGTTCCGCCGCAAGTCATCTCAGCGATGTTCAAGCATCCCCTAACAGATAAAGGTCTCGCCGCTTTTATGTCTGATTGGGAGAAAACAGGCCAATCGATTCTGTAACGCAAAAACAGAGGCTATGATGAGCGGAAAAGCAACGCCATGAGCATATCCCACAAAGACACCAAAACCGGTATTATTGATCTTAATCATCTGCTCACCCTCAAGGCGCAACAAGCCATGCGTGAGGTGCAGAGAAAGCAGAAAATCCTGCTTGATAACAGCATGGCTAATCATGATGCCATTCGCCGGATTTATCATGCTGATCTGTTGTTGCTGGCGGCAACCAGCCGTGAGGAAATTGGTGAAGCGATTGCAACCTATTTTCCGCCTATTCTGGATGTTGCTGCTGCCAAGCTGGTGGCTGATAGCCAAAATCAGGTTGCAACCGACCCGTTTGTCACGGCGTTACCATCACAAACCATGACTGCGCTAACCGATGATAGCGGTGTGTTTTTAGGCCCTCTCAACACCGCCCAAAGCAAAGCCTTTGCCGCCGCCGAGATTGATGTTCCGCCAAGCGCCGCCATTGTCCGATTACCGCAAGATTTACCTGCGCCAGCCCATGATATCGCCCTATTATTGGCAGGTCATGCAGATGACAGCTTCACGGCATCTCATGGCACTGACCTGCTGACCCAACTGGTCATGAAAATTGCCATTGCGCTAGCCGCCAGACCCCAAAGACGCAAATGACAGGGCAAACTGTCCATGACGCATGGTTGATCTGGCTTGAACATGAACGCCGATCTTCACCAAAAACCCAAGAATCTTATAGCCGTGATGTGCGCCAATGGCTCAATTTCCTAGATCAGCAAAACTGTCCCCCTGATCAGTTTGGACGCCAAGAAGCGCGGCTTTTCCTTAGTATGCTATCAGATAAAAACATGGCGGCGACAAGCATTGCGCGCATCTTATCCTCAATCCGCAGTTTTTATCGTTTTGCTATGCGCCAAGGCCATTATAACGATATCAATCTGACCAGCCTAAAGGCGCCTAGGCTAAAACCACCTCTGCCCAAAAGCATTGCCGCAGTTGATGTCAAAGCCATGATTGCTGCGATACGCACCTTTGACCAACCCAAGTGGATTGAGGCTCGTGATATCGCGGTGCTGACCTTAATTTATGGCACTGGGCTTCGGATATCTGAGGCACTAGCCCTTAAACGCAGTGATGCGCCACTAGGTCAATGGCTGAGGGTGGTTGGCAAGGGCGGCAAAAGCCGTGATGTTCCCGTCCTTGATATCGTTAGGATTGCGATTGATCACTGGCTTGACCATTCCCCCGGCGGGGCCTCACCTGATGCGCCTTTGTTTATAGCCAATCGTGGCGGCCCTTTGCATCCGCGTGCGGTGCAAAGGCTGGTAGAAAGCTTACGCTACAAATTGGGATTAGAAAGCCACGCCACGCCTCATGCCCTCAGACACGCATTTGCTAGTCATATGCTGGCAGGAGGGGGTGATCTTCGCGCGATTCAGAGCCTGTTAGGACACGCTAATCTGACAACCACGCAACGTTATACCCATATTGATGCCAGTGGGCTTAGCGCTATTCACCGTGATACGCATCCGCGGGCGCGGCAAAAATAACACCGCCACCAATATTGGAATTACATATGAATGGCGCGGTTATCAACCGCTAGAGCAGCCTCTTTGATGGCCTCATTCAGGGTAGGATGCCCATGGCAAGTCCGCGCAATATCCTCCGCCGCCCCGCCAAAGGCCATCACTGCCGCACATTCATGGATCAAAGTGCCGGCATCAGCACCAATGATATGCACGCCTAGCACCCGATCTGTGGTCTGATCTGCCAGAATCTTAACAAAGCCCTCATGGTGACCAACCGCTCGCGCACGGCTATTCGCCATAAAAGGAAAGACGCCTTTATGGTAAGCGATACCCATCTCTTTAAGCTGTTCTTCGGTCTTACCTAGAGTGGCGACCTCAGGATCAGTATAAACTATGCCCGGCACCAAATCATAATCCACATGACCGCTATGACCGGCCATGATCTCAACCGCCGCAACACCGTCTTCTTCAGCTTTATGCGCCAGCATTGGCCCCGGGATCACATCACCAACGGCATAGACCCCTGCGACAGAGGTTTCAAAGTGATGATTAACCGTAATGCGGCCGCGTTCATCTCTATCAACCCCAAGCGCGTCTAGCCCCAAGCCTTCGGTATAAGGCCGGCGCCCTACCGCGACCAGAACCACATCTGCCGCCAGTTTTTCTGTCTCACCGCCATCTGCCGAAGCAATATTCACAACGACGCCAGATTTATTAGCCTTGGCAGATTTTACCGCTGTGCTAAGCCGAAAGCGTATGCCTTGCTTTTCCAAGATAGACTTGAATTTTGACGCCACTTCCGCATCCATACCCGGCAAAATGCGCGGTAAGAACTCAACCACCTCGACCTCTGCCCCAAGGCGTCGCCAAACCGTTGCCATCTCAAGCCCGATATATCCGCCCCCAATCACCAAAAGCTGCTTCGGCACTTTTGCCAATGCTAGCGCCCCTGTTGAAGACACGATTTTGTCTTCATCTATGGGCACATCATTAAGTGGCTGAACCTCTGATCCTGTGGCGATCAGAATCTTTTGGGTGGTAATGGTCTGGCGACCTTTATCGCCATCCACCTCAACTACACCGGGCGCGGTAATCGTGCCTTTGCCATGAAGGTGGGTAATTTTATTTTTCCGCATCAGCAGGGAAATACCATCCGTCAGGCCGCCTACCACCTTATCTTTGCTAGCCATCATGGCCGCTAAATCCAGTTTTGGCTTACCTGCCGTGATCCCAAGTTCAGACAACTCCCCTGATGCAAGTTCGGCAAATTTCTCAGAGGAATTAAGGAGCGCTTTTGATGGGATACAGCCGACATTAAGGCAAGTGCCGCCAAGCGTTGCCCGCTTTTCCACTAGCGTCACCGCCATCCCAAGCTGAGCCGCGCGTATAGCCGCCACATAGCCGCCGGGCCCGCCGCCAATAATCACCAGATCGCATTTAATCTGTTCTGCCATTCCGAAAGCCTTTCTGTTCCTTAGAGCCCGATCAATAACCGCCGCGGGTCCTCAAGCGACTGTTTCACGCGAACAAGGAAAGAGACGGCCTCACGCCCGTCAATAATGCGGTGGTCATAAGACAATGCCAAATACATCATTGGCCGGATAACGATCTGATCACCATCCTTGCCTGATACAACCACAGCCCGTTTTTGAATATTATGCATCCCCAATATGCCACTTTGTGGAGGATTGAGGATAGGCGTTGACAGCATTGAGCCATAAATGCCGCCATTCGAAATGGTAAAGGTGCCATCAGACATATCTGCCATGCTGAGCTTACCTTGCCGCGCCTTTTCACCAAAACTGTTGATGCTGGCTTCGGTTTCGGCAAAACTCATCTGATCAGCGTCCCTTAGCACAGGCACCACCAACCCTTGAGGGGTGCCAACAGCAACACCGATATTATAATAGTTTTTATAGATGATATCATTGCCATGAATCTCGGCATTAACCGCCGGATAATCTTTCAGGGCTTCGATAACCGCGTGGACAAAAAAGCTCATAAAGCCGAGCTTGACGCCGTGGCGTTTTTCAAAACTATCCTTATATTCGCCGCGCAGAGCCATCACCGCTGTCATATCCACCTCATTAAAGGTGGTCAGCATGGCAGCGGTATTCTGAGCATCTTTGAGACGCCGAGCAATAACCTGCCGCAGACGCGACATCGGCACCCTTTCTTCGCGTGGGTCTTCATTGCGCGGTGCAGGCGGTGTCGTTGGAGCAGGTGAAGATATTGGCGCTTTTCCAACCGCCAGAACATCCCCCTTGGTCAAACGGCCATCTTTGCCTGTGCCAGTTATGCCAGCAGGGTCAAGATTGTTTTCATCAACAATACGCCGAACAGCCGGGGATAAGGGCATCGCCCCTATGTTGCCCTGACTCGTGTCATCCTTCACCGCGCGCGGCGCGGCATCAGGTGCAGCGGCAGGAGGGGGTGAGGTGACTGTTGGTGTTGCCAGGGCTGAAGCTGGGGTTGGGGCGGAAGTCTCACCACCCGCGCCTTCTTCGATTTCCGCCAAAATAGCATTAGCAGAAACGGTTTCGCCCTCAGCTACCGTAAGGGTGATGACCTTACCGCTGACCGGGGATGGCACATCAAGCGTTACCTTATCGGTTTCTAGCTCAGCCAGATTTTCATCTTTTCCAATGTGATCTCCAACGGCTTTCAGCCAGCGCGACACCGTCGCTTCTGTCACCGATTCGCCAAGTGTTGGAACCTTGATTTCGATGGCCATTAGTCTGCCTTTCCGTTTCCTTTAGATGCCTTACTTCAGATGGTCTTAATTATTCTGCAACGAACCGCACCCCTTCGCTCTTGAGATCAAGCGCGGCGTTAATGAGGGCTTCTTGTTCTGCCAAATGCGTGGACATTCTGCCTGTTGCCGGAGAAGCGGCAGCGGCACGGCCAGCATAATTTGGCCGTGTATGCTTTGCCCCTATTGCAATCAGCATTTTTTCAATGCGCGGATCAACAAAATCCCACGCTCCCATATTCATCGGCTCTTCTTGACACCATACCACCTCCGCCTGTGGTGAGGCTTCAATAATCTTAGCCAAGGGGGATTGTGGGAAAGGATAAAGCTGTTCCAGCCGAACAACGGCAACATCCTTAATGCCGCGTTTTTCGCGCTCTTCGATCAGATCATAATAGACTTTCCCTGAACACAACACGATGCGCTTAGGTTTCTTGGAAATCTGTTGATGGGTTTCCCCAATCACCCGATGAAAGGATGACCCTTCCAGAAAATCATCTAGTGTTGAGACACAAGATTTATGCCGCAATAGCGATTTGGGCGTCATGACAATCAGAGGCTTCCGAAAATCGCGCTTCATCTGGCGACGCAAGACATGGAAATAATTTGCCGGGGTGGTGCAATTCACCACTTGCATATTATCCTCGGCGCAAAGCTGAAGATAGCGTTCTAGGCGCGCCGAAGAATGTTCCGGCCCTTGGCCTTCATGACCATGAGGCAAGAGCATAACCAAGCCACTCATCCGAAGCCATTTGGCCTCACCTGATGAAATAAACTGATCAACGACCACCTGCGCGCCATTAGCAAAATCACCAAACTGCGCTTCCCACATCACCAAAGCGTTAGGTTCAGCCTGACTATAACCATATTCAAACCCTAAAACTGACGCCTCCGATAAGGGCGAATCGATGACTTCAAACTGTTCCTGATCAGCGGAAACATGATCAAGAGGCGTATAGCGTTCATTGGTCTTTTGATCGACAAAAACTGCGTGCCGCTGTGAGAAAGTGCCGCGGCAGGAATCCTGACCAGATAAGCGCACAATCTTTTGTTCCATCACCAGCGTGCCGAAGGCGAGTTGTTCTGCTGTCGCCCAATCAATATTTTTCCCTGTTGTCAGACTTTCCTTACGGGCATTGATGACGCGCTCAAGTTTTTTGTTAATGGTGAAGCCTTCAGGCACCGTCGTCATAGCTTTAGTGACAAGATTGATGCTTTCACGGCTGACTGAGGTAGACCCTCGCCGATCATCACCATGCGCTTTTTTCATTCCTGCCCAATTGCCCTCCAGCCAGTCGGCTTTGTTGGGCTTATAGTTGGTTCCGGCCTCAAACTCTTCTTCAAGATGCTGAAGATGCTGGTCAATCATAGCCTGCGCTTCTTCTGCGGAAAGCAAGCCCTCGGCAATCAGTTGATCAGCATACATCTTACGCACCGAAGGGTGACTGCGAATCTTTTCATACATCTTTGGCTGGGTAAAGGCTGGCTCATCGCCTTCGTTATGACCAAAGCGCCGATAGCAGATCATATCAAGCACGACATCAGTTTTGAATTTTTGGCGAAACTCTGTGGCGATACGAGCAACGTGAATCACCGCTTCAACATCATCACAATTCACATGAAAGATTGGTGACATGACCATCTTTGCCACATCCGTTGGATAAGGGGATGAGCGCGAATAAGCCGGATCGGTCGTAAAGCCAATTTGATTATTAACGATCAGGTGAATGGTGCCGCCAGTGCGATAGCCGCGCAGCGCCGAGAAGGCAAAAGTTTCAGATACAATCCCCTGACCAGCAAAGGCCGCGTCACCATGAATCAAAAGCCCCATGACCTTCGTGTTGTCACTGTCACCGCGCTGTTTCTGCTTTGCCCGTGTTCGGCCAATCACCACCGGGTTCACCACCTCAAGATGCGATGGGTTGGCGTTAAGGGTTAGATGCACTTCATTACCGTCAAACTCACGGTCTGCTGAATTGCCCATATGATATTTGACATCACCAGAACCGCCGACATCTTCAGGGTTAGCAGGATTGCCCAAAAACTCTGAAATGATGGCACGGAATGGCTTACTCAAAACATTGTAAAGCACATTAAGACGTCCGCGATGCGACATACCAACCACGACCTCTCTAAGGCCAAGCTGTGATCCGCGCTTCAAAATCTGTTCTAGCGCCGGGATAATGGCCTCACCGCCATCAAGGCCAAATCGTTTCGTGCCGACATATTTCTTATGTAAGAATTGTTCAAAGTTTTCTGCTGATACCAAGCGTTCATAAATCGTCTTTTTGCCAAGGTCTGTGAACTCGGTGTGATTTCTGATGGCTTCCATGCGTTCTTGTATCCAAGACTTCTGGTTGGGGTCTTGGATATGCATGAACTCAACACCAATGGTGCTGCAATAGGTTGTCCTGACGATTTCAAGAATTTGCCGCAACGTCGCAATCTCAAGCCCAAGGACATAATTAATAAAAATTGGCCGATCCAAATCCGCATCGGTAAATCCGTAGGTTTCGGGGTCAAGCTCAGGGTGGTAGGTTTTTTCAACCAGATTAAGCGGGTCAAGCGCGGCCTGAAGATGCCCTCTGATCCGATAGGCACGGATGAGCATAATGGCCTTAATCGAATCTAACGTGGCCGCCCGAATATCGGAAGAATGGGCAGGTGAAGACAGTGGTTCAACCGATCTCATATCGGCATCAATGACGCGGCTTTGATCCAGCCCCCATGAGGGCTTAGCCTCACTATCCAAAGCCGAGGCGGCGTCACCACCACCTTCGGTCATGCTATCAAGTTGTTCAAACCAACGGGCAAAGTCCGCATCAATGGAAAGAGGATTCTGTCGCCATTTCTGTTGCAATTGGGCGATATAAATCGCATTAGCACCTGATAAAAACTGCTGATGTGAGCTTTGTTCGCCCATGGGGTTCCTCTATCGTGACTCCGGTTGTGGCAACGACTTATTTATTAGCTCGCACATTTTCCACCACTTCAACAAGTGAGCGGACCGCGGCGATTGACTGATCAAACATGGTTTTTTCTTCGGCGTTAAGATTAATCTCAACAATTTTCTCAACACCATTTGCCCCAAGGACCACAGGGACACCAACATAAAGCCCATCAAGTCCATAAGCCCCATCAACATAAGCGGCACAAGGCAGAACCCGTTTTTTATCCTTAAGATACGCTTCCGCCATCTCAATAGCTGAAGATGCTGGCGCGTAGAACGCTGATCCTGTTTTGAGCAGGCCAACAATTTCCGCCCCGCCATCACGCGTCCGTTGAACAATGGCATCAATGTTTTTCTGACTGCTCCATCCCATTGCAATCAAATCCGGAACAGGAATGCCCGCAACTGTGGAATACCGAACTAATGGCACCATGCTGTCGCCATGACCACCAAGAACGAAAGCGGTCACATCTTCGACTGACACGCCGAACTCTTCTGCCAGAAAATAGCGGAAACGGGCACTGTCCAGAACACCAGCCATGCCGACAATTTTATTGGCAGGAAGACCAGAGGCCTGTTGCAAGACACCAACCATCGCATCAAGCGGATTGGTGATGCAAATTACAAAAGCATTTGGGCAATGCGCCTTAATCCCGGCACCGACTTGTTCCATCACGCTGGTATTGATACCAACCAGATCATCACGGCTCATCCCCGGCTTTCTGGCGACACCAGCGGTCACAATAACCACATCCGCACCAGCCAAATCAGCATAATCTTGCGTTCCCGTGATGGCGGCATTAAATCCCTCAACCGGGCTAGCCTCAACCAAATCCAGCGCCTTGCCTTGTGGAATCCCCTCCATAATATCGAAAAGCACAATATCCCCTAGCTCTTTCAGCCCTGCCAAAAGCGCTAGAGTTCCGCCAATATTACCAGACCCCACCAGACCTATCTTATGCCGTGCCATAAATCCCCCTTATGCCATCCCTTGAATATCATGGCCTGAAACATCATGACCTGAAACAAGGCGCGGCAAAATACCTATGAATTCTGCGTTAATCACCATTAAGGTAACCTGCCACCACCTTAATCAATCCCTATGATCTTAGCAACCCAAACAAGCGGAATAAATGGGTGAAGACACTAATCTTTTGTCCTCACCATGACGCAGATACGCGGTTCATGCGATCAGCGTCATCGTCATAACAGTTTAGGGGGTTGAGGGCTCAGGCAAACGGCTCATTTCTTGAAGCCGTGACATGGTGCGCGGAAACTCAGCTTTCCACTGATGACCATCATAAAGATCACCAATAGCCGTTTCTGCCGAACAAATCAGAAACCGTTTCCGGTCATAAAAGGCGTCAACCAACCACATCAAACGGCGCGCCTCATTCTGTCTGGTATCATTTAATTTAGGGATATCGCTGATCAAAAGGCCAGCAAAGCGTTCTGCCAGTGCAAGATAATCTGCGGCAGCCAACGGCACAGCACAAAGCGCATCAAAATCCATCCATGCAACCCCAGCCGCGGCCTTATCCACGGTTAGCTCGCGCCCCGCCATTGGCACCACGACTGGATGCCATGGAATGCTGCCAGAAAGCTGTTCCATCACCCCTCGCATGGCTTGATCAGCACTAGCATCAAGAGGGTGATACCAGCCCGGGATGCCCGCCAGAACCCGTCGGCGCCAATCTGTTTCACCTTGCATTTCTATGACATCATTATGCGTTTTTAGGGCCTCAATAAATGGTAAAAACCGTTCACGCTGAAGCCCGTCTTGGTAGAGATCATCAGGATGCCGATTAGAGGTCGCGATCAGCACCCCACCAGATTTCATATAGCCATCCATGACTCTGGCTAGAATCATGGCATCGGCGATATCGCGCACTTCCATTTCATCAAAACAGATCACATCCGCGCCCTTGGTCAAGCGCACCATCACCCCTGCGGTAGGGTCATTTGTGCCTTTCTGGCGTTCCTGATGCACTTCGGCATGGGCAGCGATCATAAAATCATGGAAATGAAACCGGCTTACCTTTAAGCCGTGAGCCTGCTTTGCTAACTGGGCAAAACTATCCATCAGCATGGATTTGCCGCGACCAACCCCGCCCCACAGGTATATCCCTTTTGTCTGACCATGATGATCTGATGTTGCTTCCTGATGTCGCCAGCGTAAAGGATTGGGCAAAAGGCTAGTTAGCACCCTTCCCTTCGCAAACCAGCTCGGCTTACGGGCAACAAGAGCGCGGATCAGCGCATCCATCTTTTGAGCAATGACTAGCTGTTCTGGGTCTTCTTCCAGTTGACCTGCGCGGATACGCGTCAACAAGTGCTGGCTTAATGTCTTAGCTTGTGGATCAGAAATTTCCATCCTGTGTTATCCCACCTTCTTAGGCGTGTGAATTGCCATCATGTTAGGAAATATGTAAAGCACAGGTATTCTTTTGACAATCACGGCCTGATATCTTGGCATAAAAAGCAAAGGTTTCCGCCCTTTTTTAGGTTATTTATATTTTCTTTTCAGAAATGCTTGCCGTTAATTAAATATTAACTTCTGTCTGATAATTTTGATTTTTCGATATCAAATTAAGTTACAGACAGGAAGTTTCCGCTCATGCAAAGTCATATTTCTTTAAAGAATCACGACCACGCCATTACCGCCAAGCCTGATATGCTACGAATGGGGCTAATGGAACGTTTGGGCTTTCGCATGGGTATTATTTCACGTGAGACCCTGCAAAAAGATATCAATACCAAATTACAATCCTTTTCCAGCCCTTTGACGATTATTCAACCATCGGGGGTAAAACCGATTCGCATTCCAGCTAATGACCTGAATGCGGCGACGGCTTTTAGCCTGCTGACGGGCTGGTTAGGCGTTCCGATTTATCAGATCGCTAACCGCGTCATTCGCCCCTATGACAATGTGCTGGATTTAGGCGGCGGTGAGGTTTTATATGCCCTCAATACAGCGTTGCGGACGCATCCGGTGGGCTATCACTTTCTTGGTGATCTTAAGCCCGAAGATAACGCCTATATTGAAAACATCGCCACACTCAACAAACTGCCGTTTAAGCCCGTTGCGAAAGACCATGACAGCCTAACCCATACGCTAGGTTTAATTTCAGCGCGGCCTTATACGTGTTTGATTGTTGGTGATCTGGCCTTGGCGACACATATCGTCAACCATAAACCACTGCCGCTTTCCTATCGCCATATCTTTATCAACATGGCCGGGGCAGACGCCGCCGATAAGGATAGCCTGCTCAAGCGTTATGCCAACCAGCGTTTTATCTGCCAGACGCGGAATGGCGATGATGTTCACCTTACGCGTAAGCGTATTTGACCGCTTAATGCCGCTCTAATTGCATTTTCTTGATCTTGGCAATGGCCTTGCCGGGATTTAATCCTTTGGGGCAAGTCTTGGTGCAATTCATAATGGTATGGCACCGATAAAGCCGGAAAGGGTCTTCTAGGGCATCAAGACGCTCACCTGTGCTTTCATCGCGGCTATCTGCAATCCAACGATAGGCCTGCAACAACACAGCAGGGCCGAGATATTTATCCCCATTCCACCAATAGCTTGGGCAAGCGGTAGAACAGCTGAAACACAATACACATTCCCACATCCCGTCAAGCTCTTCACGCTCACTAGGGCTTTGGCGCCTTTCCTCATTTTCAGGAGGGGCAGTGTCAGATTTTAACCATGGCTCAATAGACTGCAACTGGGCATAAGCATGGCTAAGATCAGGAACCAAATCTTTTATGACTGGCATATGCGGCAACGGGGTAATGGTCACATCACCTTTGACCTCATCAATCGGCTTCAGACAGGCCAGTGTGTTTGTTCCGTCAATATTCATGGAACATGATCCGCAAATGCCTTCACGGCATGATCGGCGAAATGTCACTGTCTGATCCTGTTCACCTTTAATCTTGATAAGGGCATCCAGAACCATCGGCCCACAATCGTCCAGATCAATGGTATAGCTGTCCATACGCGGGTTTTCGTCATCATCAGGTGACCACCGATAGACATTAAATGTTTTGGCGTTTTCCGCATCTTTAGGGGCAGGATGGATTTTGCCCTTTTTGACTTGCGAATGTTTTGGCAAGGTAAACTCAGCCATGGGGATATATCCTTATCTCTTAATACACACGGGCAACCGGGGGAATACTTTCAACTTCATTGGTCAAAGTTGTCATTGTGACCTGCCGATAATCAGCCCTAGAGATGTTATTTTCATCCAACCACATGACCGTATGCTTCATCCAGTCTTGGTCATCCCGATCAGGATAATCTTCATGGGCATGGGCACCTCTTGATTCCTTTCGCAGATCAGCTGACCGAACCGTGACAAGCGCCTGACTCATCAAATTGTCAAGCTCAAGCGCCTCAACCAAATCTGTGTTCCAGATCAAGGACGTGTCTTTAAGCCCAAGTTCCGTCATATTGGCGGCAATGTTATCCATTTTTTCCACGCCATCCGTCAACGACTGGCTTGAACGGAATACCGCCGCATGACGTTGCATGACGTGCTGCATCTGCAAGCGAAGTTCTGCTGATGGGGTTTTTCCTTTGGCGTAACGGATGCGATCAAATCGGGCCAGTGCCTTATCTGTAGCAGCATCAGGAATAGGCGCATGAGGCGCCCCCGGCACAACCGTTTCGGCAGCACGGTAAGCAGCGGCACGACCAAAAACAACAATATCCAAGAGGGAATTTGTGCCTAACCGATTAGCGCCATGCACCGATACGCAAGCCGCCTCACCTATTGCCATCAGGCCGGGAACAACCGCATTCTGATCGGTCTTTGTGGGTGACAACACCTCACCATGATAGTTGGTTGGAATACCGCCCATATTGTAATGCACCGTTGGCAAGACCGGGATCGGTTCACGCGTGATATCCACCCCACAGAAAATCCGTGCGGTTTCGGTAATCCCCGGCAGGCGTTCATGCAAGGTATCCTCGTCAACATGTTCAAGATGCAACAGGATATGATCTTTATTCGGGCCAACGCCGCGGCCTTCGTTAATTTCAACCGTCATAGCGCGGCTAACCACGTCACGGCTGGCCAGGTCTTTACTGGTAGGGGCATAGCGTTCCATGAAACGCTCCCCTTCGGAATTGGTTAGATATCCCCCTTCGCCGCGCGCACCTTCGGTGATCAATACACCTGCGCCATAGACACCTGTGGGGTGAAACTGAACAAACTCCATATCCTGAAGCGGCAACCCTGCCCGAAGCGCCATAGCGTTTCCATCACCCGTGCAAGTATGCGCCGATGTGCATGAAAAATAGACGCGGCCATAACCACCTGTGGCTAAAACCACCCGATGACCATGAAAGCGATGAAGCGTGCCATCATCCAATTTCAAGGCTAGCATACCGCGGCAAACGCCGTTTTCATCCATCAACAAATCAAGGGCATAGTATTCGATAAAAAACTCTGCCTTATGTTTTAAGCATTGTTGGTAAAGCGTGTGCAGAATGGCATGACCTGTTCGGTCTGCTGCCGCGCAAGCACGTCTGGCCTGTGATTTCCCGTAATCCACGGTATGACCGCCAAATGGGCGCTGGAAAATCTTACCTGATTCGTTGCGAGAAAACGGAACCCCGTAATGTTCCAACTCAATCACCGATGGGATAGCATTGCGGCACATATATTCAATGGCGTCCTGATCCCCAAGCCAATCTGATCCTTTGACGGTATCATACATATGATAGCGCCAATTATCACCTTGCCCCATATTATCAAGGGCCGCCCCAATACCGCCCTGCGCCGCCACCGTATGGCTTCGGGTTGGAAAAACTTTGGTGACACAAGCGGTTTTTAACCCTGCTGTCACCATTCCCATGGTCGCGCGCAATCCTGCGCCACCCGCGCCAACAACCACAACATCAAAATAATGGTCGGTGATTTCATAAGAGGACATCATCAGACTCCGTTTGTCAGGGTAATCAATAAAACACTATAAATAGAAAAGGCGGCGAAAGCCGTCATCATCATCTTCATGAACGCAAGCATTAGAATTCGTCGGGACTCAGTAGATATGTAGTCTTCTATCACCACTTGCAACCCCAGTGAGGCATGATAAAACCCCGTTCCTAACAGCAAAATCAACACAACACTGTTAAAAGGTTGGGCAATCCAAGACCGTGCCGCCACCTCACTAGCATCAGCAAAACACACAAATCCGATCAGGCAATACAGCACCAAAGGCACCATTCCCATCGCCGTCAAACGCTGCATCCACCAATGTGAGACACCAGAACGGGATGATCCCAACCCTTTGGCACGGCCAAGGGCAGATCGCATGGATGGGTTGCTATGATCCGTCATAATGGTTTCTTTTCCTTACCCGATAAACAGTAAATAGGCGCCACCAAGCGTGGCAAGGGCCGCGACAAAAAGCACCACATAACCCCCACGATAAACACCCTGAAGGCTCAGCCCGATGCCAAAATCCCAAAACAAGTGCCGAATACCATTAGCCAAATGATAAGAGACAGCGACAAAAAACCCTAGCAAAACCAAACGGCCCAGCACGTGTTCAGCAATGCCGCGAACGAGATCATAATAAGCCCCGCCATGGGCCAGTGCCACCAACCACCACACAAAAAACAGTGATCCCAACCCTAAGGCTACCCCTGTTAAGCGATGCGTGATCGACATCATAGACGTCAATTGAGGACGATAAATCATCAAATGCGGCGAAAGCGGACGTTTAGCAGACATGACCCCTCGTTGCGAAAATTATTTATGATTTGTTAATTGTAGTCTTCTCACACCTGTCTCGTCAATAAAAGCCGCAACAATTAGACGGAATAAAAAGTCGCACTAAATCTGCGCTTTTTCATATTACTACTGCCAGCACCAAAGTTTCATGCCATAACGGATATATCAGCATTTGTTAAGGTAAGGGGATAAATGAAAACGTTACTGTCTATTCAGTCACAGGTCAGTTTTGGTGCCGTTGGTAACACCGTATCCCATATGGTTGCGGCACAAATGGATATTCCCCTTGCCGCGATTAACACCATCACCCTTGTTGCCCATCCGGGTTATGGCATTAAGGCAGGCGGCAGTTTAAGTGACGCTGATTTCAATGCCATCCTTGCAGCGATAACCGCGCTTCATTTCTGGACAGATATTGGCGTCGTGGCAACAGGCTATATGGCAAAACAGCAACAGGTTGAAGCCGTGGCAGAAACGATACAGGTGGCCGCCTCTGATCATCCTCACCTGCCTGTGCTAATTGATCCGGCGTTTGGTGATCATGGGCGCCTTTATGGTGATGAGGCTATCGCTGATGCTATCCGTGATCAGCTTTTGCCTCTGGCTAGCATCACCACCCCTAACCGTTTTGAAGCGGCGTGGCTAACCGGCATGGATATCCACAACACCGATGATGCCAGAGCTGCCGCCAGACAACTGCTGGATCAATACCCCCAGCTTAATACCGTTATCATCACTGGCATTATCCCCAACACCCCTGACGCAGGTGAATGCCATGATATCATGCAAAGCCGCACGGCAGAGGACGACCATAAAGCGCCTTTGTTAACCCATCATCCACAAGGGTTTTCCGGTGGCGGGGATTTGTTTGCCGCGCTATTGGCTGGTCATATGATCAAAGGGGATGATATGGGCGCCGCGTTTTCGCTTGCCGCGACACAAACCTCAGCCATTTTGCAATATCTTGATCGTCATAGGCAAAGCGACATCACAGGCGTAGCCATCAAGCGCATCTTGGGCCAATAGAAAACCTTAGGGGGGTTAAAGCCCTCGGCGCAAACATTCCTCGGCAATTTGAACAGAGTTCAACGCCGCCCCTTTGCGCAGATTGTCGGACACACACCAAAACACCAGACCATTAGCAACCGTAGAATCACGGCGCAGACGTGATATGAAAATAGCATCCTCACCAGCAACCTCTTTCGGGGTCACATAGCCTTCATTAACGCGGT
>CBFHXL010000027.1:0-25550 GCA_965659785.1 Puniceispirillales bacterium (SeqCode)
TGGGGTAACCGGCTTGAGCCCATGCTGCCGCTTACCGGAAACGCTGGACAGGTGAGCCATCTTTTACTGCCAGCGGAGCATAGCTTTACCTTGCCGCTAAGTTATGGCGGCTATTTGGCGCGATCTGGTGATGGCCAGTTGGCGTTAGGGGCTAGCTATGAAAGGCTTGAAGGGGAAAAGCAAAGTATGATGCCATCGGTCAATCGGTATGGACATTTGGAAAATCATCAGCGTTTGCCAAAACCATTTCAGTCCTTATTGCCTTGTCAGCCAGAGCATTGGCAAGGCCGGGTTAGCATCCGTGCCACCACCCCTGATCGTTTGCCTGTGGCAGGAGCGGTAACAGAGCGTATTTATGTGCTTGGCGGGTTGGGATCACGCGGCATGGTGACGGCGCCATTGTTGGCAGAGGCATTAGCCGCGGATATCTGTGCCGAGGCCTCACCTCTTGATGCGGCGATGCGGCGCGCGGTTGACCCGTTTCGGTTTAGCCGCCGTGCAGGGTTTTAGCAAATCATAAGCGCCTTGTTATTCAGGTGATGGGTTATTCAGGTGATGGCCATCTTGGGTGAGCCGTTGGCTGACGGTTTGAATGAACTGTGTTAGGGTCTCAGACATCTCAACCCAACGCGGCCTTAACCGGAAATGGTTTTCATCCATGTAAAGGCGGCGGTTAATTTCAATCTGAATAGCGGATATCCCCTGATCAGGGCGGCCATAATGCCGCGTAATATATCCGCCAGCAAAAGGCGTGTTTAGGCGAACATCACACCCGGCCTTGGCAAAGCTTTCCTGTGCTAAACGGGTAAGCCACGGGTCTGCGGATTGCCCATGCAAATCACCAATAACAATATCAGTCTGTTTTGTTGAGGCATCAGACGGCATGGAATGGATATCTAGCAAGACAGCAGGGCCATGCCGCTTTGCGGTTTCCAGCATAGCGGCTAGGTTTTCATGATAAGGATAATAACAGCCTTTCATGCGGCGGAGATAATCCTCTTGGGATAATAAGCGATCATAAATGGGCAGATGCTGACCTAGCCGGGACGGGATCACCCCTAAGCCTGAGCGCGTGTAACGGGTTTCTTTGGTTGAGATATCTTGAGGCAGGGATGAAAACATATCAGGGTCTAGTTCATCAGCATGACGGTTCACATCAACAAAACTGCGCGGGAATTCCGCCGCAATTAGCACACCGTCAAGCGGCGCACGGGTTAACAGGATATCCAGAAAGCCATCTTCAACTTGCCGCAATTCCTCCAAGCTCCGGCAACTGGAATTTAGGAAATCATCAGGGTAGTGTCTGCCGCTATGGGGGCATGAGATGACCAACCTAGGGTTTCCGTCCTGCCGCGTGAGGAAGGAAGGGTAATCAGCGCCATTAACCCGAATGGCTTTGCTTGCGCTGGTTTCTGCAAATGTGGTGTCGTGGTTGGTCATATGTCTTTACCAGTAAGGGTTCAGGCCATAATCATAGGCAATTCTGGCGAAGAAGACCAAGAAAAGAACAGGGAAAAGCCAAAGAAAACGCCAAGCATCAAAGAAAAAGATTGAAAAGGGTTTCTGGCCTAGGCTATAGAATGACCTAGGTTTTGGGGCGCGTAGCTCAGTGGGAGAGCACTACGTTGACATCGTAGGGGTCGCAAGTTCAATCCTTGCCGCGCCCACCATCACCCGGCCAGCTCAGCCGATAATAGCGCAACATCCCCAAACATTGCCCTAACCGCGTGTTTAGCCGATCTGGCGAGGCATAATACAGCATCCGGTGAAACGCCGCCTGCCCAAGCCCAAAGGCGCTATCAAATCTGGTGGCGTGGCATTGCTGGTGAATGTCTTTAAGCGTATCAACAGTGCGGTTTTCTGCGACCATAGCTAACGCCTTTGTGTCGCCAAGCGTTTCCATATAGGCCATCGACAATCCGGCGCAATATCCGGGGTCGATAAAGGGTTCTTCTGATCTGATGCAAATCGCACCGTCATCATCTTTATAAGGATCAGGTTTATAAGGATCAGGGCCAGTATGCGTTCTGGTCGCATCATCTGCCGCATAAAAGGGTTCGGCATGGGCAGAAAGGGATAGCCAAGAAAACGGGCTATCCCCCGCTGATAGAAACAGAAATACAGCATATGCCATCACATGACAGAATCGAAACCACATACTCATTGCCGATCTCTAAACTTTGGCAAAATCCAATATCTCTATGCATAACATGGCTGGATCAGGCGTCCAACTGTTCTGATGGGTTATGCCCAATCAGACCAATTCAGACCAATTCAGGATGGGGCTATAACCTGATCAGATGATGATAGTTAGTCTTTTTTAGAATTAGAGCGGCATTTTGGCAATTGTCACCCCCCATTAAGACGAAAAACAAGACCCTTAATGCCGTGGTTTATAAGGCTAGGGATACCGCCGGAAACACCGTGGAAATTGAGCTAGTCGTCCATGTCACGGATGTGGAGGAGTATGTTAGACAGCCAAATCCTGCGCCAGATATCATCACGGCAATTCATGATAAAACCGATGTCACAGGCACGTCTGGCGACGATATTCTGACTACAGGGGATGACGCTAGCGTTGTTGCAGGCGGCGGCGGTGATGACGCCATTACCCTTGGTGATGGCGCGGATATCGTGCTTTATCGCTTTGCTTCTGATGATGAGGGCTGGTAAGGGCTTGATGGCAGTGACACGATCACCAACTTTACCCTTGGTGAAGATCAATTTGTGCTAGTTGATACTGATGGTACGGCGGCAAGCCTTGCCGATGTGGCGCGTGAGGTAGCGTTTGGAGAGGCAGAGGGCTTTAGCCTGAACGCGATCTTAAATGATGCTGAAAGCCATGTGATTGGGGTGCGCTTGCGTATGCCGCAACAAGGTTACGGGAGGGCAGGGGATAGCGGTTCCGATACCGTGACTTTCCCTTTGGGATGAGGCGAGTTACCTGCCTGTCGCTTCACAATCAGGTGATGAGGATATCGCAACTTATTTTGGTATAGAGGGGTTAAATATCGTTTCGTTATCCGATATCTCAACGGAATTCGCCTAATCCACCTGACGATGACAGTTACTGAGGTGTGATCATATCCTATCTTCAATCTGATGATTGCTTGTTTGCAAGTTGGCAAGCCTGCGGTCTAATTTGACCATGATGCTTTGCTGATGGACTTTAAGCCAATGCCGATATTGATCATAGTCAGGCATCAGTTCTTCAACTAGCGACCAGAATCTTTGGCTGTGATCATGATGGCGAAGATGAGCCGCCTCATGAACAACAACATAGCGCAGAACGTCTGGCGGTGCCATGACCAGACGCCAGTTAAACGATAAGGTGCGCGTGGTTGAACAACTGCCCCATCGTGATTTTTGATCACGAATGCTGATTTGCACTGGGGCCTCACCTAATCGGGATAGGATGGGCGGTAAAGCAAGGGCAATGCTTTCCTTGGCTTCGGCCTTAAGATGCTTTTCAACCTGCCTGACGGGGGTCATGCGCGCCCCTTTGGGACGATCTAGCCATAAGCAATCATCCCTATGCCGCATGTGGTACTGATGGCCGGTGTAATCTGGCGTGATCTTTACGGGTATTTCCTGCCCGTGATAAAGCAAGCTAGGCTCAACCCCATCAAATACTTTTGATAAGGCAGCAAGCCGAGATATGACCCAATCAGAGCGGCTTTCCACAAAGCTCAAAATATCGTCTTCACGAACAGATGGCGGGGCGCTGATGGTGATCCGGTCATCATCTACCCGCATCGTCAATCGACGGGCATTGCGTCGCCGCGTGATGACAAGTGGCATCATACGATCCTGAATGGGAACATTCAGCACTTGGCTATTTGTTTGAGAATGGCGGCGTGAAAACATCTTAAGCATAATTTTATTATCATGCCTCTAACCCCATATGGTCAAGTCACACGGAAAGGAAAATGACTATGCCGGAAGATCACGCAATGACGGGTCACTAAACACCTTAACGCGCTCTGCTTTGCCGCGCACCGATACCTCGGCAACCTGTGTTAAGCTAGTTTCCATCACCACCGCCTTTATTGTGCTTTCTGAAACACTTAGCGGCAGACCAGTCTCTTTGACAATCCTCTCAAGCCTTGCCGCCAAATTCACCGCATCCCCCAAACAAGAATAGCTAAAGCGAAACTGTGAGCCAAGATTGCCAACAACAACATGACCACTGGCAATGCCAATGCCAATCCGAAGAGGTTTTGTCATGCCATGATCATGGGCAAGCTGGTTGTTAAGTTGAGGCAAGGCGCAGATTAGCCAACGCTAACAATTCGTTTTCCAGAAACACAGGGTTAAAATGTCCGGCTAGGGTCATATCAATCCATGGCTGAACCACATGGTCTTCGGCAAAAGACAACAACACCCGGGTCATATCATCATTTTCAGAGCTACGCAGAATGGTATAGCGGATCAAAGGGTTATGATATTTGCCAAGATCAGGTTCAAGCTCTGACCAGAACTCAGGCTCTCGCGCTTCGCGAGATAGCTCTTTTGCGGATAAATAGGGTAGGGTGATGATGAGAAACGGCATCAGCGCGGCTGGCATAACCACAACCGCATCCGTGGCGGTGATAGCGGCCTTTTCCTTTAGGATTCGAAAACTTTCGGCTAGCATATCATGACTGCGGGCAATGTGATTGCGTTCAATCGGGGGAGGCAGGCCTATGCTGGCACTATTAACGAGACAGAACCCTTCACCGATTTGCCTAAACTCTGCCATAGATACCGCTTTGTGATGACATTTGACCGAGACCACCACATCGGGATAACCGCCTATGGGCCGCAAGGTTTGCGCTAGTCGTGATAGCAATTTCGTCATATCACGTCCTTAACGGTGGCAGGGGAGCGGCAAATTATGCTAAAAGACAAAGACGCATTCTGGCGCATAAATAAAACAAAGACTTGATGCTGATGGAAAAGATAATGGCATTTCTGGAAAGTGTGTTGACGACGGTTTTGGCTATCGTGCAATGGCTTAATCAAGCGTTTTGGGAAACGCTGGAGCATATCCTTTCGGGTAACTTTAATGACGCCACTATCGGTGCCATTCTGGTTTTTGTTGGTGCCATTCTTTTTCTGTTTCTGATTGTCATAATGATACTTCCCCAAAGAAAGCCGGTGATTGTGCCAGAACAGGATATTTTGGCTGGATTGACGCTTTATGAGCGCGCACAGCCGCAACCCCAAACGGATGACGCAGATGATATGGCAGAGGATGAGAGTGATCCCTCTATGCGTGATTTGCGGCAAATTGAGAGAGATATGCTGGCCTTGAAGGAGCTGTTTGACGCTGGCCTCATTAAGGCGCAAATCTATATCAGCGAAAGCAAATCGCTCTATCAAGCGGCGAAAGCGATCTATCCTGACTAACCTGATCATGGGCGCTGACCAAACGCGGAATTAGGCGCTGTTATCCCAACCTCAGGTTCGATGACGGTTGGCGCCATTAGGATAATCATTTCTTCCACTGTATTGCTGACCTGATCCTCACCGCCTAACAAAAAGGCGGTGGGTAAATTGGTCTGGGTTATGCCGGGCAGGCCAGCGGCGATAGTGCTGTCGGTCTGCTTGAACAATCCTGCAAGGATGATGACATCACCCGGCGCCGAGGGGATTTTTCAGGCAAAGGATATCTGCCTTGATCTGCGTCATCCCCAGCAAGCGGTGCAATCAGCCGATCCTTAATCAAAGGTTTGGCATGATCAACGCTAACATCTTGAGGCAAGCGATCAGGCGTATCAAAGGCACCAATCAGGAAAAGGCTGACAATCAGGCCCCATGCAAAAGCCACGGGCGTGGAAAAGTGGTTTACCATCACAAAAAGATTTCAGATTAAGTTTTTTTGTTCTTTTTGTTGGCGATTTGCCTGATCTCAGTGGTGATCGCTTCTCTGATGATAGGCTCAACCGATTTATCAAGATAATCCACAACAATATGGCGAACCAGATTGGTGAAAGATTCCCCAAACAAATATTCAGGAGAGTTGGTATCAATATCAAGGGGCGAGGTCGGACGTAACCGCGTCACATCCTTAATACGATTGATGGCATCATCGGCAGCAACAGGGTTATTTTTGTCAGGGGCAGATTGGCTGGCCCGTTCTACCCTCTTGCCCAGATCAGCAAAACTGGCAAAGCCTGCTTCAGGTGACTTTGGGCTAGTGGGCTTTACGCCATCATGTAAAATATCATCTTCGGATAGGAGTAGAATAGGATCAACAGCTTCAATGGCGCTTGCCTCATTCCACAGCACCTCAATTGAGGACATGATATGTGCGGCGGTCTTTTCCAATTTCAAATCTCCTGTCAATAACACATTATAAGATATTCATTATATTAAAGAAATTATAATATATTATGACACAAAAGGATGCTTGCCAGTCCTGCAATTATATAGGTTATAAAACTTATGCCAAGCAAAACTCCGAATGGCAATATCGCAACCTGTCTGGCACGGAAAATTTACAGATAAGCCGCGACACCCACACCAAGCCAAGCCGTTATCACAAATATGATAAAACCGCCCCACGGGCCTGTCCATAAACCCAATGCCGCCAATAACCAGATATCACCCTCACCAAATCCGGTGGTGTGACGGATGCTCCGATAAAGGCGATCTGCTAGAATTAGGGGCAATGGCGCCAAAGCCAAAAGGCCTAGCGAAGGCGGCTTAGGCCTTAAACTGGTATCGCGGGTAACAGATGCCGTTATCTTTGACCATCACGCAGATGGCAACGAAGTGGAGTTGCGCTTTTGTGATCCCTTAGAAGCCAATGATAGTCCTTAGGGTGAATTGTATTGATGGGGAATTAAAAATATTATATTACTAATGCGTTTTAAGATTTTATTTAATCATAGAAATAAGTTGTAGGCGATGTCCCAATACTTATCTGGAAAATCAATCTTTTTTGGAAACATCAAAGGCGGTGTTGGGAAAAGTACCTTGTGTATGTTTCTCTATGAGATGATCCGCCTTAAACTGATCAATTACAGCACCATCCTGGTGGATACAGACCCGCAGATGACAACATCAACAATGATGCGGCGGACCTTGCCAGAAAATGAAATTAAGCAAATGCCGACTGGTGATCGCTATGATGGGGTCAGCCTATCGTCTTTGGATGGTTTGATTAAAAACACCCTAATTAACGATAACAATTTAATTTTTATTGATAGTGGGGCCGGCCGGATTGGCAATATGTGGCAAATCCTCAGCATGATTGATGCCATCATTGTTCCCACATCACTATCATGGACAGATTTGCGCCCTACCTTAGAGTTTATCCATGATCTTGATGAGCGCAAGCAGGACTTCAATTCACATCTTCCGCATATTATCGTTGTGCCTAACCGCGTCTCACCTAATCAACGCGATTACAGTGTGCTGAATGATTTTGTGAAAGATATCAATGTTATTGTTGCGCCGCCGATATCGGATTATGCCATTGTTCGCAACAAATCACATGGATATCGAGGGCTTCAAGATATCGAAGGCACGAAGTTCTATCTTGAAATTGAACGTTTAGCCAATTTTCTGGTCAGTCACGTTTTAAGTGGTGAGCTGGATCGCATTTATGGCACCTGATGATCACCAGATGGTGATCGCCAGATGCCATGCGTTATTTGCTTGATAAGCCTATGTCTTAGGCAACAAGCTGTTCGGCAACCCATTTATGGAAATAATGAGTCGGGCCATCCATGACAGGCGAAAACTTACCGCCGTCATATTTTGGGGCGGAACGGCCCTTATACATCCCCTCAACAACGCCAATATCTTCGATGAAAATCTCTTTCCACATTGCGCTATTTTTCTTTCGCATAGGGGCATAGCTATCTGTAATAGCGGCAGGATCACTGTAATAAATCTCTACCAGTTCGGTGGTCTGATTAACCGCGTCAGGCATCAGGATAATGTTGAACACATGGTCGCGATGCACCCCAAGCAAGACATTGGGATAAAGCGCCAGATATTCCGCGGCAGTATCCCATTTGCTGTCCAGCCCTTTGAAATTAGGAAAGGTCTTGCCGCTATCATCGAGGGAAGGGTTATAGACCAGACTGCCTTGTCCGGAAAAATGGCCGGGGCCTTCGATGTTGTAATGGTCTTCAAGGCGGGAATATGAATTCAGCCCCGGATGCACAAATGGCAAGTGATACGATTCACAATAGTTTTCAACAGCCAGTTTCCAATTGCTGCGAAGGGTGAGGCTAAAGCTAGAATCCGCGCCAGAATGATAAAGAGGCTTATCAAACTCTGCCCAGCGAGCAATCACATCGGCGTGCATCTCGTCAAACGCTGGTGCCTTGCCGTCGATATTCACAAAAACAATATCTAGCCAGACATGGCTCCTGATTTCGTTCAAAGACAGGCATTCTTTGTCAACTGAGGCATGGTCATGGATATCAGGGCCGCCAATATGCGGTGTTGCGTGAAGATGACCATCCAGATCATAGGCCCACGCGTGGTAAGGGCAGGTGATCGGGCCGTTAAGACGCTTTGCCTCATCCACCAAAATCATGCCGCGGTGCCGACAGACATTTTCAAACACTTTGATGACATTATCTTTGGTGCGCGTCACCAAAAGTGGCATCCCCAGAAAATGGACTGGCATCACGCATCCCGGTTTAGGCAAGTTTTTGCCTGTGGTCAGGGCGGCCCATTGCTGGGCAAAAACCTTTTGCTGTTCAATCTGGGCCATATCTTGGTCAACATAAACCGCATTGGGCAGCCCATGGGCAGTATCAATGGGATTAAGCACGGCGTGTAATTGATCCATCTGGTTAGACATATTGCGCTCCTTTTTGTGTTTTAGCGTCCTATCGTATTGCCACTTAGCTGAAAATATGGTCAGGATGCTTTTATGCAAACATCTCAGCGACACACAGAATTACCCTCACATTTATATTGCCCTGTTCAGCCAGCGAATTTCCCAAATACGCGCTTAATTTATCGCAATACGGCATGGGCGGAAAGATTAAAAATGCAGTCTGTTCTCAATTCTGACAAGGATTGGGAAAACCGTTTTGGCAGATTTCAACCTATTGATGGCGCACAGGCTGAACCCTTGGCGCTTTGCTATCATGGGCATCAGTTCGGTGTCTATAACCCTGATCTTGGGGATGGCAGGGGATTTCTTTATGCCCAATGCGTTGATCCGGGGTCGGGTCGGTTGCTTGATTTTGGCACAAAAGGGTCTGGGCAGACCCCGTTTTCACGTTCTGCGGATGGTCGCTTGACCCTGAAGGGGGCGGTGAGGGAATTGCTGGCAACCGAAATGCTGGATGCCTTGGGTGTTAACACCTCAAAAACCTTTGCCATTCTGGAAACGGGTGAGCAACTGACCCGTCATGATGAGCCCTCACCAACGCGCTCGGCGGTGTTGACGCGGTTATCTCATGGGCATATCCGCATCGGCAGTTTTCAGCGCTTAATCTATCTCAAAGATCACTCTGCGCTTGAGGCGCTGATCCGTTATGCGTTGTCGGTTTATTATCAGGATAAGGAAGCGGATGAATTGCCCATAGCTGAGGCGGCTGAACGCTTGCTTGTGTTGGTGGCAGAAAACATGGCGCATCTGGTGGCAAGCTGGCTGGCGGCAGGGTTTGTTCATGGGGTTTTGAACACTGATAACTTTAACATCAGTGGCGAGAGTTTTGATTATGGCCCATGGCGGTTTTTGTCAGTCATGGACCCCGGATTTACAGCTGCCTATTTTGATCATCAGTCGCGCTATTGTTACGGACGGCAACCTGAGGCAACCTTTTGGGCGCTATGCCGTCTTGCGGATTGCTTTGTGCCGTTCCTTGCGGTGGAACATTTACAAACCTTGGTGAGGCGTTACCACGATGTGTTGGAATCCGCCGTTGTTAAGGCGACGTGCCGCCGATTAGGTGTGGATGCCGCATGGGATAGTGCGCCAGCAATGGTGGCGGCTTTTATGGCAGGTCTGCGGTCAGGGCAAATTGGTTATGATGAGGCGTGTTTTGATTGGTATGGGGGCGAAGCCCGACACGCGGCCGATCAAGGCAAGCGCAAGTCCTTTTATCAAGCCAGCGGCTTTGCCGAGGCGGCAGATTTGTTGCGCTCTGCCCCACCTGCAAAAAACAGCAATCCAGAGGCAGATTATTTTGCCAAGGATGACCCTGTGCATTTGCGGATTGAAAAGGTGGAGGCAATATGGGCGCCGATTGCCGCCAAGGATGACTGGTCAGAGCTAACCGACACCTTGCGCGCTATCCATGACATGGCTAAGGCTTATGGTATTCATGATGAACCAGCTGCAGGGCTTTTGCTGGATCAATCTGTTTAACCTGATTATGGGCCCTGATTTCTGGTGTCGTTAGATTAAGCTTACCGGTAAGCCGCGTGTGACGACTGTCCGAAGCACAAAATTGGACTCGATACTGCGAACATGGGGCAGGGCAGACAGATAATGGGTATGGATTTCACCATAATCGGTGACATCCTTAGCAGCGATGCGCAGGATATAATCCTTTGCCCCTGCCATTAGAAAGCACGCCATCAGATTAGGGATATTCAGAACGGCTTGTTCAAACTCTGATAAGGTTTTGGCAGATTGCCCATCTAGAGTAACCTGTACCAGAATGATCACATCATAACCAAGGTGATGATTGTTTAATTCCGCGTAATAGCCGCTAATAATGCCGGATTTTTCAAGATTAGCGACGCGGCGCAAACAGGCTGACGCAGATAAATTCACCGCTTGGCTTAATTCCACATTGCTGAGGCGGGCGTTTTCTTGCAACGCCGTGATGATAGCGCGATCTGTTCTGTCCAGTTCTGTTTGCGGCATCGTTGTTCCTTTTTATGAATTTGTGCAATTTTATACGGCTAATTTAATCATTAATTAAATATCCTATCAATATTTGTGATTTCATCAACTGAATTAGCAAGGAAATTGTTGCCTTTCCTAAGTAAGATGTGAACACGATATATTTATACTTATGAATAAGGGGATCACTATGCGTATCGGTGTACCAAAAGAGATTAAGAATAATGAGTTTCGAGTCGGCCTCGTGCCGGGGTCGGTAAAAGAATTAACAGAGCGCGGCCATTCTGTGTTGGTGCAGACAGGGGCAGGCGCTGGCATTGGGTCAAGCGATGAAGAATATGTTGCTGCTGGGGCAGAAATTGCCCCTGACGCGGCAAAGGTTTTCGCAGATGCGGAGATGATCGTTAAGGTCAAAGAGCCACAAGAAGTAGAATGGAAACAGCTTCGCGCTGATCAATTGCTTTTCACCTATTTGCATCTGGCGCCAGACCCTGCACAGACCATAGGTTTGATGGAATCCGGTTGTACCGCCATTGCTTATGAAACCGTCACAGACCATGCCGGGGGATTGCCATTGCTGGCCCCGATGAGTGAGGTTGCTGGTCGTCTCTCGGTGATTGAGGGCGGATATTATCTCAAACGGACTGCTGGTGGACGCGGTGTTCTGTTATCAGGTGTTCCCGGGGTTGAGCCAGCCAATATCGTTGTTATTGGCGGCGGTGTTGTTGGTACAAACGCGGCGAAACTTGCCCTTGGCATGGGTTCACGCGTTACGATTCTTGACCGTTCAGTCCCGCGTCTGCGCTATCTGGATGACATTTTTTCAGGTCAAGCCATCACACGCTATTCCACTACCCAAGCGATTGAGGAAAGCATTGCCACCGCTGATATGGTGGTTGGGGCGGTTCTTGTTCCGGGGGCGGCGGCGCCGCGTCTGGTTCGTCGTGACCATTTGGGCATGATGCGTCCGGGTTCGGTTTTGGTTGATGTTGCCATTGATCAGGGCGGTTGCTTTGAAACCTCAAAGGCCACAACCCATCAAGACCCGATTTATGATGTTGATGGCATTGTGCATTATTGCGTTGCCAATATGCCCGGTTCTGTTCCGCGGACGTCAAGCCAAGCGCTAAACAATGCCACGTTGCCATTTACCTTGGCGCTGGCCCAGCATGGCGAGAAGGCGCTTGAGATGGATAGCCACCTGATGAATGGCCTAAATGTTAAGGCTGGACGCATTGTTCATCCTGCGGTTATTGAGGCTTTAGGCGAAAATCCTACCCTCTAAACGCTTTTTTTAACGATTTGATCAACAAGGGGCTTGACGAAAAGCCCCTTGCTGACACATAAAGACGCCTATCCGAAGTGGTTTCGCTTCGGAATGATTTTCATGGGGCTATAGCTCAGCTGGGAGAGCGCCTGCTTTGCAAGCAGGAGGTCGTCGGTTCGATCCCGTCTAGCTCCACCATATATCTGCCTTTTAGCTAAGGCATATTGGAGACGATAATGGCAGTTCCAAAGAGAAAAACCACCCCATCAAAGCGTGGTATGCGCCGGGCTCATGATGCGATCAGTCACGACGCCTATGTCGAAGACAAGACCACTGGTGAGCTGCATCGTCCACACCACATGGACCCGAAGACCGGAATGTATAAAGGGCGCCAAGTCCTTAAGGTCAAGGAACGCATCTAAATCTGTTTATGATGCCTTTGCCCGTCTGTTGTTCTATGACAACAGAGGCCTTCCATCTTGTGAAAATGTTGTGAGACCATGACAAAAAAGAAAAAACATCCAGAAACGCCAATATACAATATTGGTGATGTTGTTCGTCACCGCCATTACCCTTTTCGGGGGGTTGTGTTTGATGTCGATCCTGAGTTTGATAACACCGAAGAGTGGTATAATTCCATTCCGGCAGAAATTCGCCCTAGCCGCGAACAGCCGTATTATCATCTCTTGGCTGAGAATGAGGAAAGTTTTTATACCGCTTATGTCAGCCAGCAAAACCTCGTCCCTGATGGTGATGGTGGCCCGGTTGAGCATCCGGATTTAACAGATATGTTTGATGATTTTGATGGTGATCGCTATCAACCTCGCCGCTTTAGTATCAACTGATCTGATCACGCTAAAGTGATTTGCTTCCTTGCGTTGGGTTTGGGATGCTGTGTCTGACCTTACGCATGGGTTATTGGCCTCTACCCTCTGGTAGAGGCCTTTATTATTTTCTGGCAATTTTTAGCAAAAAATATGCTTATCCCCCCTTGAATTATTAGCCTGATAGCGGCATATAACTGGTATGAGGACTATTTTAGTCCTGTATAGACAATACATCCTTAAACGGGCACCCCATTTTCTAAAGCATCAGCCTATGCCAAAGGCAGAAACAAAAGCGCGATCATGATCAAACTGAACAAAATGACGGATTATGGCACGGTCTTGCTTTCTGTTATGGCCAGTTATCACACGCGTGAGCCGATGCGTCTGTTGTCGTCGGTGGAACTAGCCAGAAAATCAGGGCTAACACAAACAACAACACAGAAATTGTTGAAAAGTCTTGCTGGCACAGATTTTGTCGAAGCTGAGCGTGGCAAGACAGGCGGCTATCGGTTGATGCGCTCGCCGCGTGATATTTCTGTCGCTGAGATTGTCGAAGCGCTTGAGGGGCCGATTGCCTTGACCTCATGCGTCACCGCTTCGCTTGATCCGTGTTCTTCTCGAATGAGTTGCTTTCTTGGCGGTAATTGGGAGAAAATTAACGCCACCATCTCTGAGGCCTTACAAAAAGTTAGCCTCGAAGATCTATGCCATCCAACTAATCTTTTTCAGGAAAACAAAGATGACAAAAGGGGTCAGATCCCGTCATCGCATCATGAGGTACATTAGATGTCTGCCACCGCCGAAACCGTTCGTCAGGTCGAAGAAGCCACAGGTAAATACAAATATGGCTTTGTGACCGATATTGAAGTTGATAAAGCCCCGATAGGTCTTAGCGAAGACACGATCCGTTTCATTTCGGCTAAAAAGGAAGAGCCGGAATGGATGCTGGAATGGCGTCTGAAAGCCTATCGAAACTGGCTCAAGATGGAAGAGCCGGATTGGGCCATGCTTGAGCATCCGCCAATCGATTATCAGGATATTTATTATTATGCCGCCCCTAAGCAAGCGGATCAGCCTAAATCCCTTGATGAAGTTGACCCGGAATTGTTGCGCACCTACGAAAAGCTAGGCATCCCCCTGCATGAGCAGGAAATCCTTGCTGGAGTTGCGGTTGATGCGGTGTTTGATTCAGTTTCGGTGGCAACCACTTTCCGCGCTAAGCTTGCTGAATCGGGCGTAATTTTCTGCCCAATTTCGGAGGCAATTAAAACCCACCCTGAATTGGTGAAAAAATATATTGGTTCTGTTGTGCCGCAAGGGGATAACTATTTCTCTGCTTTGAACTCTGCCGTTTTCACCGATGGGTCATTTGTTTATATCCCCAAAGGGGTGCGTTGCCCGATGGAGTTATCCACCTATTTCCGCATCAATGAGCGCAATACAGGTCAGTTTGAGCGCACCTTGATTGTCGCTGAAGAAGGCTCTTATGTCAGTTACCTTGAGGGTTGTACTGCCCCACAGCGTGATGAAAATCAGCTTCATGCCGCGGTGGTGGAACTGATTGCCTATGATGATGCCGAGATTAAGTATTCCACGGTTCAGAATTGGTATCCGGGGGATGAAACAGGTAAAGGCGGCATTTATAATTTTGTCACCAAGCGCGGGGCTTGCCGTGGGGCAAGGTCGAAAATCTCATGGACACAGGTTGAAACCGGGTCTGCGATCACATGGAAATACCCCTCATGTATCCTGCAAGGTGAGGGCAGTGTTGGGGAGTTTTATTCTGTTGCGGTGACGAATAACGCGCAACAGGCCGACACTGGTACCAAAATGATCCATATCGGGGCTAATACAACCTCAACGATTATTTCAAAGGGGATTTCTGCTGGCCGTTCTAACAACACCTATCGTGGTTTGGTGCGGATGATGCCGGGGGCAGAAAACGCCAGAAACTTTACCCAGTGTGACAGTCTCTTGGTTGGGGATCAATGTGGGGCGCATACCGTGCCTTATATTACTTCACGCAACCCTTCCGCTAAGGTTGAGCATGAAGCGACAACCTCGCGCATTTCAGAAGACCAGATGTTCTATTGTCTGCAACGCGGCATGAACACTGAAGACGCGGTATCGCTGATTGTCAATGGCTTCTGCAAAGAGGTCATGAAGGAATTGCCAATGGAATTCGCTGTTGAAGCGCAAAAATTGATCGGAATATCACTTGAAGGAAGCGTAGGATAAACACCATGCCATTACTTGAAATCGAAAATCTTCATGCCTCAATTGGCGATAAGCCCATTTTGAAAGGCATTTCCCTGACCATTAACCCAACTGAAATTCATGCCATTATGGGGCCTAACGGGTCTGGCAAAAGCACGCTGTCCTATGTTTTGGCAGGTCGTGAAGGCTATGAGGTCACGGATGGTGATATTCGCCTTGATGGAGCCTCTATCCTTGACATGGAGGCGGATGAACGCGCTCGCGCCGGCCTGTTTCTGGCGTTTCAATACCCTGTTGAACTGCCCGGGGTTGGCGGCATGAGTTTTCTGCGCGGGGCGGTGAACGCGCGCCGGATTGCAAATGGGGAAGACGAAATTGACCATATTGCCTTTGTCAAAACTGTACGCGAAGCGGCGGCTAACCTTGGGATCAAGGACGATATGCTGAAACGCGCGGTTAATGTTGGGTTTTCCGGCGGTGAGAAAAAGCGTTATGAGATTTTACAAATGGCCCTGCTTGAGCCAAGAATGGCAATCTTGGATGAAACGGATTCTGGCCTTGATGTGGACGCGTTAAGGATCGTTTCTGAAGGCGTCAATGCGCTTAAAAAAGATGATATGGGCGTTTTGGTGATCACCCATTATCAGCGCTTGCTGGATTATATTATTCCTGATCATGTGCATATTCTGGCAGATGGACGTATCGTCAAGTCTGGGGATAAATCCCTTGCGCTTGAAGTCGAAAAATCAGGTTATGGAGACTTCACCAATGCCGCATGAGCCATTGAATTTTGATCATCTCACCGCGGCGGCGGCAGAACGGCATGAGCAAAATGGCTGGCCGGGAAGCCGTGATGAAGCGTGGCGATTTACGAACTTAAACGCGATCAAAGCAAAGCAATTTACCCCTGCTAAACGCTCTGATGCACCATTGTTGTCTGCAGATCAAAATTTTATCCATTTTGTTAACGGTAACTCGCAAAGCACTGATAATATTTCTATATCTGGATTAAATATTGGGCCTCTTCAAGCTAATTCTGAGCTAATTACTGCGCTAGCTGAGGCCGTTCCTGATCATCATAGTGTTGCGGATTTCGCGCTTGCCCATGCCAGTGATGGGGTAGCGCTTACCGTGACCGGGCAGGTGGATACCCCTTTCGTGTTCCGTTTCTCTTACGAAGGGGATGGCATTTCCAGTCATCCGGTTGTGGTAGTGGATGTCAAACCCGGTGCTAGCCTTACTATTTTGGAAGAGCATCTGGGTTCTGGTGCTGGTCTGTCTGCACCATTGATGCTGTTTCGCTTAGGGGAAGGGGCTCATCTTCATCATGCTCGCCGTTTGATGGAGGACGAAAGCCGTTATCATCTGGGACTTAACTTTGTTCAGTTAAGGGCGAAAGCGCGTTATCATGGCGATATGGTGATGTCAGGTGGGGAAATTTCCCGTAGTGAAACACAAGTCTGCGTTTCTGCCCCTGATGCTGAGGCGTATCTCAACGCTGTTTATCTAGGCCGCGGTGATCAAATGCGCGATGTAACCAGCAGAATTGATCATGATGCGCCTGATGGAAAATCATTTCAACGCATCCATGGGATTCTTGATGACCGCGCTAAGGCTGTGTTCCAAGGTAAGGTCAAAGTGGCGCGTTATGCCCAAAAAACAGACGGCAATCAAATGAGCCGTACGCTGATTCTCTCGCGCCAAGCTGAGGCAAATACAAAGCCAGAGCTGGAAATCTATGCTGATGATGTCACCTGTTCCCATGGAGCAACCATTGGTGAAATTGATGCTGATCAGCTCTTTTACCTCAAAAGCCGAGGCATCAGCGACGAAGATGCGCGGCAATTGCTGATTGAGGCGTTTTTGGTTGATGTCATTGATGAGTTAGGTGATCCCCAGCGCGATTGGCTGATGGCGGCTATTCAGGCATGGATTGAGGTTCGCTAGCATCATGGCACAGCAAATGGCAACATCTGAACACATAGATTGGGACGCTATCCGCTCGGACTTCCCTATTTTGAAGCGAAAAATACATGATAAACCGTTGGTTTTTCTGGATTCCGCCGCGTCTTCACAAAAACCAAACGCTGTTATCGCGGCCACGGTTGATGCCTATGAAAACCATTATGCCAATGTGCATCGGGGCTTGCATCTGCTAAGCGAAGAGGCCACAGACCGATATGAAACCACGCGCGCTAAAGTTGCGCATCTGATCAATGCCTCTTCACCGCATGAAGTGGTGCTGACCTCTGGCGCCACCATGTCGCTGAACATCATTGCCCAGTCCTATGGTGGGATGGTGCTGAAACAAGGGGATGAGGTTCTGATTTCCGTTGCTGATCATCATGCCAATATTGTTCCATGGCAAATGGTGGCGCAAAAAACAGGTGCAGTGATCAAAGCCGCCCCTGTTGAACCTGATGGGTCTGTGGATATGGCCAAAATTACGGCGATGGTATCTGAACGGACAAAAATTATCGCCATGCCCCATGTTTCTAATGTGCTAGGGACGGTTTATGATATTCAGGCATTATCTGCCTTAGCTCATGCCCACGGCGCGGTGATGGTCGTTGATGGCTGTCAGGGGGCTGTGCATATGCCAGTGGATGTTGAGGCACTAGGATGTGATTTCTATGTCTTTTCTGGGCATAAGCTTTATGGGCCTAGCGGCATTGGGGTGTTATGGGGGCGATCAGAATGGCTTCAGGCCATGCCGCCTTTCCTTGGTGGGGGATCAATGATAGATCGGGTTAGCATCACATCCTCTACTTACGCTGATGCCCCTGAGAAGTTTGAGGCAGGAACACCGCCCATTGCTGAGGCTATGGGGCTATCAGCGGCTATTGATTATGTGCAATCTATTGGCATGGATCACATCAGGGATCATGAACAGGATTTGATTTCTTATGCTCATCAACGGCTTTCTGCTGTTGATGGGGTGCGTCTTATTGGGACTGCGCCAGGCAAATCCGGTGTTGTGTCTTTTGTGATGGATTGCGCCCATCCGCATGATATCTCAACCCTTGTTGACAGGTCTGGGATTGCCATCAGGGCAGGGCATCACTGCGCCCAGCCGTTACATGACTTCCTTGATCTGCCTGCGACAGCTCGCGCTAGCGTGGCGGTTTATAATCAGCGAAGTGATTTTGACCGTCTGGCAGAGGCGCTGGAAAAGGTAAAAGTGATTTTCTCATGAGCCAAGATCATCTCACCCTTCATGATTTTATGCCTGGCGGCTTAGGGCAAGCGGTCACAGATGGCTATATCGCTAGGGCGGGGGATAGTGATCCAAACCTCAAGGCGAAACCCCCGATAGATGAGATTGTGACAGCCTTATCATCGGTGTTTGACCCTGAGATTCCGGTGAATATCTATGATCTTGGTCTGATTTATGATATCATTGCTCATGATAATGGCGATGTTTATATCACCATGTCACTGACAGCCCCGGGGTGCCCGGTGGCAGGAATTTTGCCGCAACAGGCGGCGGATGCGGTAGCAGTGCTGGATAAGGTCGGATTGGTTGAGGTGGAGTTGATTTGGGACCCGCCTTGGACAAAAGACCGGATGAGCGATGATGCCCGACTGGCACTGGATATGTTTTGAAAGAATAGAGATGTTTGCTTCGGATAAACCTATTATCAGCCTTTCTGACCGCGCGGCGGAACATATCCGTGGATTGATGGCGCGTGCTGATAATGATGTGTTGGGTATTCGCGTTGGTATTAAAACCGCCGGATGTTCAGGTATGAAATATCATGTCGAATATGCCAAGGATAAAAAACCTTTTGAAGATAGCATCACGGAAAAAGGGGTGACGGTGTTTATCGACCCAACGGCTGTGATGTTTTTGATCGGGTCTGAAATGGATTGGCAGGAAGAAAAGTTCACTTCAGGCTTTGTTTTCAATAACCCTAACGAAACCGCCCGATGCGGTTGCGGTGAGAGTTTTACCGTCGAAGCCTCTTAATACCACATATAAAGGATGATATGAATGTCGGATCGCGCGGTTCGCCTTGAACAAAAGGCTCAATTAACGCCACGTATCGGCATTACCCAAGCGTTGAAAGAATTGCTCTATTATGTCTCTCCTCGCGGTAATCGTGAGGTGTTTGTCAGAACAATGCTGGCGCTCTTGTTTATCGCTATTGCCCGAGCCGCAACCCTGATTGTTCCTCTAGCCTATGGTTGGGTTGTGGATCATGTGTCGGTTAATGATTACAGCTTTGATGTTTCGATTATGTGGTGGCTTTTAGGGGCTTATGCCTTAGCAAGGGTAAGCCAGCAGTTTTTTGACGAAGGCAGTGAATATGTATTTGTCAGGGTGGCGCAGAAAGCGGTTCATAACGCGGCCCTTAAAACGTTTCAGCATCTTCATTCCTTAAGTCTGAAATTTCACCTTGACCGTCAAACAGGCGGCTTAACTCGTGCGATTGAGCGCGGGGCAAAGGGGATGGAGTTTTTACTTACCTTTGCCTTGCTTGAAGTCATGCCCTTAATCATTGAGTTGCTTTTGGTGTCTTCTATCCTGTGGGCTTTGTTTGGGTTTTATTATGCTCTGGTCACGGTGATCACTGTTATCACCTATTCGGCTTATACCCTTATTCTGACCGAATGGCGGATGAAGTTTCGCCGCCGGATGAATGAGGCTGATGAACACGCCGCGACGCGCGCTGTTGATTCTCTTCTTAATTATGAAACTGTTAAATATTTCAATGCAGAAGGTATCGAAGCTAATAAGTTTTCTCAAGCGCTAAAGCATTACGAGGACGCGGCTGTGATCTCACGCACCTCTCTTTCTATGGTTAATGTGGGGCAGGGGTTGATCATTGCCATCGGGCTTGTGATTGTGATGGGCTTGGCAGGTCATGATATCAAGGCAGGTAATCTATCTATCGGCAGTTTTGTCGTCGTTAACACCTATCTTATTCAGCTATATTTGCCGCTTAATTTCCTTGGCTATATTTATCGTGAGATTAGGCAGTCCCTTGCTGATATGGAAAGAATGTTCTCTCTGCTTACCGAAGACCCTGATATTAATGACACCCAAGATGCAAGCCCCCTCACTATCAAAGGGGGGCAGATTATTTTTGATAATGTGTCCTTCTCATATGGGCCAAGGGCGGTACTGAAAGGCGTTTCGTTTCAAGTTGAACCGGGCAAGCGCGTTGCCTTGGTCGGCCCAAGTGGGGCCGGCAAGTCCACGATCTCAAAATTATTGTTTCGGTTTTACGACCCTGATGAGGGGGATATCCGCATTGATGGGCAGTCTATCAAAGACGTGCAACAATCTAGCCTGCGTGCGGCTATTTCCATGGTCCCACAAGATACGGTTCTCTTTAACACCGATATCGCGGCTAATATTTCCTATGGCAAAGAAGACGCCACCATGGATGAGATCAGAAAGGCGGCACAATTAGCCTCACTTGCGGATTTTATTGAAACGCTACCTGAAGGATATCAAACACGGGTAGGGGAACGCGGTCTAAAGCTCTCTGGCGGTGAAAAACAGCGTGTGGCTATCGCTAGAGCCATATTAAAAAACCCAACCATCTATCTTTTTGATGAAGCTACCTCAGCGCTAGATAGCCGAACTGAAAAACAAATCCAAGCCTCGCTGAACGCCATTAGTGTTGATCGCACAACATTGATTATTGCCCATCGGCTATCAACGATTGTGTCTTGTGATGAGATTTTGGTTGTGGTTGATGGCGAGATTGTTGAGCGCGGCACACATCGCGACCTGTTAGCTCAAAAAGGCGTGTATGAGGCTATGTGGTTAAGACAGGCCACAGAGCAAGCAGAACAACAGGCTGAGTTTTCAGCCCCTTCTGGCCATATTTTGACTGATGATGCTAACTGAACCTATTTTGCCTCAAACCGCTTATGCTTCGCTTCGGCTTAAAGATGGCGGTAATATGAATATTCGCTATGGGGTTTGGGGCAATGTCGCCGACGATAATAATAACGGGAAGCCTGTAGTTGTTGTTCTGCCCGGATTATCAGAGTTTATCGAAAAATACGCCATCATGATAACGCCTTTGCTTAAGGCTGGGCATGATGCGATCATTTTGGATTGGCCTTCGCAAGGGCTAAGTGGGCGTTTCCTTGATGACCGAACCATCATTCATAGCAAGGGGTTTGATGATTATCACAATGCCCTGATGACGGTATTAGACACAGCAGGGATCGCGCCGGGGCGTCCGCTTATCCTGTTTGGACATTCGATGGGTGGGCATCTGGCATTTTGTGCCACTAAAGCCTTAGGCGCTAGGGTCAAAGCCATGATTGTCAGCGCGCCTATGATGTTGCCGCCATTAACACCGCCATGGTTGATCCGATTAAAGTTATGGGTGCTGATGCGATTAGGTTATGCCGAAAAATCAGTATCTGGAAAAACAGATCATTCACACCGATATCGTTTTGATGCAGATAATGTTCTGACCAGAGACGAGGACGGGTATCATTTGATGCCGCGGTTATGGGAAGAAAATAAGGATATCAAAACCTATGATCTGACTTATGGTTGGCTTGCGGCGGCCTATCGGTCATGCGCGAAGACAACAGCTAAGGCATCTTGGCTTAGGCAGTGCCATGTACCTGTGCTTGCGCATATTGGTGGGGATGAGCGACTGGTGAGTGCGGATTATCAGAAATGGGCCTTATCGCTTTTGCCAAATATTGAGATCACGACCTATACCGATGCGCGGCATGAATTGATGCTAGAATTGCCAGAGGTAAGACAAGGATTTTGGCAAAGCACTTTGGCTTATCTTGATCGCTATTCTTGAAAGTGGCGACCATGTTGCCCAAAAAGAGAGAGAGGGGGGGTTATTGGTCAGAGGAAAATTGTTCCTGCATGGCGCGTTCTGCTAACCCTTGTCCGGGGTCGCTAAGGATGGTGTAGCTAATGCTGTGGTCCATCTGGATATCAACAGTGGTGATATCTCTAATTTCGGTGCCATCTGCCGCCGCGCTAGCAGGGCGAAAGTCTGGCTCAAGCATGGTTAGGGATACTTTTGCGGATTGCGGCAAAATTGCTCCACGCCAACGTCTAGGCCGAAAGGCACTGACCGGGGTGATGGCCAAAACCTCAGAGCCAAGGGGAATAATAGGCCCATGGGCAGACAGATTGTAAGCTGTTGACCCTGCTGGTGTGGCAATGATCAGCCCATCACCTACCATTTCTGGCATACGGGTGACCCCGTCTATATCGATGCGAATTTTAATCGCCTGATAGCTTTCGCGAGAAATGGAAACCTCATTAATGCCGTGGGCATGGTGCGTTTTGCCATCTAGCGTTGTTGCCGTCAGGGATAGAGGGTGGATCACAGTTTTTTCAGCCGTCGTCATGCGATCCAACAGATCATCTTCATGATAGGCATTCATCAAAAACCCTACTGTGCCGCAATTCATGCCATAAACAGGTTTATCATGATCAACCGAAGCCTTTAGCGTCTTAAGCATATGACCATCACCACCCAACGCAACAATCACATCACAATCGCTGATCTTGTGCTGACCGTAATGTTCTGTCAGTTGTTCAAACCGTGTTTTGGCTATCGGCCGGTCTGATGCGGTAAAGTGAAAACGCATAAAGCACTCCTTCGTTACATTCTGCCATAGCATATATCCCGGCTTTACGCCATGATGTGCTTGTTTTTAAGGCGAATCATCACCATTTTAGAGATATCATGAGCAAGACGCCATTTAAGCCCCTGTTGCCAACCCCTGAACAATCGCCGCTTTTGCGCATGGTTGAAGGCAGGGATGAGAACAATCACCCTGTCACCATTCCTGTGGTGACGGAAAAACCGCTAACGATTTTTCTCAATAGACAGGAAATTGTCACTGCCATGACGCTTGGGGATTGGCCGGACTATCTGGCGGTTGGGTTTTTGAAAAACCAAAATATGCTCAAAGATGATGATGTGATTACGGGCATTGATGTTGATGACGAGTTGGGTGTTGTTGTCGTCCGCACCGAACGCACCACCAATTATGAAGAAAAACTGCAGAAAAAGATTCAAACCAGTGGATGCGCCCAAGGCACCGTCTTTGGCGATATGATGGAACAACTTGATGAGATTACGCTTAACCCAGAGACTAAGCTCCGAACCAGCACGATGCTTTCCCTAATTAAGGCGATTAACACCATGCCTAGCCTTTATCTCTCAGCGGGGGCTATTCATGGCTGTGTGCTAGCCAAAGATGATGAGATTTTAGCCTATGTCGAAGATGTGGGGCGTCATAACGCGGTTGATAAAATCGCTGGCTGGATGCGGATGAACGGGATAACTGGCGATGATAAGCTGTTTTATACCACAGGACGCTTAACCAGTGAGATGGTGATCAAAACCGTTCAGATGCGAATTCCCGTTTTGATGTCCAGATCAGGGTTCACGCAATCTGGGGTAGATATGGCGCGCCAGACAGGTTTGACGCTAATTGGCCGAGCGAGGGGAAAGCGTTTTACGGCCTTATCAGGGCTAGAGCGGATTATAGATGACCATGATAAAGCCGCGCCTTTGGATGATGCTGATGATCCGTTATCACCGCAACGTGGCAGGCGGTCGTCATGACCCATGACGCTGATGTGGTTGCTGTTATCCTTGCTGGCGGTGAGGCAAGACGCATGGGCGGCGGTGATAAAGTGCTGATGGAAATCGGCGGTCAGCCTTTACTAAGTCATGTCTTGGCAAGACTGACCCCACAATGTGATCATATTATTCTTAACGCTAATGGTGATCCTAGCCGCTTTAGGGCTTATCATCTGCCGGTCATACCCGATAGTGTGACAGGCCAATTAGGGCCGTTAGCAGGCATTTTATCTGCCATGGATGCGGCGGCGATAAGCTATCCAACTAGTCAATATGTGCTAAGTCTTGCCGGGGATAGCCCCTTTATCCCTATTGATTTATTGGCGCGGATGAGGCGGCTTGCCAATGGTCAGAATATTGTTCGTGCTAGCTCAGGGGGGCGGGTGCATCCGGTCTTTGCGCTTTGGCCATTGACCATCAGGGCTGATTTGCGTGATCAACTCATCAATCATGATATCCGGAAAATTGACCGCTTTACCGCCACTTATGATGTGGTGGATTGCGACTTTGATGGCATTCCTGATCCGTTTTTTAATATCAATCGTCCTGAAGACAGGGTGGAAGCAGAGCGATCTTTACGCTAAGAGAATGCGATAGGACGGGTTTAAGGCTTGCAACTCGGCAAAAGCTGGCTAGATTAGCCGCATATTACCCCTGCTTTTCGTTGTGTGATTAAGGGGGTTGGTTTTAAGACCTTGAGGATAAGCTGAGATCATGATTGAAACCGTAAGTTTAATGGCGAACACTTACAAAGCTGCCATCGATAGATTGGTCAGCCATCTTGATGATAGCTTTATCAAGGCTGTTGATATGATGCTGGCGGCAAAGGGGCAGGTGATTGTTTGCGGCATGGGTAAATCTGGTCTCTTTGGGCAAAAGATATCCTCAACCCTAGCCTCAACAGGAACGCCAAGTATTTTCTTGCATCCGGCAGAGGCCATTCATGGTGATCTGGGTCGGGTGCGGGCGGATGATGTGCTGATCCTTATTTCTAATTCAGGGGAAACCGAAGAATTAATTCGTTTGATCCCTGCTTTTGACCGTATTGGCATTCCGCGCATTGCTTTTACGGGAAATCTAGCCTCCACTCTGGCCCAACATTCGGATGTTGTGCTTGATATTTCTGTTGATAAAGAGGCTTGCCCTCTTAATCTGGCGCCTACCACTTCGGGCTTAACCACATTGGTGATGGGCGACGCCTTGGCGATTGCGCTCATGGATAAGCGCGGCTTCAAAGTTGAAGATTTTGCCGCTACTCACCCCGGCGGCGCTTTGGGCAAACGTCTGTTAGCCCGTGTTAGTGACCAGATGGTGTCTCAACATTTACCCTTTGTTGATAAGGATGATCTGATGCCATCGGTGATTCTGAAAATGACAGAATGCAGGCTTGGTATTGCCTTAGTCGGCACCAAAGACCATCTGCAAGGCATTATCAGTGATGGGGATTTGCGCCGCGCTTTAGGTCAGGATGTGGATTTTGCGTCAACCCGAGCGCAAGAATTAATGTCACCTAGCCCGTTAACCACCACGCCAGATACAAGAATGGCGGATGCCGAAGCCAAGATGCAAGAGGCGCGGGTGCAATGCCTTGTCGTGCTTGACGATCAGCAAACTGTGCGCGGTATTGTTCAGATTTTTCAGCCAGCATCATGAAACTAGATGACTTTGATTATGATCTGCCGCCATCGGCGATTGCGGAGCGTCCAGCGGTGCCGCGCCATATGGCTAAATTGCTTGATCTAACCACAGATTCTTGTCAAGACAAGCGCGTGATAGAGTTACCATCATTACTTAACTCTGATGATTTACTCATTGTAAATAATACA
>CBFHXL010000028.1:0-21775 GCA_965659785.1 Puniceispirillales bacterium (SeqCode)
GCCTTTGGATTGATAAGTACGCGCCGCCGCCTCTGCCGCATGGGGGGTGAGCGTCAAGGCCGCCGACACCATCACCACCGCGATGAGACCAGCCGCCGCCATGACAAAGGGCAGAGCCTTAATTGTCTTCGGCGTTGGCATCTGCGATATCCTCATCAGAACCGGGCAAATAGGCTTTGCCCTGAATGGCGCGCGCGCCCAGAACATTGATCAGGTCAGGATGCTGAGCCAAGACGTTTTTCAACATCTCTTCGACTTTGGCCTCTGCCGCCTCCATGCTTTCCTCTTCCATATCGGCGACACCATCAATGATCCAGTGGATTTTTACCTGCATGATCTGCTCCTTTCAAGGGGCGTCTATTTTCCAAAAGACAGCCCGTAATAAGTTGTTCTGGCCTCATCCTGAAGCGCAATCATGACTTCAGCGTCCAGATTTTCCGCGACCAAATCTCTGGCTTCTTGTCCGCCTTCACTGCCAATCGCCGCGGCGATGGAATACCACAGATAGGCCTGTTCATAATCTTCTTCAGCTAGGATTTCGACGAAATAGCGCGCGTATTGCATCACCGCCGCTTTATCCCCGGCATCAATTCTGGCCTTGAGTTTAGCAGCAATGTTTTGGCGCACCTCTTCAACCGTTGCCTCTGGCAAAACATCCAGAATCTCATCTGCCAGTGGCTTACCTTTTTCAATGCCGCCAAGATGCGATAGCCACGCCCACATCAGCGCATCCGGATAATGTTGCGGTGTGCCGCGACCAGTTTTGAGCATTAACGCCAGATTGAACTGGGCATCATGTTGTGCCGCTTCGGATTGCAATTCAAACAGCTTAAAGGCCTGATCATAATTGCCGGCCTTGGCGGCCTCTACCGCCTCCATAAACGTCTTATCGCTGGTGGCGATATCCTCATCATTGGCCTTTGCCATCATCGGCAGGCTAAGCGCCAGAGAAACCGCCAAGACTATTTTCAAACTGCTAAGCCGCATCACTACCGCCCTGCCATCATCACCAGTTGCAAATAAAAGACCCGTGATTTGAAACGCGAATTAGGCTTGGTTTCATAGACCACAATGCGCGGCCTGTTGCTGTCCGGCTTATGGAACTCCAGCACCATATTTTCTGGCATTTCAACGCCATGGATCGCTAGCGTGCCTTGGGGGTCACGCGAAAAGCTCTCATGGAAAGGGGAATCAATCCATGTCCGCGCCAACGCCCGGCCTAGAATATCAGGCAGGCGATTGCGAACATCCTCTTTATTCGCCAGCTTAACCGCGCCATGAACCAACTGCAAAGGGTGATCATCACGCGACCGGGTGACGGCAGCAGGAGGTTGCGATGGCACAGGGACGAGAGCATTCGGTGGATTGCTCATGCAGATCTTTCCAATTCAAACATTAAACTAATCTAATTTATTCAAATATAATGCCAGAAATCGTTAAAATTACAACTCTTTACAAATCTCTTCTCTCATAGGGCAGTGGTGGATAAAGATTCAACCATCCATCCTGCGATTTGTGGTTCTGGTTTGTGGTTCTGGCATGATTATTGAATGCTTATCATGATTGTTTCTAATTATTTATTGAGGATGCGCTCATGCTACCTATCATTAAATCAGGGCTAATGGCGGCAAGCCGTGAGATTTCAACCATCTCAAATAACATCTCTAATGCCGGCAGCACGGGGTTTAAGCGCAGCTCAAACGAATATACCGATGTTTATGCTAACAACGTTAATCAGATCAAACGCTCCACCACTGGTATGGGTAGCAGAAGCCAGATCAGCCGTGTGGATTATAGCCAAGGGTCACTTAAAACCACCGCTATGGCTCTTGATCTTGGAGTCTCAGGCAACGGAATGTTTATCGCCAAAGACCCGAATGATGGCAGCGTTTATTATACCCGTGACGGCAATATGACCCTCAACGAAAATGCCCAGATCACAACAAATAATGGCCGCCTGCTGATGTCTGCAAATGGTCAGCCCATGACGATTCCTTTTGCCGTGATTGATAGCGGCGGTCAGCGCCAATTGATGGAAACCATTTCCATTAGCGAGAAAGGCGAAATCATTGCCCAATACGGCACTTCAACCCGCTTGAATGCCGGACAAGTAGGATTGGCACGGTTTAGAAATATGAACGGCTTGCAACAGCAAGGCTTGAATGAGTTTAGTGAAACCGCCTTATCCGGCGCGGCCATCATTGGCACCCCCGGCAATGGCCCTTATGGACGTATCATTCAGGGTAGCATTGAGGCCTCTAACTCCAATATTTCTGATGAAATGGTTATGATGATGCGCGCCCAGCAGGCGTTTTCTGCCTCATCCCGGATGATGCAAACCGAAGCGGATATCATTGGCCGCTTTATGTAAGTTGAGGTGACATTATCGAACCGGAACCGTCAGGTTAACATCGGTGAGGGTTAGCGTCTTTTCTTCGTTGATTTGCAAATCCCCTTCAAGGCTTACCGCCAGTGCTTCATCAACTGTTAGCACCATGCCCAGAGGCCGTATCGGGGGATGCTTAAGATGAGACAGAAGATCGGCAAAATGCTGATCTGGCATCGCCATATCCACCTGCATTACGCGTTTATCAACACGGATGATCACTGTCCCTTTGATCTTGGCCAGATGGCTGTCAGGAATGATAGTGACCAGACTTTGACCACGGGCGATATTAACCAATTTGCATGAGGCAACCAATTTCTGATCAAGATGAAAGCCTTGCAGTTGCAATTCCATCGTCTGGATGGTCATGCTGATATCATAAGTTTGTTGCCACTCGGTCATCCGGCCATAGACCCTTTATCTGCGTCGCTGATCTGTTCGCGCAGATGCTTGATGGCGGCACCTTTAATTTGAGACACGCGGCCTGTGGTAACATCCAGCACCTCAGCAATTTCATAAACATTCAGCTCTTCGACATAATAAAGCTGGATCACCAAGGCTTCGCGTTCAGGCAGAGTTTTAAGCGCATTTTTGAGCAAGCCCTTTAATTCAACATCATTCATCGCCTCCTCTGGGCTGTTTCCTTCAGAAACAAACCAGATAGAAAACTCATCATAAACCGTATCAAGAGACTGATGATTATTAGCTTGGAACGCTTTTTCCCATTCCATCATTTCATGCTCATCGACGCCAAGATATTCAGCGATTTCATGACTCTTTGGCTCGCGGCCTAGGCGAACACGCAAATTTTGTTCTGCCTCGCGCGAACGCTGATGCATCTTGATGGTGCTGCGGCAAAGATTGGAATTTTTCCGCAAATAATCAACGATTTCCCCTCGAATTCGCAAACTGGCATAACTGGCAAAACTTGCGCCTTCTTTGACGGTGTAATTTTGCGCCGCGATCACCAAACCATAATAACCAATTTGGATCAGGTCTTCGATTTCCACCGACAGACCGACACGCCCATGCATATGCCATGCAATTTTCTTAACAAGGGAAAGATGATCTTGGATCAGCTGTTCGACATCTTGCTTTTGTTCAGGGTAATGCGCTTTCATGCTAAGCCCCCTCCCATTCACCGTGATGGAAAAACCGGATGCCGGTTGAGGCATTTATTGGTGCTGCCAATGTCTGTTTTGCTAATTTTTGAAATGCTAATATTTCTGGCGTGTCACTACCTTGGGTAACAATTGGCTTGCGATTGACAATGGATGCCCTGATGCGCTGAGAATGGGGAACGTGCCCCCCAAAGCGCAAGCGAACGTCAAGAAACTTCATGGCAATCGCATTAAACCGCTCAAAATGCGTTTTGGCTTCGGTTTCGCTATTGGCCATGTTCACCGCAACGGTAAAATCTTTTATTCCCATTTCCAGATTTGCTGCCTTAATAAAAGAATAGGCATCAAGGAAACTGGTTGGCTCACCAACCAGAACAACCACCGCCCGATCCGCCGCAGAAACAAAAGATACAGAGTTATCCGAAGCCCCGGCAGGAACATCTATGATTAAGATATCTAGCTGATCTTCTATTTCATCCAAAAGCCGAATGACCTCATATCGGTTTTTGCGTTCAATATTCAACACCTCTAGCAAGCCTGAACCGCCAGACATCACCATCACCCCATTAGGGCCTTTGCACATAATCTCGGACATAGACTTTGTGCCATTCAGGACATCGCTGATATAATATTTGGGATTGATCCCCATCAGGATATGCGAATTGGCCATACCAAAGTCCGCATCGAAAATGGCAACACGCTTGCCAAGTTTTCGATAGGTCAGGGCAAGGTTAACGGAAACACTCGTTTTCCCTACTCCCCCTTTGCCACTGCATACTGCGATAGACGTTGCCATTACCATTTCCTAATATATGCACAAGTCTATTACTATATGCAATTTTTGATCCAGCAAATCCTTATCTTGCTAAATGTGATGTTATTAGCCTGTTTGCGATCCCGTTTCGGGTGTTGTTGTGGTCGCGGTATTCTTTGACGGGGTCTTCATCGGAATAGCGACAATATCGGTCAGCGCATCGTCTTCCATTTGCGCCCCCATCACCAACTGGGTGTTGATTTGAACTGGCGACCCCGGCATCAGGTTATCCTGATCAAGCATCACATCACGTTCAACCAGCACGGCGCCATTCATATCTTTGACCATAAAACGGATCATCGGTGCTTCAATCGCGGCGCTATGGTGGTTTGTGACCACCCCTTTGATGCGAACTGTATCGCCCATGCGTACGGCATCAAGCTCACTGATTTCAATCTGTTCCATGCTAGCCCCGGTGATCATGCCTGTCCCCTCAAACCATGAGGTTGCCCAAGGCACCATAGCCTGAAGATGATCACGCATCCCATAAGCCCCTGCGGATAACCCCATAACGGCGACCAACATCAGCATTGCCATGCGGTGACCTGATCGCGTCACCATATGCTGCCGCGTGTCGTTGACCAGATGCCTAAGCCCGTCCATTTCATAACGCAAAGATTGCATCGCCTCTTTGTTTTCCTGCCCTTGTTCTAGGGCCTGTTCATAAAAGACTTTAGCGTTTTCAATATTATCACGGCTTTCGGTTTTATGATTTTTCACCTCTTTGGCAAGGCGTTCGTTTTCCCATTTTAACCGCCGCATATGGATACTAATCTCGGTTTCTGCCTTATCTTGCTGAGCGGTAGGCTGATCCAATGTTTCCATAAATTTTGCCGCCGCGTCTTTATCCAGGACAGGGCCAAGCGCTGGTTTTGGTTCCATAGGATGCGCATAGCGCCGCTGATTAGCATGAGGCGAGTTCATCTCTTCATTCATGATTTGGGTAAACACATCACTGATCTGGTTTGGTTTTTTCAGCGTAATATCCGGATCATTGGTTGCGCTAATTTCCACCTTGCCATCACGGGTCGTGGTTTCAAGGATCATCGCGTCTGCGCCCAACTGCGATAGGATCTGATCCATGGCGGTGGCAGTGTCTATCGCTGATACTTTAATGGTTGTCATATTGACCTCTCCTTATGCTTAAGGCGTTGTTATCTTGGCTTAGCTTTCCGCTTCGCCTGTTATCGTTGCCACAAGATCAATCTTGCGGTTATCAGGAATTTCGGTAAATCCGATCACAATCATATCGTCGATATGTTGACGAATTAGACTGGACAGGGACCGTCTAATGACGGGGGAAACGACAAGGATGGCTTGCTTGCCTTTTGATGACATATCATCATTGATTTGGTTCAGATGCGTGAGCAGTTTTTGCGACAGATCATTGTCAAGAATTAACCCTTCCTCACCACTTTGCTTCTGCATCGTGATCAGCATATTTTCCAGATCAGACGCTAGCGTAACCACTGGTAACGGGTTGTTGAGGGGTGCAACCTGCTGAATTAACATTCCTGCTAAAACAGGCCGCAGCGCCTCTGCCATATCAGAAATGGTCATATTCCGAGCCGCCAAATGCGCTAGGTTTTCCAAAATCCGGCGCATATCACTGATCGGCACACGTTCTTCTAGCAATGCTCTCAGCACCCCTGTCAGGTTATGGAGCGGGATCAGCTTTGGCACCACGGATTGCACCAAACTTGGGGCAGTTTTTGCCAGATTATCAAGCAGTTCCTGAATATCATCCTGACCAATTAACTGGCCAGCATATTTATAGATCAGATGGCTAAGATGGGTAGCTAACACGGATTCAGGGGCAACAATCACATACCCTTTGCTTTCCGCTTCACGCGATTGGCTGGCATTGATCCAGATCGCATCCATCCCAAAGGTTGGGTCTTTGACACTAATGCCATCTAATTTAAGATTGGTATCTTCACCGGGAATAGCCAGCTTACGGTCAGGATAGACTTGATCCTCGCCAACAATTGTCTGCCCTAATTTGATCTGATAGGTGTTAGGCTCAAGCGTTAAATCATCCCTAATACGAACTGATGGAATGATAAAGCCTAGCGCCTTTGACACACGGCGCCGAATCCCGGTCACGCGCGCGCTTAACAGACCGCCATCATTGTCATTAACCATCTCAACCAACCCATAACCCAGCATAATAGAAATGGCGGAATTATCGGCAATTTCGTTCAGATTAATATCTTCACTGCTTGCCTCATCATCGCTTTCGTCAAACGGCTCACCAATATCTTCGGGGGATTTGTTTAATTCACGGTAATACGACATTGTTGCCAGCATGGCGGCAATACCCGAAGCCCCAAGAAACAATAGATTAGGCATAGCCGGAATAATCCCGATAATCGCCAACACCACCGCAACAGGTATCCATGCGCGTGACAGGTTAATCTGACGACCAATATGTTCTGCCATATTTTGGGTAGAGGACACACGGGTGACAATGATCGCAGTTGAGATCGCCAAAAGCAGGGAAGGAATTTGGGCAACCAGACCATCACCAATTGATAAGAGAATATAGTTTTCAGCAGCGATAGAAATGGGCAGATCATGCTGACCAATACCGATAATCAAGCCGCCAACAATATTGATGATCAAGATCAGGATAGATGCCACCGCGTCGCCTTTGACGAACTTAGACGCACCATCCATGGACCCATAAAAATCAGCTTCACTGGCAATCTCTTCACGCCTTAGCTTGGCTTCTTCATTGGTCAACACGCCTGCGTTAAGGTCGGCGTCAATCGCCATTTGCTTGCCGGGCATGGCATCAAGGGTGAAGCGGGCGGATACCTCTGATACCCGCCCTGCACCACGCGTAATCACCAGCAAATTGATAATAATAAGAATAACAAAGACAAAAATACCAACCGCGTAATTGCCCGCGATCACAAAGGCACCAAAGGCCTCAATCACCTCACCTGCAGCATTGCTACCAGTATGACCTTCGGTTAGGACAATCCGGGTTGAGGCCACATTTAGCCCTAAACGCAACACGGTTGCGATCAGCAACAAGCTTGGGAAACTAGAAAACTCAAGTGGCCGATAAGTATGCATAGCCACCATAAGGATCAGCAATGAGACAAGAATATTACTGATAAAAAACACATCTAATAAGATAGGCGGCAAAGGCACGACCATCATGGCCACAAGAATAAGGATGCCAATGGGCAGAATGCTGCTGCCAAGAATGTTTTTCAGATTGGCGATATTTAATCGCTCCATCACCATATCCATCACATCACCTCATCCAAGCCAAACAGGCGCGCCGCCTGATCATCCCCTGCTGTCAAGAAATAGCTGTCAGAAAACTGACAAAGCGCGTCTTTTTTGACTGCAGGAAAAAGCCTTATTACATTGTTTTTTAATCGTTTTATTGTCATCATCATCGTTGTATTCCATCTGGCGATTTGCGCCATATATAAAGAGACAGGCAAAAGCCGTGCCATCATGCGCTGTGATGGTGATTTCTTAGGGGACCTAGGCTGGCACAGATTATGCATGACCCATGGCGAAAACTGTTTTCACGGATGGAGAAAACCATGATGAAACAAAAAGTGAAGCCGCTTGTTATGTTGCCTTTGGTGGCTCTGCTTGGCGCCTGTCAGGTGCCAGTGATCCTTCAGTCAGATGGCGCTACCTCAGCACAACTCAATTCAGCCAGCTCAACCGACCTTGATATGTCCCAAGCAGAATCGCTGGCGGCAGTAAAAGAGGTTCTGGATGCTAAGGCAGATCAAATCCCAACCTTATCTGCTGTTGGTTATGCGGTCATATCTTCACAACCCGGTCGATCCGATGCCCAAAAGCGTTTGATGGCAATTCGTGCCGCCCGGATGGCAGCGATGCGTGATCTGGCAGAACAGATTCATGGTCTGCAGGTCGACAGTTCCACCACCGTTATTGATCTGATGGTTCAAAACGATACCTTCCGCGGTATTGTCACAGGTACTATTCGCGGGGCGCGCACCGTCCGTATCAACCCAACTGGAAGCGATACTTATGAAATCGTTCTGGAAATTGATCGTGATATGATTGCCTATCTGATGGATAGCGCCAGACGGATTGGCTAATTCCTAAAGGATACCGTCTTATGACTTTCGCCGCTTGCTTCACATCTCATCTCTACGGGGATCATCACCGCGCCAGCCTGTTCCGGGTTTTCACCGGAACGTTATCTGCCGTTGTCATGATTTTTGTGATGATGGCATTGATGCCTAAACCGGCTAGTGCTGATTTGCGCTATACCGAGGCGACTGGCCGTGCGGTCATACAACACGAATCCACCGCCGAAGAAGCCCGGATGCTTGCCCTTGAAGATGCCTTATATTTGGCAGCGCTTCAAGGCGGCGCACGCATTGACGGGTTTTCATCGGTTAGCACAGATACCAGCCTAAGTGACCATTTTGTTATCAGACCTGCCAGCACAATTATGGATTACACCATTGTTAATGAGGTTCAGGACGACACCCATTATTCGGTGACCATCCGCGCTGTCATCGGGCAAAAGCCAGAAAGCACCTGCCAGCGCGCTATGGCTAACGCGACCATCTATAAGCCCCACATCAAGACTAGCCCGAAAGTGCCTGCATGGACGGCGGCATATAGCCGGGCTTTAACAAAAGAGCTGAAGTCCAGATTGTCTGATGATCCCAGACTTGCGTTAGTTAACGCCAGCAATAAACCCTTTTCGCCAGCTAATTTAGCCAAAAGCAATGATGAGTTAGACTATATGACGCTGACCATCGGGAAAACCCGTGTTGCCCATGGTGACTTTGCCATCTATCCCGAAATTCTGATGGAACATAAGAAAATCGCCAATGGCGTGATAAGACAAGATCGGCTGATCCTGACCGTCATGGTTCATGCGTTTCATGGTAGCACTTATGATCCTGCCTTTACAAAAAGTGTTAGCACGGAAATTCCGCTGAAAATCTCAACACCTTTCAAAACCCTAGACCAGCTGTCTCGCGCTTCACGCACAGAATTAGCCGCCGCTATGTCACAATCCATTCCCATGGTTGCTGACCAGACCATATTGGCTATGCTATGTGAGCCTTTATCCGCGCGATTGACTCTGGTGGATGGATCGCTTTCTGTTCCTTTTGGACGTGATCAAGGGCTTCATGAGAACTCGCTGGCGGTAACTAATGGCTCAGAAACAGGCTGGACTGTGTTGCGTGTCGCAAATCTCACAAACCATAGCGCTAGCCTTGTGCCCTTGGATAAAAGCCGCGATACTGGGCCTTTGATTGGAAAATCCGTTGAGTTTATGGAGTTGTCACAATGATTAATGCCAAACCCCTTTTTCTGGCCAGTGTTGTGGCTATGTCATCATTGACCTATGTGTTACCGTCATCTGCCCATGCCCAGTCACAGCCCTTTGTGGTTCTGGAATATCAAGCCTATTCAAGTTCAGGCATCGCATCTGACAACCTTTTTGTTCAAGATGACAATTATTCCACCACTCATAAAGTGCAACCGGGGGAAACCTTAAGTCACGTCATGGATAAGCATTATGCCGGAAGCGGATTAAATATGCGTTTTATCGAAATGGCGATTGTGATGAAAAACAAACACGCCTTTGTGCGTAATAATCCGCATTATCTTTATGCTGATAAAACCCTCCATCTGCCGTCACTTAACGAAGTTCGGGCTATGATTATGGGGAACACCACCGATCAACCTGCAACCCAAAATAGTATCAGCAATGACATTTACTTCTTTGGCGGCTAGGGCTGGATATTTGCTTTTCCTTTGTTTGGTGTTTCCTTCATCAGGATACGCCACAGAGATGATGACAGGTGCTGATATCAAAGGCCAGATCAGTCAATTCCTTGAACAACAGAATATCCAAGGCCAGCCTGTCATCAAGATGGAACAAAAGTTCCTTGCCTGTGATGATACGCTTGATATTGCGCCCCTTTTTAGTAACTGGAAAACCTTAAAACTTACCTGTCCGGGCAATGACCAATGGCGGCTTATGGTGCGGATGACGATTGAAGATGATCACATGCCACCCCCTAAACCCTCTGCCTTAACCTCCACCCCTGTGGCTACGCCTGCCGTTGAGGGTCAGGCGGCCTCATCAGGCAGGGCAGCTGTGCCTTTACCGCCGTCGTCTGGCGATTTGCGCGCTGTCGCCCTTCGCCGCAGCATGGCTAAGGGGGAAATTATCACCAAGGGCGATCTGATGATGATCCCGATCAGCGCCCAGCAAAATTATAGCCTTTTTATTAACCCTGAAGATGTGGTTGGACGGCGTATTCGCACCCCTGTTAACGCAACTGCCCCTGTTCGGGCACGCCAGCTGGAACCGCGGTATTTAGTTGAGAAAAATAAACTGGTTACTATTGCGGTTTCGGTCAATGGGTTATATGTTGAAATGTCTGGCAAAGCGTTAGAAGATGGGCAGATTGGTGAGTTTGTGAAGGTCGAAAATCTTTCCAGTGGCAAGACGATTACCGGAAAAGTGACCGGACAAAGAAAAATTTCTCCTTTGCACTAAAATAACATCAGCTCATGTCGTTTAACCATACGAGGAGGCTAGACCAATGGTTGAGTCTATTAAAAACATGATGAACAGGGTTGATGTCCAGCGGAGCCGTAGTGGCGATGCGCATCAGGCACCTGGTGGGGCAGCAAAGGCGCAAAAGCCAAGCTCACCATCAGTTTCCGTCAATAACAGTGTGGTAACACCTAAGGTGGTTAGCCAGATGGCTGAGAAACCACCGGTGAATACCGAAGCTGTTAATCGGATTAAAGATGCGATTGCAAAAGGCAAATATCCAGTTGATGTTGATCAGATTACTGACGCGCTTATGGATGCGTATCGCGATCTGAAAAGCTGATTGCCATCAGGATTAGATTCTGGTGACAGAGACCCTATTAGAAAAACATTGTCGCATCATCGAGCACTGGCTCAATGATGCTGAAAGCCGTTTAACCAGAGCAGATTCTGGTCAGGCTACCATTGCGCCTGATGATCAGCTTCAAAATGCCCTAGAACAAATTATTTCAGATATTGACGCTGGGCATATCCAAGTAACGGAAGCTGATCGCCCTCGCCTAACCGCTATTATGGGCCGATTTGCAAAACTGGAAAACCATACCCACGCCAAATTAAGTTGGTTTCAAGACTTAGCGCTAGCGTTGCGAGACAAAAGCGAAAAGTAATATTCTTTTTTGTGATAATAATGGCTAGTCTACGGCTTTCACATAGTGAAAACCGATTTCTCACATGACATCGTCATAGCTACCGAACCAATGGTAATCTTAACCTTGCCTGTCTCACGGCTTAGCAACATGATCATTTGATCATTCGCCGTAATCAATTCGGTTTCAGAAATGCTGCCTATGGTCATGGTATATTCACGATCAACCTCAACAACAGACATTTCTGTTCCCGCCCGGTCATCATTAATAATAAGTTCAACAAGGCCAAGGCTGTTTGGGGGACAGGTGTATTTTTCGTGACGGAAGCGCTCGCATCCTGTCAAGGCAAGCATCAGAACGGGCAGCAAGACCATCCCAAAAAAGATTGGAGAGCTGCCCTGTATCAACGCATCCCTTAACCCGGAATGGCGCCATGATAAAAGGGAGGCGGCGTGGTTAGCTTTTTGGCTCATCCGCTTTATCCTCATCTGGATTATCATCAGAACTGGCTTCACTAGCTGCAGGCTCATCAGCCTCATCTTTGGTCTCAGCGTCATCAGCCTTAGCCTCATCTTTGGCCTCTGCCGCTTCCTCTGTTTCCGCATCCTGTGCATCGTCGTCATTTGACTGCACTTTTTCTGCCTTTCCCGCCGCGATCAGTTTTTCTGCATCTTTTGTCTTCACATCAATAGTCACGCCAGACGGAAAACGGATGCCATTAACCTCACTATTTTCTGTGATCTTGACGCGCATCCAATCCGCTTTCTTTTTCTTGACCTCATCAGGGGCTTGTTCAGCTTCAGCTTCCTCAGCCGTGGTCACGTCTTCGTCTTGGTTAATCGCATTGTGATGGCGCGATTTAATATTTTCGGCGCTGTCATCATCAAAATCATCATCTTTGAGTAAAAGAATTTTTTCGCGGAGCAAATAAACTCGTGCGGCCAAAACACCAAGTCGCTTTTGTTCATTGGTTTCATGATCAAGCAATTGTTTAATAAATTGCGTCATCTCATCCAGATTTTTGCCTTCACACTTCTGAATAACCGCGTCACGCACTTTAATAGTGGTGGCGGACAGATTGCCTGAGGCAAGGGATTTCATTTCAGCAGTTAATTCCATTTTCGTCCCCTTTTCGCTAGTTGGCATTGTTCTTGCAAAAATCACACCAGATTACCGGGTCTGAACAAATCGGACTCTACTTTATTATAGATGAGTAATGTGATGAATGGAATTGCAGATACATTAGGGGTACATAGCAACGCATTGATGTTGCGCCAGAAGCGCAATCATATCCTTGCGTCAAATATTTCAAATGCGGCAACTCCTCATTTTAAGGCTCGCGATATCAATTTCCAAGAGGAATTGGCTAAGGCTGAAAATATTGGCAGTTTAGCAACAACCCACCAGAAGCATATTCCTGTTGCTATGTCTGCCCCAGGTCAAGATGTTGTTTATCGGCAGCCTATAAACCTTTCTATGGATGGCAACACGGTTGAACTTGCCGTAGAGCAGCTGGAGTTTTCCGAAAACGCCATGCGCTATCAGACCAGCCTGACTTTCATCAACAATAAAATTTCTGGGCTCATGTCAGCGATTAGAGGGGAGTAATCATGTCAGAATTGAAAAATGTATATGATATTGCCGGTCAATCCATGGCTAGCCAGATTATCCGGCTGAATACGATTGCCAGTAATATTGCCAATGCCGGCACGCTTTCTGGTGATCCTAGTAAAGCCTATCGTTCCATTAAACCAGTTTTTGAGAGCACCTATGCAGATCAATTCCGGGAAAACGGCATTGCTTCGGTTAATGTTTCCGAAATTGTCGAAATGGATATGAAGCCATCTCGAATTTTCATGCCCTTTCATCCTGACGCGGATGGTGAGGGATATGTCTATGGGGCTGCCGTTAATCTCGAAGAAGAATATGTCGAGATGATGGAAACCAGCCGCCAATACCAAAATAATGTTGAGGTCATCACCACTATGAGGGCCTTGGATATGCGAACCATCAATATGGGCAAATAACCCCAACGGAGCAAAACATGATTGATCCCGCCAGCCAGAACCAGTTGAACACCATTCTTCAAAAACTTGGCGTTAATAAAAGTGAAGATGACATCAAAGCCAATAAAGATCAGCTTGGCCAAGAGGATTTTCTGAAGCTCATGACCACACAGCTTCAGAATCAGGACCCTTTTGCGCCGATGGAAAATGCTGAGTTTATTGCACAAATGGCGCAGTTCTCAACCGTTACTGGCATTACGGAAATGGGGGAAAGCCTCAAGGGGTTGTCTGCTCAGATTAATGAGTTCCGTATTGCAACCGCATCAAGCCTGATGGGGTCGTCAGTGATGATCCCCGGCAATGTTGCACGGCCTGATAGCAATGGCGAGATTCATGGCATGATTGATTTGCCGTCAACATCCCGCATGACGCAACTAACCTTTTCTGATGCAAATGGCACCCCCCTTCATAGCATTGATCTTGGGCCAAAATCATCAGGTCTGACTGGGTTTTCATGGGAAGATATTCCTAGTGATATTCTAGCATCTGACGAGCCGCTTAGAGTGGATGTCTATGCTGATCTTGGCAATGGCATGGAAAGCTTGACGCCATCTGTCTTTGCAGAGGTGTTCTCTACTTCAGTAGGGGATGAAACAAGTGGTGTCATGCTAGATGTCCGTGATTATGGACAAATTCGTGCCGCCGATGTGCTTCGCTTTCGCAAATCTGCACCAACAACAACCGACGCGCTTTAAACCGTTAACTTAATACGCTGTAATCTGAAGGAGTAATTCCATGTCGTTCTATACCGCCCTTACCGGACTTAATGGTTCATCAGCAGACATTTCGGCAACGTCCAACAATATTGCCAACGTTGGAACCACCGGATTTAAGCGAAGTCGTGTTGAGTTTGGTGATATTTTTGCCACCTCACCATTACAGAATGCGTCTTCATCCATTGGTTCAGGTACCATTCTCAAAGGCATTAAACAGCAGTTCACACAGGGTAATATTGCCGCGTCACTGAACGCTCTTGACCTTGCGATTTCCGGGCAGGGTTTCTTTGCTTTGAAACCATCCCTGACATCAGCTCAGACTGTTTATACCCGAAACGGGTCTTTGAACGTGAACAACGACCGTTATGTTGTTGACTCCGCAGGTCAGTATCTTTTGACTTACCCGGTCAACACCGATGGTTCCGTGACCGCGAAAGACCTCGACAGTGCTGTGCCGCTTCAGTTGCCTGTGACCTCTGGTGATCCGCAAGCGACGTCAAATATTAAGCTTGGCGTTAACGTGAACGCGGCATCTGATGTTGTGACAGATCGAGATCAGTTTCAGGACGGTTACAGTTTTGATCCAAACGATCCAGAGACTTTCACCAACTCAACATCAATCACCATCTTTGATGATCTCGGTAACCCAACGATTGCCACTGTCTATTTTATCAAGACACAAGCGGCATCAGCTGATGATCCGACCAACAAATACGATACCCGTTTGGTTATTAACGATACCATCATTAATCCTGATCTGGTTAGTGCGGTGGATGATGCAGGCAAACAAATTTTTGTCGACCGTTTTGGTCAGCAGACAACATCTATTCCCGATGACAACTACTTTATCGAAGGTAAGGGTTCCCCTCTTTATAAATTGGATGATCTGCAAACTCTCGTGCCATCACAGCCTGCCCGGATTAGTGGTGAAGCGACAAGCTTTGACTTTGGTGAAGAGGGCGACAAATTAGTTGAGATTGTCACCGACCCATTACAGTTCAAAGCCACTCGTGAAGCTGGCTCTGATGGTGATGTTTATTGGGGTAAAGATTTCTTGCTTGTTAATGTGGATGACTCTGACCAGCCGGTTAGCATTGATATCAACCCCGGGCTTTATAACGCCGATCAGCTTGCCGCAGAGGTTGAGCGCGCTATCAACTCTGCTTACGGCGATGATCGCAAGTTTCAGGTTGAGCAAAATATTGATGATACAATCACCATTGATTTTCAGCGTTTAGGCGCTGACGGCTCTGTCACCTCACTAACAAACAAAATTTCTGTTGAACTCCTTGGAACAGATAGTTATGTGACCGAATTAATGGGTGAAGATTTTGCCATCGAAGGCACTTCACCAGATTTCACCAAGGAAGAGTTTCTTGCCCATACCCAAGTGAAAATGAATGAAACGCTTAACCAGTATGGCAGAGCTTATAATGATGATCCGCTGGGAATTGGTGGTCTGCAATTTACCAAATCACGCGGTGAGAGCATTTCATCTGTTTATGAATATACGCAGGTTGTGCAATTTGAGCGTGCTGATGATCCTACGGATCAACAGTATATGGTTCACTCATATAGTGGTAATCGCCCTAGGCTTAGTGTTCATTCTGTCCTTAATGAAGTTGAGGGGAACGGAACTAATTTTATCGAATATTCCGCTACTGAAAACCGGTTGAGAATATTCATTGAGGATGCAAATAATTCTAATTCTGACCTCTCTGATTATGAACAAGGCCGAAGCATTGTTTTGGCTGGGGATGATACTTTCTCTGGTGATCTCAATGGTCGTAGCTTTGTGATTTCTTCCACAGGTGTCAGTGACGCTGGCTATAAATTTATTGATGTCAGCACATCTGGCCTTGCCCTATCTGATGGCGATTTCAGCATCGCAAATTCTGACGCGGATCAGGTCTATGTTCTGACTAGTCCGTCTGATAATGAACCTACAGTCGAAGCCTTTTTTGAGGGCTCTCACCCAGTTTATGACGGGGCTAAGGAACAGTATAGCAGCCAGCGGATTATTATTAGGGAAATCCAAGGATCAACAGCAAATACCGCCGCAGGGGCCTTTGTTGCAAAAGATTGGCTTATTGCTAATGGAACAGAAACAGCAAATGCAGCTAATCTGTCGACAAATCTCTCCAGTCTGGGACTTGAAAACTTAATTCACCCTATGGTTATCACTGAGAGCAATCTTGACGATACGGCCGCCTTTAATTTGAGCTTATCTGACGGCACGAATACATTAGCGATTAGTGCTACCCCTGCAGACACAAATGCAGGGTCAGGTTTGGAAGCCATAAAAGATGTGCTAGAAAATGAGGCTGATCTCAAAGGGTTCTCCTTTACCTTCCTTAACAGCACAGGTGAGATCCTATACAGAACAACCGCCTATGATGATGAGGGCACAGAAAGCGTGACCTGGAACTCATCAGGCACGGAATTAATTGACCTCACCTCTGGTGTTTCTGGTGCAACAACGATTGCGTCCATGATAGTTAGCCGCGATGACATGACAGATTTTGCGGTGTCCTCATCAGACGCTGCCGCACAATTTGCGGCAAGCATTACCGGGGAAACTAACACTTCCCCCACTGATATTAATAGTGCGGGTGCGGTTACTGATTTGACCACAACCGTCCTTTCTTCTTCAAGCATTGACTGGGTTGATGAGAAAGACCCACCGGTCAAGATTGGTTATGATGATATTAATCAGCGGCTCAAGTTTGAAGTTGACCGTACCGTCCTTGGTTCAGGAACAAATAGTAACTTTAATTCCTTCTCGGTTTATGGATCAAGCACACAAACAGGGATTAACAATCTTGGTCTTACTAACGCTGATAATGCTCCTCGCGTTCAGATTAGAGGCGGTGAGGTTCTCCATGGCGATCCATTTGTCGCCACTGGGGAAGAGATTCAGCCAAACGATAAACGATTTGGGATCAAAGTTGAGTATAACTCAGAGTTCCAAAACTTTAGCATTTCCAGTGGTACCACCGGTGAAGATATTGCCGCTAATGGTGCGATTGGCGTGTCAACAGAACAGAAATCATCCAATATCCAAGTTGGTCGTTACGCGATTAGCGAAACCACAGGTGCGCGGGTTGCACAGGCTTATGATGTTGATGCCACAATCATTGGCAATGGTGATAACTCGCTGTTTGGTTTGGGACAGACGAAAAATGGCTTCCTCTTTGAAGCTGGCACAGGCCTGAAAGCAACACCTGCTCAAGCTATTGGCGCCAGTGCAAACGAGCCTTTGACAAATGTCTTTAAGCTATCAACACAGAACGGTGACAATATCTTTAACGTTTCTGTCAATGGTATCACAGGTATTATTGAGGTTCCTGCTACGTCTTATGTGGGAACAACACTTGCTGAAGCGCTCCAAACTCGTATTAATCAGATTGTTGATCCATCAACCGGTGATACGATTGGCGGTGTAACCGTATCCTATAGCAGTGATACAAATAGCTTTACATTTTCAACGGGAACAACTGGATCAGATTCAACGATTAAAGTTAAAGGCGCGGCGCGCCTAGGGCTTGACGAAGTTCCTCTTGGTGTGGGTTCGGTTCCAGAAATTTATAATCTGGTTCAGGCCACCGATGCTGACGGGGTTGCGCTTTATGTTGACTCCAATGGCGAGGTTGTCACAAACCCACCAGAAGATATCGTTGAGGGATATTACCCTCTCTATATTGATGAAGGGGAACTGACCTTTGATAAAACTGGTAAATTGCTGAGCCCGAAAAACCTTGTCCATTATGAAAAGCAGGAAGAAGGTTTCTCTATCGCTCTGGATGTTGACTTCTCTACCTCAACTCAGCTTGCTCAGCCTTTCTCGGTTCTTACCGTTGAACAGGATGGTTTTACCTCAGGCCGACTAGATGGGATTGAAATTGACTCTTCAGGGACGATCCGCGCTAACTACACCAACGGGCAGAATAATCCTCTTGGTAAAATCGTTGTCGCTAACTTTAACAACCAGAACGGTTTGAAACAGATTGGTAATGCAACCTATACGGAAACCGCTGTTTCAGGCACGCCGCAGGTTGGTGAAGCTGGATCAGAAGGCTTTGGTAATATCCTTTCTGGTTCGCTTGAGCGGTCAAATGTGGATATCACCGAAGAGCTGGTGAATCTGATTACCGCCCAGCGAAACTTCCAGGCATCAGCAAAGGCGATTGAAACCACAACGGGTCTTACCCAGACCATCATTAACATCCGTATGTAAGTCGGGTGAGGTTAGAGCAAAGCTAGGAGTGCCAGATGGACAGACTGATACATACCGCCCTTAATTCTCTTAACATTGTGAAAGATAACACGTTTATCCGGTCAAACAATCTGGCCAATAGCAGTGTTCCGGGGTATCGGTCAGATTATAGTTTGAAAACATCTGGCACCGCTTTTCTTGAAACCATGGAAGCCCATGTCACTCGTGGGCTTTCCGTTAAAGATGACACCAATATGTTTGATGCATCATCTGGCGCGTTAAGTGAAACAGGTAATCCCCTTGATGTCAGTATCCGTGATGATGGCTATTTTGCCACTGCTGCTGACAATGGCGTCTCTTTGACTCGCCGTGGTGATTTTAGCTTAAATAATGATGGCTTATTAACAAACGGGTCCTCTGCTGTCATTTTAGATGAAAATCTTCAACCTATTGCCATTCCGCCTTATCGATCCATTGATATTACCGAGAATGGGCAAATTGTTATCCAGCCCTTGAATAGCGAACCCGGCGCATATCAAACCGTGGCTACCCTTGGTCTAGTTACCCCGCAAGCGCCATTAAAAAAATTCCCTGATGGGGAGATTCGTTACGCCGATGGTACCGCCATTGTTCCTGATCAAGAGCCAAGGGTTGTTAATAAATTCCTTGAGATGAGCAATGTGAATCTGATGGAAGAGCTAGTGGGTTCCATTGAAGATCAACGCGTCTTTGAGATCAATCTTAAGCTTGTTAAAGCCGCTGAAGAAATTGATCGTGGTGGCTCAAGCCTGATGAGAATGCCAAGCTAATCGCACCTAAAGTCATGCCTTGGCATGGCTTTTGCAACTCCCTTGGAAAGTCGATTTCTTTGAGGAGTTTCACCCATGTCCACCAGTTCTATGCACGTCGCCAAGACCGGCCTGAATGCCCAGCAAACCCGTATGCAGGTCATCGCCAACAACTTGGCTAACGTTAACACGACCGGCTTCAAACGCGACCGGGTGAATTTCGAAACCTTGCTTTATCAAGTGCGTCGCTCAGCTGGTGACCAGACTTCCGCTGACACTGAACTGTCATCAGCTTTCGCCGTTGGTACAGGTGTGCGTACCCTCAACACCCAGAAACTGTTTTCACAAGGCAGCTTGATCACCACAGACAATTCGCTGGATGTTGCATTAGAAGGGTCAGGGTTTTTTCAGGTCTTGCTTCCTGATGGCCGTCTTGGTTACACCAGAAACGGTGCCTTTTCACAAAACGCTGAAGGCACTATGACAACCTCAAGTGGTTATGTCTTACAGCCAGAAATTCAAATCCCTGAAAACGCCACCCAGATCAATATTTCTGGTGACGGCATTGTCAGCGCTATTATTGCTGGTGAAATCGGGTCACAGGAATTGGGACAAATTAATATTGCTGATTTTACCAATCGCGGCGGGCTGCAGCCTATTGGTGAGAGTTTTTATGTTGAGACCACCGCAAGTGGAGCCCCTGTCGTTGCTAATCCCACCGAACAGGGTTTTGGGAAATTGATCCAAGGGGCGCTTGAGTCTTCAAATGTTAATGTGGTGCAAGAGCTCGTTAGCATGATTGAAACCCAGCGCGCTTATGAGGTGAGTTCAAAATCCATCACATCTGTTGATGAGATGCTGCGCTTTATCTCTCAGAACCTCTAGGATAATTGATCACTTCAGATAGCAGAAGATAACCATGATGCGTAACTTGAGATATATTAGCTTTGTTTTTCTTGCTATGAGTGCGGCTCTATCAGGTTGCACGACTTATGTGGAAAATGTTGTCTCAGAAGAGTTTGAGCCTATTTTTCAGGAAACCGCCGAAATGGTAGAAGAAGCACCAACCGGTGCGATTTATTCCAGCAATGGGCAAGGGTTTTTCCCTTCCACCAGGCGGAACAAAAACGTTGGCGATATTATTAATGTCACCATGCTGGAAACCTTTAGCGCAACCAAATCTAACTCTGCGGCAAGCAGCAAATCTGATGCCTTTGATGTGACCATGCCAACAGGCCTTCCTAATATTTTAACAGGGGGCTTTGATGCAGGGCAATTGACCAGCGGAACAGCGCAGTCCTTTTCAGGAAGCGGAACAGCATCACAATCCAACACCTTATCAGGTTCAATGTCGGTGACGGTATTGCGGGTCTATGCCAATGGAAATCTGGAAATTGGTGGACAGAAAAAACTGACCCTGACCAATGGTGATGAATATGTTCGGGTGCGCGGCATTATTCGGCCTGAAGATGTGTCTGAAGATAACATTATTCTGTCGAGTCGAATTGCTGATGCCCAAATCACTTATATTGGGGCAGGTCAAGTGCATGATAGCGTAAATCAAGGGTGGCTATCGCGCGGACTTCGTGCCATTTCGCCGTTCTAAAAGGGTAAGGACAGCCATAATGATAAAACCCATACTAATGAAAGCGAGCAAAAGCATTGCGTTAGCGCTGATGATTATGATCACTGGCGCTTTTCATGCGAACGCAGATCGGCTTAAGGATATGACCTCTATCGCTGGGGTGCGCAGCAACCAGTTGATTGGTTACGGTGGGGTTGTTGGTCTGGCTGGCACAGGTGATGGTTCATCCACCCTGACTCAGCAATCGCTAGAATCGCTGATCTCACAATTTCGGATTAACATTGATTCCGCCAACCTCAGCGCAAAAAATGCAGCGGCGGTTATGATTACTGCTGATTTGCCGCCATTTACCAAGCCGGGTCAGAATATCGATATCACCGTTTCCACCCTTGGGGCGGCAAAATCGCTTCGTGGTGGCACACTTCTGATGGCGCCGCTTTTGGGCGCTGATGGCGAAACTTATGCTATTGCCCAAGGCAATTTGGTTGTTGGGGGGCTAGGGGTCACAGGCAATGACGGATCATCGGTGATTGTTAACATTCCTACCGTAGGCCGCGTTCCTAATGGCGCAGTGGTGGAACGTATGGTGGATACCCCATTTTTAAGTTCTGAAAATATCATTCTTAATCTGCATCAGGGTGATTTCAGCACCGCCACCAATATCGCGGAAACCATCAATGAGATATTTGGTGATGGCGTTGCGGTTTCCCTCGACAGCTCATCCATTAAGGTGCGCGCGCCGGTTGATCCTTCACAGCGGGTTAGCTTTGTCAGCTTGCTTGAAAATATTGATGTTGAACCTGCTCGCCCTGCTGCCAAGGTCATTATTAATTCCCGCACTGGCACCATTGTCATTGGCGGTGATGTTCGCGTGACCCCAGCAGTTGTTACCCATGGATCA
>CBFHXL010000029.1:0-20889 GCA_965659785.1 Puniceispirillales bacterium (SeqCode)
AAAGAGATAAAATTTTTATGACATATGTTCATAAAAATGACAAAGGCGCTCATTCGCTAATGGACAAGGCATATCCACTGCCACGAACAGTTCGAATTAGATCAGGCTGAGGGTTTCCATCAGTCATGCGTTGTAAGGCTTTGCGTAGCCTGCTCATGTGAACATCAATGGTGCGGTCATCAATATAAATGCCATGCCCCCACACATGATCCAACAGTTGCGTCCGGCTAAATACCTGACCGGGGCGTTCCATCAGAAGCGATAGAATCCGAAACTCTTTCGGCCCTAGATCAACGCGTTGCCCATCCCTTTCAACAATTTTTTTCGCTGGGTAGAGCCGCAGACTGCCATATTCAATGACCTCACTGCTCAGTGATGGTCTTGCCCGGCGCAGCACAGCGCGGATTCTGGCAATTAATTCTTTTGGCGAAAACGGCTTGGTCATATAATCATCAGCGCCAATATCAAGACCAAGGGTGCGATCTCCCTCTTCGCCTCTTGCGCTTAGCATGATAACCGGTATGGAACGGGTCTCAGTCATGCTGCGCATAATTTTACATACTTCAATGCCGGACATCACAGGCATCATCCAGTCCAATATCACAATATCAGGTAATTGTTGCTCTATCATATGCAAAGCTTGTTGGCCATCTGAAGCATGAGTAACGTCAAAGCCGGCTTGTTTAAGATTATAAGAAATCAGTTCAATCTGGTTTGGTTCATCATCAGCGATAAGGACTTTGATTGCCATCACACGTTCTTCATTCCTTTTGCTTACTTACAATATTCTTATCTCATAATGCATTTGTATTACAAAATTGTGACAATTTAACAAAAAGCTAAAGTCATCAAATTGAATCAATATATTGTGGCAGAATAACCGTAAATACAGTTTCTTTATTTAACTCACTGCTGATAGTCATGTGGCCTCGGTGTTTGTTAATGATGTGTTTGACGATAGCAAGCCCTAGACCTGTGCCGCCCATTTGTCGAGAGCGCCCTTTGTCTACGCGATAAAATCGTTCCGTTAATCGGGGGATATGTTTTTCTTTGATCCCTTCACCTTGATTAATAATTTTGATCATTAAGTGACCATTTGCGTTATCGTGCATATCTACATTTATTGTGGATTTGGGATAACTATATTTCAGCGCGTTATCTAGCAAATTTTGGAAGACTTCCATGATTTCGTCATTTTCGCCTTTAATAACCGGTTCTATGTCTTGTTTCGTTCTATGATCACAAAAACGAATATCATGTCCTGTTTTCAAGGCGCGGTTAGACATCGCGTTTATGATAGATTGTAATAACGATTTGATGAAAACTTTTCCATCTGGCACGATATGTTCATCGGCCTCTACTTTGGATAGTGACATCAAGTCGTCGATCAAACGTGACATCCGTTTGGCTTCTTCATCCATGATATTAAGAAAGCGTTCACGGACTGTTAACTCAATATCAGGTGTGTTTTGCAAGGTTTCAACAAATCCAATCAAACTGGTGAGAGGTGAGCGTAATTCATGGCTTACATTAGCAACAAAATCACGGCGCATTTTTTCTAAATTATGTTGTAATGTCATATCCAGCAGTAACACAATCGCTGTGTTATCATCCAAACTCATCATCCGTGCTCTAATATGGCGATAATGGTTTTTTGTTGGTGTTGTGGTGAACTCAGCCGGCCTTTTCGTTTTGATACATGCGGCAAGCTCATCTGATAATGCTGAATACACAATATGATCATTGAGGTCAGTCCCAATAACCTGATCGCCAAATAACCTTATGCTTGCTGGATTGGCATTGGTGATTACCAAATCATAGCCAATGACTAGCAAAGCATCATCCACTAGAGAGCCAAGTGTTTTGATCAGGTCCATTTCGTGCATATTCATTGCTTATCTGATTACACGCTAGACTGCAACTTTCGAAATGTCAGATATATGATATGGCTTATCTAAATGTAATTTGTATTACACAAAAGTTTTGAACCCACCAAGTACCGTGAGCCAAGGCGCAACGCTTACCCAATCTAGGCCCCACCCCCTGAGCAATATTGAATCCCCATCAGCAAACAACGTCAGTAACCCTGATGTGGGGTTAAATGAGGGGTTCTTATTAGGATTAGCGACAATATGTAATCATAACAAAATGTTACAGATGGTATGTGGAATCCACCCCATCCGCCATTTCTTTTAAGCCATCGTCTCACTGTTGTCTTGGTCTTATATGTGGCTTCCTGCAAGAAACCCTAGGCCAATAGCCGTTAGCAGACCATTGCCAGATAAATATCCAGATACATCAGGGCCAGAAACCCCACTAGCGGCACCCCCACAAGCATAAAGCCCATTGATAACCGTGCCATCATCTCTCATCACTTGGGCATGATTATTAATCAGTAGCCCGCCTTGGGTATGAAATAAGGCGCCAGTAACAGGAACCGCGTAATATGGCGGCGATAATTGCTTGTCTTTGGTAAAATGACGCCCAAACGGGTCTTTTTGATCAGGGTTTGATATCCATGATGTAATGTCGTTAAAGGTATTGGTTAAACCTTCTCCATCAATGCCAAGCTTATCGGCAAGATCATCTAGGGTATCAGCCTTTACAAAAGCATCTAAACTGGCAGCATTACGAAAATCATCAAACTCCATTCCCTTTTCAAAAAGGCGAGCATCAAAAATATTCCATGCTTTTTGTTGAGGTTGCTTGAGCACAAGAACGGCTTGCTCTGAATATCCTAAATGCTCATTTGAGAACCGCTGACCATGGCAATTGACCTGAATAGCGCCTTCCATCATTAACGCCCATGTAATCAAGACAGAGTGCGGATGGGCGACGGACCCATGCCCTTGGTATCCAGATAAACAGCGAAGTCCTGCCCCTAAGGCTTGCCCCCATAGAATGGCATCACCTTGATTGCCAGGATGACCAAAATAAAGAGCCTGCGTCATTTCAGGAATATATTTTGAAATTAAGTCTGGATTACCGCCATAGCCATTACAGGCCAGAACAACAGATTGGCAGGCAATATCCTCAACAGCCCCATCAGGCCTTTCAAAACGAGCGCCAATCACATTTCCTGCGTCATCAACGGCTAAATGTGTCGCCTTGGCATTCGGAACAATGGTGATATCTTGGTTTTCTGCCGCTTTTTCAAGCCGATGGATTAATGCCGCGCCCGTGCGTTCAGGGACAGCGTGCATCCGATGAGCGGAATGCCCCGGATAAAGAAAATCATCAAGAACAATAAAGGGAATATCATGATGTTCAGACAGCCAATCCAACCCCTTTTGCGCCGCCTGTGCGCATAGCCTGATATAATCTGGATCAACGCTATGATGGTTTTTCTTGGCAATATCGTCACAGAACTGATCAAGGCTATCGCTAATGCCTTGTGCTTGTTGGGATTGTGTTTCTGCGGCAGGAATAAAACCTGATGATAAAGCGGTAGACCCTGATAATTGACCATCACGTTCCATGACAATAACAGAGCGCTGCCGATGATGCGCGGCTAGGGCAGAAGTTAAACCAGCCGCACCACCACCAATGATAAGACAATCACTGTGAAAATCAGGTTGAAAATCGGATTGCTGAAGCAATTCAGGCATAACAGATGACCGCCTTTACTCAGTTACGCTTCAAACTTGGCGATAGCATCTTGGATCGTAATGACCTCACCTACTGTCCGCAACGCATCAATCGCGACTTTATGCGTATTAGGATCAAAGGCGGCACATCCATCCTCTAGGGTAATGGTATGGATATCACGAACATGCGCATCACGAACCGTTGACGATACACCACCATTAGTAACAATACCGCATACCATTAAGGTATCTATTCCTGCCCGATTAAGCGCGAACTCAAGTCGGCTTTGATAAAAGGCAGAATATGCCACTTTCTCAATCACAATATCAGCTGGCTGTAACATATCGACTAGCGAATTGCCCCAGCTTGCGGGTTGAAAGTCGCCTTTTTTCAAAAATGGCCGCAGTTGTTTTAGATGAGCGGCGATAAATGGTTCACCACCTTTACCGGGGACTAATGTAAATTGTGTGGATATGATCCAGCCCCCTTTTGCTCTGATGGTTTTAAGAAGGGGAAGCAGCTTTTCGGGTAATGCTGCAATATCTGAATTCCCTTGCCCAGCCCGGCCATAAGCGCCTTCTGGATGCAAAAAATCATTTTGTAAATCGACAATAAGAAGTGCCGTTTTTTCAGGATTAAAACTCACGTTAGACAATGTCTTCTCCCCTGTTCATTATTACATTTCCATAACCATCAATATGGGCAGTCAATCCAACATCCACATAAATCGTAGCATCAGATTGCACCAACAAGGCTGGGCCTTCGATACGCGCACCTGCAGGCAGTCGCAAACGGTCATAGATCATCGCCTTATGCCACTCGCCATCAGAAAAGATATCCTGTTCGATCAGGCGACAATCATCAACACTGTCAGCGCGCTCGCCACCTGCAAGCAATTTAAGGTCTAAAGATGGGCGAACACCAATCACACTTAATTTTAAATTTAGCACCTTCACAGGGATATTTTCAAGCAATCGCCCATAGGTTTTAAGATAGGTCTGGTTAAAGGCGTCCATAATGGTAGGGACAGATAATCCCCCCTTACCAATTGGGATGGGAACACTCACAGAATGCGTTTGTCCAAGGTAAAGCATATCCCATTCCATAATGGGATAAATTTCGGCCACATCCGCCCTCACCCCTTGCATGCGCGCACTGCCAGTCGCGATCAATTCAGCAATATTCTCTTCAAGACTGGCGATATCCATATCGTTAAGCTGAGCATTAATTGTGCGGACTTCATCATGGCGCAAATCTGACATGACACAGCCTAGAGCTGAATTAACCCCCGGAAAGCGCGGCACCAATGCGGCGGAAAGACCAATATCTTTGATCAAAGCCCCAGCATGAAGTGCGCCCCCACCACCAAATGGCATAGCGGCAAATTGTTTGGGATCATAGCCACGCTCAATAGAAATCAGCCTAATCGCGCCCCCCATTTTCGCATTAGCCACACTAATGATGGCTTCGGCGGCGTCATATGGCGATAAACCAAGGGGATCAGCAATTTCTGTTTTAATTGCCGCCACGGCTTTATCTTTATCAAATTGGCTTAATTTTCCGCCAATAGGATTTCGCGCATCAATGCGGCCAAGCACCAAATTTGCATCTGTTACCGTAGGCTTGGTATTCCCAAGCCCATAGCACACCGGCCCGGGATCAGAACCCGCACTTATTGGTCCAACCTCTAGCAATCCCGTTTTATCAAGATGAGCAATAGAGCCGCCACCAGCACCGATGGTTGTCATTTCAATCATTGGTGTCCGCACGATCATACCAAAGTCAATACTCGCCTGCGCTGTTAGGGTGTTTTCGCCACTAGCAATTAATGATACGTCAAATGATGTGCCGCCCATATCACCTGTGATGACATTCTCAAACCCAGCCGCCAAAGCAATTTCCCTTGCCGCAACAACACCTGCCGCTGGCCCTGATAACGCGGTGCGAATAGGAAGTGATTTCGCCGTATCAATGGACATAACACCGCCATTTGACTGAACAATCAAAATCTCAGCATCAGACCCTGCTTGATCAATTCGGTTTTCAAGCCGATCAAGATAACTAGCCACCACTGGCTGAAGATAGGCATTTAAAGTTGCTGTGGAACAGCGCTCAAACTCCCTGATTTCAGGCAAGATTTCTGTTGCAACAGAAACATAATCATTTGGCCACATATCACGGATAATCGCCGCGGCTTTCTTTTCATTCTCATTATTGACATAGCCATTAATGAAAAACAGGCAAACCGAAGAACAGCCCTGATCTAGCAAAAACTGAGTCGCTGAACGAATATCATCAGCATCAATCGGCGTATGTATGGTGCCGTCAGCTAATGTGCGCTCTTTGACTTCTACTCGCAATTCTCTGGAAACAACTGGCGTGAACTGTCCCCATAACCCCCATGTTGTAGGGCGGTCACGACGGCGCATTTCTAAGACATCACGAAACCCTTGGGTAGTAATAATGCCGGCTTTAGCGCCTTTGCGTTCAAGCAAGGCATTAGTCGCCACGGTTGTTCCATGAACAATCGTTGAAATAGATGAAAAATCATCAACCAGTTCAGCTATGCCTTGGGCAAAGCCTTCGGATTGATCACCGCGAGTTGACGGAACTTTGCCAACCTTTACGGTTTTTGTTACTTCATCAAAAACAAAGATATCGGTAAATGTTCCGCCAACATCTACGCCAATAACAATTGATTTATCGCTACCTGACTCACTCATGGCCGCGCTCCACTATATAAGATTCGTTCATATCATGCGCAACGGCATCAGGGTTTCGATCAGCCGGATCACCATAACCGCCGCCACCAGGCGTTTCTAAGCGCAACCGCTGGCCTTGCTTGATATGGACCCCTGTGATCTTTGAAACAAGTTCAGGCTCTTTGAAGCCGTCATCTGTTTCATAGAAAAAGCGGTTTTTAGCGCCATCACCCCCATTAACAACACCTTTAGGGGCATATTTACCGCGCTCACCAAAAAGAAAAACTGTCGCTTCCTTATCAAGCAATTCAATTTCATAAATTGCACCAAGACCGCCGCGGTGTTTTCCCGCACCGCCACTGTTGGGTCGCAACGCCCATTGTGTAAAGGCCACGGGATATGCCGCCTCAAGTATCTCAAGTGGCGGTATGGTTGCTGTTGATATAGGGGCGTTGCCATGATTTAGCCCATCACCATTTGGATGCCCACCATGCCCACCACCAAAGAAAGAAAACATGACCCATCGGCTACCATTTTCGCGGTGTCCCGCGATTGATAACGCGTTGATCGTTCCATAGGCACACCCATTAACACGTTCAGGTGCTATGGTCTGAAACGCTTGGAAAGTAACATCAATTAAACGCAAGATGGTTTCGGTATATCCGCCCACTGGTTTAGGCGCACGAACGCTTAAAAAACTATCTTCCGGGATAACAAAATTAACCGCCCTCATCACCCCTGCATTTGCAGGAACATCCGTAAAGATATGTTTTAGGGCAACATAAGTTGCGGCAATTGTTGTTGATCGGGATATATTAACCGGGCCTGCACAAGCTTGACTTGATCTGGAAAAATCGAATGTTAACTCATCATCTTTAATGATCAAATCAACCGAAAGCTGAAGCGGCGTGTCACTTACCCCGTCATTATCTAGATAATCATCAACGCTGTAGGTGCCATTAGGCAAAGATTGGATATGATTGCGCATCATCATATCTGCCCGTTCACGCAACAGTTTCAACGCTTCTGCAACATCATTTTCGCTATATTGATCCAGCAGTTCATGAACCCGCTTTTCCCCTAAATCAAGGGCGTTGATCTGACCATTCAGATCACCATAGAGCGAGTTAGGTTGTCTTGAGTTTGCCAATAAAATATCAACAATATCTTGTTTCATTTGTCCTGCTTCAAAGAGTTTTACAGGCGGAATTAGCATCCCTTCTTGAAAACTCTCTGTGGCTTCGGGGTTATAATTACCCGGCACATTACCGCCAACATCATGCCAATGCCCAACTGAGGCTAAATAGCAAAACACTTTACCATGACGGAAAAGTGGTTTGACCAAACGAAAATCAGATAAATGTGTGCCGCCATCATAAGGATCATTGAAAATGAACACATCACCCTCAACTAAACCGCCATCCTTGGCAACTTTGTCAATCACGGCTTTAACCGCAAAAGCCATCACCCCAACAAAAATCGGCAATCCAGATTTGCCCTGAATTAAGGTTTCCCCTGTTTCCGCATCATAAATCCCATGACTAGCATCATGCGCTTCAGCAATAATGGGATTAAAGGCTGAACGGAATAGTGTTGCATCCATTTCATCAGCAATCTGCTCAAGACGCCCTTTTAAGATAGCAAGCGTGACGGGATCAATCGTCTTGTCAGATATATTGCTATGTTTACTCATATTTTTTTCCTAATGTTAACATATCGTTAGTGCCAATAATGTCGTTCAAACCGTTAAAATCATGCATATGATCTGCAAATTTAGCGTTGCTGCCTTCAGCTAATAAATTGGAGAAATAGGCTTGCATATGATGTGAGATAGCGCGCACTAGCCCACCCGGAAAAATGGCAATCGCAAAGCCCATAGCCTCTAAGTCTGTGGCATTTTTAACTGGCGTTTTGCCGCCCTCAACCATATTCGCCAATAACGGAATACGATCAGAAAAACGTGTTGTTATGGCCTGCATTTCCGCTGTCGTCTCAGGGGCTTCAATAAACAATACATCTGCCCCTGCCGCAATATAATCTTCGGCTCTATCAAAGGCTTGTTCTAACCCCTCAACTGACCGCGCATCCGTTCGTGCAATGATCAGCGTTGTCTGATCCTGCCTAGCGTCAGCGGCGGCTTTAATCTTGCCTGTCATCTCATCCTTGCTAATTAATGACTTGTTAGCCAAATGCCCACATCGTTTTGGGAAACTCTGATCTTCAATCTGTAAGGCCGCGGCACCAGACCTCTCAAACATACGCATTGTCCTCTGCATATTAAGCGCATTACCAAATCCGTTATCGGCATCCACGATGACAGGCAAGCCTGTTTTATCAGTGATAAGGGCTAAGGTATCATTCACCTCTGACATTGTGACTAAGCCAATATCAGGTGAGGCAAATCTGGTATAGGCGATGCTAGCACCAGATAAATACAGGCATTTTGCCCCTGCCTGCTCCGCGATAGTCGCAGATAGCGCATCATAAATGCCTGGGGCAACAAGGATAGACTTGTCGTTAATCAAGTCAGGTAAATTTGTCATGATATCACACGGTTCTTTAATTTTTTTTCAAGATGTGGAACAAGCCCACCATCATGAATTAGGTCAATGAGAAATGATGGAAATGGTTCAGCCTCTAATGTATGGCCTGTTTGCGTAAAAATAAGCGTTGCCTCAGCCAGATCAAACTTAACTTCAGCACCATCAATCAGATCAGGGTGATTTAGATCACTGTCTTTTATCTGAAGCGCAGGCAATCCCATATTGATCGCGTTACGATAAAAGATGCCGCCAAATAACGGTGATAAAATAGCCTTAATACCAAAATACTTTAGCACTTCGGCAGCTTGTTCCCGTGATGACCCTATCCCCATATTATGTCCAGCAACGATTACATCCCCTGGCTTGACCTCTTTAGCAAACTCTGGCCGGACAGATGACAGGCAATGGCTAGCCAATTCATCTAGTGGGGCTTTCATATAGGCGCCAGGGGCTAACACATCTGTGTCGATATTATCATCAAGTCGCCAAAGTCTTCCCATCATCACACACCTATAATTGCCGTGGGTCTGTTAGGATTCCGGTCACGGCAGATGCCGCGACCGTATAGGGAGAGCCGAGATATACTCGCGAAGTAGGGTCACCCATACGGCCCTTAAAATTACGCGCAGTTGACGATATACAGGTTTGATCCGCTTCAAGTCGGTCTGCCCCATAGCCAGCGCAAATTCCACAAGCGTTTGGTAATATCTCAGCCCCAGCATTTTCCAAAATAGCCATAAGCCCATCCTCAGTAGCGCGCTTTTGATCCAAGGCGCTAGCCGGGGCAACTTTGAATGTCACCGATGAAGCCACTTTGCGGCCCTTGAGAATCTTTGCCGCCGCCGCCAAATCATCATATTTAGCCCCTGTGCACGCCCCAATATAGGCCATATCCACCTTTGTTTTATCATGGCTATCAGCATCAGCGGAATTAGCAGGCGAATGTGGGGCGGCTATTTGTGGAGCTAAGGTTTCGGCATCAAATGCAATGACATTGTCAGCATGGCTAGCGGTTTCAATTTGATATTCACGCCAATCCGAGCGCACGGTTTTACCTGCCGCCGTGAGATACGCAATTGTTTTCTCATCAGGCATAATTAATCCGGTTTGCGCGCCAAGTTCAGCCGCCATATTTGACATTGTCATGCGTTCTTGCATGGATAAATTCTGGATCGTATCACCAGCATATTGAATGGCCTGATAGCGGCCACCCCCCATCCCTATTCGCCCACAGATCGCAAGCATCATATCCTTTGCCAAAACCCATTCTGGCAACTTACCTGTCCATGAGATTAAAATCGTTTCTGGTACGCGCAACCATATTTCGCCTGTTGCCATAACGCCGGCCATTTCGGTTGCCCCGATACCAAACATATAGGCACCAAACGCGCCCCCTGTTGGTGAATGGCTATCACCGCCAACACAAAACAACCCCGGCTCTAAATGCCCTTTTTCTGGCAAAACAACATGGCAAATACCTTGCTGATCATAAAATGCGTTAATATCTTGATCTTGCACCCACTGCCGCGTTAGAGCTTGGATAGCTTTGGTCTCATCACTGTCTGCTGGAACAAAATGATCTGTGGCAACAACAATCTTTTGGTTATCCCAGACATTGACCCCTAACCTTTCCAATATCGGCTTCACGCGCCTTGGGCCACTGGAATCATGAACCATTGCCAGATCAACTTGACAATTCACAACATCACCAATCTTTAGGTCAGATTGGCCAGATGCCTTGGCAATAATATGTTCAGCAAGAGTCGGCATTTATTATCATTTTCCGCAAGATATGTACTTATCTACATATTATAAATATAAGGGGTGTCAATGAGCAAACATCGTACCATAATAAAGTCACTTAGATGATCATAATCTGGAGAATCAGCATATGCCATTAATAGAATGTACTTTGATCAAAGGATATGAAAAACACACCAGGCAGTTATTGAATGAAAGGCTGACGGATGCAGCGTGTTCGGTTATTGGTGCTAAATCAGATTTTGTGATTGTTACCATTAAAGAGGTTGATAGCGATAATTATATGCGCGGGCGGTCAATAAAAACCCCTGCCGCCGCCCCTAAGCAGGCAGATGATATAATCAGAGCCTTTCTCACCGCAATGGAAGCCCGTGACTTGGAGACAGCAAAAACCTTTCTGGCTGATCCCTTTAAGATGACCTTTCCCGGCAATACATCATTAACCATATTAGAAGACTTGGTCACATGGGGACAAACCCGATACAAGTTTGTCAAAAAAGATATTGAAGATATCAGCCTATCTTTTCATGAATTAAACACAATAGGCTATTGCCACGGCACATTATCTGGCGAATGGCTAGACGGTACCCTTTTTGAGAATATACGCTTTATAGATCGGTTTGAGATAACCCCAGATGGCATTACCAAACAAGACGTATGGAATGATATGGCCCTTTATATGCCCCCTGCCTAACAAAGCTTGATAGCGGAAAGTGAAAAATGTTGAACCAAAATAAGGATAGAGAAAACTATATTGACCTCGTTATTGCCTATTTTTCAGGCGTAGATAGTGAGAATCAAAGTCAAATTGATGCAACCATGCATGAGGACTGTATTTTTAGTGTTGAAACCCACGGTGTTCGTTTAGATCAGCGCAAAGATATTCACGCCATGTTTCATCGCTTATGGCAAAATCATGCCAGTGTCCTGCACGACCAATTTCTCTTCACTGTTGATCCGGATCAAAATCGGATTACCGCTCAGTTTCGTGTCTTAAACACCCATCATGATGGATCGGAAACGATCAAATCAAATTGCAATGTGTTCACCATCAAAGATGAACGGTTTTCACAAATTAATGTTTATATGACTGGCGAAAACACCTTAGATAAATCTTAATGATCAAAACCTTTAGCGACGTCCAGCATAGCCGTGATCACCTCTTCTTTACTGACAGGTGATGGTGGATAAGCTTTTTTACTATGTGTGAGATGAGCGGCAAGGGCCAATTCAGCTAGTTTATATGTTAAAGGCCCTGGATTAATTACTGGAACAGGCAGCCTTTCTGCCAAATAAGCGTGCGCTTGATGCATGGTTGTTGACCCTAGCAATATAACCTCTGCATGGTCCTCATCTATGGCTTTCATGGCCTCAGCCTCAAGCAGAGGAAAAACAGCATCTTCTTTACCAGCCATCAAAGCTTGATTATCAGGGGCAACATTAATTGAGCGAATAGATGCACATTTTTGTTCTATTCCCAATTCTGTTAGATGCTTTTGATAAAAATGTCGCCAATGATCCCACATGGTAATAATCGAAAACCGATTACCTAACATTAATGCGGTAAGCATAGAGGCGCGCCCCGGCCCAAAAACCGGAATAGATAGATGCGATCTTAATGCCGCCACCCCGCTATCGCTCATTGTATCAACACAAATAGCATCATACCCATCACGCTCTGCGTAAAGCCCTGCCTCTAGTAGACCCATATCTGCTAGCACCATATCCGCCGCGCTGATGTAATTTTTAGGGGCTAGCTTAACCGCCTGAAAATGCCATGTGATATCTGCCCCTAACTCAACCGCCTGAAGCTGTTGCCGGCGAGCAGATAGATTTTCATCACTCATGGGAAATGGAACCAACACTAGAATATGTTTCACCTTATTGACCTTCCTATAAAACCAGATAATGATGGAAAGAATATTCCATTTATATATCAGGAAACTGTACATGATCTCACTTGTCAATAAGACTGTCTTTATCACTGGCATAGGAAGCGGAATAGGTTTAGCCACAGCAACTTTACTGCACCAACTTGGCGCAACCGTGGCTGGTAGCGTGTATTCTCATGACCAACGCAAACATTTAGCGGACATAGCTGATCCAAAGGCGATATTTGAATTAGACGTCAGGGATAGTCAGGCCATGGATCACGCGATTAAGGAAACGGTAGACCATTACGGCGTCATTCATGGGGCGGTTGCTTCGGCTGGTATTATTCGTATGCAAACCGCGGCGGATAGCCAAGATTCAGATTGGAAACATATTGTCGAAACAAATCTCAATGGCACCTTTCACATGGCTCGCGCCGTCAGCACGCATATGGCGGCATCGCATACCACTGGCGCTTTGGTATTTATTTCAAGTCAAATCGGTCTGGTTGGGCATAAGCATGCCGCCTCCTATGCCGCGTCTAAAGCTGGCATTAACGGGCTAGCCCGATCAATGGCTCTTGAACTTGCTGATATTCCGATAAGGGTAAATGCCGTTGCTCCGGGGCCTGTTGCGACCGATATGACTGCCGAAACCCGCGCCAACCCTGAACGCAACGCCATCTTGACTGAGGCAATACCAATGGGCCGTTTTGGAACAGCGGATGAAATTGCGAATGTCATCGCATTTTTGCTATCAGATGCCGCGTCATTTATCACTGGTCAGGTGATTGTCGCAGATGGCGGCTTTACAGCGAAATAACCAACAGGGTTTATAACCCTAGGTATGATTTTTTCAATTCACTGTTATTGCGCAACTCAGAGGCTTTACCAGACATTTGAACAGCCCCTTGTTCCAGAACATAGGCCCGATCAGCAATATCCAGTGATTGCACCACATTCTGTTCAACAAGAACGACAGATAACCCATTTTCATTAATCTTTTTAATCAGGTTAAACATATTCTCAACCAGCAATGGGGACAATCCTAACGACGGCTCATCAAGGATCAAAATGCGCGGTTCAGCCATTAAGCCTCTGCCAATAGCAACCATCTGTTGCTCACCGCCTGATAATGTTCCTGCCGCTTGAGCAAGCCGATCTTTGAGACGCGGAAACACATCAAGAACCATGTCAATATTCCGTACCCGATTTTCTTTTCCGCGCCGATAACTTCCCATTTCAAGGTTTTCTTTGACATTCAGATTAGGAAACAGCTTACGGCCTTCTGGTACATGAATAACCCCCCTATCGACAATTTTCTGTGGGTCTAGGCCAGTGATATCTGCGCCTTCAAACTCAATGCGACCGGATGTCGGTTTTATCAGTCCAGAAATGGTATTATTAAGCGTTGTCTTACCTACCCCATTAGATCCTAAAACAGCAACAATTTCATTCGCTTGGATATCAAGGCTAATATCTCGCAAGACTTGTACCTGACCATAACCTGCGGCAAGTGATGTAATGGTAATCATGACTTGCCACCCTTTTTTATGGGTTTAGATGATTTTGATTTAGCTGGTGTTTTTTTAGTCATGGCTTTTGCTGCGCCTTGGCCTAAATATGCCTCAATCACAAGAGGATCATTCGCAATCTGGTTAGGCGTTCCATGCGCTATCAGAACCCCATCATTCAGCACATAGCTATAATCCGATAAGTTCACAACAGCTTTCATGACATGTTCAATCAAGAAAATCGTAACGCCGGAATCGCGGATAGTTTTGATAATGCTAACAATCTCATCAATTTCCGATGGGTTAAGACCAGCCATAACTTCATCAAGCAATAACAGTTTTGGTTCTGTTGCTAAGGCACGGGCAAGCTCAAGCCGCTTACGGCCAGCAACCGTTAGACTATCAGCCTCAGTGTTGAGCAAATGCGTCATCCCAACGAGTTCCGCCACCTCGTGTGCTTTCTGTTTGGCTTGGGCTTGATGAGATGTGTTTTTATACGCCCCAACCATAATGTTTTCTAACGTGGTCAATGAGGCAAAAGGTTGAGTAATTTGAAAGGTACGCACCATGCCCTTGTCACAGATGCGATGAGGTTTCATGCCCGTAATATTCTCACCATTAAGGGAGACACTACCGCTATCCGCGTTAAGAAAGCCCGAAATTATAGCGAATAAAGTGGTCTTGCCAGCACCATTCGGGCCAATCAAGGAAACAATTTTGCCTTCATCAACCGATAGGCTAGCGTCAGAAACAGCTTTTAATCCGCCAAAACTTTTGGAAATGGATTTTACATCAAGAAGTAATGCCATGCCTACTTCCCCCGCTTTCCGGACAGGCCTTTGAATAGCCCTATTAACCCGTTTGGTAAATACGCGATAATTAAGATCAGAATAAAACCATAAACAATCAAACTTAAGCCCGGTGATTCAATCAGATGCTTAGCAACCTCAGTCACCATATGCAGAACAAATGATCCGACCAGAGGGCCAAATACGGTTCCCATGCCGCCAACAATGGTCACTAGCAACATCTCCACCGACAAAGCAATGCTGTAAGCAATTGGTGGGTCTAGATAGAGGTATTTTTGAGCATAGAACGTGCCAGCGGCCCCGCCCATTGCCCCCATGATCATGATAGCGATAATCTTTGAGCGCAGAACATTAATTCCTAATGCTTCTGCCGCATCTTCGTTTTCACGAATAGCAATAAGTTGAGCGCCGAAGCGTGATCGTTCTAACCACATGGCAATGATAATAGATATGACCACCATCCCTAGGGATAAATAGTAAAACCCTCTAGCGCCAATAAATTGGAGATTCATGATACTTGGTTCAAAATTGAGAAAGATGCCAACACCGCCACCTGTGAACTCAACCGAGTTAGCAATAATCCGCAACATTTCCGCAAAAGCCAACGTGATCAGCGCAAAATAAGATCCGCGCAAACCATATCGAAAACTGGCATAACCCACTATTAATCCGACAATTGCTCCTGCCAGAATAGCGACAAAAACACCAAAGATTGGCGGAATTCCATAGGTCGTCCATAAAATTGTTGAGGCATAGGCACCAGTGCCAAAAAACATCACCCCACCAAATGAAAACTGGCCAGCATAACCACCCAGAATATTCCATGATTGCCCAAGATAGGCGGTGAAGAAAATGATTGTCAAAACATCAAGGTAAAAGTTATTTTGTATAGCCATCGGTAAGACTACGGCCAGAACTAACAACCCCATCTGCACCCATCTGGAAATGGAAATAGCCATTATGTCTTGCCCCCAAATAACCCATTAGGGCGAAACATCAAAATAAGGATGAAAATTACCGAAATCCCAATTTGACCAAGGCTTTCCCCTAAAATTAAGCCGCCAACGGATTCCGTGATGCCAATAATAAAACCGCCAATTAATGCCCCAACAATACTGCCCATACCGCCAAGCACAACAATCGTAAAGGCAATAATAACAAAGAGGTTGCCCGTATACGGATCAACATAAAAGATAGGTAATAACAGGCATCCCGCAGCGCCTAAACAGGCAATACCAATCCCGTAAGTCGCGGCAAAAATTTTGTCAACGTCTATCCCAACCAGACGGGCACCTTGCCGTTCCTTGGCGACGGCACGAATGGCTTTACCTAAATCTGTCATTGACATCAGCATCCATAACAAAAGGCAAATTACCAATGAGGCAAAAAACGAAATAAGCTTTGGAATCGAAAGCAGAACAAAGCCAAGATCAACAGTTTCAAAACTGTAAGAAAGATTAACCGTTCTTTGATCAGCGCTAAAAAATAGCATCGCCATGTTTTCAAAGACAATAGAAAGACCAAGCGTAATTAAAAGGATATTCTGATCTTTACCATGCGCCAATTTACCAATCATAAATCGGTAAAGGACATATCCAAAAATAAAACTACCAGGAACAACAATCAGGATACCTAAATAAGGATCAATCCCTAAAATCGCATAGAGGAAAAAGGCCGCATAAAGCGCAAGCATCAACAACGCGCCATGGGCAAAATTAATAATATGAAGAACGCCATAAATAAGCGTTAGCCCAAGCGCTACGAGCGCATAAATAGAACCATACATAAAGCCGTTCATAACAGCGGCGGGCATCATGCTTGCAGTATATGACAACATGGATAATACAATCATTAAATAGCCAGAGCGCCTGTAAAAAGCGCTCTGGCAAAGGATATGAAAAAGGAGTTAGGCAGGTCTTGGAAAGATTGCTGGAGCCGAAGCATAATCAGATGGTGAAATGATTTGCACATCACCTTTCTGTGCCTGAATAGCAACCGCCCGTGAACCCATATTCTGACCATCAACCATTTTTGTTGGACCATACGGCATGAACATTGGATCCATCGTGCTTGCGGCCAAGGCTGCATTTACTGCCTCAGAGTCTGTTGTGCCAGCACGTTCAAAACCATCAATCAAGAACATGGTCGATAGGTATGCCAAATAGACCTCAAACGTGAAGTATAGGCCATCAGCCTCAACCCGCTTGCGCAACGCTTGACCAGCCTTTGAGCGTGGATCATACCAATGGTTAACATCAATCATGTTTTCAGCAATTTGCGGCTGATCATCAACAAATTTAAAGTTAAACCCGCCACCAAGGACAGAATAACTGGCCATGAAGTCAACTTTTTGCTGACGAAGGGTTTTGGCAAGCAAAACATATTCACCCGGATAATTGATTGGCATCACGATATCTGCCTGAAGCGCCTTAATACGAAGCGCAATATTATCAAAGTTCCGTGTTGGGTTAGCGTGCTTGATCATTTCAACGACTTCTAAGCCTTGATCAGGCAACAGTGAGGACATGAATTTAGCTGTACCTGTTCCAAACTCAGATTCTTCATGAACAATAACCACACGTTTCGCAGGTGAACCAGCGGCTTTATTAATGGCACCAAGATTAGACGCGGCATCTGCAGCAATCCGGCCATAACCATCAGCCATCCGAAACACGTTTTTCAAGCCACGCTGAACCAATTTATCGGACACACCAACATCAACGGCAAAAGGAATGTTGTATTTAGCCGCCGCAGCAGATGCGGCAAGGCCAACAGCGGATTGATAACAACCCTGAAGCGCGTGTACACCCGCCTCATTCATTTTTTCTACTTCAGAGGCACCAATTTGAGGCTTTGCTTGAGAATCACCAAGCATGGCTTCAACCATAGCACCACCAAGAGACTTAATACCGCCAGCGGCGTTAACATCACTGATCGCCATTTGCGCCCCATGACGAAGCTGGGCAGCAGGATAAGCCAAAAATCCTGTAGCTGGGTGAATCAGACCAATTTTAACAGGATCAGCGGCGCGAGCAATATGCGGAAAACCTAAGCCTGTTCCCACCAGTGCAGTTGCTGCTGTCGCAGAGGCAACAAACTGACGGCGAGAAGTATTTGTCTTTATAAATTTTTTCATAACGTCATCCTCATTAAGTTAAAATATTATTTTTTACGGCAAACCAACAGTTATTATTGTATTAAAAGATGCATATATTACAACACTTATAATTTTATCATAACTCAAAAGTGGCTTTATATTTTTTATGACAAAACCATATTTAACACAGCTATCGGCATTTATTCATGATCTAAAGTTTGATCATATTGCCGATAAAACAAGTCACCATGCAAAATTAATATTTGCTGATTGTATTGCGGCCATGGTTGGGGGCCAAGCGGAACAAGAAATGCTGGCGCTATCGCCGCGTTTTGCTCAAAAGCAATGCCCTGAAGCCACTATCATAGGAACAACGATGCAGGCACGCATCATGGATGCCGCTTTCATTAATGGATCAAGCGGCACTTTCCTTGAAATGGATGAAGGCAATCAATTTGCCCGTGGTCATCCAGGAATGCATGTTTTGCCTGCCCTGCTGGCGCTTGCGGAACCATCTGATATCAATGGAGAGGCCTTTATCACGGCCTTTGTCATCGCGTATGACGTGGCCGCAAGATTGGGAATTGCTAGCCAGTTAAGACATAGTATGCATCCCCATGGAACATGGGGTGTGGTCGGCGGTATTACCGGGCTTACAAAACTCAAGCAATATGACGCGAACACGATCACACGAGGTATTAATATTGCCTCTAGCCTGAGCCTAGCCACATCACGAAAAACCATGCTTGAAGGCGGAACCGTGCGTAATGTTTATACGGGCGTCAGCAACCAAATGGCTCATATGGCATTAGACCTGCTTGATAGCGGATTTGATGGTGAACATGATGGGCTTAGCTCCGTTTTTGGGCAGGTTGTATCAGAACAGTTTGATCCATCCGTCATGATTAACGGGCTTGGTAAGACATGGGAGATGGATAGAAATTATTTTAAACTTCATGCCTGTTGCCGTTTCAACCATGCCGCCTTAGATGCCCTCGTCCATATCATTGAAACCTATGGGGGTCAGTTTGAGGTGAATGACATTAGCCAAATTGATGTCAGCACTTATCATTTGGCGGCAGAATTAAATGATCCCAAGCCTAGAAACAGCCTAGCCGCACGGTTTTCCGTTCCTTTTGCTATGGCCACCACCCTCATCAACGGCACGAGCAACATTTCTAGCTTTAGTGGTGATGCCCTCACCAATCCAGCGACGATAAATCTAGCAAGCCGTGTCCGCGTGAACGAAAACCCAGCGATGTCAGCGATGCTGCCAGATAAAAGACCGGCGCAAGTTCAGATAACATTGTCTGATGGCCGAAAGTTTAGCCATGGTGTTGAAACCAATCGCGGCGACTGGCAAGACCCCTATTCAAAAGAGGAATTGAAAGTAAAATATTTAAGCCTCTGTGAGCGCCGTTGGCAAAGTGATCATGCCCATGAAATATATGAAGATATTATGAAGATAGATACCGCTGCGTCTCTAAACGATTTAATGAAAAAAATACGTTTAGCCAGCGCATAAAGCAATACATTGGCGACAATACCGTTTAATCCAAAGCCGCTTTTGAATGCGCGGCGCCTTCGTCTTGGCGTTGGCGAAATTGTTTCATTAATTCCAGATGATATTCCATTTGTTGAGGGGTTTCAGCCGAAAATAGCCGCTTTTCTGGTAGGAAATTCTGATCTTTATCTTCGCCTCTCACCAGCAAGGCATGAGCTGGTGTTTTGCCAATATCCTTAACTTTAGCCGGGATATAACTGATGCCAAAACCAATGCGGCGTTCTTCCCTGTGATTATTAAAAGACGCATGGAACAATTTTGTATGATGAAGTGACATTTGCCCCGGTTGCAACGGCATACCAACTGCAACAGAGGTATCAATATCTTGTGCCAGCCCTTGGCCACGTGGAATCATGTTATTCGGATCGTCATCATCATTATGTTCAAATAGCGGATTTTTATGTGACCCTGGTATCACTTGCATACAGCCTGCTTTTTCATCAGCAACAGTTAACGCCACCCAAGCTGTTACATGGAGAGCTGGATCAAGGAAAAAATAGGCGCCATCTTGGTGCCACCGCACAAAAGCGTTAGACGCCGGCGGTTTAATCCAAAGTGTGGCATGATAACACATAATATCTGGGCCAATCACATCCTCAACCGCGTCTAATATTGCCGGATGATGAACAAGTTTATCAGCCCATGAAAACACCTGATGCGGACGTGATTTATATGGAAAATCGATTTCTTTACCCGTATCTTTTTCAAAACGAGTGATCTCAGCAAGGCAAGCATCAATCTCATCCTGCGACAAAACATTGATGGGTGATACAAACCCCTGATCACGATACTGCTTTATTTGGTCTTCAGATAAACATTTTCCCATAACATTATCATATGAAGCTTAATCATTATGTAAAGTCATTTTTCTAATATAAGACGCTGATGCAATGCCCATATTTGCTGCTGCACTGTGAGGTCCAAAAAAAACACCCCCAACGCAGGTTTTGCGCTGGGGGTTTCAGGTTTTGTTTTTATGTTATCGTTATGATCTTTAGACAATATCAAAATGACTGATGGTCAAATCGCTAAAGTCTTCAATCACCATGATCAGCAAATCATCAGAGGTATCTGCCGTCCCGTGGGTGTAGTAAATCCCTGTGTTCAGGACGTTAACTCTATCATTGCCGCTATCAAAGCCTTCAAAGGCGACATCCCCTGTAGCGATACGAAGATCAAGCCCTGTCAGAAGTTCTTCAAGCGTGGTCTCATCACCATTAGCGGTATCAATGCGGATCTTATCCTCAGCGGAGAAATCCCGAACAACATCAGCATCCGTGAATAGATCAGCATTATGATTAAAGACAAAGGTGTCTGAACCCTGTCCGCCAACCATAATATCCTTGCCAGACCCACCGAACAGCACATCATCACCTAAATCACCAAAGAGGGTGTCATCACCAGAGCCGCCATCAATGAAGTCGTTATTATCTTGGCCGT
>CBFHXL010000030.1:0-20415 GCA_965659785.1 Puniceispirillales bacterium (SeqCode)
CATAATTAAGATTTGCGATAATCTGTTTTTGATTGCTGTCTTTGGTATTTTTAATCAGATCATCCAAGACACGCAGGCCCGCTTACCGCATAATCACCCTATCATTGGCAAGCAATTCTACCCCCCGACCCAACCTGTCGTTAAAGCCCTGATCAAATTGAATCTTCACCTGATTAATTTGCGTCTGCACCTGATCAGAGAATTTATCTTGTCTAATCTTAGCGAACCGCAGGCCAATTGCCGCGCCAACACCGCCAATGGCAAAGATCAGGTTTCGCAAAGCGTCACTGTCGGTAATTGAATTGCCTTGCCACCATGAAGCCCAAACCGCATAGAGCACCCCGACAACAATAACCGCGCCGCCGAAAAGAATTAGGATATTCAGGAAATCATTAAAGAGGTTGGCCTTACCCCATGCCCACAACTTTTTTATTACAGCCTCGCCCCCCACAAGTGAAGTGTTGGGCTTCCAGAACGGGAAATGGGGGGAAGCGCGAAAACAAAAACATCATGGAAAATATCCGCCACGATCAGTCAGGGGGGGCAAACGGTCAAGATGAGGGGGCTAATCAAATAAATCGCTATTGGCAACCATACGCAGCCATCAGCCAAGTGAGCATCCTAAAGCGAAGCGATCAGCCCCTCACGCCCCCTCACCCTTTCAGGCGGACAGCCCCAATATGCGGCAAGTGGCGGTTATTTTCGGCATAGTCAATGCCATACCCCACCACAAAAGCATCAGGGATATCAAAGCCGATCCAGCGCACCTCCACCTCAGCCTCACGCCGTGAGGGTTTGTTCAGCAAGCAACACACATTTAGACTGCGCGGTTGCCGGGTTTTGAGGATATCCAGCACTTGCGAGAGCGTATGCCCGGTGTCGATAATATCCTCAACCACCAGCACATCAGCCCCAGCAATATCACCATCTAGGTCTTTGAGGATACGCACCTCACGGCTGGAATGCATGGCGCGGCCATAACTGGACACCGTCATAAAATCCACCTCAACCGGCAGATCAAGCCGCCGCACCAGATCAGCGATAAAGATGAATGAGCCGCGCAACAGCCCTATGACAATCAGTTTTCGGCTTTGGGCAAAATGGTGATTAATCTCACGCGCAAGAGCGTTAACCCGTGCCGCGATTTCTGATTCTGGTATCAGAATGTCAATATCATAATCAGGCAGGTCGTCCTGATCATGAGAATGATCTTCGCTATGATCTTCATTGGCACCCATGGCGTTATCCTCTGGCTAGGGAATGATGAAAGAAACAGATGGCCTTACATCCCTAGACAGATATATTTCATTTCCAGATATTCATCGATGCCGTAACGGCTGCCCTCACGCCCGATGCCAGATTGTTTAATGCCACCAAAGGGGCCGATCTCATTTGAGAAAATACCCGTGTTCACCGACACAATGCCATATTCCAACTGTTCCGCTACACGCCAAACCCTCGCCATATCATTGGCAAAGAAATAGGACGCCAGACCAAAAACCGTATCATTGGCCATGGCAATCACCTCATCTTCGGTCTTAAAGCGAAACAGAGGGGCAACAGGCCCGAAGGTTTCTTCATGAAACACCTTCATGGATGGCTTAGCGTCTGTCAAAATCGTAGGTTCAAAAAACGTTGACCCTAGATTAGAACGGCGACCACCTGTGATCACCTTTGCGCCGCCCCTAACGGCATCATTGACGTGTTCCTCAGCCTTTAGCATCCCCGGCTCGTCAATCAGTGGGCCCATGGTCACACCATCATCAGCGCCGTTGCCCAGCTTCATTTTTTCCACCTCAGCCTTCATCGCGGCAGCGAACGCATCATAAATGCCGTCTTGAACAAAAATCCGGTTAGCACAAACACAAGTCTGGCCTGCGTTGCGGAACTTTGACGCTAGCGCCTCTGGCACTGCAACAGACAAATTCGCATCATCAAAAACAATTAACGGCGCGTTGCCGCCAAGCTCCATGCTGACCTTTTTAATGCTTTCCGCAGATTGCTTCATCAGCAAACGGCCAATCTCCGTTGATCCTGTAAAGGTGATTTTACGGACAATCGGATGTGAGCATAGCTCATTGCCAATCGCTGATGCGCTACTGCCATTGATCACATTCATGACACCAGCAGGGACGCCAGCCCGATCTGCCAATTCCGCCATCGCCAAGGCCGAAAGTGGGGTCTGTTTTGCTGGCTTAATGACCCCCGCGCACCCTGCCGCCATACCGGGGCCAACCTTTCGCGTGATCATTGCATTAGGAAAGTTCCATGGCGTGATCGCGGCATAAACCCCAATAGGCTGTTTCAACACCATCAGACGCTTATCAGATTGATGCGGCATCAACACATCGCCTGTGATGCGGCGGCCTTCTTCGGCGAACCAGTCTATAAAGGACGCGCCATAGGCAATCTCACCCCGTGCTTCGGCAAGCGGCTTACCCATCTCAGCGGTAAGGATTTGGGCAAGGTCTTCTTGGTTTTCCATGATCAGATTAAACCAGCGGCGCATAATCACTGCGCGTTCCTTTGCGGTCAGGGCAGCCCAGCCCTTTTGCGCGGCGGCGGCGGCCTCAATGGCTTTTCTGGTCATCTCAGCGCCATGATCCGCAACTTCTGCAATCACCTCACCTGTTGCCGGATTGGTGACTTTGATGCGCTTATCACCAGAGCCAACCCACTGGCCGTTGATATAAGCATCTGTTTTTAAGAGCGAAGGATCAGAAAGTTTCATGGAAAGTCCTCATTTTGACTAATAGTAATCTCATTTGTTAATACTAGCATCATTCCCCTGCTGGTGGTCAAGCCGCAACACCCCCAAGGAAACACAATTCTCATAAAAAAACCCGACATCTCTGATGCCGGGTCTTTTGCTTATTTATCCGCGTGTGATGCGGCAAGAACAATTACATCCGTGACGCTACGTTTTCCCAATTTACCAAATGATCAAGGAAATTGGACAAATACGCAGGGCGCTTATTACGGAAATCAATGTAATAGGAATGTTCCCACACATCACAGCCCAAGAGCGCGGTCTGACCAAAGCAAAGCGGATTAACGCCGTTCTCTGTCTTGGTCACTTTAAGCGCGCCGTCTGTGTCTTTTACAAGCCAGCACCAGCCTGAGCCAAACTGTCCGGCACCTGCGGCAGAAAACTCTTGCTTGAAGGCGTCAACCGAACCAAAGCTTTCGGTGATGGCTTTTTCCAGTTCTGTCGGCATAGCGTTTCCGCCCGGGCCCATCATTTCCCAGAACTGAATATGATTCCAATGCTGTGAGGCGTTGTTGAACAATCCGGATTGCACTAATGCTCCTGACTGATAGGTGGCGACAACAATGTCTTCTAGGCTTTTGCCTTCGTGGCCGGAACCTTCAAGAAGTTTGTTGCCGTTATCAACATACGCCTTGTGGTGCAGGTCATGATGGAACTCAAGGGTTTCCTGACTCATGCCGCTTGCCGCTAGGGCGTCATAAGCATAGGGAAGATCGGGTAGGGTAAAGGCCATTATTTTTCTCCTTAATGGGTTTGTGATCAGATTACGCAACAGGACCATATCCTGTCATAACAATCATCCATCACATCACATCTTTGAATGATTTCTATCCTATTCATATAGGTCATCTCAAGCGATCGGAAAAGCCCCTTGATGAGAAACACAACACAAGAAAGCCACAATTTGACAAAAATTCTGCCAAAGCCCGCGCGCATATTGCCAAAATACACTTAGCCTTTAATGGAGATTATTATGCCTATTGTTGTTGCCATTGCTTTTCTGATGGGCGTTACATCAGAGCCTTACCAAGAGTTTTCTAAAAACAGCAACGGCATGGATGAATATGCCTTTGTGACGGCAACACCATGTTTAACGGGTCAAACCGATAGCGGTTATGCCATTGCTCCGTTTGGCAGGGTTATGCTGAAACAAGTCAATCCTGATGGCACCGTCAGCACACCAATTTGCCAAAAGTAATATCCTGATCAGTCGGTATCATCCCGATCTGCCACCATGCGGTTAACCCGCAGGCGCAGGGCGTTAAGGCGAATAAACCCATGGGCGTCGGCCTGATCGTAATCAGCGGCGCCCTCTTCAAACGTCACCAAATCTGGCTGATAGAGTGAGCGAGGGGCTTGACGCCCAGTAACGATAATATTGCCCTTATAGAGTTTTAGCCGAACGCGTCCGGTAACATTATGCTGGCTGGCATCAATCGCCGCCTGCAACATTTCACGTTCAGGATCAAACCAGAAGCCGTTATAAATCAGTTCCGCATAACGCGGCATCATGGCATCTTTGGCATGAGCCGCATTTCGATCAAGTGTCACCGATTCCATCGCCCGTCTAGCCTTAAGCAAAATCGTCCCACCGGGGGTTTCATAAATGCCACGGGATTTCATCCCGACAAAGCGGTTTTCCACTAAATCCAGACGACCAATGCCGTTTTTACCGCCTAACAGATTCAGCTCATGCAATAAGGTGGCAGGGGATAAATCCTTGCCATTTAGAGCAACAGGATCACCTTTAACAAAATCAATGGTAATCTCTGTTGGCTTATCAGGGGCATCCATTGGTGATACCGTCCGTGAATAGACATATTCTTCAGGTTCAACCCATGGGTCTTCCAGCACTTTGCCCTCAGCAGAGATATGCAACAGATTGGCATCAACACTGAACGGGGCATCGCCGCGTTTATCTTTAGGAATGCGAATTTGATGCTGTTCTGCATATTCGATCAGCCGCGTGCGTGAGGTCAAATCCCATTCACGCCATGGCGCCACAACCTTAATATCCGGGGCTAGCGCGTAGTACCCTAACTCAAACCGTACCTGATCATTGCCTTTGCCTGTCGCCCCGTGGCTAACGGCATCTGCGCCCGTTTCGCGAGCAATTTCAATCTGACGTTTGGCAATTAATGGTCTGGCAATGGATGTGCCTAATAGATATTCGCCTTCATAAAGCGCGTTTGCACGAAACATAGGGAAAACATAATCCCTAACAAACTCCTCACGCAGGTCTTCGATATAAATCTCACGAATGCCAAGCGCTTCGGCTTTGGCGCGCGCAGGTTCAATATCTTCACCTTGGCCAATATCAGCGGTAAAGGTCACGACTTCGGCACCTTTGACATCCTGCAACCAGCGCAAGATCACCGACGTATCAAGACCACCTGAATAGGCAAGGACAATTTTCTTTATTTGTGGCGTATCAGTCATGACTGAGATATAAAGAATTGCAACACAGAACGCAACCAATTGAACGCCTGATTTTAGGCCTAAAAATTATTTTTATGACCTCTTAAATAGGGTATCATCGGATATGACAGATAAGCTTAGCGAAACAGAAATCACATCAGAAATAGCAAAATTATCGCAGTGGGAAATGGCCGCTGACCACACTGCTATCACACGGCAATTTACCTTTCGGAATTTTAATCAGGCCTTTGGGTTTATGACCCGTGCCGCCATGCTGGCAGAACAGATCAATCATCATCCTGAATGGTCTAATGTCTATCGTCATGTCACCGTGACCTTGACCACTCATGACGCTGGCGGCTTATCACATCTGGATATGAAAATGGCTCATGCCATGAATACCATGGCGGAAGAACTTGGGGCATCGTAATGCGTGGATATGCCGCCCTTGGTGTTGAGGGGGTTAGCAAAATGCGAAACGCAGGCGCGGTCATCCGTACCGCCCACGCGTTCAATGCCTCATTCGCCTTTATAGTAGGCAGCAAATTCAGCCGCGCCGAAGTGATCCAGAGCGATACCTCCAAAGCTGTCGAACAATTACCATTTTATCAATTTGATTCCGCCGATGACTTGCGCCTGCCTCATGGCTGCCAGCTTGTTGGTATTGAATTGACAGAAAATGCCCATCTTTTGCCAAGCTTTCGCCATCCGCGCATGGCAGCTTATGTCTTAGGATCAGAACGTATGGGGCTTAGTGAGGCGATGTTATCCCGATGCGATCATGTCATTCAAATCCCGACGCGGTTTTCGCTTAATCTGGCCGTGGCAGGGGCGCTGGTGTTATATGACCGTATGCAATCAATGGAACGCTTTGCGCCTAGACCCTTGATGCCGGGTGGGGCAACAGAACAAGATGAGGTGCCACCATTTGGTGACCCGTTATGGGTGCGAAAGCATAAAAAACGCAGCAATTCATCCTAAAAGCGGGGCATGAAGGGGCAAATCAGCAAACCAAAGATAGGGAAACCATTGACCCTGAACAGAATTGCCCCTAAAAAACAGCAAAGGAAGGGGTTGCCCTTTTTTGCCAATTTTGAGATTTTAGCAACGATGGAAACTTATGAAAGTTAACACAAAGGCCAGTATAATGATGTCTTCAGCTTATGATTTCTGGCAAGCCATGCGCAAGACTGTTTCAGCAGGTCTGATGATAACCATGATGGTTGGCCTGATGGCGTCCACCTCTGTTGCGATGGCGGCGACCACAAGTAAGCCTGCCAGCACCCATAAAGATTGGGAAGCCCATGTCCATGGCAAAGGGTCAAGCAAGCAATGCTTTATCACCAGCATCCCCAAATCCCTCAAAGGGGATTATGACAGGAATAACCGCGACCAAACCCGTGTCTATCTCACGCATCGTAGGGCATCACGGAATGAGCTAAGCACTTTTGCTGGTTATCGCTTTCGCGACCAGTCTGAGGTGTTGTTTAATATTGATGGCAAAACCTTCAAGCTCTATATCGACGGAAGCTATGCTTGGGCTTATGAAAATGATGTGAGCCGGATTGTTACCGCCATGAAACGCGGAAAGAAACTGACGGTGACAGGCATTTCCAGTCGCGGCAATAAGACGATTGATATTTATTCCCTTTCTGGTTTTACCGCCGCTTATAATGCCATTAATAAGCTGTGCCCAAAGTGAGTGATATTCCCTCGACCACTAAAACGGATATGGCCTCTTCTTCTCTCATAGACCTGACGGGTCTGGATAGCGATGACCTGACCACGGCTATCACAGACCTCGGATTACCATCGTTTCGCGCTAAGCAAATCTGGCGCTGGGTATGGCGGCATGGCATTACGCGATTTGATGATATGACCGATTTGGGCAAACCTGTTCGTGAACAATTATCACAACTGATGATGGTAACGCGCCCAACCATTACTAGCCGTCAGAAATCGCAAGATGGCACCATTAAATGGCTGTTGCGGTTTGCCGATGGGAACGAAGCCGAAACCGTTTATATTCCTGATGATGATCGCGGCACGCTTTGCGTGTCCTCACAGGTGGGATGCACCCTTACCTGTACCTTTTGCCATACAGGCACTCAGCGTTTGGTGCGAAACCTCACGGTTTCTGAAATCACCGGGCAAATCTTGATCGCTATGGATGAATTGGGTGAGTGGCCTGCCACTCATGATGGCAGGCGGTTGACTAATATTGTGATGATGGGCATGGGTGAGCCGCTGTTTAATTATGATCATGTCTCTAAGGCGCTCAAAATTATCATGAGCGGTGAGGGCATTGGCCTGTCAAAGCGGCGCATCACCCTTTCGACATCTGGTATCGTGCCGGAAATTACCCGCACCGGGGCTGAACTTGGGGTCAATCTGGCGATATCCCTTCATGCCACCAATGATGCTTTGCGTGATGTTCTGGTGCCGATCAATCGCAAATACCCTCTTAAGGAATTGATTAAGGCTTGTCGAGATTATCCGGGGCTATCTAACGCACGGCGCATCACATGGGAATATGTCATGTTAGATGGTGTTAATGACGCGGATGAAGACGCCCATGCTTTGCTTAAACTGATCCGCGGCATTCCATCAAAGATCAATCTGATCCCTTTTAATCCATGGCCCGGAAGCGGATATGAAAGATCATCAGATGAACGCATTTCCCGTTTTGCCGCTATCGTCATGAAGGCTGGTTATGCCAGCCCTGTTCGCACCCCCAGAGGTGAGGATATTCTGGCTGCTTGTGGTCAACTTAAAACTGCCTCTGAACGCCTGCGGAAAAGCCAAATTTCCGCCAAAACCGCACCTCATGACGCGGTCAAGGATGAAACCCAAGTATTGGCGTCTGACAATTGAACGGTTTGTCTTGAAATCGCCACAAGGAATAGTTATCTTAACCATAACTGGAGATTTTGTTCGGTTTAACCGGAGGATAACATGAACGACCATCGCTATATGAATACCACGCTGGCTGATCAGGCGGCGTTAGATCAAGGTCTGCGCAGCTATATGCTGGGGGTCTATAACTATATGACCACGGCTTTGGCTGTGACTGGCCTTGCCGCATACGGAACCAAGATGCTAACGGTCTTTGAAATTAACAATCAAACTTTTTTCACTCCGCTTGGCGTCGCGCTTTACGCCTCACCCCTGAAATGGGTAGTGATGTTAGCGCCATTGGCTATGGTATTCTGGCTTTCTGCTCGTATCCATGCCATGAGTGTCACCAAGGCACAGGGTGTGTTTTATGCGTTCGCGGCTCTGATGGGGATTTCCCTGTCCTCCGTGCTGATCGTTTATACAGGCGAAAGTGTGGCGAGAGCCTTCTTTATTACCGCCGCGGCCTTTGCTTCGCTTAGCCTTTATGGCTACACCACCAAACGGGATTTAGGGCCTCTTGGGGCGTTCCTGATGATTGGTGTGGTTGGCCTGTTGCTGTCCATGATCGTAAATATGTTTGTCGGTTCTATGGGATTTGATCTGTTGATTTGTGTTGGCGGCGTGCTGATTTTTGCTGGTCTTACCGCCTATGATACACAAGCCATTAAGCTGATGTACTTGGCCTCAGACAGCCATAGCACAGCCCAAAAGAAATCCATTCATGGCGCTCTTCGCCTGTATCTGGATTTCATCAATATGTTCTTGTTCCTGATCCAACTCATCGGCAACCGCGATTAGAACACATAATACGGATGCAAAACCCCACAAGCGGTCAACGTTTGTGGGGTTTTTTTATAACGTTATGATTGTGGCTGTGAGGTTAGGGCTGATCTGACCAGATGCGATCCAGAATGCGCGGCAATACCGCCATACCACCAAGACCTACCGCGGCATCACGCATCCTCGCCAAGGGCGGCGGCGGTGAGAACACACGCCCTGCGGCGCTGGCGGCATCGAATACAGATCGAATATGCCGCATCCGTTGGCCTGCCCAAAGGGGCAAAATCCCTTGAAGCGAAACGCCATTGTTATCTGACGCTATCAACTGGCTAAGGCTAGCCGCATCAACCAGAGCCTGACCTGCCCCTTGGGCCAGATGTGGCGGCATCTGATGGGCGCTATCCCCTGTTAGCACCACCCTGCCGCGAAGCCAGCTATCACAACGCGGCCATTCCGTTAGCGGCGTCACCACCGCATCATCAAGCGAGATGCCGCATCCGCCAAGCCAAGGATGTTGATCCAAAAGCTGTTTTGCCTTGTTTTCCCCATCCTTAACAGATGAAGTTGTGACCACCACATTGAGATGATCATCACAAAGCGGATAATGCACAATATGGCCTTCTCGCCCTAACCAGACACTCGTTGATGCTGAACTCAGCACCTCTGGCACCTTGTTAAGGGGAATTGCGAGCCGATACGCTTGCCGGGCTGACCGCACGGGTCTGATCTCTTGATCCCCTTGAATATAACGTCGGCAAATGCCGCCAATCCCATCAGCGCCAAAAACCCAGTCTGCGTCCATAGTCTCACCCTGATCAAGCAAAAGAATGGCTTTGTTATTCGCTATATCGGTTGCGACTGACCTCGCCTTGGCCTTAACCAAGCGCACATGGTCTTGCGTTTTTACCTTTGCCATCAAGGCCGCTAAAAGCCCCTGTCTCGTCACCGAGGCATAAGGCTGGCGGTGGTGAGCTTCGTCTAAAGGCAGATTGATGAGGGTGTGGCCAGTGGCCAAGGCTATTAATCGCATCACCTCAAGTGTTTTTGCATGAGGCTTAACATCTTCTGCGCAAGACAATCGACGCAGAGCCGCCCAGCTATTAGGGGCAAGTTGCATTCCCCCCATATGCCGATCAGGTAGCCCCCTATCGTTACCGATTACCGTCACCTCATGACCATGTCGTGCTAAGGCCAGCGTCATAGCAAGACCAGCGATGCCATCACCAATGATAATAATCTGTTCCGGCATCCTGACTACCTAAACCCCTTTTGCGTGATATTCCTATGACCCGGCCTTTACCAGCCGCAATATCTTACCTTCTATCATTTGATCAGACTCGCCCCAAGCGATAACACCGGAAAATGCTCCCTCTGGATCAAACATAAAAACAGACGCCGTATGATCAACGGTATAATCCCCATCCGCCAAGTCAACACGCTGGATCACAACCCGATAATGATCTGCCAGCGTTTTGACATCCTGATCTGTTCCTGTCAGAGCAGTAACATTGTCGCTAAAGTTGCCGATATAGTCTGATAACGCCTCAACATCATCACGCGCCGGATCAACGGTAACAAAAACAATGCCGACCTGATCACTCAACCCTAGGGTTTCAATTGTGCTAGAGAGCCGATAAATCGTCGTTGGGCAAATCTCTGGACAATGGGTGAAACCAAAAAACATGACCTGTGCTTGACCAATCAGATCATCATTAGTCATGACCTCACCCGTTGAAGACGTCAGAGAAAAAGAGGCTTCTGTTAAATGAGGAAACAATGGCTCCAGATGATCGCGTGCCAGTCTGTCAGTCAATAGAAACAAACCCGTAGCCGCAATGCCAGCCGTTACTATCATTGCCGTGATAAGTGCTAATCGCAGTCGCACGCGTTTCTCCTTTACGGGTTTTATTATTATGGTGCTTTCTTCATAGCCCTCCGCTCTGATGAGTGCAATGCCTAGTCTATCAGAGCACGCTTTTACGATGATGGCGTTTTGACGCAATTTCATCTTGCCAACTAGGCGGAAAAAGCTAATGTCATGACCATGACTTCACCACCGACCATTTTTATTTTTGGCTTAGGCTTTACAGGCTCACGTTTGGCGCAAATGTTGGTCAAGCGTGGGTGGCGTGTTCGCGGCACGCGGCGTGATCCCCAAAGCCCTATGCCTGTTGGTCAAGAATTGCCGGAAACGGTTGAGGTATTCGGATTTTCTGCTGGTCAGCCTTTGGCTGATCCTGATCGTGCTTTTGATGGGATTACCCATGTGGTTTCGACCATCGCGGTTATTGGTGGGTCTGATCCAGTGCTAGCGGCGCATGGGCCAACCCTTGCCGCCACAGGGGCATGGGCAGGATATGTTTCCGCGACCAGCGTCTATACCGAAGCTGATGGCGGCTGGGTTACCGAGGATAGCGAAGCAAAGCCAATTTCGCGGCGGGGACAATTACGCCGCCAAGCTGAGCAGGATTGGCAGGATATGATGCAGGCTGAGGTATTCCGCGCCGCTGGTATCTATGGGGCTGGACGTTCAGCTTTTCAATCTCTGCTGTCGGGAACGGCACGCATTATCCGCAAACCCGGCCATCTTTTTAACCGTATCCATGTTGTCGATTTGGCACGGATTATTATGACCGCAATGGAAACCCCTCTCCCCTTACGAATGTTGAATTGTGCCGATGGCCATGCCGCCGAAGCTGGTGAAGTTGTTCGCGCCGCTGCCACTATGTTAGGGGTAGAAGCCCCTGCCGCAGTTGATTTTGCTGATGCCGATATGTCCGAGATGGCACGCAGTTTTTATGCCACTGCACGATGCGTGGACTCAAAACGACTGAAAACTGACCTTAATCTGGATTTGCTTTATCCCGATTACCACACTGGGCTTGCCGCCGTTCTCAAAGAAGAACGTGAGCTTGGCCTCATTCCTGCGAGCGCCTGATGACAGATACGCCTAACGAATATCGTGATCTTTTTTATCAAGAATTGCAATATGACGCCGCGGAGCATAGCCCTTGTGTTGGGATTTGCGATCATGAGCCGCAGCAACTTTGCCGCGGCTGCCAACGCCGTCAAGAAGATGTACAAACATGGCGTGAAGCCGAACCAGAGACGCGTGTTGCCATATGGAAAGATTTGCCGGGCGCTTTAGCAGATCACGGCCAGCAGGTAATGCGTTTGCCCCTTAGCCAAGATCAAATTGTTCACCTAGCTATGGCAAGGCTGGATCATGGCGGCCGCTGGATGATCGGGGTTGATGGATGCTGGCTTCAGGCAGATCGCAGACACGGCGATACCAGCGCCATGAGCAAGGATGGCAAAACCCAACTTTGGCTTGAGACGACATTGAAAATGCGAGCTTTGTTATGGGCAGGCCCCGGACAACGGTTGGATGATGATCCCGCGCAACTGTCACTATTGTTAGTCACGCCCCGCATTCGCATTGAGCGCGGCGAAGGCCAACACCAACAGCCACTACCAGATCAATACCGATCTTGTTTTCATTCAGATACTGTCCGCATTAGCGCATCAGAACATGGTGCAATCAGAGCCGAAACAGTAATTGCCCACGGGGAATGGCAAAGCCCCTTGCCGCAACTTGACCCAAAAGCATCAGATGTGCCGCCAGGTCTTACCCTGCCAGAAAGTTATGTTCTGGGGCTAGCGATTTTGCCGCCCTCACCTCTCTGATCAGCTAATCTCACCGTCGGTGATCATGCGGCGCAATTCAAACTTTTGCATCTTGCCAGTGGCGGTTTTGGGAATATTGGTAAAGACTACGCGCTTTGGTCGCTTAAATGAGGCCATATGCTCACGGCAAAAATTGATCAGCTCATCTTCAGTTGCCGAAGCCCCATCTTTGAGTTCAATAAAGGCACAAGGCACTTCACCCCATTTTTCATGTGGCATAGCAACCACCGCGGCAAGAGCCACAGATTTGTGTTTATGTAATGTTGCTTCAACCTCAACCGAGGAAATGTTTTCACCACCTGAAATAATAATATCTTTCAGCCTATCCTTAATCTGAACATACCCATCAGGGTGTTTAACCGCCAGATCGCCCGAATGAAAATATCCTCCGGCAAAGGCTTCACCTGTTGCCTCAGGGTTCTTGAAATAACCTTTCATGATGGTATTGCCGCGAAACACAATCTCTCCAATTGTTTCCCCATCAGCCGGAACAGGTTTCATCGTTTCGCTATCAACGACATCTTGTTCTTCCAGCATAGCCATGGCGACACCTTGACGGGCCAGCATCAAATCCCGATTGACCGTTTCGTCCTGATCCCATTTGTCATGCCAAACATTCAGGGTGACATGACCATAAGTTTCGGTAAGGCCATAAACATGGAGAACATCAAACCCAAGGCTTTCCATTTCACGGATAACCGATGGTGGCGGCGGTGCGCCAGCCGTCATCACCTTAATTCCGCGTGAAATTTCTCTACGGTGGCTTTCTTCGGCATTAATGATCATGGACAGAACAATTGGCGCACCCCCTAAATGGGTGATGCCATGATCAGCAATAGCGTCAAATATGACCTTGGCGGTGATGGCGCGAGTGCAAACAATGACCCCTCCCATGAGGGTTGCTGTCCAGCTATGCCCCCATCCATTGCAATGAAATAAAGGTACCAGCGCGAGATAGCGCGGCCTTTTGGCGTGCATCCAATCGCTAACCGTTCCCATCGACATCAGATATGAACCTCGATGATGATACACCACCCCTTTGGGGCGGTTTGTCGTCCCAGAGGTATAATTCAACGTTAAGGCATTCCATTCATTATCTGGCAGCTGCCATGGCTCATCTTCGTTGCCTTTCGCCAAAAGCGTCTCATAATCCATGACGCCAATAGGGCTATTCTTAGCGTCATATTCGCTGTCAGCGATATCAATGATGGTAATGTTTTTGGCCTCATCTGGTGCCATTAATGCGAGGGCAGCGCTTGCCGTGGCGGCAAATTCCAAATCCACAATTAAAACTTTGCACTCCCCATGGCTGAGGATATAGGCAATGGTTTCAGGGTCCAGTCGCGTGTTGATAGCATTAAGCACCGCACCACTAGCAGGCACACCAAAATGAGCCTCTACCATTTCAGGAATATTGGGCGCTAGTATTGAAACCGTATCCCCATAACCTATGCCAAGTTGCTTTAAGCCAGTGGCTAGACGCCGGCAACGGGCAAACACTTGACTCCAGCTATAACGCCGTTGCCCATGAATAATCGCCTCATCATCAGGATAGATTGATGCTGTTCGCGGCAAAAACGATAACGGGGATAAAGGAACGAAATTAGCCGCACCAGTTGCAAAATCATCATAAGGACTTGTCATCACTCATATCCCCTTGTTAATTCCTAATTGATTGACCATGCTCCATCAGCATAACTATACGTTCTAATGTTTCCGGCGTTTTGGCAAGCCCTAGAAAGGCGCGGCGTTCACGAGCAAACATCTCATCCTCGGTCACTGTTACGCTCTCAGGGGTGTCGCTGACAACAATGCTAGCTACCGCCATGGCAACCGTTTTGTCATGGGGATAAAACAAACCATCACTGATCCCTTTATCCATGAAATCTGACATTCGCGATAAAAGCCCTGACCCCGGTAAGGTAAGCACAGGCGCGGCGGACGGGGTGTAGCCGTTCTGATTCATAGCGGCAATCGCCTCCATCGCACTGGACATCAGCTTATCCCGGTTCATTTCCATCTGATCTCGCTGAGGCAAGAAATATTGTATACGGGCGCTTTCCTCCGGGCTTGTGCCTGTTCTGGCATAGCCAATTTGCATCCATGTTTTCCATGCAGCTTCCTCTGGGTCATTGGTCGCATCAAGCCAGCGGCGCATGGTTTCCTTGACGCCGCCACCACCCGGCACAACACCGACCGCTGCCTCAACTAGTCCAAAGACCGAATTGCCATGGGCAATCACCTGATCAGCATGGACAATCACCTCATACCCACCTCCAATAGCAAGACCAGATGGGGCGGCAATCACAGGCACAGGCGCATCTCGCATCGCCGACACCGCATCCTGAAACCGTTTCAGAAAGGCATCAATACCTGCCCAATCCTGTTGACGGATTAAGGCAAGAACAGAGGTAAGGTCCACCCCTGCGGAAAAATGCTGAGCATCATTATGAACAATAATCCCTTTGCCGTGATCCTTGGCGGCGGCAGCAACGATAGCCATCGATTCATCCGTAAGGGCATTCGCCTTAGAATGAAACTCCACCAACCGCAAATCATCGCCAATCGGATAAAGGCTTGCCGCACGGTTGCGCAGAATAGGGGTCAGACATTGCCGCATCATATGAAAACGGATCGTCCGAGGCGGCAGATTAACAGGTTGCATCTGTGGCGCGGTATCTGGCTGATGAAACTCTGCCACATATAACGTGCCATCTTTAGGCTGATAGAATGAAGACACCTGCGCCGAGGCAAGCACAGGCGGCACCGTAATGCCAGCTTCGGTTATCATTGCCCTCACCTGATCATGACCAATCGCGTCCATCATTTCAAACGGGCCGCGTTGCCAGTTAAACCCCAATTTCATAGCATCATCAATATCCTGCGGGGTGGTTGTCACCGACGGAATCAGATCAGCGGCATAGGCAAAGACCCGTGCCAATACCGATCTAGCAAAAGAAACTAAGGGTTGATCGGCCGCATCATCAGGAGGGCTGATCATCAAGGATAACGGGTCTTCGCTATCTGCCAGCATCGCATTAGCGCTAGCGATCAGTGCAGGCGTATCCGCATGAACCGGGACGACTTGACCATTGTCCAGATCAATCCTTTCCGCCTTTTCCCGGCGATAGAACCCACCGCCAGACTTATCACCTTTATGACCCTCAGCCAGCATGGTTTTGATCAATGGGGCGACTGGATTTTTGGTTTCACCGACCGCATGAAACGCATCATCAGGCGGAAGAATAGTGGCTAGGGTAGCAACCACATCAGCCATCAAATCAACACCGATCAGATCATAAAGCCCAAAAATACCTGTTTTTGGAATTCCCATCGGCCGACCCATCACCGCATCGGCGTGGTCAATAGCAAGGCCATGGGCGGCGGCTTCGGCCAACCCTACCTGAAGGGCAAAAACCCCAACCCGATTTCCCAGAAATCCGGGGGTATCACGACATTGCACCACGCCTTTACCCAAGACCCGGTCATTCATATCTTTGAGGCGCGCCATGATAGCCGCGTCGGTTTCTTCACCTTCCACCAATTCCAAAAGGCGCATATACCGCACCGGATTAAAATAATGGGTAATGGCAAAACGGCGCCGGAAATCCGCTGGCATATCCTCAACCAAAACACGAATCGGAATGGTTGAGGTGTTTGAGGTCACCACCGCGTCTGCTGGAATAACGGCGGCAAGCTGTTGATAAAGGGCTTTTTTAATATCAAGCCGTTCCACCACCGCCTCAATAATCCAGTCGGCTTTGGCTAATTGTCCCATGTCATCACGGATATTACCCACCTCAATCCGTTCAGCGCAAGATTTGGAAAATAGGGCTGGAGGATCAGATTTCTTGAGCCTTTCGACTGCATTCCGTGCGCGGCTATTGACCTCATCACCGTCATCATCAGGCATATCAAGCAACAACACCTTAAGCCCAGCATTGGCAATCTGTCCGGCAATAGCGCTTCCCATGGTGCCGGCCCCAATGACCGCGATGGATTGAAATGGAATATCCTTCATCATATTACTTTGCTTTCTGCTCGACTAAGAGTTGGCGCAGAGCCTGATTAACCTCGTCTCCGCGTTCGATGGGTAACATATGACCAGCATCATTAATGGTTACTGTCGTTGCATGGGGGATTGCCGCCGCCATCACCTGACCAAGTTTCCATGGCGTCATCTGATCATTTTTAGCCAGAATGATCATTGCAGGTTGGGTGATCTTGCTCGCCGCATCCGCCCCATCCTGATAGGCGGCACAGGCCCGCAAATCTGTGGCTAAAGTCCCTGCTGGATTATCCGCCATGATCCGCTTACCCATATTTACATGGCTATTTCCCGGCATGGAATGATCGTGGAATTTCCCATCGCGCCCATGCCCCCATGTCAGCATAGCATCAAAAGCCGCCATTTCATGATGATCCGCCATATCAATCAGCGCCGGATTAACGCCAATAGTAAGGGCAACGGCAATCAAGCCAATGCTATGCACGCGCTTAGGGTATCGGCTAGCTAATTCCAGAGTGACCAAGCCCCCTTGGGAATGGCCAACCGCTGTCACTTGATCCACCTTTAGGGCATCTAAAAGATCATGGCACCAGTTCGCCATCTCAGCAATGCTGGCTAGTGGCTCACCTTCGCTTAACCCATGGGCAGGCAAATCTGGCGCCAGAACAGACCAACCCCGATTGGCAAAAAATCTGGCCTGAAGCAACCAAGTCAAATGGCTTTGTCCACTGCCATGGATTAGCAAAAGCACCGGGGCATCAGGATCAAACGCACGCCCGCCCGTGGAAACAAAGGTCTTTTGATCATGAACCGTTACATACATGAGGTTACCCCTTGCTCATTACTTTCTTTCGCGCCTTTTTCAGGGCGCGATCAAAATCATCTTTGATATCTGCAATGTCTTCTAGTCCCACCGAAATACGAATCAAATCTTCGGTTAGCCCTGCGGCCTCCATGGCACTAGCCGAAATATGAGAATGGGTGGTGCTGCCCGGATGAATGACCAAGGTTCTAGCATCACCAACATTCGCAAGATGCGATGCCAGTTCAACACTTTCAATAAAGGCTTGGCTAGCTTCACGGCCGCCTTTCACCCCCATGGTGACGATTGATCCTGCCCCTTTTGGCATCTGCCGCATGGCGACTTCATGACAAGGGTGATCTGGCAAAGACGGATGATTAACCCATGCTACATCCTCATGCGCGGTCAGAAAAGCAATTAGCTCAGCCGTATTGGAAAGATGGCGATCCATCCGCATCCCTAAGGTTTCAATCCCTTGCAGAATATAAAACGCATTGGTCGGGCTTAAGGTTGGGCCAATGTTATACATCCCCTCACTGCGGACACGCATCGCAAAGGCTGACGGCCCAAACTCCTCCCACAAATTCACGCCTTGAAAGGCAAAATGCGGTTGGGTTAAAGTCGGAAAGCGATCATTTTGACCCCAGTTGAAATTTCCCCCATCAATAATAATTCCGCCCATAGCCGTACCATGACCGCCAATCCATTTGGTTAAGGAATGGATCACAACATTCGCCCCATGCTGGATAGGTTGCATCAGATAGGGGGTGTTAAGGGTTGCATCAATCATTAACGGGACACCGGCGGCATGGGCAATTTCCGCTACCGCCGCCACATCCATCACCTCAAGTCCCGGATTGCCTATGACCTCACCAAAAACCATCTTGGTATTAGGTTGAATAGCCTTAGCAATCGCGGCGTGATCAGTGGGATTAACAAAGCTGGTGGTAATGCCAAAACGCGATAACGTATGTTCAAAGAGATTGATATTGCCGCCATACATTTGTGAAGACGCAACGATATGATCCCCTTGTGAGGCGATGGCGGTTACCGCCAAAAACACTGCTGACATCCCTGTTGCCACCGCAACCGCCGACACGCCCCCATCCATCGCCGCTAGACGATTTTCCAGAACCGCAATCGTTGGATTGGAAATACGGGTATAAAGATGCCCCCCGACCTCAAGGTTATAGAGCGCGGCAGCGTGTTCGGTGTTTGCAAACATATAAGAAGTGGTCTGGTGAATAGGCACAGCGCGTGAACCATGCCTTTCATCAGGGGTGAACCCGGCGTGAAGCCCTAAGGTATCAAAGCGGAATGATTTGCTCATGATAATAGCTCTTTCGGCACTTTGGTTGATGGCGGCAGAAATGGCAGGCTAGTGATTATGCCATTTCTTTTGCCGTAACTGGTTTCGACCACCAAGCCTTGACTCGCTTTGCTGACCTCTGTTGAAACCAAGCAAACGGCAATATTCTGATCAAGGCGCGGCGAATAGGCCGCCGCCGTGGCATAGCCGACACAGGTTTGATCCAGCAGAATAGGCCACTGGTTTTCATTGGTGGAGGTAAAACGATCACCATCCATAATGATACCACAAAACTGGCGGCGTGCGCCTTCGGCTTTGATCTTTTTGAGAGCCGCCTTGCCAACAAACGCAACCTCTTGATCCAGATCACAAAGCGCATCAAGCCCCATCTCAAACGGATTAGAATGGGCATCCGTATCAGCATTAACAGAAATCATGCCACTTTCTACGCGTTCAATATAATTTGGCGCCCCGGGGCCCATCTGATAGGGCTTGCCTGCTTCCATCACTATATCCCATAATTGACCGCCTTTTGCGCCGTCCCTTAAATAGAACTCATAGCCGCCTTGCTTGCTCCACCCTGATCTGGCAACCACCAAAGGAATGCCTTGTAATTCGGTTTCGTAAAACCCGAAATAGCTCAACCGCAAAGGGGCATCACCAAAAAGGTCTTTAGCCACATGATGCGATTTCGGCCCCTGAATAGACAAGGGGGACACATCAGGTTCTGAGACATCAACATCAAGCCCCATCGCAAAGGCAATGCCCTCCGCTATCATTAAGGTATCGTTATCAGCAATGGATAACCACAATTCATCTTCTGATAACCGCAACAGCACAGGGTCGTTGATTAGCGTGCCTTTGGTATTGCAAATTGGCATATATATGCCTTTACCAACCTCAAGATTGTCAAGGTTGCGAGGGGTTAAAATCCGCGCTAGGCGCAACGCATCCGGGCCTTTTAACCGCACTTGGCGTTGCACCGACACATCACGGATATCAACATGATGGACAAGGCGATCATATTCTGCCAACGCATCGCCGTAATTGACCGGCATATACATATGGTTATAGGTGCTGAAATGGGTAACGCCAGCTGCCACGGTACGGTCGAAAAACGGGGACTTTCGTATTCTTGGGCCAATTGCGATTGAAAAAGACATTTTAACCTCTTGTTATTAAAATAAGACGCCATGTTAAAGGCTTAAAGAGAGACATCCACGACAACACGGCCACTAATCTGACCTTTGAGTATCTGGTCGCCATACGCCGGAAGATCATTAAGGCCAATGACCGTGGTAATGGCCTCTAACAAATCAAAATCTAGGGTCTTTGCCAGTTCTTCCCAGACCATGATGCGGCGAGCATTTGGCTGCATCACGCTGTCGATACCAAGCAGATTAATGCCGCGCAACAAAAACGGAATAATGGATGCTGGTACAATGGCGCCGCCAGCGTTACCAATCGCCGCCGCCGACCCGGCATATTGTAACTGCCCCAAAACACGGGCCAGCATATTGCCGCCAACACTGTCAACGACCGCCGCCCAGCGTGCGCTTTCCATTGGCCTTTCCACCGTATCAGCCAATTCTTGACGAGGGATCACCTCATCAATACCAAACTGGGACAAATAGGCCGCGGCATCAGGCTTACCGCTAACACCTGCGACCTGATACCCACGCCGAGACAATAGCATCGCCGCCACCGAACCAACCCCGCCTGTGGCGCCTGTGACCAAAACA
>CBFHXL010000031.1:0-19266 GCA_965659785.1 Puniceispirillales bacterium (SeqCode)
AATATTAACCATTAACTATGAGTTAGTGATTGGTGATTAAAGCTTAAATAACTGTTGAAATACAATAGACTAGTAGGGGAAAAGTGGTGCCCAGGGGCGGATTCGAACCACCGACACGCGGATTTTCAGTCCGCTGCTCTACCAACTGAGCTACCTGGGCGTTGCCATCATGTGTGAACACATCTGACATAAAATGATCTAGCCGATCTGGCCGCCCATGTCCAGAAAAAGAAGCAATCAGCCTTATGTGTTTAATTAGGCTTGCGCGGAAACGGCATGATTTGGGCTTGAGGGTGGTCTGGCTCTTGGTGGTCATCTGCAAAACCCCTTGCCGGGTTAGCCCCTGTGTCCTCTGTTGATGCGCCGTCTGTGACATGGCCGCCTTCCAGCGCTTCAATGATCGCATCCATGTCTTCATTTTCTGGAGGCTCACTTGAGGTAAAAGCATATTTCCCAGCAAACCAACGCCCCAGATCAACAGATGAGCATCGCTCAGAGCAAAATGGGTGATGCGGTTTGATGGGCGGCTTACCACAGGTTGGACACGTGACTGGCATCAGGTTTCCTTAGCGTTGTTATGATGTTTTGCGCCTCAGAGAATAATCCAGCGCGGCGGCAAGGGCAAGGCTGTGGTCAGGGCATCACGCACTGGCTTGCCATCTGCCTCCAGCCACTTCATCGCAGATGCAGATATGGCAATATTATAAGGCTTACCATCTCCGCCGCCACGTTTGGATTGTTGCCATGCCAAACGCATTGCTGTTAAGGCCTCGGTTTTTGCCTGATCACCAAGGAGCTGATCTAAGCGCCGCCAACGGTACGGGCGATCAAGGGTGTATAAACCGCCTTTGGTCCAGCCATATAACCGTGGCGGTAAGGGATCAGTCGCCGTGGCTTCGGTCATGGCCAGATGCACGCTATCCGCATCCGTGCGTCCAAGGCGCGGAAAATCAATGACCACAGGGCCACTGATTCGGCGCAAACGCAACTGTGTGGTGAGGGGGGTGATCATCGCATGGGCTAGCTCATCAGGGGAGAGCCTTGATGATGCGCTGTCCCCATCAATCACCGTTGCCCCCGGGGGTGTGTTGATATGAATCACGCCGCCGTTATGGAGAGGTAAGCTAGGGGTAAGGGCAGCATCAATCTGTTGGTCTATGCCAGCCTCTGCCCACGCCGCGCCATCATCATCAGGCGCAATCTCTTGATCAAGAAACCGATTAGGCAAGATGAGCGAACAAAGCCGCGGCAAATCTGGGGACTGGGCCAGCATTTCGGGATGGGTTTTGTCCCTTGCCGTGTTGCTGATCGCGGCTAATTCATCCAAATCCGCTTTGATGCTGAATAACACCTGATCAAGCGGCCTATGATGGGCAGACTGCCGCAAGGTAATGCGCGCTTTTATCAATGTGGTGAGAGGTTCCAATGCCTCAACAATTTTCTCTAAATCAGGTGAGGGGTGATCCTCTAACGCTTGCTTGAGGCGGCGTGAAAATACCACACCCTTGGGCTCTTGGCTCTGGCATTGGATGATGGCAAAGGGGTTTTCGCGGATCATTCCAACCCGGGCTTGCGGCGGTTTGTTATCTCTGGCTTCAGCTTGAATAGTGATGACTATCCGCTTTCCGCTTGGCCATTCCTCGGTATTGGTGGTGCGCATACTGGCCTCGCCAGCATCACCAAGGTTTAGCCGCACGCGCCCATGGTTGGCAAAACGGTCTGCTACCCGGGCAAGATAAATAGCCCCCGGGGAAGGGGACAGATCACTAGCGTCAGAAACCAACACATCCGTCAACACACCATCACGGCAAATGGCTAGGCGTTGATAGCCGGGCATGAGGTCAAGAATGGCGTCATCTCTGGGCGGCATGATCATGACAGTTTGACAAGGCCGGCATCACGAAGCAGACGTCCAACCTCAGCAAGAGGCAGGCCAACAACCCCGGAATACGATCCGCTAATCCAGTCAACAAAAAGCGCCGCTTTACCTTGAATGGCATAGCCTCCGGCTTTGCCCTGCCATTCCCCAGCATCAAGATATTGGGTAATAAGTGCTGGCTCTAATCGCTGAAACCGCACTTTTGTTGTCACCAAACGTGTAGCTATTTTGCCGTTAGGATGGATTAAGGCCATGGCGGTCATGACATTATGCCGCCGTCCGGAAAGCCGTTTCAAAAACGCTTCGGCCTCATCCCGATGGTCCGGCTTGCCCAGAACACGCTGACCTGTTGCCACAACCGTATCTGCACTAAGAATATAAGCCTCAGGATATTTGGCGGTAATCGCTTGCGCCTTTTCTAGGGCCATGCGCTGAACATAGTGGCGAGGGCTTTCGCCTGATATCATGGTCTCATCAATATCAGCAGGAACAATCTGATCAGGAACAACGCCAATCTGTTCTAGCAAATCTAGCCGCCGCGGGGAGGCCGAGGCGAGGATCAGGACAGGAATGGGGTGATTATTCTGGGTTGCCATACCTGCCATTCCATAAGTGATTTAAGGGGAATATGAGTTACTTATAACGGAAAGTAATGCGGCCTTTGGTCAAATCATAAGGGGTCATTTCAACATTTACCCGGTCACCAGCCAGAACACGAATGCGGTTTTTGCGCATTTTCCCGCTGGTATGTGCCAAGACTTCATGGTCATTATCCAGTTTGACCCTAAACATGGCGTTGGGAAGCAATTCCGTCACAACACCTGAAAACTCAATTAAATCTTCTTTAGCCATTCAATCTTCCCGATTTGATGAATTCTGCGACCATCTATTGCTAATGCGCCGCCTGTGGTCAAGCAGTTTATTCGTTTGCAGGCCCAAAACGTGAGGTTAGCATATGTTTTATCTGGTCACGAATATTGCGATATGCGGTTAGCCGCGCCTCGCGCCCTTCTGCGATAAGTTGGGGATCATAGATCGGCCAATATTCAATCTGATCCGCTTTAAGTGAGGGGATATGACAGGCGGCTTCATAACTGGCTTCAGAAAAACAGATAACTAAATCAAAGTGTTGCGATTTAAGATCATCAAAACTTTTAGGCGTGTGATCAAGCAAATCAATGCCAATTTCGCGCATCGTGGCGATAGTAAAGCCGTCACCAACATCACCGCCATCATCAATGCCGCAACTGTCGATATCGGTGATATGTTTGCTATACATGGCTTTCATTAACGCCTCTGCCATGGGCGAGCGGATTTTGTTGTGTGTACAGGCAAAAAGGATGCTGGCTGGAATATCAGCCGGTATATCAATAGGTGCGTTAATAGGATCAGTCATGATCGCGCTCCTTGTTTTAAGACGAAAACCAGACTGAATAACCGCCGTGACGTGCCATGGTCAATATCGACTTTACCCTCAAGGCGCTGCCGCAAAATCTGTGAGCCTTCGTCATGCAATGCTCGGCGGCCCATGTCTATGGCTTGAATTTGTGACGGGCTTTTGGTGCGAATAGCTTCATAATAACTCTCACAGATCATTTGATAATCACGAATGACGCGGCGCAATGGCCCCATCGCCAACAGAAAACTAGCAAGAGGTTGGTTAGCGTTATCCCTGATCTCAAAATTAATATGCCTAGCATCAGACCTGAGACAGAGAATATAAGGGCCATCGGCGGTAAGCAGATGAAAATGGTTTTCTTCAATCAAATCAAAAATGGCAATGGACCGCTCATGCTCGGCTTCCGCGCTTAACCGTGGCTGGTTTTGCTGATCCAGCTGAATTTCAATAATGCGGTGTTGGTCTTGCCGGGTTTCCATTGTCATTCGCTAGAGGTTAAGCCTGCGTGAGATAGATCGCGCATGGGCGTCTAGCCCTTCGGCTTCGGCAAGACGAATGGCAGCAGGGCCAATGTGACGAAGCGCATCAGAATCACAGGCTAGTAAGGTGGTTCGCTTCATGAAATCAACAACACCAAGGCCAGAGGAAAACCGCGCTGTCCGCGAAGTTGGCAAAACATGGTTTGGGCCAGCGACATAATCCCCAACCGCTTCAGGCGTATAGGCCCCAATAAAAATAGCCCCAGCGTGTTTGATCTTTTGGCTCAATTCATCGGCATGATGCGTGGCAATTTCCAAATGCTCCGGCGCTAACCGATTGGCTAGATCAATGCCTTCGTCCCAGTCTTTGACCGTGATGATGGCGCCATGATCACGCCAAGACGCGCCTGCAATCTCTGAACGCGGCAACCCAGCAATCACCTGATCTACGGCCCTGTCAACAGCATCGGCAAAATCCTGATCAGTGGTGATCAAAATAGATTGCGCCAATTCATCATGTTCTGCCTGTGCCATAAGGTCCATGGCAATCCAGTCAGGATTGTTATCCGCATCCGCCATGATCAAAACCTCAGACGGGCCAGCAATGGAATCAATTCCCACCTGTCCAAACACTTGCCGTTTAGCAGTGGCAACCCACGCGTTGCCGGGGCCAGTGATTTTATCCACAGGCTTGATGGTCTCGGTTCCATAGGCCAATGCCGCTACTGCCTGCGCGCCGCCAATCGTCCATACCTCGTTAATTCCAGCTAGATGCGCCGCCGCCAATACCAAATCATTGGCTTCCCCCTTGGGGGTTGGCGTTACCATGACCAGTCGTTCCACCCCTGCGACTTTCGCTGGCAGAGCATTCATTAATACTGAAGATGGGTAAGACGCTTTCCCCCCCGGTACATAAAGTCCGGCGGCATCAACGGGCGTTTGCCTTAACCCTAGCCTTACCCCGGCTTGGTCAACCCATTGCATCGCCTCTGGGCGTTGGCGTTCATGAAAGGCGATAATGCGATCAGCAGCAAGATTAAGGGCAGAGCGCAAATCATCATCTAACCCATCATAGGCTGATTTCAGGCGGCTAGCAGGGAGATGAAGGTCTGCCATCGTGGCGGCAGGATGGTGATCAAAGGATTTTGTTAGCTCAAGGATGGCGGCATCACCTTGGGCGCGAACCTGAGAGATGATCGCGGCGACATCTGTGCCAACATCGGATACGACCTCTCTTGAGGTGGTGATAAAATTGGCGATAGCTGCCTGACGGTTAGGGTCATGCAGAGGGATGCGAAATGTCATTTACGGCCTCACCAAAACGCTGGATCCAATAGCTGATCATATCTGGTCGTGTTTTCCATGCTACACGATTCACGGCGAGTTTGCTCGTAATTCTTGCAATTTCTTCAACTTCAACCAACCCATTTGCCGTTAAGGTAGACCCGGATTCCACCAGATCAACAATCCGGCGGCACAGCCCTAATCCCGGGGCAAGTTCCATCGCCCCGTTAAGTTTTATGCATTCGGCCTGAACGCCTCTGGCGGCGAAATGCCGACGCGTCATATTGGGGTATTTGGTGGCGACACGAACATGACTCCAACTGCGCGGGTCTTCAGCGGCAAGGGTTTCCTTGCGGCTGGCAACAACCATTCGGCAATGCCCTGTGTTCAAATCAACAGGGGCATAAATATCAGGATGATCAAACTCCATCAACACATCTTCGCCAGCAATCCCCATCTGGGCCGCGCCATAGGCAAGGAAAGTGGCAACATCAAAACTGCGAACCCGAATAATATCGATGGCAGGATCATTTGTTGAAAAGCGTAAGCGCCGATCCTTTTCATCAAAAAAGGCATCTTCAGGGGTAAGACCAGCGCGAGCCATGATGGGGCGAATAGCATCCAAAATCCGCCCTTTTGGCAGAGCCAATATCAATTTATCCTTGCTGGAGGTGATACTATCGGCCCCCATCCATCCATTGTCCAGATTGCTCATCCGAAGCCTCTTTTAATCGCTATCGTCCTTGGGATGCGTCGGTTGAAAATGGGTAACCCATCCCTCATCAAGATCAGCGGCAAATGCTTTAATCTGATCGGTTTCCAGCTTTAGCATGGCATCACCTGAAAACGTCAGATCAACCGACATACCTGAAAAAGTGATGCTGAGCAAGGACAGGACGTCTTCTTTACGGCTGAGATCAATGCCGTGACGCTTAACCGAGGTGATATCAGAAAAATTCACACCCATAAGCCGTCGCCGGTTTTGGCCATCCTCATTTAAGAACCGTGCCGCTACCATAAGAAATTGCTGATCATTAGCATCATAGCCCATATCACCAATCAGCACGGTAGCATCTTGTAACAATGAGGAAAGCACGGTCAAATCCCTCATATCATAGGCTGCCAGTTTTATCGCTGTGCTCATCGGGTGTTCTGCCATTCTTTTGGTATGCTGTTGTGGTTATTCTTTGACACGGGCGATCTTTGCGCCGCAAGCATTTAGCTTATGTTCTAGTTGATAATAGCCCCTATCAAGATGATAGACGCGCTGCAAGGTAGTTTTGCCGTCAGCCACCAAGGCAGCTAGTACCAGTGAAACCGAGGCGCGCAAATCAGTCGCCATCACAGGCGCCCCGACAAGCGCATCCACACCGCGAATAAGGGCAGTGCCGCCAGAGACATTAATTTTTGCCCCCATGCGCATCAATTCTGGAACATGCATGAAGCGGTTTTCAAAGATTGTTTCGCTGATCCGTGAGGCGCCCCTAGCCATACACATCAGCGCCATAAACTGAGCTTGCAAATCTGTTGGAAACCCGGGATAGGGGTCAGTTGAAATATCAACAGGCTGTGGGCGATCAGCCATGGCAACAGTGATATGTTGATCACCTGCCTCTACCCTTGCCCCGGACTGAGTTAAAGCGGCAATCAGCGCATCAAGATGGTCTGCGCGGGCGTTTTCTAATCTGATGTTGCCTTGGGTAATGGCGGCGGCAATCGCAAATGTTCCAGCCTCAATCCGGTCTGGCACAACCCGGTGTGATGCCCCGTTAAGGCGGTCTACGCCTTCGATAGTGATAGTGCTGGTGCCATGTCCGGTGATATTCGCGCCCATGGCGTTCAAACATTCTGCTAAATCTGATATTTCTGGCTCTCTTGCAGCATTAATCAGAACCGTTTGCCCCTTAGCCATACTGGCCGCCATGAGGGCATTTTCGGTGGCCCCGACACTGATTAAGGGAAAGGTGATGCGATTGCCAGTCAAACCCTGTTTGGCTTCTGCCAGAACATAGCCATCTTCCAGCGTCACTGTCGCGCCTAATTTTTCCATCACCATAATATGCAGATCAACAGGGCGTGATCCAATAGCGCATCCCCCCGGCAAGGATACCTTGGCCTGACCCATGCGCGTTAATAATGGCCCTAACACAAGGATCGAAGCTCTCATCTTGCGGACAATATCATAAGAGGCTTCAAGTCCGATGGATGATCCGGCCTTAAGATGCAGGCTATCCCCTTGAGAGATGCATTCTACATTCAGATACTGCAACAACTCGCGCATAGATCGGGTATCCGCCAAATTAGGCCAGCCCTCAAGGATTAAGGTCTCATCTGTTAATAACGCCGCGCACATTAAGGGCAAAGCCGCGTTTTTTGCGCCGCTGATCTCAATAACCCCATTAAGCTTGCCGCCGCCTTCTATTTCCAGTTTATCCATGTTCTGGGTCTCCTTTTGGCAGAGGCGATGAGGGCGGGGTTTCTTTGCGGCCACGCTTCTGGGTTTTGCGCCGCAACAGATTATCGCGTAACGCCTGCGCCTGACGTTCTTGTCGGTCGCGTTCGGATTGTGAGGTTTTGCTAGCAGGCGTTTTCATGGTCATTCTTCTTTATATAAGGATTGTCACAATAAATGAAGTTTTCATCTTGATCTCTGTTTATCATGAAAACTAGGCAGGAAAATGACCGCTGTTCACTTTTTTGTGATTTGCCATGAGCGCCTTAATATTAGCATAACATGAAATATCTGATGATTAGCCTTTCGTCCTTGGGGCGTAGCTTTCGTCCACCGGATATAGCTATATGGCATAGTCATCGGGCATAGTCATCGGGCATAGCCATTAGGCATAGAGGGAGCAAAGGTGAAAAACACAACTTCAAAGCAATCCGATCATAAGCCAACGCCGCCATCTGACCCGGCTTCGGGGAAATCTGCATGGCGCCGCTTTTTGCCAGTAGGGGTGCTGATTTTTGGTCTTGTTGTGATACTGGCGCTGATGTGGCGTTATGATATTCGTCTGGATGAGAGATTCTGGGTAAGGATGGCTGATCATCATGATCTGGTTGAGGATTGGGTAAGCCGTCATGTGCTGATCGCAATATTGGGCTTTATGGTGATCTATACCCTTGCGGTTGCGTTTTCTGTGCCGGGGGCGGTGTTCTTGACCTTGGCTGGTGGGGTGATTTTTGGCTGGCTAGGGGTGCTGATTGTTGTCGTTTCTGCAACGCTTGGGGCGTTGCTGGTCTTTCTGGTGGCGCGCGGTGCCATGGCAGATGTGTTTCAACGATCAGGCTCATCGTTTCTGGAAAAACTGCAAGGCGGGTTTGACCGTTCGCCCTTTTTCTGGTTGCTGGCCTTGCGCTTGATGCCGGTTGCGCCGTTTTGGGTGGTAAATATTATTCCTGCCATACTAGGGATGCGCGTTGTGCCCTATCTGTTGGCAACCTTTATTGGTATCATTCCCGGTAGTTTGGTCTTTGTTTATACAGGAATTGGATTTTCTGATGTACTGGCAGATGGCGTGGTGCCAGATTTATCGGTTTTATCAGATAAACGGATTTTTGGCCCTATTCTGGCCTTATCCATTTTGGCGGTGATCCCTGCGCTTGTTCGTTCACGCCAATCAGCAAAGCAAAAGGAAACCTCATGATCCCTATCACTACGGATATCTGCATTATCGGCGGCGGGTCAGGCGGCTTATCGGTCGCGGCAGGGGCGGTGCAAATGGGCGCCAGAGTAGTTCTGTTTGAAGGCCGCAAAATGGGTGGGGATTGCCTCAATTATGGCTGTGTTCCCTCAAAGGCGTTATTAGCCGCCGCTAAGATGGCGCATCATGACCCTCGGTCACAGCAGATGGGGGTTAGCCTCAGCAAAACCGTCGATATGCCAGCGGTAAAATCCCATATTGAAAATGTGATTGCCGGCATCGCCCCGCATGACAGCGTGGAACGCTTTACCTCATTAGGGGTGAAAGTGATTGAGGCAGATGGCCAATTTCTAGATCGCCGCACCGTCATAGGTGGCGGCTATGCGGTTAAGGCCAGATTTGTTGTTATCGCCACCGGGTCCACGGCATTCGTTCCCCCCGTCCCTGGCTTAGCCGAAACGCCGCATTACACTAATGAGACGATTTTTAGCCTAGATCAGGTGCCGCAACATCTCATCATCATGGGTGGGGGGCCGATTGGTATTGAAATGGCTCAAGCTTGGCGGCGACTGGGGGCAGAAGTTTCTGTGGTTGAGGCGGCGAGCATCCTAAGCAAAGATGAACCTGAATTGGTTGATCATTTGCGAAAGCGCCTAAAGGATGAGGGGGTCAACCTGCTAGAAGGCATGGCGGCGGCAAGTGTCACTGGCAAGGCTGGTGCTATTGAGGTATCGCTATCCCCCCTTCGTCCGAACAGTTCAGGTGATCAGGCTTCCTCACCATCTGCATCTGAAGATGACGCTAAGGGCAAAACTGTCACGGGCTCACATCTCTTGGTGGCGGTAGGACGGCGCCCACAACTTGCCGGGCTTGATCTGGAAAAGGCCGGCATTGCCTATTCGCCGCGTGGGATCAAAACTGATCGCCGCTTGCGTACGACTAATCGGCGGGTTTTTGCTATTGGCGATGTGGCAGGGCGGCATCAATTCACTCATATGGCTGGTTATCATGCTGGCATTGTTATTCGCAATATGCTGTTTAGGCTACCAGCCCGCGTTGATGACCGTCAGGTGCCGTGGGTAACCTATTCTGACCCTGAATTGGCACATATTGGTATGACGATGGCCATGGCGAAAGAGGCTGGTTATGACCCGATTGAGCTAACCGCATCCTTGGCTGATAATGATCGGGCGAGGGCGGAACACCGATGCGAAGGTATGGTGATGGCGGTGATCACGAAAAAAGGCCGTATTCTTGGGGCAAGTATTCTGGCCCCTCATGCTGGTGAGATGATCGGGGCTTGGGCCATTGCCATGGCAACCGGGGCATCAATCAAAACGATGGCATCACATATTGCGCCCTATCCTACCTATGGGGAAGCCAGCAAACGGGCGGCGGGATCATTCTATACCTCTAAGCTGTTTTCCCCTCGGGTTCAGCGCATTGTCCGCTTTCTGTTCAAATGGTTTTAAGGCAACCAAAATCAGCAGGGATGGCGGCGCATCCATCGCTTGGGTTTAGCCTTGCATAATCACCATCTTGCTGATAAAAAAGCGCCTACGCTGCTGTAGCTCAGTGGTAGAGCACTCCCTTGGTAAGGGAGAGGTCGGAAGTTCAAGTCTTCTCAGCAGCACCATTTCCTTTATCTATCAGCATTTTTGGCACCGCGACTGTCACCTAACGGCCTCTATTCGCATCAAGATCAGTCGACCAGTGCGTCACCCCGTAACCCTGCTCGTTCCAAATGGATGGGAAGAACCCGGCCATAAAGTTGGCGGGTGCGTTCTGGCGCGCCTACCATATCCGGCTGATCAACATAAGAAAAAATAGCCACATATCGAGGGCGTTGGCCTTTAAGAGGGGTAACCCGATGAAGCGAATATCGTCCCTTAAACAATTGCAAATCCCCGGGTTCAAGATTGAGACTAACAACCCGATCTGAAGTGCCGTCCAGCACCTTTGTGACCTCGTCAAAGTTTTCAGTCTCTTTTCGGATGTCAGGGGCATATTCAAACGCACCGCCCTGTTCAGCGTTCTGGATCGCTAGCGTGATGGTGAAGGGATTGGTATCAAAATGCCACGGAAAGCCCTCACCTTCCTCAGCCATATTGATAATCACATCCGCCAAAGGATCAGCGTAACGATAGAAATCTTTTTGCTGAAGGCAGTCTTTGATAAAGGGTTCAAACCCGTGAAAATCATGAACCTGCCTTAAGGCACCGTGATGCGAAAAATTATCAGCAGGGATAAAGGCATTAGAGCGTTCAAAAAACCTGCGTCTAGGATCAGTAGGGTCTAAGGACGGATCATCAGCGGTAAAATAGGCATTGGTGCGATTAAAGGATTTATGGGCATGTTCGGCAACCGCCTCAGCCTCTGCCGTAATCATGGCAACCGCCTTGGGTGTTAAAAACCCTTTGCATACGGCGCATCCTGTTTTATCTAATTCGGCACGAATTTGCGCAATCACTTGTTGGCGTTCTGGTCCATCCTGATGAATGGGATAGCGAGAGAGATTGATCAAATCTGTTGTTAAGTGCTCAGCCATGTTTAGTTCCTTTTTAAGACAAAGACTTTGGATTTTAATCCAATTCCCGGCAGATGATCGCCATACTCCTCAAAAAGAATTGTGATTGTTTTGTTATCCACAAGCGCGTGGAGATTTGCTTCGAAATCTGGGTTTTCTAGGGTGTGATCATTTAGTGAGAACACCATGTATCCCCCGTGGTCTAGCAAATCTACCAAGCGTGGGATCGTTTCAGGCGGCATATGGCCAGTGGCAATGACGCCGATAGCGGCAAGAAAATGATAGGTGCCAGTAGCGAAGGGGAAGGGTTGTTTCAAATCAGCCTGCCAAAGCTTGCGGTAAACCTCTTTGGTCTTTGCTTTTTCTAGCATGGACGCAGACAAATCAGAGCCATCAATAGTGGTGAAACCAGCATCAGCCATGGCAAGTCCAGAAATGCCAGTGCCGCAACCAATATCCAGCATAGGGCGAGTGAGATCGTCAGCCGCTTGAGCAAGCGCACGCGCGCTTCGCACCGGCGTCAGATAGCCGTTTGTCGAAATCTCATCATCATAAGAGTTCGCCCACGCGTCATAGAATGCCCTTGCGTCATCCGTTGTGCTGATCTGATAGGCGCCATCAAGAAAAGCGTTCTTTTTGGCGGCGTTATGATCTCTGGCCTTATGCTCGTCTTTTGTCATAGGCTATGATCCTGTCACAGGCTTAATAAAAAAAGGCTACCTTAAATAGAAATAAGAGATCAAGAGATTTATCTTAGCCGCTTCACTATTCTTGCACTAAGGATAATGGTATGGTTTTTATTGTGTTTATTTGATCCAAAACGGTTGCCATGACTTATGCTATCAATCCTGATATTCAGCACTTGACCGCTCCGCCAGTGGCATTGGTGCAGGAATGGATATCGCAATATCACGGCACTGCGCCGATCATTGATTTGTCTCAGGCCGTGCCCGGATATCCGCCTCATGATGATATGATGACAGCCCTTGCCGAAGAGGCGCAGATGGGGGATGTGCTAGGTTATGGTGCGATTGAGGGGGAGCCTGAATTGCGTGCCGCTTACGCTGCTCATTTAGGGGCGGTTTATAGCACGGCGGTGACCCCTGATCAGGTGCTTATTTCATCGGGATGTAATCAAGCCTTTATTATTACCGCTATGGCGTTGGCGCAGGCTGGTGATAATGTGCTGTTGCCTGAACCAAGTTATTTTAACCATTCCTCTAGCCTTGCCATGCTTGGGGTTGAGGCGATTGGCATCAAAGGAAATCCCCAGCAGGCCTTTTTGCCTGATGTCGCCGCGTTTCGTGATGCCATCACCTCATCAACACGGGCGATTGCCTTGGTTAGTCCAAACAACCCGACAGGTATTCGCTATCCTGATGATCTGTTGTTTGATCTATTGGCGTTATGCCGCCAGAAGGGATTAGCCTTAATCATAGATGAAACATACCGTGATTTTTTAGATTTAGATATCCGTCGGCCGCATGGATTAGGTGATGATCCAGAATGGCTTGATACGGTAATTCAGCTTTACAGTTTTTCCAAAGCCTATTGCGTGCCAGGATATCGTTTGGGCGCGGTGACAGCATCCGCAAAGGTGATCGCCGAAATGGCAAAGATCACCGATAATATTCAGATTTGCGCCCCTCGTATCGGTCAGAAAGCCTTAATCAAGGCGATACCAGCCTTGACACAATGGCGTGAGAGCAACCGTCATGATATAGCGGCAAGACGGCAAACTTTTATTGAGGCCATTGCCGCCGCAACAGGCTGGTCGTTATCAGCTTGCGGTGGATATTTTGGTTTTGTTCGGCATCCTTATCCATCTCACAACAGCAGCATGGTTGCGGCAGAACTAATGCGGCAAACAGGCGTGCTTACGATCCCCGGTGGGTTTTTCGGGTCTGATTATGAGGACCATTTGCGTTTTGCCTTTGCGAACGCGGATCAGGCGGCGATAGCTGATCTGCCAGAGCGATTTCACCGCTTTGCTTTATCCTGACCGATGGCAGATCAGGTAAAGGCCGTTGACGATATGGCAACACCCTCAGCGCCATCCTATGCTCAGATTTTTTTCAGTTTTCTATGGCTTGGCGTGACCAGTTTTGGGGGGCCAGTCGCGCATATTGGCTATTTTCGTGCCAATTTTGTTGAGCGCAACAAATGGATAACTCCTGCCGCTTTTCAACATTTGCTTGCCCTTTGCCATGTGTTGCCGGGGCCAAGTTCCAGCCAGCTTGGCTTTGCGCTTGGGATATCTTGGCGAGGGCTTGGTGGCGGCATGCTGGCTTTCATAGGCTTTACCCTGCCTTCAGCTCTGATCATGATCAGTTTTGGTTATGGCCTTGTGGTGTTGAGCGTCAATTTCTCAACGCTGATTGCGGCCTTGAAATTAGTCACGGCGGCGGTCGTGTTGCACGCGGTGATTGGCATGGCAAAAGGTTTTGCCCTTGGTCTGGAAAAGGCGGTTATCGCTATCACCATGCTGGTCACGGTGCTGTGGTTGGATATGCCATTAGTGACGCCTTTGCTTATCCTTGGGTGCGGGGCGTTAGGGTTGCTTTTGATCCGTCCTGATACCAACGAGGCTGGCGAACATCTGCCTGTTAATGGCCGCCGATGGTCATCTTTGGCGTTGATCTTGTTTGTTGAAGGGTTAGTCGGATTGCTTTTGCTGGCTCATGCCTTGCCAGAAAGCGGATGGTTTGCCTTAAGCCAGTTTTATTTAGCTGGAACATTGGTCTTTGGCGGCGGTCATGTGGTGTTGCCCCTGTTAGAGGCATCTGTGGTCAACACAGGGTTGATATCTCTTGCGGATTTCCTAGCAGGTTATGGCATGGCACAAGTGATCCCGGGGCCATTATTCACCTTTGGCGGGTTTCTTGGGACGGTCATGGGCGAGGGGCATATGGCCCCATTATGGGGCATGGTGGTGATGCTGGTTTTGTTTCTGCCCTCATTTCTGTTGTTGGTGGGGGTTTTACCTTATTGGCAGAAAGGGATAGCCTCGCGCCGCCTGCGTGCCGCTTTAGCAGGGATTAACGCTGGGGTCGTGGGATTGCTGGCGGCGGTATTGATTAATCCGGTGTTAATAACCGCAATCCGCACCCCTCAAGATGGGGTGCTAGTTGGCGGCGGATTAGCCATGCTGTTATGGGGGCGCATTAACCCCGGATTAGTGGTGCTGGCTATGCTGGGGGCAGGATGGGGGCTTAATCTTTTGGCCTAGCCTATGGCGTTAGCGTTGCTGATTTTGCCAGTCCTCAGGCGCATAAGGGGTCAGATTCACAGGCGCTAATGGCGTCTTGCCCAAGATATGATCAGATGCTTTTTCCCCAACCATGATAGACGGGGCATTAAGATTGCCATTGGTGATACGCGGAAAAATTGAACTATCCGCCACGCGCAAACCATCAACACCAATGACCTGACATTCCGGATCAACCACCGCCATGGGATCATTGGGCTTGCCCATGCGCATCGTCCCGCATGGGTGATAGGCACTTTCGGCGTGTTCACGGATAAAATCATCTATGGCATCGTCACTAGTGACATGACGACCGGGCTGAATCTCATCACCTCTAAAGGCGTCCATGGCAGGTTGATTGAGAATCTCACGCGCCAGCCTGACACAGCGGCGGAACTCCGCCCAGTCATCAGGGTGTGACATATAGTTAAAGCGGATTTCTGGGGCCTCATTAGCCTGATCAGACCGAATATGGACATGACCGCGTGATTTTGAACGCATCGGCCCGATATGCATCTGAAAGCCATGACCTTTAGCGGCAGACTTGCCATCATATCGCACCGCCGCAGGTAAAAAATGAAACTGCAAATCAGGGTAAGAAACGCCCTTATCGGTGCGAATAAATCCAAGGGTTTCAAATTGATTGCTGCTGCCTAAACCGCCCCCTGTCAACAACCAGCGCAACCCGATTAGCCCTTTGGAAAACAGGTTGAGATGCTGATTAAGGGTAATAGGCTGAAGACAATTGACCTGAAAATACACTTCAAGATGGTCTTGCAGGTTAGCCCCAACCCCGGCGCGGTCTTGCCTGACCTCAATCCCGGCCTGTTGCAGCACACGACCTGGCCCAATGCCTGATCGCTGAAGAATTTGAGGGCTGTTAATGGCTCCGGCAGCAACGATTACCTCACGCTTGGCATGGGCCGTTATGGTTTGGCCGCCACGGGTAAAGATCACGCCATCGGCGCGGTTGTCGTGAAAGGTAATGCGATCTACCAACGCCCCTTTGATCAGCCGCACACCGTTTCTTGCTATGGCTGGTTTCAAATAGGCGTTCGCGGCAGACCAGCGCCGCCCCTTCCAGACGGTCATATCCGCTGGCCCAAATCCCTCTTGGCGAAAGCCGTTATAATCAGGGGTAGCGACATAGCCGGCTTCTTCGGCGGCGGCAACAAAGGCATGATGTAGGGGGTTTTTGCGACTGCCCCTTGTGACATGAAGTGGGCCGTCTGTGCCGCGAAAACCGGGATCGTCAAAGCCTGAGCTATGCCCCCCTTCGTGCCAGTGTTCCATGCGCCGGAAATAGGGCAACACATCTGCATAGCCCCACCCTTCGGCGCCGCTTTCTTGCCAATGGGCGTAATCTTCGGCGTGACCGCGAACATAAATCATCCCATTGATAGAAGACGAGCCGCCAATGACCTTGCCCCTAGGACAGACCAGCCGCCGGTTGTTAAGCGTGGGTTCCGGTTCGGCCAGATAGCCCCAGTCATAGCGTTTCATGTTCATAGGCATGGATAACGCCGCTGGCATTTGAATAAATGGGCCGATATCGGTACCGCCATATTCCAGCACCAGAACGGAATATTTACGCCCTTCAGACAGCCGCCACGCTAGCGCGGACCCTGCTGATCCTGACCCGATAATGATATAATCTGCGGTTTCTGTCGCGGACATGGTTATTTACATCTAGCGGCGTGCCAATCCACATGATCTGACATGAAACTAGCAACAAAATAATAGGAATGGTCATAGCCCTCATGCTGACGCAGGGTCAGGGGGATGCTAGCGGCTTCGGCGGCGGCGGCCAACAGATGCGGCTTGAGGTGGTCCCCTAGAAAGGCATCGGCAAGGCCTTGATCCACCAGAATATCGCTCTTCCACCCTCGGCTAGCCATAAGTTTAGTGGCATCATGATCATGATAAGCGGCGGTATCCGAGCCCAGATAGGCAGGCAAAACATCTTGCCCCCAGCCGCTTTGCATTGCGGCCGAAATTGGCGCAAAGGCGGACACAGAGGTGAACAGATCAGGGGTTTTCATCGCTAGTGTTAGCGCCCCATGCCCCCCCATGGAATGCCCTGTTACCCCAAGCGGCGGCAGGCTCTGGCCTAAAACCTCGGCGATCAGCTCTGGCATTTCTTCGGTGATGTAACGGTCCATGGCAAAATGCGGCGCCCATGGGGCCTCAGTGGCGGTCAGGTAAAACCCTGCGCCTTGCCCCAGAAAATAATCATTGGCATTGGCCACATCCTCACCTCGCGGGGAGGTGTCGGGAAACACCACCGCCATATTGTGACGGGCGGCGGCGGCTTGGGCGCCGGCCTTGGTGGCGGCGTTTTCCCATGTGCAGGTTAACCCTGATAAAAATATCAGGCAGGCGTCTGGCTTGCCGCCTTCAGGGGTGAAAATCGCCCATTCCATTGGGCATTTGGTGACGCGGCTGTCATGGCTGATCACGCGGTGCGTGCCGCCTATATGGCGTGTTTCGGTGATGGTTTGCATGGCTAATCTTGGGTAAGGGTTAATCTCTGACAGTAACCCTATCAGGTGTCTGACACAGGCTCAAGCAGGGATTGGGTGGGTAAAAAGTTAACTCGAGGAAGAAAACAGTTCCTCCTCGCGTTAACCCATCAGATCAGATATGGTCAGATTTAGTATATCACCACAGAACGGATGCTTTCGCCCGAATGCATTAGGTCAAAGGCCTTATTGATATCTTCTAGCGGCATGGTGTGGGTGATCATGGGATCAATGTCGATCTTGCCATCCATGTACCAATCGACAATTTTTGGCACATCGGTTCGGCCTCTGGCGCCGCCAAACGCGGTGCCGCGCCATGATCTGCCGGTGACCAGTTGAAACGGACGGGTGCTAATTTCTTTGCCCGCGCCAGCGACGCCAATAATAATCGACTCGCCCCAGCCCTTATGGCAACATTCTAGCGCGGTGCGCATCACATCAGTATTGCCGATACATTCAAAGCTGTAATCCGCGCCGCCGCCGGTCAGCTCAACCAGATGCGAGACCAGATCGCCCTTTACTTCTGCCGGATTAACAAAATGGGTCATCCCAAATTGCTCGCCCCAGCCTTTTTTGTCGTTGTTCAAATCAACGCCAACAATCATATTCGCCCCGGCAAGCCGCAGACCTTGGATCACATTCAGCCCAATGCCGCCTAGCCCAAAGACAACGCCGTTTGATCCCGGCTCAACCTTTGCTGTGTTGATCACAGCGCCAATGCCCGTGGTCACGCCGCAACCGATATAACAGACCTTATCAAATGGGGCGGCAGGGTTAATTTTGGCTAGTGCGATTTCTGGCAAAACCGTATGATTGGCAAAGGTCGATGTGCCCATGTAATGGAAAATAGGCTGGCCTTTGATCGAAAAGCGCGAGGTGCCATCTGGCATAAGCCCTTGGCCTTGGGTCGCGCGGACAGCCTGACACAAATTGGTTTTTGGGTGCAGACAATAATCACATTCGCGGCATTCAGGGGTGTAGAGTGGGATAACATGATCCCCTGGCTTGAGCGAGGTCACGCCCGCGCCAACCTCAAGCACGACACCGGCGCCCTCATGCCCTAGAATGGCAGGGAAAATGCCCTCAGGGTCAGCGCCAGATAAAGTGAACTCATCCGTGTGGCAAATGCCCGTGGCCTTTATCTCAACCAGAACTTCACCAGCCTTCGGACCTTCGAGATCCACTTCCATAATCTCAAGCGGCTTACCAGCTTCCATGGCAACGGCGGCGCGTGTTTTCATTTTTCCCTCCCTGAATGAATATTATGTCTCAAACAGTATATAGGCTTGCTAATTGTTGCAAGTCTCAAGATGATGAGATGGCATTGCCCATCCATAAAGGAACGCTGCTTATGTTGTCTTTTCACGATTGGCTGATCTTGACCTTAACCTGTCTGGCAGGGGCCGCCAGCCCGGGGCCTAGCGTGATCCTGTTGATCCGCAGTGTGACGAGCGCAGGGATCTTAGCTGGGCTGATCTTTGGGATCAGCCACGGCGTTGGCATTTTCATTTATGCTGGTCTGGTGTCGCTGGGTTTGGCCTCACTTCTGGTGCTTGTGCCAGCGGTTTTTGTCACGGTTCAAATCGCTGGCGTAGTGTTTTTGCTGTGGATCGGTTTTGGCATGATGCGCGACGGGCTGGCTGGGCATTCGCCTGTCATGGATCAAGGGATAGTCGTTGGCGGATTATGGCGACATGGGCGTGACGGGTTTTTGATTGCCTTTCTTAATCCTAAGGTGGCGGTTTTTTTTACCGCGGTCTTTAGTCAATTTCTTGCCCCGGATCAGCCGCTATTGATGCGTGTTCAGATGACGGCAACAGCATGGGCGGTAGATAGCTTGTGGTATATGCTTTTGGCGGTGGTGTTTGGCATCCCTTGGGTTCTAAAGGGGTTTCGGCGGCATTCGCCTCGCCTTCATTTTATCATGGGTGGGGGGTTGATGCTTTTGGCGGTCACGATTGGTGTGGCCTTGATGGTGGATTTTACAGGTTAAAAAAACCGCATAATACGATGATGAAAAATCTTTCGTTTTCGCCTTGCCTCAGTTATTGATGAAAACTAATTTTTGGGAATTGACTGAGAGACACATAACAAACAAAGGAACCCCCGATGACCTTCAAAGCCTTGCTTCTGACCCGCGAAGACAAAGCCCCTGTTGAGGTGAATATCACTGAACTTGATCATTCAGATTTGCCGCAAGACGGGGATGTTCTGGTTGATGTGGCCTATTCTGGGCTGAATTACAAAGATGGCCTTGCGTTGTCTGGCAAGGGCGGCATTGTTCG
>CBFHXL010000032.1:0-18186 GCA_965659785.1 Puniceispirillales bacterium (SeqCode)
CGCTTTTGCGTCGGGGTTGATCCATATTGCCAGAAGTGGCAGGAGCGAAGGGACTCGAACCCCCAACCCCCGGTTTTGGAGACCGGTGCTCTACCAATTGAGCTACACTCCTATTCTGTCAAAACCTATTCGGTCTAAGGTTTCCCTTCAATTCTTATTCGACGATGCCTGAGACGACGCCAGCGCCGACCGTGCGTCCGCCTTCACGGATAGCAAAGCGCAGGCCTTCTTCCATCGCAATCGGCGTGATTAGGGTCGCCGTCATCGCAATGTTATCACCCGGCATCACCATTTCCGTGCCTTCAGGAAGCTCAATCGAACCTGTCACATCTGTAGTCCGGAAATAAAACTGGGGACGATAGTTGCTGAAGAACGGGGTATGACGACCGCCTTCTTCCTTGGTCAGAATATAAGCCTCAGCCTTAAACTTCTTAAAGGGCTTAATGCTCCCCGGAGCCGCCAGAACCTGACCACGCTCAACATCTTCACGCTTCGTCCCACGAAGAAGCACACCAACATTGTCGCCAGCCTCACCCTGATCCAGAAGCTTACGGAACATCTCAACGCCTGTGCATGTCGTCTTGGTCGTATCACGGATGCCGAGGATTTCAATTTCCTCACCAACATTAACAACCCCGCGCTCAATACGGCCCGTCACAACTGTTCCACGACCAGAAATTGAGAACACATCCTCAATCGGCATCAAGAAAGGCAGATCCTTTGGACGCTCAGGCTGTGGAATATAGGCATCAACCGCTGCCATCAGCTCATTGATCGCGTTCTTGCCAATCTCATCATCACGGCCCTCAAGAGCCGCCAAGGCAGAACCCTTAACAATCGGAATATCATCACCAGGGAAATCATAAGAGGACAGAAGCTCACGTATCTCAAGCTCAACCAGCTCAAGAAGCTCTTCGTCATCAACCTGATCAACCTTGTTCATGAAAACAACAAGCGCAGGAACACCAACCTGACGCGCAAGCAAGATATGCTCACGGGTTTGAGGCATCGGCCCATCAGCCGCGCTAACCACCAGAATGCCGCCATCCATCTGAGCCGCGCCAGTGATCATGTTCTTCACATAGTCCGCGTGACCAGGGCAATCCACATGAGCATAGTGACGGTTATCCGTGGAATACTCAACATGTGCCGTTGAAATCGTGATACCACGCGCACGCTCTTCAGGCGCGCCATCAATCTGATCATACGCCTGAAAATCCGCACGACCAGATTCCGCCATCACCTTGGTGATCGCCGCGGTCAATGTCGTCTTGCCATGGTCAACGTGACCAATCGTGCCGATGTTGACGTGCGGCTTAGAACGATCAAACTTTTCCTTTGCCATCATTGTTCTCCTTAACGAGTTTCTTGGTTAAGCCATTTTGCTACGAACTTCGTCCGCAACCGCTTGCGGAACTTGTTCGTAATGGTCAAATTGCATACTGTATTGCGCCCGGCCCTGAGACATGGAACGCAACGTGTTGACATAGCCAAACATATTGGCCAGAGGCACCATGGCAGAAATCACGCGAGCATTGGCACGCTGATCCATACCACCAACATTACCGCGGCGACTGTTTAGATCACCAATAATGTCACCCATATATTCTTCTGGGGTGATAACCTCAACCTTCATTACGGGTTCAAGTAGGCGCGGGGCCGCTTTACCCATCGCTTCACGGAAGGCTGCACGGGCGGCAATTTCAAAGGCCAGAACAGATGAGTCAACATCATGGCTGGCACCATCAATAAGCTCGACTTCAAAATCGATCACAGGGAAGCCAGCGATAACGCCAGTATCCTTGGCAGAGATCAAGCCTTTTTCTACGCCCGGAATGTATTCCTTAGGAACAGAACCACCAACAACCTTATTGGTGAAGTTATAACCACCCTCACCAAGAGGACGGAAGATCAATTTAATACGAGCAAACTGACCTGATCCACCAGACTGCTTTTTGTGGGTGTAATCAACTTCAATTTCTTTGGTGATGGTTTCACGGTAAGCCACCTGCGGAGCACCGATATTTGCACTAACCTTAAACTCACGCTTAAGGCGATCAACCAAAATATCCAAATGCAATTCGCCCATGCCCTTCATAATGGTCTGACCAGATTCTTCATCAGTCGACACGCGGAATGAGGGGTCTTCGGCAGCCAAACGCTGAAGCCCAGCAGACATTTTTTCCTGATCGTTCTTAGATGCAGGTTCAACAGCAATCTCAATAACAGGATCAGGGAAAGTCATCGTTTCCAGAACAACCGGATCAGCATTGTCACAGATGGTATCACCTGTGGTGGTTTCTTTCATTCCAGCCAAAGCCACAATGTCACCAGCAAATGCCTCTTCAATCTCTTCACGGTTATTCGAATGCATCATCATCATCCGGCCAATCCGCTCACGCTTCCCTTTAGTAGAGTTCAGCAGATTGTCACCCTTTGCCATTTTACCAGAATAAATCCGAACAAAGGTCAAAGAACCTACAAACGGATCATTCATAATCTTAAAGGCCAGACCGGAGAACGGCTCCGCATCATTTGCGCGGCGCTCAATGTTACGGGTTTCTTCTTCGTCACCCGGCTTAAAGCCAACATAAGCAGGGACATCAAGAGGGCCAGGCAGGAAGTCAATAACCGCGTTCAGCATTGGCTGTACGCCTTTGTTTTTGAAAGCCGAACCACAAAGCACGGGAACGAATGACATGGATAACGTACCCTTACGGATCAACTCACGCAGGGTAGCGACATCAGGCTCATTGCCTTCTAGGAACGCTTCCATAGCGTCATCGTCTTGCTCAACCGCGATCTCAATCATAGCTTCGCGCATTTCCTGCGCTTTATCTTTCAAATCATCACGAATATCTTGGATAACCCATGATGCGCCAAGGTCTTCACCCTTCCAAATCCACTCTTTCATGGTGACAAGGTCAACATGACCGATGAAATCGGTTTCAGCGCCAACAGGAATCTGAACCGGAAGAGGAATAGCACCTGTGCGATCTTTGATCATATGCACACAGTTGTAGAAATCCGCGCCGATCTTATCCATTTTGTTAACGAAAACAATCCGCGGAACCTGATAACGGTCTGCCTGACGCCACACGGTTTCTGTCTGAGGCTCAACCCCTGCATTAGCATCTAGCACACAAACGGCACCATCAAGAACCGCTAGCGAACGTTCGACTTCGATAGTGAAGTCAACGTGGCCGGGAGTATCAATAATGTTAAAACGGAACTTAGCCTCATCAGCGTCGTCACCAAACTCACCTGATGGGTTTTTGCCATCTTCGGTGCGGAACCACATGCAGGTTGTTGCCGCTGAAGTAATGGTAATGCCACGTTCTTGTTCTTGTTCCATCCAATCCATAGTGGCATTGCCATCATGAACTTCGCCGATCTTATGTGACCGGCCAGTGTAATAAAGAATACGCTCCGTAGTTGTGGTCTTGCCAGCATCAATGTGAGCCATGATGCCAAAATTACGATAGCGTGTAAGAGGATAAGCACGAGCCATAACGAGTAATTCCCTGTAATTTACCAGCGATAATGTGAGAAGGCGCGATTGGCTTCCGCCATCTTATGCGTGTCTTCTCTTTTCTTAACAGCAGCGCCACGATTATTCATGGCATCAAGCAATTCACCGCTTAAGCGGTCAGTCATGGTGTTCTCACCACGCTTACGCGAAGAGTCGATCAACCAACGAATAGCCAAAGCCTGTGCGCGTGTTGAGCGAACCTCAACCGGAACCTGATAAGTGGCTCCACCAACACGGCGGGAACGCACCTCAAGGTTAGGGCGGACATTTTCAATGGCATCATGGAACACTTTGACAGGTTCCATGCCTGTGCGTTCTTGAATTTTTTCAAACGCACCATAAACAATGCGCTCAGCAACTGAGCGCTTGCCGTCATACATCAGGCAGGACATAAATTTAGAAACCACCACATCACCAAATTTGGGATCAGGCATGGGTTGGCGTTTTTCGGCTCTATGGCGACGTGACATGATATGAACCTATTTCGGACGTTTGGCGCCGTATTTTGAACGACGCTGCTTGCGTTTGGCTACGCCCTGGGTATCCAGCGTGCCGCGAATAATATGATAACGAACACCCGGAAGGTCTTTTACCCGACCGCCCCGGATCATCACAACGGAGTGTTCTTGCAAGTTATGACCTTCACCCGGAATATAGCTAGTGACCTCAAAGCCATTGCTAAGACGGACACGAGCCACCTTACGCAAAGCTGAGTTCGGCTTTTTCGGGGTTGTTGTATAGACGCGGGTGCATACACCACGCTTTTGCGGACAAGCCTCCATTGCAGGAACCTTGTTCCGACTCACAGGTCTTTGACGACCATGGCGAATAAGCTGGTTAATCGTTGGCATACCAGATGCTTTCCATCACAGCATAGCAGAGCATAATTAAAGCCTGCCAGCTTGCACGTTAAAAAGTTATCGTAATTCATCCCTATGACAGGATGGCCGAGTGTGCTTGACGCATCCTCGACGACTTCACCCCAAGATTTCAGCCAATGCGTTTGTAATCTCTACACGACAAGAGCCCTTGGAGTGGGCGGAAAATAAGATTTCCACACCCATAGGTCAAGTGGAATATTTACTTTTTTGCTAAATTTTATTCATTTTGGTCATTTTGACCATGGGAACAGGTCGCCCTGTTCCCAATATTATGTGCCATGCCTCGGAAAAGCGTTACTCCGATGCCTCAGAAACCGCCGCTTCAGCGGCTTCAATCTGGGCCTGAGCATCAGATGCGGCCTGTTCGGCTGCTATCCGATCACGTTCCTCACGGTTTTCCATTTCAATCTGCTTATCCCGGCTATACGCCACGGCACGCAGTTTTGACATGATGCTACCTGTTCCAGCAGGAATCAGGCGACCAACGATCACATTTTCCTTGAGGCCGTTAAGAGAATCTTCTTTCCCTGATACCGCCGCTTCCGTTAACACACGCGTGGTTTCCTGGAATGACGCCGCTGAAATAAAGGAACGCGTCTGCAAGGACGCTTTGGTGATCCCTAGAAGCACAGGATGCCCTGTGGCCTCTTCCATGCCCTCAGAACGGGCGACAGCATTAGCTTCGTTAAACTCATCCCGATCGACCTGTTCGCCGTTCAGCAAGGTTGTACCGCCAGCATTCGTGACCTCAACCTTTTGCAACATCTGGCGGACAATCACTTCAATATGCTTATCGTTGATCTTCACCCCTTGCAGGCGATAAACATCTTGAATTTCATTAACCAGATATTCAGCTAAGGCCTCAACCCCAAGAATATTCAGAATATCATGCGGAACCGGGCTACCATCAAGCAACAGATCACCGCGGCGCACCATATCCCCTTCTTGGACAGCTAACAGCTTACCCTTAGGGATCATGTATTCGGCGGCATCTTGGGTTTCATCCACAGGCACGACACGAATCCGGCGCTTGGTCTTATAGTCGGCACCAAACTCGACCCGGCCATCAATTTCACTAATGATAGCAAAATCTTTCGGCATTCTGGCCTCAAACAGTTCTGCCACCCGTGGCAGACCGCCTGTGATATCTCTGGTCTTAGAGGATTCCCGAGGTATCCTTGCTAGCACATCACCTGCCTTAACGGTTGTTCCGCTTTCAACAGATAAAATAGAGCTGACAGAGAGGAAATACCGTGCTTCCTGACCATTTGGAAGGATAATCACATCCCCTGCCTGATCACGCATGGTCAGACGAGGGCGCAAATCTTTGCCTTTTGTCTGTGATTTCCAGTCAATCACCTCACGGTTGGTAATACCTGTGGCTTCATCCGTGACCTCACGCATGGAAACCCCATCAACCAGATCAACATAATCAACCACGCCTGTGACCTCACTAATGATAGGCAAGGTGTATGGGTCCCATTCGACCATTTTCTGGCCAGCCTGTACCTTCTCACCATCCTTGACCATCAATTTAGCCCCATAGGTCAGACGATAATTAGAACGTTCACGCCCTTGACCATCTAACAACAGAAGTTGGGTATGGCGGTTCATAACGATATGCTGGCCTTTTTCGACTTCAACCAGATTAGCTTCCTGCAATTTCACCGTTCCATCAATAACAGCTTCAATGCTGGATTGTTCAGCCCCACGCTGGGCGGCACCGCCAATATGGAAGGTCCGCATGGTCAACTGGGTTCCCGGCTCACCAATGGACTGGGCAGCAATAACACCAACCGCTTCGCCAATGTTAACTGAGGTTCCCCGTGCCAGATCACGGCCATAACAAGCCCCGCATACGCCAGTCTTGGTCTCACACGTCAAAACGGAACGGATCAAGGCAATATCAACGCCTTCCGCCTCAATTTTTTCGACGTCTTCTTCGGTAATGATACGGCCTGCCTCAACAATAACGCTGTCATCGCTAAGGGCAACGATATCTTCAGCCGCGGTTCGGCCTAGCACACGCTCACCGAGCGAATCCACAACCTCACCATCATTAACCACCGGGCGAATAGTGAGACCATTGCTGGTTCCACAATCGACCTCAGTGATGATGCAATCCTGTGCTACATCCACCAAACGCCGCGTCAAATAACCGGAGTTCGCCGTCTTAAGAGCGGTATCCGCGAGACCTTTTCGTGCCCCGTGGGTAGAGTTAAAGTATTCCAACACATTCAACCCTTCCTTAAAGGAAGAGATGATAGGGGTTTCAATAATCTCACCCGATGGCTTTGCCATCAGACCGCGCATCCCTGCGAGCTGTTTGATCTGCGCGGCAGAACCACGCGCCCCTGAATGCGCCATCATCCATACGGAATTCACAGGCTGGCCTTTGACTTCATTTGAAATGACTTTCATCATCTCATCTGCCACCTGATCCGTGCAACGTGACCAGACATCAACCACTTTGTTATACTTCTCACCTTGGGTGATCAGACCATCCTGATATTGCTGTTCAAACTCTTTAACGGCAACCTCGGACTCATTAACAAACTTTGTTTTTGCCTCAGGGGTGTTGAGATCATCAATACCAAACGAAATCCCAGCCTCACACGCCTTGCGGAAGCCCATTCCCATAAGCTGATCACAAAAGATCACGGTGTCTTTCTGACCGCAATACCGATAAACATGGTCAATCACATTAGAGATCTCTTTTTTCGTCATCAGTTTATTGACAACGCTAAAGGGAACAGCAGATTTTTGCGGCAGAATATTTGCCAACTGGGCGCGTCCAGGGGTCGTTTCCACCACCTTATAAACACGGTCTTCGTTTTCCCATGTATGGATACGCACCTTTACTTTGGCATGCAGGCTGACATGACCGGCGTCATAGGCCAACAAAGCTTCCCCCGGATTGGAAAAGATCATGCCTTCGCCCATTTCCCCATCACGCATCATGGTCAAGTAGTATAAACCAAGGATAATATCCTGTGATGGCACGATAATAGGCTTACCGTTTGCTGGGCTAAGGATGTTGTTTGTGGACATCATCAGTACCCGAGCTTCTAGCTGGGCTTCAAGAGAAAGCGGCACATGAACGGCCATCTGATCACCATCAAAATCCGCATTAAAGGCCGTACAAACCAAGGGATGCAACTGAATGGCTTTGCCTTCAACCAATACAGGTTCGAACGCCTGTATTCCTAAGCGGTGCAAAGTTGGCGCCCGGTTGAGCATCACCGGATGCTCACGGATCACCTCTTCTAGGATATCCCAAACCTCTGGGCGTTCCTTTTCCACCATTCGCTTAGCGGCCTTAATCGTGGTCGCGTGACCATAGATTTCCAGCTTGGAATAGATAAACGGCTTAAACAATTCCAGTGCCATCTGTTTTGGCAGACCACATTGGTGCAGTTTTAGCTCAGGCCCAACCACAATCACGGAACGGCCAGAATAATCAACCCGCTTACCAAGAAGGTTCTGACGGAAACGGCCCTGCTTGCCTTTCAGCATATCAGAGAGCGATTTCAGAGGGCGTTTATTAACACCGGTAATGACCCGGCCACGACGACCATTATCAAACAGGGCATCAACTGATTCCTGAAGCATCCGGCGTTCGTTACGGATAATGATATCCGGGGCGCGCAATTCAATCAGACGCTTAAGACGGTTATTACGGTTAATGACACGGCGATACAAGTCATTGAGATCAGACGTCGCAAAACGGCCACCATCCAAAGGCACTAGCGGACGCAATTCCGGTGGAATCACAGGAATTACCTCAAGGATCATCCATTCTGGACGTGACCCCGAGGCCAGAAACGCATCAATCAGCTTTAGCCGTTTGACCAGTTTTTTCCGCTTGGCTTCGCTTCCGGTTTCGCGCAATTCTTCACGCACAGTAGTGCGCTCTTCTTCAAGGTCAATCGCCTCAAGAATTGTGCGAATAGCCCCTGCGCCAATATCGGCCTCAAATGTTCCATCACCATATTCATCAAGCGCATCATAATATTCGGTTTCGCTAAGCAATTGCCCTTTTGTCAAAGAGGTCAAGCCAGGTTCAATGACGACAAAGTTTTCAAAATACAGCACCCGCTCAAGGTCTTTGAGGGTCATATCCGTCAACAAACCAATGCGTGATGGCAGGGATTTCAAGAACCAGATATGCGCCACAGGTGAGGCTAGTTCAATATGCCCCATCCGTTCCCGGCGCACCTTTGATAAGGTGACTTCAACGCCACATTTTTCGCAAACCACACCGCGGTACTTCATCCGCTTGTATTTGCCGCAGAGGCATTCGTAATCCCTTACTGGGCCAAAAATACGCGAGCAGAATAAACCGTCACGCTCTGGCTTAAAGGTACGATAATTAATCGTCTCAGGCTTTTTGATCTCACCAAACGACCATGACCGGATGGTGTCAGGAGAGGCGATTGAAATTTTGATCTTATCAAAACTTTGTGAACTTTGCGGCTGTCCAAAGCTGTGCATCAAATCATTCATAATGATCTCTCCTTTTTTAGTATTCTGAAGACTGCAGGTCGACATCAAGGCCGAGGGATTGCAGTTCTTTCACTAAGACGTTAAAGCTCTCCGGAATTCCGGCTTCAAAATCATCATCACCGCGGATGATCGATTCATAAACCTTGGTCCGTCCGGTCACATCATCAGACTTAACCGTAAGCATTTCTTGAAGGGTGTAGGCGGCGCCATAAGCTTCCAGAGCCCAGACCTCCATCTCACCAAAGCGCTGACCACCAAATTGCGCCTTACCACCAAGCGGCTGCTGGGTAACAAGAGAATATGGACCAATGGAACGCGCGTGGATTTTCTCATCAACAAGGTGATGAAGCTTGAGCATATAAATGTAACCAACCGTGACCGAGCGATCAAATGTTTCACCCGTGCGGCCATCTGTTAGCCATTCTTGGCCAGTTTCGTTTAATCCGGCATAAGTCAGTAAGTTTCGCACATCCATTTCTTTTGCCCCATCAAACACAGGCGTTGCCATAGGCACACCCTTAGACAAGAGCCTGCCTTGTTCAATCAACTGCTGATCATCCAGTTTATCAATAGAGTCCTTGAATTGATCAGGGCTATAAATCTGCTTGAGTTCATCCTTAATCAATTTTGGGGTATTTTTCTGAACCGCTTCATCCACGACATGAGCAATCTTCTTGCCAAGCCCTGCGGATGCCCATCCTAAATGGGTTTCCAGAATCTGACCCACATTCATCCGTGATGGAACCCCAAGCGGATTTAGCACGATATCAACATGGGTGCCGTCTTCAAGATATGGCATATCTTCCACTGGCAATATCCGTGAGATCACCCCTTTGTTGCCATGGCGACCAGCCATTTTGTCACCGGGCTGAAGCTTACGCTTAACGGCAACAAACACCTTAACCATTTTCATGACGCCAGGTAGCAATTCATCACCGCGCTGCAACTTATCGACTTTATCGTTAAACCGAGCTTCAAGTTTCTTGATTGATTTTTCAAAATCTTCAATCTGGGCTTCAATCGCTTTTTGGGTCTTATCGTTTTTGACCGCAATCTCATTCCATTTGTTGCGTGCTAGATCCGTCAGCATATCGTCAGTAATCTTGCTGTCTTTCTTGATACCAGCAGGGCCTGAGGCAACGGTCTGACCAACCATCAGTTCCATCAAACGGTTATAAAAACCGCGTTCAAGAATTTCACGTTCATCATCACGGTCTTTGGAAAGGCGTTCAATTTCAAAGCGTTCAATTGCGCGTGAACGCTCATCCTTATCAACACCGCGGCGAGAGAATACCCGCACTTCAACCACCGTCCCTGCCCCGCCGGGCGGCACGCGCAAGGATGTGTCACGCACATCAGATGCCTTTTCACCAAAAATGGCTCGCAACAGTTTTTCTTCCGGGGTCATCGGGGTTTCCCCTTTAGGGGTCACCTTACCAACCAGAATATCACCTGCCTGAACATCCGCACCAACATAGATCATGCCAGCTTCGTCCAGATTTTTCAGCGCTTCTTCCCCAACATTCGGAATATCACGGGTGATTTCCTCTGTGCCTAGTTTAGTGTCACGCGCCATGATTTCATATTCTTCAATATGAATGGAGGTGAACACATCATCACGGACAATCCGCTCTGAGATCAGGATTGAATCCTCAAAGTTATACCCGTTCCATGGCATAAACGCGACCAACACATTTCGGCCAAGCGCCAATTCGCCATCTTCGGTAGATGGGCCATCAGCGAGAATATCGCCAGCCAGCACCTCATCACCAACACGCACCAGAGGACGCTGAGTGATACAAGTGTTCTGGTTGGAACGCTGAAACTTGAGCAAGGAATAAATATCAACAGGTGAGACATCCAGCTCAGAGGTCTCATTTGAGCGCACCACAATTCTGGTCGCATCCACCTGATCAACGACACCGCTTCGGCGTGCGATAATGGTCACGCCCGAATCTTTGGCGACAATCGCTTCCATGCCCGTGCCCACCATAGGGGCTTCGGATTTAATCAATGGCACAGCCTGACGCTGCATATTTGAGCCCATCAATGCCCGGTTAGCATCATCGTTTTCAAGGAACGGGATCAGCGAAGCCGCCACTGATACTAACTGTTTTGGGGACACATCCATCAATTCAATTTCTTGAGGGTTGCCAAGGCCAATTTCCCCTGCACGGCGGATCGGGATCAATTCCCCAATAAAACGGCCTTTATCGTCAAGCTCGGCATTCGCCTGTGCAATCGCAAAGCGGCCTTCGTCCATGGCGGAAATATAAATCACCTCATCCGTGACTTTCCCATTTTCAACCTTACGATATGGGGTTTCAATAAACCCATAGCGATTGATTTTGGCAAAAGTCGCCAGCGAGTTGATCAGACCAATATTCGGGCCTTCGGGCGTTTCAATCGGGCAAATCCGGCCATAATGGGTTGGATGCACATCACGCACTTCAAATCCGGCACGCTCACGCGTCAAACCCCCTGGGCCAAGCGCCGACAGACGCCGCTTATGGGTAATTTCAGACAATGGATTTGTCTGATCCATAAACTGCGATAACTGGGATGAGCCAAAAAACTCTTTAACTGCCGCGGCGGCAGGCTTTGAATTAATCAGATCGGTTGGCATGGTGCGGTCAATTTCCACTGATGACATCCGCTCTTTGATCGCACGTTCCATACGAACAAGCCCGATGCGGTATTGATTTTCCATCAATTCCCCAACCGAACGCACGCGGCGGTTGCCAAGGTGGTCAATATCGTCAATCTCGCCCTTACCATCGCGTAAATCCACCAGAACCTTAATGATTCCAAGGATATCATCACGGCGCAGAACCCGCATCTGATCGTCAACATCTAGGCCAACACGCGCATTAAGCTTAACCCGGCCAACTGAAGACAGGTCATATCGTTCACCATCAAAAAACAAACCGTTAAAGAGGGCTTCTGCGGTTTCTAATGTTGGCGGTTCACCCGGACGCATGACGCGATAAATATCAACCAGTGCATCTTCACGAGAGTTGTTGCGGTCAGCGGCAAGCGTGTTTCTTAAAAAACTGCCAATATTGACATTATCAATAGCCAAGAGGCGGAGTTTATCCGTTTTCATCTCTTGCAGGCTTTGTAGGATTTCTTCGGTTATGATATCGCCAGCCTCAGTCAGAACAAGGCCTGTGTTCATATCAATGATATCATGGGCGATATATTGACCAATGATCTGCTCATCAGAAACCAACACCTCTTTGATCCCGCTTTCTTCAAGCTTACGCAGGGAACGGGGAGTCAGTTTTTCGCCCTTAGCGGCAACCACTTCACCATTGCTGGCATTGATCAGATCATGACTCAACCGCGCACCACGCAAACGGGTCGCATCAAAGCTGGTCTGCCAGCCTTTTTTGCTGCGCTTGTAATCAACGGCTTCATAAAAATGATTAAGGATGGCTTCACGCGACAGGCCATTAACCTTTGTCCGATCAGGTTCGATGCCTTCTTTGGTGCATTCTTCGACATAGGCCTCAGAGGCTTCGTCAATCAGCGCCATCAAAAATGTTGTGGCAGGAAGCTTACGCTTACGGTCAATACGAACATTGATAATATCTTTGGCATCAAACTCAAAATCTAGCCAAGAGCCGCGATAAGGAATAACCCGCGCTGAAAAGAGCAATTTACCAGAAGCATGGGATTTGCCGCGGTCATGATCAAAAAACACGCCTGGTGAACGGTGCATCTGTGAGACAATCACGCGCTCCGTGCCATTGATGATAAAGGTACCGTTTTTGGTCATGAGCGGCATATCGCCCATATAGACCTCTTGTTCTTTGGTATCACGCAATGAACGTGTGCCTGTAATTTCGTCTTCTTCCCAAACCACCAAACGCAAGGTTACCTTAAGCGATGAGGCAAAGTTCAAGCCCCTCTGCTGGCATTCCTCAACATCATATTTAGGCTCTTCCAAGGTATAGGAAACAAATTCCAAAATGGATTTGTCGTTGAAATCACTGATAGGAAAGACCGATTGGAAGACTTCCTGAAGGCCTATGCTCTCGCGCTGTGAGGGCTCGACATCTTTTTGCAGAAACAAATCATAGCTGCTTCTTTGAACATCAATCAGGTTTGGCATCTTTGCCACTTCGGTGATTGAACCAAAGTTACGGCGAAAACGACGACGACTGTTGAGTGCGGTGATGCTTGATCCCATTGGTGGTACCTCTGTTCAAATGTCTGATGTGCCAGTGTTTTTTATCTGGTCACAAAACAATTTTTTCTTGCGCCCGAAAATGGGCAATCCCCACACCGGAAAACCGATGTGGGGGAGCGAATATTCAAATAATATTCAAGTTACTTGAGCTCAACCGATGCTCCAGCTTCTTCAAGGGCAGCTTTAGCTGCTTCAGCTTCATCCTTGGATGCGCCTTCCTTGACTGGCTTCGGTGCGGCTTCAACCAAGTCTTTGGCTTCTTTGAGGCCAAGACCAGTCAGCGTACGAACAGCCTTAATGACGTTGATCTTATTGTCGCCAGCGCCGGCGAGGATCACATCAAATTCGGTCTTTTCTTCAGCAGCGGCACCGCCTGCGTCACCACCACCAACGGCAGCAACAGCAACAGGTGCTGCAGCAGCAGATACGCCCCACTGCTCTTCCAGAAGCTTTGCCAATTCGGCGGCTTCCATAACAGTAAGGGCGGAAAGGTCTTCTGCGAGTTTTGCAATATCAGCCATGTTTATCTCCATTAGGCTTGAACTAAGCGTTTGTATTTAACTGGGCTAACACCCTGCTACGACTGTAACTGATCTGCCCTGGCCTGAATCACCCGTGCCAGCTGTGATGCTGGAGCTTGGGTAACTCTTGCCAGTTTTGCTGCTGGTGCCAAAAGCAAGCCAGCAAGTTTGGCACGAAGTTCGTCAAGTGACGGCAATTTGGCTAACGCTTCCACGCCAGCTTTATCAAGAATCTGGCCGTCAATAGAACCGCCGATAATTGACAATTTGTCGTTTGTCTTGGCAAACTCAACGAGGGTTTTTGCGGCCGCAACAGGATCATCCGACGTACCGATTGCCGTTGGCCCTGTGAATTGGTCGTTTAGTTCCTCGAATTTCGTCCCATGCAATGCAATCTTGGCAATACGGTTTTTGGTGACCTTAAAACGGGCACCAGCATTCCGCATTTTTTCCCTGATATCATTGCTTTCGGTGACAGTCAGCCCGACCTGATGCGTGATGATGACAGACGTCGCCTCACTAAAGGTCGCGTGCAGCGTTTCGACCAGCTTGGTTTTTTCGGATTTTTTCACCGATTGTCTCCGCTAGTTTGTGGATATGATCAACATGACCATATCCGGTTGCACGTAGAGATTGCCGCTTTCCATCACGATGGAAAATGACAACCACCAAGGCCTGCCCATTAGTTCAAGCGAAAAATCGCTATCTCCGTCTGAGTAGGATGTTTAAGCCTTTCGGCACCTACCTTCTTGGACAGGTGGAACCTGACGGTTCCTTCAGCACCCCGGCAAAACCGGAATGTTGAATGACTTAGCCAGCGATTTTGCTGACTTCGGTAGGATCAACAGCCACACCAGCACCCATGGTACTGCTGAGGGCGATCTTACGAACAAATACGCCTTTAGCGCCAGAAGGGCGCGCTTTGCTGATAGCACTGATAAAGGCAGATGCATTTTCATGAAGCTGTTCAGCACCAAAGCTAGCCTTACCGATGCCTGCATGGACAACGCCAGCCTTTTCAGCACGGAATTGCACCTCACCCGCTTTGGCAGCCTCAACAGCTTTAGCGACATCCGGGGTTACCGTGCCAAGCTTTGGGTTTGGCATCAGGCCTTTTGGGCCGAGCACTTTACCAAGACGCCCAACCACACCCATCATATCAGGGGTGGCAATGACGCGATCAACATCAATCTTGCCTGACTGCATGGCTTCGGCCAAATCTTCCGCACCAACAACATCAGCGCCAGCCTTAGTGGCTTCATCAGCTTTGTCATCACGAGCAAAAACCGCAACGCGCATGGATTTGCCTGTTCCGTGGGGAAGAGCAACCACACCACGAACCATCTGATCCGAATGACGGGTATCAATGCCAAGGTTCATGCAGATTTCAATTGTTTCATCAAATTTGGCAGTGGCATTTTTCTTAACCATGCCAACAGCCTCTTCCAGAGCGAAGACCGCTTCTCTATCAAATGATTCGTAAGCTGCTTTAAGTTTTTTTCCAGCCATGATTTACTCCACCACTTCCAAGCCCATAGAACGGGCAGACCCTTTTATCATTTGAACCGCCCCGTTTTGATCAACAGCGTTCAAATCATCCATTTTTTGATCAGCGATCTCACGGACCTGATCCATCGTCACCTTGCCTACCGTGCCACGACCCGGGGTCTGGCTACCTTTTGGAAGACCAGCCGCTTTCTTGAGGTAAAAGCTCACTGGCGCCTTTTTCATGGTGAAGGTGAAGGATTTATCAGAATAAACCGTGATCACCACTGGAATAGGCGTGTTTTTTTCAATGCTATCTGTGGCGGCGTTAAAGGCCTTACAGAATTCCATGATATTGACACCGCGCTGACCTAGCGCAGGGCCGACTGGCGGTGACGGGTTTGCCGCCCCTGCCGGAATTTGCAATTTGATATATCCATCAATCTTCTTTGCCATAACGGTATCCTTATCTCACCATAATGCTAAGTTGATTTTTCAACTTGTGAAAACTCAAGATCAACCGGTGTTGATCGTCCGAAAATAGATACAGTCACCTTAAGCCGGGACTTATCTTCATCAACCTCTTCAACCAACCCCTTGAACGACGCAAACGGGCCTTCTGCGACGCGAACCCACTCACCAATCTCAAAGATAACATCAGAATGTGTCCGCTCAATGCCTTCAGTGACCTGCTTGATCAGGCGTTCCGCCTCAGCATCAGAGATTGGAACAGGCTTACCACCTGCACCAAGAAAGCCTGTGACGCGGTTATGAGAGTTGACGATATGCCAAGCCTGATCGGTCAATTCCATTTTGATCAGAATGTAACCGGGGAAAAACTTGCGCTCAGCGTTAACACGAGCGCCGCGGCGCATCTCAACCACCTCTTCGGTAGGAACCAGCACCTCTTCAATATCATCATCAAGCCGATAGGTTTCCGCTTGCTCGCGAATTGCCTGAGCGACTTTCTTTTCCGAACCAGAAAAGACGTGAACAACATACCAGCGTTTAGCCATCTTTAAGTAATTCCCAAGCGCGACCATGAAACAGTGTCTGCGTCACTAATCTTATCCACCAAATCCCAACACAAGTTGCACCAGATTGCTTAAAATCCAGTCCACAAGCATAAAAAACAAGGCGGCAATGAAAACCATCACCAGCACTGTAATAGTGCCTGTGACAACATCGCGCCTTTTAGGCCAAGTGATACGGCTGATTTCTTGCCGAACCTGACGTACAAATTGTGTAGGTGTAACTTTAGCCATATTCCCTCAATCGTGCAAGCTTTTCATGCCTTATAATGCGGTTTTTTTTGCAGTTACATATCAACCACAGATTTAGGCATAGGTTTAGGCGGCACGAATATTTCTTCACAATTCCAGATGAGAGGCGGTAATAGCGCACCATCACGGCTTTTGCAATCAGATTTTTTCTTTTTATCGTTAGTTTTACAAACCAAGCATCCGCTATGGCATTTCATAACCCTGACGGGGGCGAATGGTTAGGATCATAACAAAAACGCCCCAAGCCAATACCGCCAAGAGGATCATTGCCATAAAAAATAAACCACTGCCGCCAGTGGCATAGATAAAACCCGCAACCGACGGGCCAAGCGCCATGCCAAGCGCCCTTGGCGTGGTAATCCAGCCTTTGGCCCGGCCATACACCGCGGCGCGAAAATACATATTGGTGATAAAGCCAAAGGATACCGTTAACACCCCATGCCCCATGCCAAACATCGCCATACCCAAAACCACGACAGGCAGAGATGAAAATTGAATTAAAACAAGTGACGTCGGCACCATAGCAAAGGCCAGCATCGCCGTTACCCGTGCGTCATGGCGTGCCCCAAAGCGCATCTCAAGCACGCGGCCAACCACTTGAAACGGGCCATAAATGCTAGCCAGAATGACCGCAAGACCCAGATCAGCAAAGCGTTCAAAATACCAATGGATCAGCATTAAGGTAATGCCAGCAAAGGACATATATTCAAGGCATGAGGCTGAAGCCAAGGTCACTAACGCCACTTTTTCATTGTGGGTTAATTCTGACCAACGGAACGGCACCGCAGGCGTATCAGGCGCGATCCGTCCGGGCATCGCCATGCCTAACCCCATTCGCCCAAGCCATAACGCCATCAGCACCAATAAAAAAGCCATCAAAATTAAACTGTAAAACAACCCAAACCGAGCCAATAACGGGGCAACCGATAGCCATGTCAATGTGCTGGCAACACCGCCATAAAAGGTGATCAGCGAGATGTTCCGGCGTGCAGAAGGCTCGTTCATCTGGACAGCCGCGCTAAACGCCACCTCATAACAAGACATAGAAAACCCAACCCCAAGCGGCACCATCGCCAACAAAAAGACCCAATAGGTAGAGCTAAACGCCATCATAACCATACCAACCGCGCCAGTGATCAACCCCGCCGCCATTACCCGTAACGCCCCATAATGATCAACCCAAGCCCCAACCATAGGGGCTATGCCAGCTTGGATCAGCAAGGATATCGTTAAACCGATTAAAATATCAGCAGGGGCAACGCCAAGCATTTCCGCCAATGGCACCTTGATTTGGGCAAAGACATAAAACATGAACCCATAGGCAATAATTTGACTTACACCAAGCGTATGTATAGGGACTGGCAAAGGTTTGTGCATAATTCACCTTAAGTCATGTCATGAGGCAATTTTTATGGGGCAATGCTTGTGGGTTACCCCTAATAATTTACCATGATGGCAACGTAGAAATAATGCAACCTTAGTCATAATTTCATGCCAGAGGGCAAGGTGATGGTGACGGATGAGAATGAGGCATCCCCTTAGCCATATGTGTTCGGCAAGCTAAGCTTGTCCTCAACACCATGCGATGTAAGGGCATCAGCAATAAAGCCGCTCGCCAGAAGATGCGCGATCACGGCATTGATAAAGCTAAGCGCCTCAGCGTTATGAGGCCGCATCCCCACCGCCTGTTTGATATGAGTAAAAGGTTCAGCAATGAGGCGATAATCCGACGCCCCTGAATCTGCCCCTGAATTTGCCCCTGACCCTAATCCTGATAATTCTG
>CBFHXL010000033.1:0-16928 GCA_965659785.1 Puniceispirillales bacterium (SeqCode)
TGAAGGCGGTGATCCTGACGGTGTGTTCCACATTAATGACGCCACTGGTGAGATTACTCTTGTTCGGACTGTGAATTATGAAGGTGTCGTTGTTAATAACCTTCCTGCCCCTCCCGTCAGGGAATATGTGCTGACCATTAAGGCCGAGGACACATCTGGCAGTGGCGGATCAGACACCGCCACCGTGACCGTAAGGGTGACGGATGTGAATGAATTTACCCCTACGGTCACCGAACCCATATTTGGCGGAACTAATAGTGCTAGGATTGCCGAAAACGATGCTGGCGTGGTAACGGACATAACCGTTCAGGCGACTGATGGTGATGGAAGTGCGGTTTTCACAGCAGATGACTTCGACATTACCGGTGCTTTAGGCACCGCGCCTGAATTAGCCGCTAAGTTTGAGATTGTTGCCAGTGGTAATGAATGGGCACTTAAGCTGAAAGACGGGGAATCGCTTGACTATGAGGCCATTCAGGCACCTGTTCAGTCAGGGGGTAAGCTATTTCGGCTGAATATTACCGTCACTGATGGTGATCATGTATCTAATCCGCATCGCGTCACTATCGTAGTCACCAATCAGGATGAGGGGACAGCGAGCTTTAATGTCACCAGTTCAGGTGATGTGGCCGCGCCTGCGGTTGATGATGTGTTGACGGTTGCACCTGATACCGATAACCCAGACCCTGATGGTAATGGTGGCGGCTTTAGCTATCAGTGGTATCAGATTGCTAGCGATGGCGCTGAAACCGATATTCAGGGCGAAACTGGCACCACATACACCATTACAGGTGATGATGCAGGGTTTCAAATTGGTGTTCGTACCACTTACACCGATGGTGGCGGCAAGCCTGAAACCGTTGAAACCGTGGCAACAACCGCGGCGGTAGCGGCGGTACCAGTTACCAATGCTGACCCTGTGTTTGATCAGCCAACCTACGCGGTTGACCTGCCTGAAGACGCGGCAGATGGGGCGGCGGTTATCACCATATCTGCGACTGATGCGGATGCTGGCGATAGCCTGACCTACTCAATTGAAAGCGGTGATGATGGAAATCTGTTCGCTATCGATGGCGCCACTGGTGCGATTACCCTTAACGGGGCGGTGGATTTTGAATCTGGCACCACCGAATATGTTCTGTCAGTTCAGGTTGAGGACAGCAATGGCGGCACAGACACCGCCACTGTGACCGTGACCGTGACTGATGTGAATGATAATGACCCGACACTGGTTGCAACGCTGGACGGAAGTGTGGCGGAAAATGACGACGGTGCGGATGTGGGCGTTACCATTAGAGTCACTGACGCAGATGCTGGTACGGTCTTCACCCCTGATAGCTTCTCCATCCAGAGTAGCGGTTCTACCCCTGCTGAAGTTGCCGATAAGTTTGAGGTTGTTGCCAATGGTGATGACTGGGCACTTAAGTTGAAAGATGGGGAATCCTTTGATCATGAGGAAATGGAAACTGTTCAGTTGATCTTGACGGTTTCTGATGGGGACAATCAATCCCCAAACTGGATTGTTAACATCGCCATCACGGATGTAGATGAAGATCCTGTCTTTACTGGTGATCTGACAGGGACGATTCAGGATGTGAGCCCAACCCCAGCGGATGTGATTAGCGTTAGCGGTGCAATCACCGATATCGTTGACCCAGAAGGGGAAGCCATTCCAACAGGGACATTCTCTGTTTCTGGTGGAACAGCGGTTGGGACGCTCTCTGTTAGCTCAGGAACCTATGGTGTCCTTACCTTCTCTCCTACTGTTGCTGACTCTAGCGTTCCTTTCAATCCATTTGCAACAGTCACTCCTACCACAAGTGGTAATTGGGAATATGAGCTGGATCGTACCCGGGCTGAAACACTTGCCCTAGCGGCAGGCGAGGAAGCAACGGAAACCTTCACGCTGATCTACACGTTGGAGGATGGCACGCAATATACAACGGATATTACCATCACCATTACTGGTGCGGATGATCCGTTTACCTTTACTCAGCCGGATGGATACACCTTTATCGTTGCCGAAACCCTTGCGTTGGATAGTGTGGTTGGTCAGGTGCAGGCATCAGATTTTGATGCTGATCCTCAAGTTGCTGTTAGTTACGACATCACGGCAGGGGATGATAATGACGTCTTTGAGGTTAACGCTGATGGGCAAATTATCCTCAAGAAAGGCCTTGATTTTGAAACTCTGGCAGCTGACAAGACTTACAGCCTGACGGTTGTGGCCACGAGTGGTGCTGATACGCAAACTGTTACTGTCACGGTGAGAGTGACTGACGAGAATGATGAGCTACCAGTCTTTGTTGATCCAGCGGATACCACGGCAACTGTTACTGAGTATCAGGCCAGTGTTGATGAGAGTGTTGCCATTGGCACGGTGGTAGCGACGGTTAAGGCAACAGATGCTGATGCCGCCGACCAACAAGGTCCAACTGATATCACCTATTCCATTGAAAGTGGTAATCCTGTGATTGGGCAGGATGACCAAGGGGATGATCTCTATCTCTTTGACATCTTTGGTTTGTCAGGTGAAATCGCATTGGCTGGCGCGTTGGATTACGAAACTGGAGCAAGCCATACCTTGGTGATTAAGGCCGAGGACAGTGCCGGCAATGAGCAGACGATTAATCTGGTTGTTACCGTTAATAATGTTGATGAAGGCTCTGCACAAATCCAGATTACCGCAAACCCGAGTGATGTTGATGCGTATGATGTTGGTGCTGTCTTAACAGCGTCACTCCAGACTGACGGGGAAGACCCTGATGGTCTTGTTGGGACGGCAGAATGGCGTTGGTTCTATGCTGATGATCCTCTTGTTAGCATCGGATCAGGTGAGACCTACACCATTAAAGAAGACGATCGCGGTGAACTCATTGGTGTTGCCCGTGTCTATGAAGATAGCGTCGGTCCAACTGAGGTAAGAGAAGTTTTCACCACGGTTGTCCCACGCGTTGATGTTCTCCCTGACGCCAACACCGAAGACAGTGATAATACGGTAGCGGCGCAAGCAGACAAAGCGTCAACCGTTAAGACTGGCGACGGTTCAGACACCATTACTGATGGGGCCCGTAACGATGTGATCATTGGCGGTTTAGGTGATGACCAGATCGACTTAGGCCATGATCCAGACGGTAATGACCAAGATCAGGTGATCTATGAGATTGGCGACCAAACCGCGGCAGATGGTGGTGATACCATTACCAACTTCACCCGTGGTCGTGACAGCTTTATCTTTAAGATGGCTTCAAACGCGGAAACCAGCGCTATTTCCTATATGGATGGCTTCCTTAGTTATCTGAATGGCGGAACGGTGGGTGATCTAAGTGATGATCAGTTGCTGGTTGGTCTTAACTTTGATTTTGTCAGTCAAGGCGACATTGAACTGAACGGCCTAACTCTCCATTTTGAAGACAGTGTCTTCTTTAGTGGTGGCCGTATCTCAATCCCGGTTGTGACGATCAATTTTGCTGATCCGTTGGATAGGACCGCAATTGTTGATGCTCTTGGTGGTGATGAAGCCGCTATTGCGAACATTGTCAATTCGGATGGTATCCTTACTGATCTCAACTATCTTGATGATCTGTTGGGAGGCCCTGACGCGGTTGGCTATCAAGTTGAAATCGCCTAACAGCGAAACACATCTCAACACAAAGAAGGGGCATTTTTGCCCCTTCTTTATTGGACGAAATGGCGGCTGATGGGCATAGGTTCATGAATGCCGTGTTTGTTTCCTGACTTGCCCCGTTTAGATTGTTCGTGTACAAACAAATTTAACAATAACGCTCACCAACGCGATACTATCGTTTTGACTTGATGGAGACCGTCATGACAAAGGTTGTGGCAACGCCAGATCACCCTGAGCCTGATCACATTTTCCCATGCCCAGATTCGGCATTTGCCGAAACCGTGACTGAGGTGGAACATTACACCGACAGGTTGTTTCGCTTTCGGTTAACAAGGCCAGCTAGTTTTCGGTTTCGTTCTGGTGAGTTTGTGATGATTGGCCTGCCGGGGGAAAAGCCGGTATGGCGTGCCTATTCTATTGCCAGCCCATCATGGGATGACACGCTAGAATTCTATTCTATCAAAGTGCCAGATGGGCCCCTGACCGAGCATCTTCAGAAAATTAAGCCCGGTGATAGTGTTTGGTTTCGCAAAAAGCCAACAGGAACATTGGTCCTAGATGCGTTACTGCCGGGTAAGCGGTTATGGATGATTTCTACAGGGACGGGTTTCGCGCCTTTTGCCTCATTGATCCGTGACCCTGAGGCATATGAGAAGTTTGATCAACTGATCGTAACCCACACCTGCCGCCAAAAGGATGAACTGACCTATTCCATCAATACGGTTTCTGCCACCAAAACCGACCCATTGGTAGGGGAATTGGCAGATCGGCTAGAGCTAGTGACCAGCACGACTCAAGAAAACTCAGAGCTGATGGGGCGCATCACGACCCTGCTAGAGGATGGTACAATTTATCAACGCCTAGGCCTCGCCGCCCTTAACCCAGAAGAAGATCGGGTGATGATTTGTGGGTCTATGGCCATGCTTAAAGACGTCAAAGCCTTGGTTGAAGCGGCTGGATTTACCGAGGGATCAAACAGTAAGCCCGGGCAGTTTGTGGTCGAACGCGCCTTTGTTGACTAGATATCCCTTTCGCGCTTAGCTCACCATATTTGGCCTAAAGCCGCGCTTAGCGTAGCCCATCCTCACCTTTGACCTGATCCGTGGTCAGACCGCCCATGCGATGATGGATGCGTGCGCCTTTTGTCATAGCAAGACAAAACATGATCTCGCCTCGGCGCGGCGCATCTGGCAAACGCACTTCCATCGCGTCAAAATGGCTTCGCACATACGCGGCGTTAATATGCCCAAGGGGAATATCTATTGGACAACCCGGGCCGCCCACCTTCATGGCTGATGGCACAATGGCCTTTGCCTCACCCAAACGCTCACGCATGGCATAACCGCCGGGAACATGCCAAAGCGCGGTGTGTTCCAGCTCGCCATCTTCGCCTGCTAGTCCAGCTTTTCCATAACCATCAATCCCTGACAGACCGCCCAAGGCGGTAATCAGCTCATCGGTCATCATAAGCCCAAGCGGCTTCAGGGCGTCCATTGCGGATTGTAAATCCGCCTCATATCTTCCGGCAAAAGGGTTTTTGACAATAGCCACCATGGCCGCTCGATAACGCGGGGTATCAGGGGCTGGTCCACCTTCGTGATAGATGGTTTCAAGAAAGAGTTGTGTCTTTCTTATTGGGAAATCGACCATATCTTGCTCTCCTCTTTCAACATGATGATATCAGAATGGGACTCAAAGCCAACGATGCGTATGTGATCTTTGACACGGATAACCGCGCCGGCAATAGGCTTACGGGAAAGAATAGCCTGAGCCGCAATCTCACCAGAGTCAAGCGCTTGCGCAATAGCTGATGAGCTTAGGGCGCCGACATGGGTGGTGACTGGGCGACTGCCAAGATCGCTTGCACTATCAAGGCTAAGGGCAGGGGCGGTGTGTATGCGATCTGCCTCAGGGTGGTGGTGAGGCAAATGAACAGCGTTGGCAATCATTGTCGCGGCGGCATCGGCAGTGCTGGCCTGATCAGCAATCACCGTCACGGCATCTGCGATACCAAGCGATAGGCTTCTGCCGCCATGCCCTGAGGTTGCCATACCGCGCCAAGGGTGCGTGGAATGGATATGGATACGGGCATCATTCATATCTGTCAGCACCGCCGTCACGCTTTGATCTTTTGCTAACCAAAACGCAATATCACCGCCATTATTGACGCTAACTTTTATCACATCATTGCCTGTGACCATGGCCTTAAGCACATCATCCGCTATGGCACCGGCCACTGCCGCCATGGGGGTAATAAATGTCTTGCCATAGCCAAGGCTAGCGCGATGCATACGCTTAGCAACAGGATGGCGAAAATGCTGATTAGCCGAGGTTTTTAGACGCAAATCTGGCAATTCCTTGACCAAATCTTCAAGCAGGGTTTCCATGGCTGAGATGGCTTGCTGATAAGCCTGCTGAGCGTCTTTGCCTTCTGCTTTAATGATCAAATCGGTTGGGCCGTGGGAAAGATGCAGGCGCTGATCAGGGGGGAGCCAAGCCACTTGTGGTTGTGATTGTGCCATTGCCGCGTCCTTCATGCCCTTTTGATCAGGCGCTATGATCACCTTTGGCAGGCGGTTTGGCGATGCTTTGTTTACTATACTCGCCCCCTGACGTGACAATATCCTTGATTGATCGAATAGCGGTTTCATGGCCACCAAGGGCGATATAATCTGTTTTGCTGACGGTGAACTCAAGCGGGGCAACTAGCGCCGGAGTTGGCACATAGCCAAAGGATTGATCAGGCATTTTCGACACATCAACCATCACCGTGATACCGCCACCCGGCCACACATAGGCGTCAACGCCGCCGCACGTCACCCGGGTATCACGGGATTGCACGGACTGGGTTAACTTAATGGGATTTTTGGTGACGCCAGAACGGAGTGAGCCGCCAGCCCCGCCCATAAACATGACGGTGCATAAGGCAGGCTCGCAATTTTCAGCGATTAAATCCACGCTAGCCTTAAGGTTGGCTGGCATATCTTGCGGTTGAGGGATCAAATCTTCATCTAGCACATAATAACCTGAATGTTCGCCTGTGGTAGATACCATCAGAATGGTCAAGCCCGGCTTTGCCCCCTTTGCCGCGCGCCAGTCCCCTAAAATTTTGAGAGGGTCTTCAAGGTCTGTTCCGCCCCAGCCAAGCCCTGGTTCGGCAACTTGAAAATAACGCCCGGGGGTAGAACGGCGCCCCTTAATGGTTATCCCGGTATCAGGCCAATCCAGCACTTTGCCAGCCTGATGTTCAGAAACCACACCTGTGATATGGTCATCCACGACCACCACTTCATCAACTAATCCTGCCCATTGCGAGGCAAACATCCCAATGGTGGCAGACCCGCAACCAACACGCATCCGGTATTCTTTTTTACCATCCACGATAGGCGGCTGCCCAGCCTGTACAACAACGGTTGACCCTTCATCAATGCTAAGCTCAACCGCCTCTTTGTTACATAGCTTCATGAGCGTATCACAAGTGGTGCGCCCCTCGGCCTTACTGCCGCCTGTGAGATGATCAACACCGCCTAACGACAACATTTGTGAGCCATATTCATTGGTGATAACTAATCCCACCGCTTCGCCATTTGCGCGGACAACCGCCCCTTCATGGCCAAGATGGCGGTCGGTATCAATTTTTACCTTCACCCCGCAATAGGAAAAAATAGCCTCACTGACAACGGTAACAACATCCGCATCATCCATATGCCGGCCAACAATAAATGGGGCAGGTTTATAATCGGGATAGGTAGTCCCAGACCCAATGGCGGTGACAAACACCTCATGGTCATGACCAATACTGCCATCCCAATCAGCACCAAGAAAAGGCTTTATCGGATCGCCAGCCTGAATGCGGCGATCAAGGATCATCAAGGGATCAAGTCTGATAATCTGCCCATCATGGTTGGCGTATCGGTCACAGGCGCCTGACTGACCCTCAGCGATATAGCACATCACAGGGCAGGCATCACAGCGTATCTTTTCGGCTTTTGTGGTCATTCTGCCGCCTTATTTTGCATTTGCATTGCCATGATGGCGGCTAGTACCCGATGCGGCGTTGCTGGTGTTTCGGTAAGTTTTGCGCCGCCAGTGGCATGGCTGATCGCATTAAGAATGGCAGGGGCGGTTGGAATCAAAACATGTTCGCCTAGACCTTTAGCACCCATTGGGCCTTCGGGGTCGGTGACCTCAATCAGATGGTGTTCAATTTCTGGCATATCACCAATGGATGGGATCAGATAATCATGCAGATTTTCTGAACGTCCGGGCAGATATTCTTCCATTAACGCCATGCCAAGACCTTGGGCAATGCCGCCTTCAATTTGCCCTTCCGCTAGCATAGGATTAATCACTCGCCCTAGATCATGGGCGGCAGAGATATGGCTGACCTTTACCACTCCTAGATAGGTATCCACCTCAACCACAGCGGCATGGGCACCAAACCCATAAACCGCATAGGGCTTGCCCTGGCCATATTCATCTAATTCTTCGGTGGGCGGATTATAGGTTTCTTCTGCCATCAACACATAACCATAGGCATTAGACGGCATTTGCCCTAATGCGATAGCCTGTTGTTTATCCCCATTGCTGACAATGATCTTTCCGTCGTGCAAGGCAATCGCGGCATCATCACCCAGATTGCCAAGCCGCAAGATTTGTTGGCGGAGCGCTTGGCCTGCCAACATAGCCGCCTTGCCTGTAATAAACGTCTGCCGCGACGCAGAGGTTTTTCCGCAATCTGGCGTCAATGCCGTATCCCCATTGACCATGGTGATCGCCGCCAAAGGAACACCTAGCGCGTCAGCACAGATTTGTGGGATCACTGTATTGGCGCCTTGCCCGATGTCAGATGCCCCTTGGTGCAGGACCAAAACCCCATCCCCGGTTACCCCAAGCCGTATCGTGGAAGGGTTCGGCAGGGCGGTGTTACCACATCCATACCAACATGACGATACGCCAATACCGCGCTTGTATCGGGTATTGTTTTGATTAAAGGCTTTAATGTCAGACAAATGGCGATGCCAGAAGGGTTCTAACGCCGCAAGGCAAGCATCAATGCCAACCCCTTTAAGGTCTTGCCCACAAACCGTCAGATCATCATCTCTCAGCGCATTTTTTCGCCGGAATTCCAGCCGGTCTAGGCCGCATTGATCAGCCAACTCATCATAAAGTATTTCTTGGATAATCGTAGATTGCGGAACGCCAAAGCCCCTGAAAGCCCCCGAAACAGGACCGTTGGTATGCACCGCATTAGCAACCGCATGATAATGTGGTGTGCGGTAAGGGCCAGAGGCATGGATAGGCACACGGGTAGCAACCGTAGGCCCCCAGCTGGCATAGGCGCCAGTGTTAAAGTTTCCATGAAAAGACATGGCCGTGATGCGCCCATCAGCGCGAACACCTATCCGAGCCTGCATTTTCCCCGGATGGCGTTTGGTGGTTGAGATCATCGATTCATGGCGGCTATACACCATGCGGCAAGGCTTTCCAGTTTTCCATGTTACTAACCCCAGCAAGGGTTGAACGGAAACATCAAGCTTTGAGCCAAATCCGCCACCAGTGGCTTGAGGAATAATTCGCAATTTTTCAATCGGTAAGCCCAGCACTTTAGCGGTATCGTCACGATCCATCATAGGCGCTTGGGTGCAGGCAGCAATGACCAGTCTTTTGCCATCAGGGCCATCTTCCATCCACGCGGCGCCTGCTTCGGGTTCAATATAAGCGTGTTCCACATATCCTGTTGAAAAGCTTTTTTCGGCGATATAATCCGCCTCAGCAAAGCCCGTGTCGATATCGCCATGTTTGACCACGCCTCTGATCAAAATATTGCCTTTGCGGTGGGGGTGAATATTAGGGGCATCATTGGCGGTGGCGGTATCAACATCCAGCATCGCTTGGCGCTCATGCCATGTGATGGGAAAATCAGACAAATCAAGCCTAGGCATAAGATCAGCTCTGCCAGCGATTAAGGCGATTGCCTCACCACGAAAACGCGCTTGTTTTTCTGCTAATGCAGGTTGATCAGCTAGTGGTGGGATCACGCCAAAACGATTGTCGCCTTCAATATCTTTGGCCAGAAATACATGATCAACGCCATCTTTTTCAGCAATCCAACTTGCCACATCACCGATGCTGAAATCCGCATAATGATGAGGCGAGCGAAGCACCCGAACATAAAGCGCATCCTCAGGCCATGCATCGGCACCAAATTGTTCCGCGCCATTGATCTTTGGGATACCATCTAAGCGTTCAACCCTTGCCCCTACGGCTTTTCCGGCCTCAGGTAGAGGTTGGGCCGATTTGGGTTCTGACGCATCCATCACGGCATCAATAATCTTGCTATAACCAGTACAGCGGCATAGCACGCCGCCTAACGCATCCTCAACCTCTTGCCTAGTCGGGGCAGAATTGCGCCGTAAAAGCGGCATTGCCGCCATTAACATACCGGGGGTGCAAATCCCACACTGTGCTGCCCCATGCCGTAAGAAAGCCTGTTGCAACAGGGATAACCCTTCCCCTTGGCTTAGCCCTTCGACAGTTTCAATGGTGTTGCCATCGGCTTTTGCCGCTGTCATCAGGCAAGCGCAAACAGGTTCATCATTTACCAGTACGGTGCAAGCCCCACAATCGCCAGCGTTACAACCCACTTTAGTGCCAGTTAGGTGCAAATCTTCGCGTAACACCTCACTTAATCGTGTTCCTGCCCGGCAAGTGATGTTTTCAGGCTTGCCATTCACATTGATGGAAATGGTTATGGTATCGCTCATGCTGATGCCCTTATCTGGTCAAGGCAGTAATCAATAGCCTCCATCACCAAGACGGCGGCGGCTTCTATGCGGTAATCGGCAGTGCCGCGAGCATCATCAATGGGGCTGATGACAGAAGAGATATCCTCTTTTGATAAGATATGATCAGCGCGCAGCGAAGAGGTGATAACCGTGCCGCACAATGATGTTTCCGCTAATGTCAGACGCTGGGCAACCGGGCTACATGACCCAATGCTGATCGCGGCCTCTGTAATCTTACCTTCATGCGTGACCAGTCGTGCCGCTGTCATAGCAATAGAAATAATGAGATATTTTCGCGCTCCTAATTTGCGAAAGGAAGACCATCCGCTTTCGGCGCTTTTGGGAACGAGAAGAGCTGTGACAATTTCGTCCGCTTGGCGACTAGTTTTGCGAGGGCCGAGGATGAACTGATCAAGAGGCTGAACACGCTTACCTTGAGGTGAGGTTAATTCCACACTGGCATCTAGGTTAAGAAGACAAGGCACACTATCGGCGGCAGGCGAAGCGTTACAAATATTTCCAGCTATTGTTCCGGCATTTTGAATTTGAATGGAGCCAATTTCACGCGCCGCCAGTTTGAGCATATCATAGGCAGGGGGCAAATCAGCCCGGATCAAATCTGTCCATGTGGTTGCCCCGCCAATCCGGCGGTGATCCCCTTCGTCAGTAATGCCGCGCATATCGGCAATCGCGGTTACATCCAGAACTTTTCCCGAAAGCTCAGGCGACGTGGTCAGGGGCAAAAGATCAGTGCATCCTGCCGCAATGATGCCGCCTTGATGGCTAAGCCATGTGAGAGCATCAGCAATATGATGAGGGCGATAATAACTGGTACTAGATGACATAATCATGAAAATTTAATTGTTAGCATACAAACTAATTTGCTATGTTGACCTGTCGCTGTCAATATCCAATTCTGTGTAATAATCTGCATAACCCCAATGGGGCAAAAATAACGGAAAAAGAAGACTATTATGCCAAAAGCGCAAAGCAAGACGCCACATAAGGCCGATCACGACAACCATCAGCCCGATAGCGATGTCAGCAATCTTACTGGCGATCTTTATGTGCTTGAAGATCAGGTTGGTTTTATCCTGCGCGGGGTTAGCCAACGGCATCTTTCCATTTTCTCACGGCTAATTCCAGATGTAACGCCAACGCAATTTTCGGCCCTATCCCAATTATGCCGTTTAGGGCAGGCCTCACAAAACGAATTAGGTCGATTGACAGCGATGGATGCGGCCACCATCAAAGGGGTGGTTGACCGCTTAAAATTAAGGGAATTAATCTCCTCAGAGCCATTATCATCTGATTTGCGGCGCTTGATTCTTAAGCCTACCGCCGCAGGACGACAGCTCTATGATGAGGTTGTCAGCTCTGCCCATGCGGTCACAACAGAAACCCTGGAGCCGTTATCGCATAAAGAAAAAGAAGTGTTTTTAGGGTTGCTGAAAAAGCTGACCTGATAGGATTAGACGCCGATATATTTTTTTAGCAAAGCTGGATTTTGGCGCAGTGTGCTAGCAGGCATAATGTCTTGGCTTTTGCCATTTTCAAGAAACATCACCTTATCGGCAATGGAAAGCACGGCATCCACGCGTTGTTCGACCAACAAAATGCCAACCCCTGTTTCTTTAAGCGCTACCACGGTGTCACGAATAAGCGCAATCATTGACGGCTGAAGCCCCTCTGTTGGCTCATCAAGTAAGAGCATTTGCGGCTCAAGGCATAGGGCCCGGCCTGTTGCCAGCATTTGTTGTTCGCCCCCTGATAAGGTGTTAGCACGCTGGTGCAACCGTTCTGCCAGCCGCGGAAACATCGCCAGAACCTTATCGCGTGTGGCCTGTCCTTTGCCGCCAGCCATCAATCCGATTTCCAGATTTTCAGCGACCGTTAGTTCAGAAAACAACCGCCGCCCTTGAGGAATATAACCAATCCCAAGGCCAGCAATCTGATGAGGCGGCACTTCTACCAAATCTTTGCCATGATAGAGGATCTGACCACTATCAGCGTGGATCAGCCCCATGATAGTTTTCATCATGGTGGTTTTGCCAGCGCCATTCCGCCCCAGAATACACACAATCTCGCCAGCAGATAGGCTAAGCGATACATCTTGCAGGACACGCGCACCATCATAGCCAGAAGAAACAGATCGCATCTCAAGCATGGGTTTCTCCTAGATAGGCAGTCTGTACCGATGTATTGGCCCGGATATCATCAGGCGTTCCTGTTGCTAGCTCTGACCCTAGATTTAGCACAGTGATTTTATCAGCGGTATCCATGACCACATTCATGTTGTGTTCAATCAGCAAAATGGTCATGTCACCACCAAGGTCACGGATCAGCTTCACAAAACTAGCAATCTCACTATCAGCTAACCCTTGGGTCGGTTCATCAAGGATAAGCAGTTGGGGGTGCTGGCTGATGCCCATGGCAATTTCAAGTAAGCGCTGATGCCCATAACTTAAATCACCAGCGATCTGGTGCATGCGATCTGCTAGACCGACCTGTTCCAAGGCCTGAAGGGTCGCGGCTTCGATAGCGGTCTGATCACCATTCCAGCGCCATGAGGTAGCAAGGCGAACATTCTCTTTGAGGGTCAGACGAGCAAAAATTGAGGTGATCTGAAAGGTGTAAGCCATGCCCTGGCGAATGCGCCGATGGGCAGGCATAGCGGTAATATTCTGGCCATTGAAAACAATTTCACCCGAACTGGGCGCGATACGGCCACATAACATTCCCACAAAGGTGGATTTGCCTGCTCCGTTAGGGCCGATAATGGCGCGGATTTCCCCCTTTGGGACTTCAAAATCAACCGCATTAACGGCAATCAGACCGCCAAAATGCCGGCTGAGCCCTTTTGTTGCAATATGCGAGGTGATCATGTCAGCCATGGCATCACCTTTCTGCGCCATTCGCCAACCAACCCTTGGGGTAAAAACAGCGTTAATAGCACTAGCGCAACACCAGCGATCAGCATATAGGCGGTTGTCAAAGAGCTGGATAAATCAATAAGATAAAACATAAACAGTGTGCCAATAAAAGGCCCTAACGCTGTTCCTGCCCCGCCTAATAGCACCCACAAAAGCGGGAAGATGGAATACTGCACTGACGCAAAAGTGGCCCCAGCATATCCAAACAACAGCGCATATGCCGCCCCTGATACTGCCGCCATGGTTCCTGATGCGATGACGGCCAGCCATTTGTGATGATGCACATGATAACCTAGCATCTGGGTGCGTTCCTCGTTTTCACGAATAGCAATGAGAACATGACCAAAGCGGCTTTGCATTAACCGAATGGTCAGCATGAGGCAGACCCCAAATAACAGTAGGGCGGCCAGATAACGGTTGGTTGGATCACTCAAATCAATCCCGGCGAAAACACGCTCAGCTTGCTTTATCACAAAGCCCTCGTCACCGCGTGTCCATTCCCCAAAATAAAGAATAGTCAGAAAACCTGTTTGGGCAAACATGAGGGTGACAATCATAAAAGACACGCCACTTGTGCGAAGCGCTAGAAATCCAATGCCAGCAGACACCAAAACCCCTGATATTAACCCTGCTAATAAAGCTGGGCCAGCTGTCCACCCCAGATGCGTCATGGTAAGCCCCATGCCATACATACCAGCGGCAAAAAACATGGCATGACCAAGGCTAAGCAGACCTGTGTAGCCAAACAAAATATTGTAGCCCATGGCATAAGTCGCCAGCACCATAATACGCGCCAGATTGCCATGGTGATAGGCAGGTAACATGAACTGAAGCAAAAACAACAGGGCTAAAAACCCTAGATGAAAGAGCACAGATTTTCTGCTATCGCTCATCATCATTTGCTCCCCATCAATCCGGATGGTCGGAAAATTAGAACAAAAGTTACCATCAAGGTCGCTATAATTTTAGCAAGAGTAGGGGTGAAGAAAACTGAAATTAAACCATCACTCAATCCGATCATCACCGCCGCAATCACGGTTCCAACCAGACTGCCAAGGCCGCCAATAATGACAACAATAAACGACAGCAGAAGCGGATCATGCCCCATCAGATAATGCGCCTGCTGAATAGGGACAATCAGCACTGCCGCCAAGGCCGCAAGTCCGGCGCCAAGGGCAAATACCATCGCATAAACACGATCAACATGGATGCCATAAGCCTGTGCAACATCGCGGTCAAGTTGAGTGGCGCGCATAATCAACCCTATACGAGTGCGTGTCATCAACACCCAGATACCCAGCAAAAGGATAATAGCAAAGCCAATGACCGCTAGCTTATAGCTGGTAGTGCCAAGCCCCCATGGCCAATAGAGCGCTAAGCCGCCATCCGCCCACTCAAACCATGGGATCGCAATACGCTGATTAAATGGCGGTTCAACCGGACGGGCGTTTGAACCATAAGTCATTAACGTCAATTGCTGAATGATATAAAGCAGGCCAATCGTGGCAACAATCGTGCGCTCAGGATCATAGGATACGCGTTTCAAAATGGTCATATCCGCTAGCATGGCTAGGGTGCCAACCAAAACAGGGGCGATGACTAGCGCCGCCAGAAAGGCAATGGCTGGATGCCCACCAAGCTGATTAGCAACAAACCATGCCAATACCGCACCCAGCATAAAAAACTCACCATGCGCGACATTTACAACGCGCATGACGCCAAAAACAAGACTAAGGCCAACCGCCATCAAGGCAAGCACTGCCGCGGTGACGAGACCTTCAATACATCCCAGAATAAGATAAGGTGCTAAATCCATCAGAAGTCAGAAAAATACCCTTCCCCGAGGCATCGGGGAAGGGTGGTTATGAAAATTAAAAGGATTGTGATGTGTAATCCGTTTCATCCGGATACAGCGTATCCTCAATGGATGTGGTATGCGCAAGCTCAAGGCGTCCGTTTGATACCTTGGTGATATACTGATGCCCAAACACCTGATGGGTTTTCCCATTAAAGCGCTTAGCCCCTTGGGGATGAGCATGAGAATGCGGCATATCTGTCATGGCTTCCACGGCTTCAATCATCTTGGCGCGGTCACCTGCCCCACGATAGCCTGAGGCTTCCATACCTGCCTTGATGATATGTAGGGTTTCCCAGCATCCAAACATATGGGCATAGGTGGACACATCCTTAGAATCCGAAACAGAGGCGCCATTATTGTCAACGCCAACCGCCGCCCGGTATGCTTTATCATATTCAGACTGGTTTGCTTGTGCGTAGCGGGGATTGCCTTCCCAGAAATAAGTGCCTTCCAAGAACTCAAGCCCGGGGCTGGATAAATCCACCGCCTCAAGGCTGTCAATGAAGCCAAAGATTTCTGGTCGTGAACTGCCGAAAAACTCACCCATTTCCTTAACAAAGGTAAGCACAGCAGGGCCTACCATGACATGATAAATCACCTCAGTGTCACGAGGGATTTTCGGGAAATATTTGGTAAATGAGGTTTCTGTCGGCGGAATAGCAATCTTTTCCACCACGGTGCCGCCTTCACGCTCAATAGCGGCAGAGAAATAATCACGGTGATCATGACCAAAGGCAAAATCTGGATAGATCATGGTGACTTTCTTACCAAGCGTGCTGGCAACATATGGTGCCATAGCCTGAACCTGACTTTTCACATCGGTGATGCCGGGCTGAAGCGTGTAACGATTAAGCGCACCGCTAGCGACATGGTGGCCTTCTGATACGACAAAATAAGGTATCTTTAATTCCCCTGCGCGTGGGGCTGAACCATAAACCACATGACTAAACAGCGTGCCAAACGCCAGATCAGCGTTATGTTGCGTCGCAAATTTCTCAACCACTTCAGCGCCGCGTTTAGGGTCTGTGCCGTCATCTTCGGAAATAATCTCAACCGGGCGACCATTGATACCGCCTTCGCTGTTGATTTTTTCGACAGCCGCCATGGTTGTGCGGTCATACCACCGCCCATAAGCCGCGCCAATGCCCGTCCGATGCACTTGAAAGCCAATTTTAATCGGCTCAGAACTTTGTGATTGGGCATAACGACCCCACAAAGGGATAGAAGTTGCACCAAGGGCAGCGCCTGCGGCGATGCCTTTAATAACCTGACGGCGAGGCGTCAGTATTTTCTTAGACTTACTTGTCATTGTTACCTCCCTGAAAGATGGACAGTTAATTTATTATTATTTTATGTATGTACACAAACAGTTTGCCCACAACTTAACAAGTTTGTCTAGCCCCCTTTTGGTGAGGCTAAAAGCCATAATCCCAGCCAAGTATAAGCCACCATGAAAAACGCCAAAGGCATTTGGCTGATCATGGTTTCCCAGCGATTCCGATAGAACCCGCCAGCCATATGATGCGCTAACAAAACCGAGATGACATGACCTGCAACTACACAACCGGCTTGACTTAACCAGATGATACGCACCGCATCCTGATGTTTAAAAAACCCATCTGTGACATGAAAGCCGCCAAGCCCTAGCAAATGCGTATCTGGCCCCATTAATCCATCAAGCATTAGCAGAACATATTGTCCATCAACCAGCAGTGATGGCA
>CBFHXL010000034.1:0-16076 GCA_965659785.1 Puniceispirillales bacterium (SeqCode)
TTGGGGGAAACCCCGCAATGGGATGTGCTTGGCGGCGGGGCGCTTGTCATATTCGGCGTTGGCGTTACCATGATTGATAAGAAAACATTACCTTGGTCACGCCCTCGGCAAGGGGAGACCGCCCTTAAAACGGATGATCCGCTATAAAGAAAGGAAACCATCATGACAGACCTCATGACATCACCGCCAGCAAGAGGATTTGCCAAGGCGGAGTTTCAACAACGCTGTGCCGCCGCCCAAGCTATTATGGCAGAGATGCAGCTTGAGGCTATGGTTTTCGCCACTGAACCAGAGATACGGTATTTCACCGGTTTCATGACCCCGTTCTGGCAAAGCCCAACCCGGCCATGGTTTGTTGTTTTGCCTGCCAACGGTCAACCGATTGCGGTCATCCCGACCATTGGCGTGCCGTTGATGGAAACCTGTTATATCGGGGATATCAAAAGCTGGGCGTCGCCAGCAGAAAGCGATGATGGCATTAGCCTGCTCACAGATGTGATCTGCGGTCATGTTCCGGCATCTGGCCGGATAGGAATGTTAATGGGGCGCGAGTCTGCGATGCGAATGCCACTGGCGGATATTTTTGCCCTTAAGACCCATTTAGCTAGCCGCGAATGGGTTGATGTCACCCATCAGGTTCAGCGGATACGCATGATCAAATCCCCGCATGAGATTAAAAAGATCAGCCATATCTGTCAGATCATATCAGGGGTGTTTGCGGATATCCCTCATTGGGTAAAACCGGGATTGCCCCTATCCGAGCTGTTCCGTGAGTTTAAGCGCCGTGCGCTTGCGGCAGGGGCTGATGATGTGAGTTATCTGGTTGGTGCTGCTGGGTCTGGCGGTTATCATGACATTATCGCGCCGCCTGATGATCGCCCCTTGGCTGAGGGTGATATTATGATGCTGGATACAGGGTCTGTTTGGGATGGATATTTTTGTGATTTTGATCGTAATTTTGCCCTTGGTCACGCTAGCCCTGCTGCCAAAGAGGCGCATCAGCGGCTTTATGATGCCACCGAAGCTGCTATGGCGGTTGCAAAGCCGGGGGCCACGCCAGCGGATTTATATGCCGCGATGGATAGCGTTTTGCGCCCTGATGCGGCGGCTGGCGGCGGTGATGATGTTGGCCGTTATGGGCATGGTTTAGGCATTCAACTAACCGAAGCCCCCTCCCATACCGCTTGGGATAAGACAGAACTTGCGGCGGATATGGTGCTAACGCTAGAACCGTCAGTGATCTATGAAGGCGGCTTTCTCATGGTGGCAGAGGAAAATATCCGCCTTACCGCCAATGGGGCCGAATGGCTGACGATCCGGGCGCCACGTGATCTGCCCATCATTTCGTGATCATAAGCCCCTCAAGGAGGCATGAGCCATCCGCTCTATCAAAACCGGATGGTCTGGCTGATGATATGGCGGCGTTGGCAGAACAAGTGATCATGACAGATCAGCACCCCCGATAAGATCATTAGGCTTTGGTTTCGTTAGTATTGGCGGTAATTAGATAGGCGTCATCAAACCAGTATTCTTCAAGGTTTTTGCCATCACCAATGCGATCAATAACGGCAAATATACCAGGGGCTTTTAATGGCGTAAGCACCCCATGCCATGTGTTGATATGAATATTAATTCCGGTATGAGGTTCGGTTAAAAAGGCGCGTGGCTTGCTGGGCTTTCCGTCATGATCCGCCGCAACAATGACCAGAAATCCATGGTCATGCATTGGGATAAACGCCTGACTGCCTAAAGGGTGGCGTTCCATCATGATTAGCTGATATGGCAAATCTCTGGGGGTCGCGTCAAAAAGACTGATCCCTGCTGTCCCGCCATCAGCAAAGGCCAATTGCGCCAGATCATGATGACGGCCGCACATATCCTGATTAATCATCTGATCAGGGCGTGATTTGAGCGTGAGAAGATCGCCATAAGGGGCAAACGCCGCGGCGGTAATAGGCTCTATTTGGATAAGATGGGTTGCGCCACTTGTCATCTTTAGTTTGCACCTAGTGCAGGCGCCAACGGCATATGCCGATTGACATCTTTATAGAGCAGATAGCGAAAAGGCTCATCCCCTGCGGCATAGCAAGCTTGTGGGCAAAATGCCCGAAGCCACATATAATCCCCGGCTTCAACCTCAACCCAATCCCCGTTCAGATAATAAACCCCTTTGCCCTGAAGCACATAAAGCCCGTGTTCCATGACATGGGTTTCGGCAAAAGGAATGACGCCCCCCGGTTGAAACGTCACGATATTGACGTGCATATCATGGCGCAGATCGTCTGGCGCAACAAAGCGGCTGGTTGCCCAAACGCCATTGGTGTCAGGCATAGGGGTTGGTGTGACTGCCTGATCAGAGGTAACAAAAGCCTCAGGCAGAGGAATGCCATCTACAGGTTGGTAGCGTTTTCTGATCCAATGAAAGCAGGCGTTAGTTTTCCCCGGATTATGGAGCGTCCAGTTTGACCCTGCAGGCAGATAAGCATAACCACCAGCGGTTAAATCCGAATTGTTATTGCCATAATGTAAAGTGATCTGACCATCAACCACAAACAAAACATGTTGAGCCAAAGGGTCATCATCTGGCCGGGTGGACCCGCCGCCAGAGCCTACCTCCATCACATAATGAGAAAAGGTTTCGGAAAACCCCGTCATTGGCCGTGCCAAGACCCAAAGCCGGGTGGCGTCCCAAAACGGCAACAGACTGGTGACAATATCCGTCATCACCTCGCGCGGCATAAAAGCATAAGATGTGGTGAATACCGCGCGATCAGCAAGGCGCTGGGATTGGGGCGGCAACCCCCCTTTAACAACAAAATATGGTGAGGTTTTCAAAATCAAACGCGTCCTTATGTTTCCAGAGATGATATCAGGTCTTTTTCAATCAGACCATATCGTTCAGCCTGAGCAGGGCAATTTTCTCAACTTGCCGGCAGGCCTCGGCAAACTCACTTTCCGCATCAGCCTCCACGCGTTGGGTAAAGGTTGCCAAAATATCTGCCTTGGTCAGGCCTTTCACAGCGATAATAAAGGGAAAACCAAATTTGTCCTGATATCGGGTGTTCAACTCGGTAAAGCTAGCCCGTTCAGTATCGGTCAGCGCATCTAATCCGGCGGAAGCCTGCTCATCGGTGCTATGGGCAGTGAGCTGTTTTGCTGCTGCTAATTTTCCAGCCAAATCCGGATGTGCCTTTAATACGCTTAGCCTTTGGTCTTGGCTAGCGGAACGAAAGACCCGGCAAAAGGCATGATGCAATCCCGTTGCGGTATCATGGGCAGGGCCTAGCTCAAGCGCAAACGCGCCTTCCGCAACCCAAGGGGAGTGTTCAAAAATACTGGCAAATCTGGCAACAAAATCTGATTGGCTCATCGCGCTAGGGCGGTTTTGCCACGCGGCCATGTCAAACGGATGATGCTGATGCCAATGATCGGCGATATCAATCCGCCGTGGGCACCAGACGCCATCATGCCCTTTGATATAGTCGATAAATCGGCGTAAAGCCTCCGCGCGCCCCGGACGTCCAGCCAACCGGCAATGCAAACCGATGGATAGCATCTTTGGCTTGCCCTCAAGGCCTTCTCGATAAAGCCCATCAAAACTGTCGCGCAGATAGGTATAAAACTGATCGCCGGAATTAAACCCTTGTGTGGCGGCAAAGCGCATATCATTGGTATCCAAGGCATAGGGGATCATCAGATGAGGGGTGTTTTGATGCATATGCCAATAGGGCAGGTCATCCGCATAACTGTCTGAGATATAGGAAAACCCCCCTGCCGCACACACCAGATCAACGGTATTCATTGAACATCGTCCGGTGTACCAGCCTTGGGGGCGTGCGCCTGTGACCTCGGTATGGAGGGCAATAGCGGCATCAATATGCTTGGCCTCGTCCTCAGGGCTGAAATCCTTATAGTCGATCCACTTATATCCGTGGCTTGCAATCTCCCATCCGGCGGTCTGCATAGCGCGAACTTGGTCAGGGTTACGGGCAAGCGCGGTCGCAACCCCATAAATGGTTAATGGAATCTCAACCGCGGTGAACAGATCATGCAACCGCCAGAATCCGGCTCTAGCGCCATATTCATAAATCGATTCCATGTTCCAGTGGCGTTGGCCCGGCCATGGCTCAGCCCCCATAATTTCGGATAAAAACGCCTCAGACGCGGCATCACCATGGAGCAGGTTATTCTCGCCGCCTTCTTCATAATTCAGAACAAATTGAACAGCGATTTTTGCCTTGCCGGGCCAAGCCACGCTAGGCGGTGTCGCGCCATAACCGATCATATCACGGGGATATCTGTTCATGCGTGCCTCTAGCCTTTCTTGCCGAAATGGGCTTAGCTTGTGCTGTATTTGCCTGTCACATCATCATAATCAAAAAACCGCTAGGACAGAAACCCTATTCAAAAGCTCATATCAGGGGGCAGGGCGGAAAACCCTTGGCGTGACCGTCTGGCATCGGCTATAAATACCCTTAACCTGATGGCAAATAACAATCAGGACAGATTTAGGGGGATAGGTGATGGCCAAGGGGTTTCTGACCACTCATGTTCTGGATACCGCCAAGGGTTGCCCGGCAAAGGGGCTGACCATACGGCTCTATGCCTTATCGGGGTCTGAACGCAAATTGATCCGCACCATGATCACCAACGCGGATGGCCGCACCGATACCCCCATTTTGCCCCAAGGCCAATGCGCCGCTGGACAATATGAACTGGTCTTTGCCGCTGGCGATTATCTGCGCGGCCAAGGCGTTTCGGCGGATATCCTGTTTTTAGATGAGGTGCCGGTACGCTTTGGTCTGGCAGAGGCTGATCAACATTATCATGTGCCGCTGTTGTTATCGCCTTATGGGTATTCGACCTATCGGGGGAGCTAAATGGCATCAGAGCTGATTTCACTTTATCTGATGGAATGGGCGGAATTTGCCGTGCGGTGGCTTCATGTCATTACCGCCATTGCGTGGATTGGGTCGTCATTTTATTTTATTGCCCTTGATCTGGGTTTGCGCCGCACACCGCATCTACCTGCCAAAGCCCATGGCGAAGAATGGCAAGTCCATGGCGGCGGATTTTATCATATTCAAAAATATCTGGTGGCGCCGGATCATCTGCCGGAACATTTGACTTGGTTTAAGTGGGAGGCCTATTCCACTTGGCTATCGGGTTTTGCGTTATTGGCGATCGTTTATTATGGCGGCGCTGAAATGTATCTGATTGATGCTGAAAACATGGCGCTATCGGTGCCGATGGCGGTGGCGATCTCGCTAATATCGCTGGCTGGGGTCTGGGTGATATACAGTCTGCTGTGCCGATCACCCTTAGCGCATCGCCCAACGCTGTTAATGCTGGTGCTGTATGCCTTGTTGGTGGCGTTGTCATGGGGATTTCATCAGGTCTTTACCGGACGCGCCGCCTTTATTCATCTAGGGGCGATTACCGCAACCATCATGTCAGCCAATGTCTTTATGGTGATTATCCCTAATCAGAAAATTGTTGTCGCGGAACTGAAAGCCGGGCGCACCCCTGATGCGCGTTATGGCAAGATTGCGAAACTGCGTTCAACCCATAACAATTACCTGACCCTTCCAGTGATCTTTTTGATGCTGTCGGGGCATTATCCTTTGGCCTTTGCCACTGAATACAGTTGGCTGATTGCTAGTCTGGTGTTTTTGATGGGGGTTACCATCCGGCATTATTTCAACACTCGTCACGCGCGCGCTGGCAATCCGCGCTGGACGTGGGCGGCAACGACGCTGATCTTTGCGGTGATCATCTGGCTTTCTCTGTTGCCTCAATGGCAAGGGCAAACCGATAAACAGGCTGAGGATGAGACAGCGGCGCTGGCGTTTCCGTCACGGCTTTCGGCCTTTCATGATAATGACCATTTTGACGATGTGAATATGATTGTTGCTGGCCGCTGTGCTATGTGCCACGCGGCGGAACCATTATGGGATGGCATAGCCTCACCCCCCAAAGGGATTTTGTTGGAAACACCTGTCCAAGTTGCTAATCTGGCACGCGAGATTTATTTGCAATCAGCGGTGTCTCACGCTATGCCACCTGCTAACCTAACCTATATGGAAGACGAGGAAAGGGCGATGATCCGCGCATGGTTTGAGGCGGCCATCCAGAAATGACTTCCCCCCTGCTTATGCGTATGATCACCCCTAATGAATTGAGAAATGATGGGTCATGACGACAACCACCACCAATAGCAAAACGGCGCCGCCGCTTCTGGCTGGGTTTGGGATTACCAAACGCTTTGGCGATCTGGTGGCTAATCAGAATATTGATTTTGCAATTAAGCCGGGGGAACTTCACGCCATTGTTGGTGAAAACGGGGCTGGCAAATCGACGTTCATTAAAATAGTTTATGGGCTGTTACAACCTGATGAAGGCTATCTGGAATGGCAGGGTGAGCGCGTCAGTATTTCCAATCCACTGCAGGCGCGTGCCATGGGTATTGGCATGGTGTTTCAGCATTTTTCCTTGTTTGAGGCGTTAAGTGTCGTGGAAAATATCGCTCTTGCCTTGCCGCCTGATTTCCCGAAACAAGACCTCTCTGCCATGATTGCGCGCAAATCGGCGGAATATGGCATTCCGTTAAATCCTGAAACGGTGATTGCGGATTTATCGGTTGGTCAACGCCAACGGGTAGAAATTGTGCGCTGTCTGTTGCAGGAACCTACCTTGCTGATTATGGATGAGCCAACCTCGGTGCTAACGCCGCAAGAAACCGATCAGCTTTTTGATGTGTTGCGGCAACTGGCGCAGCAAGGCTGTGCGGTGTTGTTCATTTCCCATAAACTGGATGAGGTCAAACAACTCACCAGTCAGGCGACCATCCTGCGTGGCGGCGTCAAAGTGGCAGAGGTTAAGACCGCTGAGAAAACCACACGCCAACTGGCGGAGCTGATGGTAGGGGCAAAGGTCAAGGGCATTACCGCAGACACAAAGCGTCAAAAAGGCAAATGCCTTTATGAAGTGCGCGGCTTAAACCGGCCAGCGTTTGGGCCGTTTGATGTCGCGCTTAAGGGGGTTTCGCTCAAAGTTCATGCAGGGGAAATCTTGGGCATTGCTGGTATTGCCGGAAATGGGCAGGGTGAGCTAATGTCCGCGTTAAGCGGCGAATGGCGACCAGATCAGAACGGGATGATGTTCACTGAACACACCGATATCAGCCGCCTTGGGCCGACACGCCGCCGTCATCTGGGTCTGGCCTTTGTGCCAGAAGAACGCAATGGTCACGCGGCGGTGCCATCAATGACATTGTCGGAAAATGCCCTGCTGACTAGTTATGATGAAGATGGGGTGGTGACAAAAGGGGTCATTCAATATGATCAGACGCTTGCCATGGCGCGGCGGATATCAGAGCGGTTTGATGTCCGGAAACCATCAGATGATCCCTTGGCATCGTCGCTTTCTGGCGGCAATTTACAGAAATTTGTTGTTGGCCGTGAGATTATGAAATCCCCTCATGTTTTGATCGTCTCTCAACCCACTTGGGGGGTTGATATCGCCGCCGCGCAATTCATTCGTAACGCCATGGCAGATTTAGCCCGGCAAGGGTCGGCGGTGATTATGATTTCTCAAGATTTAGAAGAAATCTTTGAAATCGCCCATAGCATTGCGGTTCTTAACGAAGGTCAGCTTTCTGATAGCGTTGACGCAAGCAAAGTGACCGCTGAACATATTGGTCTGTTGATGGGCGGAAGCCAAGATCAATCATCGGGGAAACCGCGTCGCCAGAATAAGACTGCTCGCGGCAAACAAAGAGGGGCATCATGATTATTCTGCAACCGCGTCAGCATATTTCGCTTCGCCTGACCATCGCTGTGCCTATTCTTTCTGTGCTGGTGACCTTGGTGCTTGGCGGCGTAATTTTTGCCTTGCTGGGCTATCATCCGGTGCAGGCATTATATGAGTTTTTTATTGCCCCATTGGCGCGGCCTGATCAGATTGGCAATCTTTTTGTTAAAGCCTGCCCGTTGATCATTATTGGCACAGGATTGATTTTTTGCTATCGGGCGAATGTCTGGAATATTGGCGCTGAAGGGCAATTGATCCTCGGTGCCATGGGGGCAGGCTGGGTTGCCTTATCCTTTCCAGAGGCGGAAAGCCGATTTCTGATCCTTGGGATGGCGGCCATGGCCATAGTGGGCGGCGCGTTATGGGGGCTTATTCCGGCACTCTTAAAAATCCGCTTTAAGACAAATGAAATTTTGGTGTCATTGATGCTGACCTATATTGCCGCCCTGTTGGTGGATTGGGTGGTGCGTGGGCCATGGCGTGATCCGATGGCCTTTGGCTTTCCTCTGACCCGAACATATCCTGATGCGGGGCTTATTTCGCGGATGCCTTTGCCGGGAATTGGTTATCTAGGGCAACTCCATTGGGGGGTTCTGGTGGCCTTTGTGGTGGCGTTGGCGGGGTGGTTTTATTTGTCGCGTATGCTTGGCGGATATCAAATTAAATTGATGGGTGATGCCCCTCGTGCAGGTAAGTTCGCTGGCTTTAGCCAAGGCTGGGTTACGATTATGGTGCTGATGATTTCTGGGGCTTTGGCTGGCCTTGCTGGCATGATTGAGGTGTCGGCAAATATTGGTATGCTTCAGCCGCATATTTCATTCGGATATGGATTTACGGCAATTATTGTTGCGTTTCTGGCACGGCTCAACCCGATGGCGGCGATTGCCGCTGGTCTTGTGGTTGCTTTGGCGGAACTTGGCGGCGATGCGGCGCAAATCTCAATGAATATTCCCAAAGTGGTGACAGGCATTTTCAAAGGCATCTTGCTGTTTATGTTGCTAGCAGGGGAAACCTTAACTCGGTATCAGATCATTTGGATTGGCCGTGCGCAGGCATCCCCCACAACCATAAAGAATGAGAGGTAAGCCATGTTTGATGATTTGCTTCTCACGGTTCTTTTGACATCTGTTCCTCTTATTCTTGCCGCGACAGGGGAATTGGTGGCGGAAAAAAGTGGCGTGCTTAATCTTGGGGTTGAAGGCATGATGCTGATGGGGGCGGTCAGTGCCTTTGGTTTTGCCAGTTTGACAGGTAACCCCTATATCGGGATTCTTGGTGGCGGTCTGGCTGGCATGATGGTGGCCATGGTTTTTGCGATTTTCGTCCTTGGGCTTGCCACTAATCAGGTGGCGACAGGCTTAGCCTTGACGATTTTCGGAACCGGGCTTTCAGGGCTGATTGGTGCGCCTTTGGTTGGGCAGGCCATTGATGGTCTATCAGCGTTATACCTCCCGATTCTTTCTGATCTTCCGGTTGTTGGGGTGCTGTTTCAGTTAGATGCGCTGGCCTATCTTGCGATTATAATTGTCGCTATTGTGAGCTATGTTTTGAATAAAACGAAGGCAGGTTTGATCCTGCGTGCTGTTGGCGTTAATCACGATAGCGCTCATGCGCTTGGCTATCGGGTCTTGTGGGTACGGTTTTTGGCGGTATGTTTTGGCGGCTTCATGGCTGGCTTAGGCGGCGCATATCTGCCACTTGTGCTGACCCCGCATTGGGCAGAGGGCATGACATCTGGGCGCGGTTGGATTGCTCTTGCGCTGGTTGTTTTTGCGTCTTGGCGTCCAGGGCGTGTCATCATTGGCGCAATTTTATTTGGCGGTGTAACGATACTTCAACTCGTTGCTCAAGCTCGCGGCTGGGGTGTCCCATCACAGTTCTTGTCAATGATGCCGTACTTTGCCACAATCGTAGTGCTTGTTTTGATATCTAGTAGAGGGCGTATTCAATTTGGCGCCCCTGCGCATCTGGGTAAAAACTTTATGGCAACCAGATAAGGATTTAATTTTTTAACTAAGGGGAGTGATAAGATGAAAAACATAATTTCCAAACTCATGATGGCATTTGCTAGTTTTGGATTAATGGCTAGTGCTGCTCAGGCAGAACCACTCAAAGTTGGTTTTGTTTATCTCACCAATCCGGGGGATCATGGCTGGACTTACGCGCATGAGGTCGGCCGTCAGCAACTGCAAGACCATTTTGGTGATCAGATTGTCACCAGCTATGTTGAAAATGTGCCAGAAGGCCCTGATGCGACCCGCGTCATTCGTGAATTGGTAGCAGAAGGCAATGATGTGATTTTCACCACGTCCTTTGGCTATATGGAACAGACCTTAAAAGTATCTAAAGAACATCCTGACGTCTTTTTTGATCATATCACAGGCTATAAGCGTGGCCCGAATATGGCGACGGGCAATATCCGATTTTATGAAGGCCGTTATGTGCAAGGTGTTGTTGCTGGCCTAACCACCGAAACTAATCAAATCGGTTATTTGGCGGCATTCCCAATCCCTGAGGTTATTCAGGGCATTAATGCGTTTGCTCGCGGTATGCGTTCGGTTAATAAAGACGCCACGATTAAGGTTATTTGGGTCAATAGCTGGTATGATCCGGTGAAAGAGGCTGACGCGGCTAAGGTGCTGATTGCTGAAGGGGCTGATATTCTTGCTCAGCATACCGATAGCCCGGCGATGCTTCAGACAGCAGAAAAAGCAGGGATCAAAGGTTTTGGGCAATCTTCAGATATGCATAAATTTGCACCAAACGCGCAACTGTTTGCATCAGTCAATAACTGGGGCCCATATTATATCTCACAAGTTCAAAAAGTGATTGATGGCAACTGGTCAACAGGTGATGGCCCTGATCATTGGGCTGGTAATACATGGAAAGGTATTGGGGATGATTTCCTTGTTCTCAGTGATTTCAAAAATATGCCTGATGATGTTGCTAAAAAAGCGGCGGCGGCTCGTGACGGGATTGGTGATGGAAGCCTGAATATTTTTGAAGGCCCAATGATGGATAACGCTGGAAATGTTATCCTTAATGATGGCGAAACGCTGGATGATGGCGGCCTCTGGAGCATGAATTATTATGTTGAAGGGGTTGAGGGCAATATCCCTAATTAAACCATAATATCAGGTGGCAGGCTGGCAATGCGCTGGCCTGCCTGCCGACAAAGCCGCGATAGCGCGCGCAATGCCGGTCTAAATAATGCCAGTCAAAATAAGGTCAAGTTTTACTGAAGGTGTTTGAGATATCAAGCGTGGGAAGCAATCAGCAAGGGAGCCCCTCACTATGAGAACAAGCATCTGTTTTTTTCTAAACGGGGTTGAGCAAATTGTCTCAAATGCGCGCCCTGACACCACATTATTAAACTGGTTGCGCCTTGAAAAAGGGCTAAGCGGAACGAAAGAAGGCTGCGCCGAAGGCGATTGCGGTGCCTGCACTGTGGTGGTGGCAGAGGCCAATGTGAACGCGCAAAACCACCTTATTAAAGGAAAGGTTCCGATCACTGCCCGCGCTGTTAACGCCTGTATTCTTTTCTTGCCAATGCTTGATGGGCTTTCAGTAACCACCGTCGAAGGGCTGGCAGGCCCTGATGGTGCGCTTCACCCTGTTCAAGAGGCGATTATTGCCCATCATGGGGCGCAATGTGGATTTTGTACACCGGGTTTTGTTATGTCGCTTTATGCAGGGTTTCTCAACGGGCTTGATGGCAGTGAGGAGCAGGTCAATCATCTCTTTGCAGGCAATCTTTGTCGTTGCACAGGATATAGGCCATTGGTTAAAGCGGCCTTATCCCTGTCACAGCAGACACCGCCAGATTGGGCAGGCACCCGTCTTCAAGCAGAGGTTGATGATCTGATATCAGCATCGGCGGCAACCTCGCCAGAAGATGATCTGATGATAGAAACCAAAGATCAGGCCTTTTACGCCCCGACTAGCCTTATGGCGTTAGAGCGTCTCTCTGGCGCATACCCTGATGCCACCTATCTGGCCGGGGCAACAGATATCGGGTTATGGGTGACCAAACATCATCGCCAGATTGATCGATTTATCTCGCTTGGGCGGGTGGCGGAGCTGAAAGAGATCAGCAAAACACAAACCCAGATCACCATTGGGGCTGGCGTTCGCCATAACGAAGCCATGCTTGCACTGGCGGATGAATATCCCGGTCTGGCAGAGGTTTGGCTTCGCTTTGGCTCTACTCAGGTGCGCAATTCCGGCACCATTGGGGGCAATATTGCTAATGGCTCGCCTATCGGGGATATGTCGCCGTGTTTGCTGGCTCTTGATGCTGATATCACTTTGAACAAGGGCGGCGTGCGCCGAAAAGTGCCATTAAAAGATTTCTTTATCACCTATGGCAAACAGGATCGCCAAGCTGGCGAGTTTGTGGAAAATCTGATTCTGCCGCGGTTAGGTGAGGCAGAGCATCTTTACGCTTATAAGATTTCAAAACGCTTTGATCAGGACATCTCGGCGGTTTTAATGGCGGCTTGGATAAAGCAAGATCAAGGCAAGATAGCGGAATTGCGTCTTGGCTTTGGCGGTATGGCAGCAACCCCGTCACGCGCCTCAAAGACAGAAACAGCCTTAACTGGCCATGATCTTCGCCAACCTTTGCCAGAGCAGGCTATATCGGCGCTAGCCAGTGATTTTCAGCCTATCTCTGATATGAGGGCATCAGCAGAATATCGCATGATTGTTGCTGAAAACCTGCTTCGGAAAATGTTGCTTGAGGCGGCGGCAGATGATCATGGCCTGCGTCTTTATTCCTCGCCTTTGGTGCGCGCAGATGGGTTTGTCTTAACCTCAAAGGGGGTAAGTGATGCGTGATCACGGCCCCAAGACTTCAGAGCGCCATGACAGCGCCGCCCTATATGTCACAGGGCAGGCCAGATTTACCGATGATATGCCATTTCCTGCAGATGGCCTTCATATTGCCCTTGGACTGTCGGATAAGGCACACGCCTTAATCACCAGTTGTGATGTCAGCGGGTGCTTAGACAGCCCCGGGGTTGTCGCCGTCTTAACCGCGGCGGATATTCCCGGTGCAAATGACGCCAGCCCAGTGGCAGGTGATGATCCTGTGTTTGCGGATGGTAAGGTCGAATATCATGGTCAAGCCATCTTTGCGGTGGTTGCCGAGAGCGCAAAAGCAGCACGAATGGCAGTGCATAAAGCTCATGTAACTTATGAAGACTTGCCAGCTTGTTTGACGATTGACGATGCGCTGAAACACAATCACCTGCTTGAGGCGCCTTATAGCATTGGCTGTGAAGATATTGACACGAAACTACGCCAAGCCCCTCATCTGTTGACTGGCCAGATTGATATTGGCGGACAAGAACATTTCTATCTTGAAGGTCAGGCGGCGATGGCTCTGCCGGGGGAGGCAGGGGATATTTTCTTATGCCTGTCTAGCCAACACCCGACGGAGGTTCAGCATAAAGTCGCGCGTGCCTTGGGGCTTGCCTATCATGCGGTAACGGTAGAAGTCAGGCGCATGGGCGGAGGCTTTGGCGGTAAGGAAAGCCAGAGCAATTTGCCTGCGATTATTGCTGCGCTTGCGGTCAAAAAAACAGGTCGCCCTGCCAAATTGGTTTATGACCGAGATGAAGATATGCGCATCACGGGCAAACGCCATGATCTGCGTATTGCGTATCGGGTCGGCTATGATGATAAGGGGCGCATCCTAGCAATGGATGTGGATCAGGCCTTGCGTTGCGGGATGTCGTTTGATCTGTCCCAAGCAATTGCGGAACGTGCCATGTTGCATGCTGAAAATTGTTATTTCATCAATGATGTTCGGGTTACCTCACGGCTTTGCCGGACCCATACCCCTTCTAATACCGCGTTTCGCGGCTTTGGCGGGCCACAAGGGATGTTGGGCATGGAACGCATCATAGATGAGGTGGCGGCGCGTCTTGGCGTTGATCCTATGGAAGTGCGCCAAGCCAATTATTATGCTGATCATGATGATCCAGACACAGGGCAATCGACGCCTTATGGTCAGCCGGTCAAAGACGGATTAATTCGGGCGATGACCAAAGATTTGCTGGCCTCATCAGATTATGAAGCAAGGCGAAAAGATATCGAAGCCTTTAATCGCACCGCCACATGGTGCCGAAAGGGGATCGGGTTTAGTCCGGTCAAGTTTGGTATCTCATTTAATAAAACTGTTCTTAATCAGGCTGGGGCGTTGCTTCATATCTATACCGATGGGTCGGTGCATCTTAACCATGGCGGCACGGAAATGGGGCAGGGGCTTTATACCAAAGTGCGCCAGATTTGCGCTCATGCCTTTGGGATTTCTGATGATATGGTGAAGATCACAGCGACAACAACGGGAAAGGTGCCGAACACATCCGCGACGGCGGCGTCATCAGGAACAGACCTTAATGGCATGGCAACGGCAAACGCGGCGGCAACCCTCAAAACGCGCATGGCGGATTATCTGGCACCGCTTTATCAATCTGATCCGGCCTCAGTGCGGTTTCATGACGGCAAGTTATGGTTTGGTGATACCGCTATCAGTTTTGCTGAGGCGGTGATGCAATGCTGGCAGGGCAGGGTATCGCTTTCTGCCACAGGGTTTTATGCCACCCCGGATATTCATTGGGATCGTGAGACTAAGCAAGGCAGCCCGTTTTATTACTTTGCCTATGGCGCGGCAGTGACAGAGGTGGTGGTGGACTTGCTGACAGGGGAAAGCCGGATTGAACGGGCGGATATTTTACATGACGCAGGCGCATCCCTTAATCCGGCCATTGATCTAGGCCAGATTGAAGGCGGCTATATTCAGGGGTTAGGCTGGCTGACCACTGAAGAGGTGGTTTATGGCACTGATGGCAGGCTTATGACCCATGCGCCTTCGACTTATAAGATACCGGCTTGTTCAGATCGCCCAAAACATATCCATGTCTCGCTTTATGATAGTGGCGGCAATTTGTCAGATACCATCCACAAATCCAAAGCGGTTGGTGAGCCGCCCTTTATGTTGGCGATAAGCGTTTATGGCGCCATGAGCCATGCGTTAAAAGGGCTGGGGGACTATCCCAAGCTTAACACCCCCATGACCGCAGAGCATCTGTTGATGACGGCGCGTCGGCTTCGTGCCAAGCGGAAACCTGATTAGGCCATGGCGCAATCATGGTGCAAACAGGTGATGGATTACCTTCAGCAACAGGATGCCATCTGCCGGGTGGTGATTGCTGATGCCAAAGGGTCCACCCCGCGTGAAGCGGGGGCAGAGATGGTTATCTTTAGCGATGGGTTTGAAGGAACGATTGGCGGCGGCACCCTCGAATATGAGGCTATTGCCATGGCGCGGCGGTTGTTGATTGCGGCTAAAGAAAAGGGATTTTACCGCCATTGGCAAAGCTTTGCCCTAGGCCCATCCCTAGGCCAATGTTGTGGCGGCATGGTGACGGTTTTGTTTGAAGCCTTTGCCCCGATGATCTTGCCAGAGTTGCAGAAATATGACGCTCAGCATATAGCGGCGTGGCGGCATGATGATGATGCCGCGACCTTGCCTGTGCCAACAGACGCGGTCACAGCCCCAAAATATGAGGCGTCACCAAAGCGGTTATATTTGCCGGGACCGAAACCCCGGCGCGCTTTTTACCTTTATGGGGCAGGCCATGTTGGGCGTGCGGTGATGGCGGTAACTGATGCGCTTGATCTTGATCGGTATTGGATTGATGATGATGCTGCGCGTTTTCCTGATGCTACCGCTCCTGATATTACGATTGTCCCAGCAAAAGAGATGGCGACGATAGCGCGTCATGCCCCTAAAGGGGCGTTTCATCTGGTGATGACCTATTCACACCGTTTGGATGAGGCCATTGTCCATGCGCTGTTAACAGAGAATAATTTTGCCAGACTTGGCCTCATCGGTTCGGCAACAAAGGCTAGCCGGTTTCGCTCGTCATTGATCTCCGCAGGGATTGATCACGCCAGCCTTGACCGTTTGGTTTGTCCTGTGGGATTGCCGCAGATTAAGGGGAAATCCCCCCCGATGGTGGCGCTTTCTATTGCCGCGCAACTAGCGGTCTGGCTGAATGAAGATGACAGCCTACCAACCTGCACGAGTTAAGAGGCCGCGTGCCGCCGCATCATGACGGTGGAGCAGGTCATCCATGTCCATTGTCGTCAGGGTGAAATCTTTGACCACAAAACGCCCATTAATCATGACATGACGCGGTTTCACGGGGCCACAGAAAATCAACGCGGCCAAGGGGTCGGTTTGGGTGCCGCTA
>CBFHXL010000035.1:0-15582 GCA_965659785.1 Puniceispirillales bacterium (SeqCode)
CCGGCACTGCCCCTGCTAATTTTGCCGCCGCAAGATAAAGATCAGGGGCAGGTTTGCCGCTTTCCACCTGATCACCGCCAATCACCCCCACCAGATACGGAAACAGCCCTGCCCGTTGCAACAAGGTTTCGGCCTTATCCGTCAGGGTGGAGGTCGCCACCACCATTGGCACAGCATGTTGCGACAGCCATTGGCACAGATCACTTGCCCCGGGTTTCAACGGCACATGATGTTCAAGGTGATCCAAAAACGCCTGCCGCCATTCGGTATCAAACCGCGCCAGATCAACATGATCCGGCAACAGGGTTTTGAAAATGGCCCGTTGTTCAGGTTGATCCCGGCCGATCAGTTGCCCATAGGCATCCGCCGCCACCGCCGCATCATGAGCAAGGCAAGTCTGGCGATATGTCACCTCTGATACACCTTCGGTATCAATCAAGAGACCGTCCATATCAAATAAAACCGCGGCAGGAAGACCAAGCATGATTTCTCCGAACTGAGAGGATTGCGAACCTGATTGCGAACCTTTGGGATGATAGGATATGCTAGGGGAAGTTGCAACGCTATGGTGCGACCGAAATATCGGTTAAACCTTTGTTTATCGGTTAGGTAAAATATGCTTGAGCCCGAAGATATCCGCTATCTGGTTGTCCACTGTTCTGACACAGATGATAGCCTCACCGCCAAAGATATTCACGCTATGCATCTTGGCTTTGGCTGGGATGGCATTGGCTATCATGCGGTGATTTGCAAAGACGGCACCGTAGAAACGGGGCGACCAACCTATTGGCGCGGCGCCCATGTTTATGAATACAACACCCAAAGTTTAGGGGTTTGCCTGATTGGCAAGACGGATTTTTCCGATGCCCAGATGCAGGCACTAGACACTGTGTTGCGCGACTGGCACGCGCGCTATCCTGAGGCAGATATCTGTGGGCATTGTGATTTTCCCAACACCGAAAAAACCTGCCCTAATTTTGATGTCCGATCATGGTGTGCCGAGCGAGGGATAGGCGCATGACCCGTTATCAGATTATCACCCCTTCTGCCCCGATGCGGCACGGCCCTGATAGCATGAGTGGCCTGGAAACCGACGCGCTATTTGGGGAAAGCGTTAATATCCTGAATGAGGGGGATGAGGGGGCTGCAGGTTGGGTTCGGGTGCGGCTGAAAACCGATGATTATGAGGCATGGGTGGAACGCACCACGCTAGGCGAATTGCCGCCACCTACGCACCGCGTCATGGTTGCCCGAAGCCTGATCACTAGCGGCAAAGATATCAAAACCCCAAGCCTTGGCTACCTGCCTATGGCGGCGCAAGTCTCTGTTCTTGATCATGATGATGAGGTAGCGGAAATCGCGCTTGCCCATGATGCTAAGGGCTATGTGCCACTGCATCACCTGATGACAATGAATACCTGTCTTGATGACTGGGTGCTTAGCGCAGAACAGCTCATGGGGACACCTTATCGCTGGGGCGGTAGGGATAGCATTGGCATTGATTGCTCTGCACTGGTGCAACTGGCGCTTTCAGGTAGCGGCTTCACCAGCCCCCGAAATAGCGGTGATCAAGAAACCGTTCTTGGCGAGACCGTCACTGAACACACCGTGCTTGCCAGAGGGGATTTGATTTTTTGGAAAGGCCATGTTGGCATTATGCAGGACAGCACCAACCTGTTACACGCTAACGCATGGCACAATATGGTGATGAGTGAACCCCTTAGCCATGCTGTCGACCGCATTTGGGATCGTGACGGCGGGCCAGTCACACGCATGGCACGTCTTCCTGATATGCCAGATTTGGCCTAGGAGAAAAGCCCCATGGAAAACCTAGCTCATCTCTTTCATAAGCGTTCGCTGATCATGCTGTTGCTGGGGTTTTCGGCAGGGGTTCCCATTCTGCTGATTTTCTCCTCTCTGTCGCTATGGCTGAATGAGGCTGGTGTTGAGAAATCCGCCGTGACCATGTTTAGCTGGGCGGCGCTAGGCTATTCGTTCAAATTTGTCTGGGCGCCCTTAATTGATCAGCTTCCTCTGCCATGGCTACGCCAAAGGCTAGGACGGCGGCGAAGCTGGCTATTGGTGTCACAAGCCATGGTCATCCTCTCAATTTTGCTGATGGCTAGCACTAATCCGGCAGATGGTGACGCGGCCTTAACTCAAATGGCGGTGGCGGCGGTGCTTTTGGGGTTTTCGTCTGCCACCCAAGATATCGTCATTGATGCCTATCGTATTGAATGTGCGCCCCCTGAATGGCAGGGTATCCTGTCCTCGCTTTATGTCGCTGGCTATCGCATCGGGATGATTGTTGCCGGCGCTGGCGCGCTTTTCCTAGCGTCATATTTTGGCTCACGGCTAGACACTTATCACTATGGCGCTTGGGCTACCACTTATGGCTTTATGGCTGGTGTCATGCTGATCGGGGTGGCAGCGACCTGCCTTGCGGCAGAACCCGAGGGCAACCGCGCCGCTCAACATGACAGGGGCTTATCGGATAACCTAAAGCTGTTGGGGCTTTTCCTGATCAGTGTGATCAGCTTTATTTTGTTTTATCGTGAAATTGGGCCTTTTGTCGCTACCATAAAGGCTGGCTTATCCCAATTCACAGGTGGCGGATTTGACCCGGTGATCGCGGTTTTCATAGCGGCATTGCGGCTTTTATCCAGCTTGGGGGTCGCCCTTATCATCGGCGGCCTCATCGCAAAATACCTGATGCGCGCTCAACAAACCGCGCATGACACATGGATATTGCCCGTTAAAGATATCTTTCAGCGTTATGGCACAACAGCGGCGTGGTTACTGCTTTGCCTGATCGGGCTTTATCGCATTTCTGATATTGTTCTTGGGGTGACGTCCAACCTGTTTTATCAGGATTTGGGTTTCACCAAAGCAGAGATTGCAACAGCGGTAAAAACCTATGGCGTGATCATCAGCATCGCAGGCGGGTTTTTAGGTGGCTTGATTGCCACACGCATTGGCGTGATGACGACCTTATTATGGGGGGCAATCCTATCCGCCGGAACCAACCTGCTTTTTGTGGCTTTGTCGCAGATCGGCCCAGATATCAACATGATGTATCTGGTCGTTAGTGCAGATAATCTGGCGGCAGGGTTTGCCACCGCCGCCTTTATCGCCTTTCTGTCCAGCCTGACGAATATCTCTTTTACCGCGGTACAATACGCGGTGTTTAGTTCCATCATGACGCTGTTTCCAAAAATGTTGGGGGGGTATTCCGGCGGCATTGTGGAAAGCCTAGGGTATTCGTGGTTCTTCATCATAACCACATTGTTAGGCTTGCCTGTTATCCTGCTATGCCTATTAGCGGCGCGGCGGCTGGATTAGCCCAAAGCCTCTGTGTTAAGAACAACCTGTTAAGGCTTAGGCTTTGAGGATTGGTCTGCCAGCATGGCATCAATCCGCTGCTTGCGTTCACGCAGCTTAGCGTTGCTTGGCGTCATAGCCACCATCAACCCGTTGCTGATCCGCCCTATCCGAGACATCATCAAGGTAGAAATTAGATTAAGGGTGATTTTCTGCGCTGTGCCAGCCTTAAGCCGTGTTGACCCTGCTAACGCCTCACCCCCGGTTTCAATTAAAATGGGATATTCCGCGGCCGCCAAAAGCGGCGTGTTCCGATTATTGGCAATGCCAATGGTCAAGGCCCCGTTTTGCCGTGCCGTTTCAAGGGCGGTAATCGTGTAACGGGTTCGGCCACTTGCCGCAAGACCAATGACGATATCTGCCGATGTGATGGCTAATTGATCTGCATCACTTTTGCCGCTTTCAGCGCTGTCTTCTGCGCCTTCAACCGCACGCATCAAGGCACCTTGCCCACCAGCGATCAAATAGCCTAGCCGTTCATAGGGCCAACCAAAGGTAGGCGGCAATTCGACCCCATCTTGCACCCCAATACGAGCCGAAGTGCCAGCCCCGGCATAAATCAGGCGCCCGGACGAGCTTGCCTTAAGCCGTATCACCGCCGCCTCTGCCGCCGCGGCAATCGCATCCATGGCGATAGCAACCGCGTCTGATGCCTCGCGTTGACTTGCAAGCATGACGCCCAAAGCCGCAGTTACTGGCAACTGATCAAGCCAAGCTGATGCCTCTGGCACATCTTCAGTGGAAGGAGTAGATGGGTGTGTTGTCATTGTGATATCATGGCACGAGCCACCCGTCTTCTCAAGCAGGATCACCATTTGCCATGACCAATTCCCCCATTGATGAGCCGCCCATGATCACCATCATTGGGCTAATGTCTGGAACAAGTGTTGATGCCGTTGATGCCGCCCTGATCAAAACAAACGGTATCCGGGTTTTGCGCTATGGATTGAACCTTAATTTGCCTTGGCCTGATGCGATGCGAAAAGAGATTTTTGCCATCATGGATGATCCTGAAACCCTAAACCAGCTAGCTATAAGAGAAACAGCAGAGCGCCATATCGCAACCCATCATGCCGAGGCCGTTATGACCCTGATGAAACAGGATGGTCAGCCTGTTGATCTGATCGGCTTTCATGGTCAGACTGTGCTTCATCGCCCTGATCAAGGTGTGTCGGTGCAATTAGGGTCTGCCGCGCAATTAGCCGAATTAACCGGCCTGCCAGTCGCCGCGCAATTTCGGCAAAACGATCTGGCCCATGGCGGTGAAGGGGCGCCAATCGCCCCCATATTTCATGCTGCCCTGATCAAAGATGCCGGTATAGCGCCGCCTGTGGCAGTAGCAAATATTGGCGGCATCACCAATCTTACTGGAATTGGCAAAACCACGCTTATCGGAATGGATACTGGCCCCGGCAATGCCATGATGGATCGCCAGATGCAGCGCCGCGCTGGGCTAAGCCATGATCAGGATGGCCAACTTGCCGCGAGCGGTCAGGTGAATAAGGAGTATGTCAGCCGCGTTCTGGCCCATGAATGGTATCAACGGCCGGCGCCCAAATCTCTTGACCGCGTCATAACCGAACAGATGCTAGCGACAGATCAGCTAGCAGATATGCCACTTGCTGATGCGATGGCAAGCCTTGCTGAAGTCACGGCATTGACCCTTACGCAAGCTTGCCAAACCCTCAAAGAGAGACCAGAACAGTTGCTGTTATCTGGCGGCGGGGCAAGAAATCATCATCTTGTTCATCGCATCCGCCATCATTCCGCTTGCCCGGTGTTTTTGTGTGATGATCTTCCTCACACAAGCGCGATAGATGGCGATTTCATTGAGGCAGAGTTGATGGGATTTCTGGCGGCGCGATGCCTTTATGATATGCCGATCACCTTTCCCGGTACAACGGGAATAGACCGCCCTCGATCTGGCGGCGTGATTTACCATCCCCCAAAATAACGGCAACGGGGAAACCCCATAGCCAGATCATATCTGGCATAAAACCATATCTTTGCAATTGATCGCGTTGGGGTTAGAATCCCCGTTAAGGAAAGGGGCGGTGATGCCAAAGACAGGGTCATATTACGGTTATATTGAGGGTTATTACGGCCAGTTACTGTCATTTGCTGATCGTGGGCGCATCTTAAAACAGCTCAACACACTTGGTATGAACAGTTATTTTTATGCCCCAAAAGATGACCCCTATCACCGTTTTCATTGGCGGCAACCTTATCCAGAGGCATGGTGGCCGGAATGGCAAGATTTTATAGCCGCTGCCCGTGATCAGGGCGTTACCGTCATTGCCGGATTAGCCCCCGGACTTGATCTTGATGTTAATCTTGATGGCGATAACGTAGCGAACACTGATATTGCGGTACTTGCCAAAAAACTAGGCGCACTGGCGGCAGATGATCATGTCATACCATGCCTTTTGCTAGATGACATCCCGCCAGCGAAGGCTGATCAGCACGGCCAGCATCATCACGAAGGCCAAAGTCACGCCAGACTTGCCTATCTTCTCGCCCAAGAATTAGGTCGCCCCGTCATGGTGACGCCAAGGGTTTATGCCGATGAATTAGAAACGCTGACCCCCGGCTATCTGGCTGGATTTGCCGAGGCTTGGGATGCCCAAGCAGAGATATTTTATTGTGGGCACCATATCGTAGCCCATGACACCCATTTGCCTGAAACCGAATTCGTGAAAGCCGGATTGCCTGCATCACAGATGATCATCTGGGATAATCTTTATGCCAATGATTATTGCCCACGCCGCTTATTTTTAGGGCCATGGGGAGGTGAAGGACGCCGCCGCCAACATCTTTTTCAAAAAACCGCTGGCATCATGCTAAACCCAACAGGTCTGATTGAGACAGACCTTTTGTTGTTGGCCATCATGGCGGCAGGTGATGATACGGATAGCCATAAAACGATCTTACAATCCCATGGTGTCCCTGATGCCTTTGATCATCTTCAACATAGCTTTAGCCACCCCCCCTTTCCTTCAGGTGAAACACCGCCTCTTAGCCTAAATGATACCGACACCATGCTTGAGGCACTGGATGAAATGTGTTGGCGCTGGAAATCCCCCTTAGCGCAGGAATGGTATCCTTTTCTCATGGGTCTGCGCGGGGATTTGCTAATGCTAAGGGGGGAGGCAGATGCCTTACGGCAAGCCAAGATTCTTCCGCCTTATCTGTACCATTATATGAAAGGGCAATCCCCATCATGACAATGATTTTTGATGGTCATAATGATGCGCTTCTCCGGCTTTGGCGGCAAGGGGATCAAACAGGGGCAAGTTTTATCCGCGGTGATGCAGGCGGTCAGCTTGACCTGCCACAGGCGCGGCAAGGCGGTTTTGCCGGGGGGCTATTTGCCATGTTCACCCCTGCCCCCGATAAGCCGGGGGATATCCTGAATATGGACCCTGTGGATCATGCCGAGGCGTTATCAGCAACCGAAGCGATGTTTTCTATCGCTGATCATCTGGCCACTGATTTCCCTGATGATATCCACCTATGCCGCAACGCAAGTGATATTGATACCGCCGCCAAGTCAGGGCAAATGGCTATGATGCTGCATATCGAAGGGGTTGAGGCTATTCGTCCTGATTTGGGCAATTTGGATGCATTTTATGATCGTGGGCTTCGCTCACTTGGCCCGGTTTGGTCAAGGCCAAACGCCTTTGCCCATGGTGTACCTTTTGTCTTTCCATCGTCTCCTGATATTGGCCCGGGGCTAACCCCAGCAGGGAAAGAGCTGATAAAGGCCTGCCTTCAAAAACATATCATGATTGATCTGTCGCATATGAACGCAGCAGGTTTTTGGGATATTGAAAAGCTATCCTCAGCCCCTTTAGTGGCAACCCACTCCAATGCTCATCAGATTTGTGCCGCCTCACGCAATTTGACCGACCAACAGCTTGATGCCATTGCTGCCTCAAATGGATTGGTTGGGGTTAATTTTGCTGTTGGCTTCCTCAGGCCTGATGGCCAGAAAAACCCTGATATGCCCGTTGAGGTTATTATCCGACATCTGGATCACCTGATCACCAAACTTGGGGAAAATGGCGTTGCGCTTGGGTCTGATTTTGATGGCGCGGAAATGGCTAGCCATTTGAACTCTGCCAAAGATTTGCCTAATCTCGTCTCAGCCATGGAAAGCGCCGGATATGGCAAGGCCTTAATCCACCGGATTTGTTACCAGAACTGGGTGGATATGATCGCAAAGGTTATTGGCTAGCCTTATGATAGCACTAGGCAAATAGCCAGCCGATATATCCTGCATAGCTCAACAACATCACTATCCCCTGAAGCCGCGATAGCCGCGACAACGCCAAGATCACCGCCGCTGTAATAGAAACCACCAGCAACGCCAGTGGGATATCGGCTTTGATAATATGCTGATCAACTGGCAAGGGTGAGATCATCGCCGTGATGCCGACAATACTAAGAATATTGAAAAGGGTACTACCCATAATATTGCCAATAATCACATCAGTATGGCGTTTTACCGCCGCGGCAATAGTCGCCGCCAATTCTGGCAGAGAGGTTCCGATAGCAACAAGGGATAGCCCGATTACCGCTTCGCTGATGGCAAAGGTTCGCGCCACATTGCTAGCCCCAAAGACCAGAAAATCTGCCCCAAAGACCAGCATGATTGTTCCAATGGCACTGATCACCACACTAATCACCACCCCGGAAAAGGCATTGTATTCTTCCGCTTCGGATTGATAGGTGTTAGGGCCAGAATCTGCCTTTTGGTTTGCGACCTGACGCCGTGAAACAACAATGGAAAACCCAAGATACGCCAATAGTGAAATCAGCATAATCCCGCCCTCAAGCGCGGTAACGGTGCCGCCCATCGCCACCACCAATAGCCCTAGACTGGCAAAGACGACCGCAACCGCATCCCGTTTTATCGCGCGGTCGGTGCAGATGATCGGCGCTAATAGCATACCAAATCCCAATATCAGTAAGAAATTGGCGATATTGCTGCCAACGATATTGCCCACCGCGATATCAGGCTGTTGGTTGAGTGTTGCACTGATAGAGACCAGCAATTCTGGCGCTGAGGTGCCAAAGCCAACCACCACCATTCCTACCAGTAGAGGCGATAATCCCAATTGGATAGCAAGGCTGACACTACCCCGAACAAGGATATCACCGCCAAAGGTCAAAAGCCCTAACCCAATAATGATAAACCCAATATCCCAGATCATATCAGCCCAACATCACCCTTATATCCGAAAACATACCGCCTATGACCTTGGCTTTTGTTATCATGAGAACACCGTGGCTTGCATGGTTTTTATGCCATCTGCGTTAACCACCATGGCATCATATTTCCCTTGTTCCGGCGTTGAGGCCATCGCCACTGTTGCTGGCGCCCCTTCAATATAAGCGGCAAGGCCGCGATAGTGCATTTCTGTGGGCAAATGCCCGAAATGATCCGTGGCAAGCGCCAGCATCCATGTGGCCTGCATCGGCCCATGAACAACCAACCCCGGATGGCCTTCGACATGGATGCTATGATCGCGGTCATAATGAATGCGGTGGCCATTAAAGGTCAGCGCGGAATACCGAAACATCTGCACCGAATTAGGATTAACCTGCCATGTGATAGCGTCTTTGGGGATGCTGGTGGTTTCGCTGGCGGCGGCAACTGGTGTGACTTCCTCGCGGTAGACAATATTCTGTTCTTCTTCAAGGATAAGCGTCTCACCATGGCGATAATGATGATCAACAGTCACAAAGCACAAATTGCCGCTTCGTCCCGTTTTGAAAACAATATCACGAATAGTGGACCGTTTTGTGATCATCTGATCAGGAAGAAACGCCTCGTGAAAGCGCAACTTACCCCCTGCCCACATACGGCGAGGATATGGTATCTCTGGCATAGTGATGCCAAGGCGAGGATGCCCGTCCTCACCAAGCTGGTCAGATGTTAGCGCATCAGGGGATAGACACCAAAACAGCCCCGGCGGAACAGGTGTCGCCAAGGTGCTGTGCGGGCCAAACGTGGCGCGGAACTGTTCTATCAGGCGTGGGGAAATATGATCGTGTCGTTCAGTGTGTTTGCCGATCCAGTGGCGATGCGGGGCTAACAGATCTTCGTTTGGCATATTTGATTTTCCTAATTCATGGATTGCACTGGCGACAGTATAACCACCGATCTCAAAAAATGTGAGGAAAATATATTCGCAAATCAAACGCCAAGCGCAAGAGATGGCACAACACTATGCGGCTGGTTCATATCCGGCCCATCAAGGCGCTAGCGCAAACCAGCATTAAGCCTGCAGGCGCGGCACCACCATTAAAGGCTCATGCGGTGACCTGATCATAGGCCAGCGCGGCAACGATATGCACGCGGTGCTTCTCACCGCCATTAAGGGCGGTGTGATAGGCGCGGGTATCGGTGAAATAGACTGAGCCATCGGCAGGCAGATGGGTCACATGGTGGTTCACGATGAATAGCGAGCCGGGGTTTGAGATCAGCGGGATGTGCAGGCGCGGCTCAGGGTCGCGATGCCAAGAATTACAATTATAGAGCCCCTTGGACAGGATACGGGTGCGGCCAATCAGGAAACGCTTGCTCAACTCCTCATGGACATATTCGAAATAGGTACCCTTGAACTTTGGATTAAACTCGGAAAAGTCGATTTCCGGCACCAAATCTTCGCGCGGCTCTTCGATGTAACGTTCATCTGCGCGCAACCAGTAGCGGCCTGACAGATCGTTTGAGGTCCATTCGGTCTGGCCCGGTCGCTGTGTCAGCGGCAGAGCAGCAAAGCCTTGATCCCGCATTTCGCCCATGAAGGCCTCTCGCTTCAAGCACTCTTCAAGCGCTTCCTGAAGCTTATTGATGTCGAATTTCAAATCTAGCCGCTCGATGCCGGGGCCGGGCATGAATTCCGCAACTGATGTATAATCAGGCATTTCTGACATAGCGTTCTGAATGCGTTCGACGTCACTGTCATTGATCTGTGGCATGAAGGTCATGGCGGCTTCTCCCAAATGATGCGTTGTTACTACAAGCATATTCAGATTTTGTTGGTTGGGAAGCTAGATTTTTTTATCAAGCGTGGAAAAATATGTAAGGAAAATATATTCGCAAATCAAACGCTAAACCCAAAAAGCAACTCGGATGGCATGATATGATCATGGCGGAGAGAGGGGGATTCGAACCCCCGATGGGCGTTAACCCATACCGGTTTTCGAGACCGGCGCATTCAACCACTCTGCCACCTCTCCTTGTCTTTTCATTGTCTAGCCTCTTGGCGGCCAACTGACAAGTCATCTTCACCTGTTGTTGCAATTTCTTAACGCATAGGGAAATTGGCCCTAAAGGATGTAAACTGCCTTGACAATCCTTAGCTTCTGTCTATATTGCGCCAGTCTGATGACTTTTATCGGGGCGGCCAGATATGGCTTGTCCTCACTGAATGTGATCATTCCACCAGAAGACTTTGCTTTTTCAGGCTGGAATGACAGCTGTAACGGATGAATGAACATGTATGCTGTGGTAAAAACTGGCGGCAAGCAATATAAAGTGGCCAAGGATGACAAAATTGTCGTCGACCGTCTTGAAGCTGAGGCTGGCTCTGCGCTTGTCCTTGATGAAGTGTTGATGGTTGCCAATGGCGATCAGGTCAATGTGGGGTCACCTACTGTCAAAGACGCTGTGGTCGGGGCGACAATTCTTCGCCATACGCGCGGCGACAAGATTATGGTATTTCGCCGTAAGCGGCGCAAGAATTTCCGCCGGATTCGCGGTCATCGCCAAGACCTGACTTTGATTCAGATCACCGATATTGCCCCTGATGGCAAGCTGAAGCCAGCCGCCAAAAAGGCTGAAACTGCTAAGCCAGCGGCGAAAAAGGCCGGCACCGACAAAGCCCCAGCGGCAAAAAAGGCAACGTCAGCCAAGCCAGCGGCGAAAAAAGCCGCTACTTCGGATAAGCCAGCGGCAAAGAAAACGTCTGCGGCGGCAAAAAAGCCAGCTAAGGCATCGGCAAAAGCTGATAAAGCCTAGGCTAGGCACCAGAACTAGTAAAGGAAGAGCACAATGGCACATAAAAAAGCAGGTGGTAGCTCCCGTAACGGCCGCGATTCCGCCGGTCGTCGTCTCGGCGTCAAGAAATACGGCGGCGAAGCCGTTATTCCCGGCAACATCATTGTTCGCCAGCGTGGCACCAAATTTCATCCCGGCACAAATGTCGGTATTGGTAAAGACCATACGCTCTTTGCCCTCAGCGATGGTAAAGTGACCTTCACCCGGAAAACAGGTGGCCGGACCTTTGCTAATGTTGTCCCGCATAGCGAGGCCGCTGAATAACCGCGTTTTCCGATCATCAACATATGATGCAACGCATCCTCAGGTGATCGGGGATGCGTTTTCTTTTGGAACGCAATATGAAATTTCTTGATCAATCGAAAATCTTTATTCAGAGCGGCAATGGCGGGCCTGGTTGCCTAAGCTTCCGGCGTGAGGCCCATGTCCCTCGCGGTGGCCCTGATGGGGGTGATGGCGGGCGCGGCGGCAGTGTGATCGCCGAATGTGTTGATGGTCTGAACACCTTGATTGATTATCGCTATCAACAACATTTCAAGGCGCAATCCGGGCTTCCCGGGGCTGGCCGCAATCGGTCTGGCCCAAGCGGTGAGGATGTGATCCTGAAATTGCCAGCAGGCACACAGATTCTGAACGAAGATAATGATATTGTTATCGCTGACCTGACAGAGGTTGGGCAACGGATTGTTTTGGCGCGTGGCGGTGATGGAGGGCGCGGTAACGCCGCCTTCAAATCATCCACTAATCAGGCTCCGCGCCGTTATGAACGCGGCTTTCCGGGGCAAGAAATGTGGGTTTGGTTACGGCTGAAACTGATCGCTGATGCCGGTTTGCTAGGTATGCCTAACGCTGGTAAATCGACCTTTTTATCTGCGGTTTCGGCGGCTAAGCCAAAGATCGCTGATTATCCTTTCACCACCCTACATCCGGGGTTAGGGGTGGTCGGGATTGATGAGCGTGAGTTTGTGCTAGCGGATATCCCGGGCTTAGTTGAAGGCGCCCATGAAGGCGCTGGCCTTGGTCACCGTTTCCTTGGTCATGTTGAACGCTGCCGGGTGCTGTTGCATTTGGTGGATGGCACCGCAGAAAACGCCGTAGAAAACTGGAAGATCATTCGTGCCGAACTAAACGCTTATGATCCTGATCTGGCAAAACGCCGCGAGATTACCGCTATTTCTAAGGCAGATGCCTGTGACGCTGAGCAATTGGATACGATCCAAACCGCATTGAAGGCGGCAGGGGCAAAAGATGTTGTCGTGCTGTCTTCGGTAAGCGGTTTTGGCGTCACCGAAACCTTGAGATTATTATTGCAAGAAATTGATGATAATCGGCAAGAAGAAGCCGACGCTAACCAAGACCCTATCCCCTGGCAACCCTGAGCCTAGCCATGACAAGCCCCTCTATTTATAGCCAAGATTATCTGAACACGGCACAGCGTGTCGTCATTAAGGTCGGTTCTGCGCTTCTGGTAGATGCTGATGGCGGCTTACGCGGCGATTGGTTAAATGCACTGGCAGAGGATTTGGCGCATTTAGAGGCACGCGGATGCGCCATTGTAGTGGTGTCATCTGGGGCGATTGCCTTTGGCCGCAAAATGATGGCGATAGCGCCTAAGCGGATGAAGCTATCCGAAAAACAAGCCGCTGCCGCCATTGGACAGATACGCCTCAGCACCGAATGGCAACAAGCCATGGCGCGGCATCATCTCAACACAGCGCAAATATTGTTATCACCTGATGATACTGAAACCCGGCGACGGCATCTTAACGCTAGGGCGACGCTGATGACGCTTTTAGATCGTCAGATCATTCCTGTGGTGAACGAAAACGATACCGTTGCCACGGCTGAAATTCGTTACGGTGATAATGACCGGTTAGCCGCGCGCGTGGCCCAGATGATTAGCGCAGATGTGCTGATCCTGCTTTCAGATATTGACGGGCTTTATACAGGCGACCCTAAATCTGATCCCAACGCCACATTGGTGCCGCAGGTAACCACAATCACCCCTGATATTCTGGCTATGGCTGGCCCTGCCAAACACGAATATTCCTCTGGCGGCATGGTCACAAAGCTAGAAGCCGCCCGCATCGCTACTAGCGCTGGTTGCCATATGGTCATCTGTAATGGCGGCGCGGCGCATCCTGTCCAACGCTTAAGTGATGGCGGGGCGTGTACATGGTTTAAGGCTAGCCACCAACCTCTGCAAGCGCGCAAAACATGGATTGATGGCGGCCTGACCCCTAAAGGCATGATTGTTGTAGATGATGGAGCTAAATCAGCTTTGATGCGTGGCAAAAGCCTGTTAGCCGCAGGGATTACCAGCGTTGAAGGCGATTATGACAAAGGCGATCTGGTCGCCATTGCCACGACAAAAGGCGTAACCATCGCCCGGGGTCTGACCCGTTATAGTGCTGCGGATATTAAGAGAATCGCCGGGCATAATAGCGGTGAAATTGAAACCATTCTGGGTTATCGTGACCATGATGAGGTGATACACGCGGATGATTTGGTGCTGGATATGGCGGCACGGAATCCCGGTAAGCCTAGCAGAAAGGACACATAGCATGGGATCCGGATTAACCGATCAAGCGGCAGATTTGGCCATGAAAAGCCTGACAGATCAGGCTCGCCTTGCCTGCCGGCAGATGTATCAATCGTCACATGATCAACGCAACGCCGCGCTTTACCATGCGGCAGATCAGATTGAAGCCAACAGTGAGGCGTTATTAGCCGCTAATCATAAAGATGTCGTCGCCGGCACTGAGGGTGGATTAACTAAGGCGTTTATAGATCGCCTTACCCTCACCCCGGATCGCATCAAAGATATCACCGGCGGATTACGCGCCATTGCCGCCCTAGATGATCCGGTTGGGGTAGAAATGGCGCGATGGCACCGCCCAAACGGATTGGATATCAGCCGGGTGAGTACACCACTTGGCGTTCTTGGTGTGATATTTGAATCGCGCCCTAACGTCACCGTTGATGCTGCAGGTTTAGCTATCAAATCTGCCAATAGTGTCATTTTACGAGGCGGAAGTGATAGTTTTCATAGCGCGGTCATGCTGGGCCAATTGCTGCAGGAAGGCTTAAAAGCCGCAGATTTACCCCCCCATACGGTGCAAGTGATTGATCAGGTTGACCGTGCCATGGTCGGGGCCATGCTACGCGCCCAAGGCGGCATTGATGTGATTGTGCCGCGCGGGGGACGGTCACTGGTCGAACGGGTGCAAAACGAAGCCAAAGTCCCTGTCTTTGCTCATCTCGAAGGCATTTGCCATATTTATGTCGATAAAGACGCTGACCCCCAAAAGGCGATACCGATTGTTGTGAATGCCAAAATGCGCCGCCCCGGGATTTGTGGGGCGGCAGAAACGCTATTGATTGATAAGCCATTGGTGCATAGCCTGTGGCCAGAAATGGCCACTGCCCTGCGTGAGGCAGGGTGCGAGATACGCGGCGACGCTGAGGCAAAATCAGCATGCCCATGGATTAATGATGCCGCTGATGATGATTATGGGCATGAGTTTCTGGATGCAATTATCGCTGTTAAAGTGGTTGATGGGGTTGATGAGGCTATCCAACATATCCGCACCCATGGAAGCGACCATACCGAGAGCATCATTACCGAAAACACCCAAGCCTCCGATCAGTTTATTCATGAGATTGATTCGTCCATCGTCATGATCAACGCCTCAACCCAATTTGCCGATGGTGGCGAGTTCGGGATGGGCGCAGAGCTTGGCATTGCCACTGGGCGAATTCACGCGCGTGGCCCTGTCAGCATAAATCAGCTCACCTGCTTTAAGTATATTGTTAGAGGTGATGGACAAACACGGCCATGACGTCCAAAGGATATCAGTTGCTAGCCAAGTTACGGGCCAGACGTTCTGGGCATATCGGGCTTCTTGGCGGCTCATTCAACCCGGCGCATCGCGGACACGCCCATGTTGCCGACACAGCCGCGGCACGCCTTGGTCTTGATGCAGTGTGGTGGCTAGTTAGCCCACAGAACCCCCTTAAATCTGATCATGATATGGCCCCTGTTACAGAACGCTATGCTAGTGCCAAGGCCATGGCAACTACCTGCCGGCATCACCGCCGCATGGTGGTAAGCCGCCTTGAGGAGGCCATCG
>CBFHXL010000036.1:0-15199 GCA_965659785.1 Puniceispirillales bacterium (SeqCode)
CTCACAGGCAAAGATACATCCGGCATCAGCCTTGATGACTTGCTTAACCCTAAATCATCCGGTACTGGCTCTATGCTGGTTAATGCCATTTTGTGGCGTGCAGCGCTGGATACGGTTTCGGTTGTCCCGATTGATGATATTGATACCTTTGGCGGTACCATCCTGACAGAATGGTATCCGCACCCATCAAATGCCAACCAACGCATTAAAATTGCGGTTTTTGTGATTGACCGTGAATTGCGGGCTGACGCCATCCGGGTATTGGTTTATGTTCAGCAAAGCCAAGGGTCAACTTGGACCGATATGGGACAAGATGCTGATTTTGCTCGTCGAATGGAGGATTTAATCCTTACTCGCGCGCGTGAAATCCGTTCCGCTAATATTCAGGACGCCCAATAATTAACTAGCAACTTTCCCTTACTTTTGGATATGCTATGACGCGCTATACCGCCATTGAAATTGAACGCAAGTGGCAAGATCGCTGGCTTGAAGCCGGATGTTTTCATGCCGAATTAGACCGCAGTCGCCCTAAATATTATGTGCTTGAGATGTTTCCCTATCCTTCAGGCCGCATTCATATGGGTCATGTGCGCAACTATACTCTTGGTGATGTGGTGGCCCGGTTCAAACGCGCCCAAGGATATAATGTGCTGCACCCGATGGGCTGGGATGCGTTTGGATTACCTGCGGAAAACGCGGCGATTGAACGCGGTGATCATCCAGCGCGATGGACGCATGCGAATATCGAATCTATGCGCGATCAATTGGGAAAAATGGGGCTGTCCTACGATTGGCGGCGTGAGTTTGCAACCTGTGATGCCAGCTATTATCAGTTTGAGCAGAAAATGTTCCTTGATTTTATTAAGGCAGGTTTGGCTTACCGTAAAGAAAGCTGGGTAAACTGGGACCCTGTGGAAAATACCGTTCTGGCCAATGAACAGGTTGTCAATGGGTGTGGTTGGCGTTCAGGTGCACCTGTTGAACGGCGGTTGTTATCCCAATGGTTTTTGAAAATCACGGCCTTTGCCCAAGACTTGCTGGATTCGATTGAAACCCTTGATCGCTGGCCTGATCGCGTGCGCATCATGCAGCATAACTGGATCGGGCGTTCCACCGGTGCCTTGGTGAAGTTCCCTTTGGCCCAAGACCCGGCGGCAGACCCAAATATTCTTAAGGATTTTGAGCATATTGAGGTTTTCACCACCCGTCCTGACACCCTTTATGGCGCTGGCTTTATGGCGATTTCCGCAACACATCCCGTTGCCATGGCATTAGCAAAAACAAATCCGGATTTGCAGGAATTCCTTGATGAATGCAATCGCATGGGCACATCCGAAGCCATGATTGAGGCCGCCGAGAAAAAAGGGTATGCGACTGGTCTTCATGTTCAGCACCCTTTTGATCCTGATTGGACATTGCCGGTCTATGTTGCCAATTTTGTGTTGATGGATTATGGCACTGGCGCCCTCTTTGGCTGTGCTGCCCATGATCAACGGGACCTTGATTTTGCCCGTAAATATGAACTGCCTGTGATCCCTGTGGTCTTGCCTAAAGATACTGATCCTGCGGATTTTGCCATTGATGATATCGCTTATACTGGTGATGGTGTGCTTTATCAGTCACATTTCCTCAATGGTATGGATGTGCCATCAGCGATTACCGCCGCCATTTCTAAACTAGAAGAGCTTGGCAAAGGTGAAGGTAAGGTTTCGTGGCGTTTGCGTGACTGGGGCATCAGCCGGCAACGCTACTGGGGTTGCCCTATTCCCATTATTCATTGCCCGTCTTGTGGTTTGGTGCCTGTTCCTGAAACGGATTTGCCTGTTACCTTGCCTGAAGATGTGCAATTTGATCAACCTGGTAATCCGCTTGATCACCACCCCACATGGAAACATACCACTTGCCCTGACTGCGGCGGTGAAGCAACACGGGAAACCGATACTTTTGACACATTTTTTGAAAGCTCATGGTATTTCCTCCGTTTTGCAGACCCTGATCCCAACATCGCCTTTTCAAAAGAGGCTATGGCCTATTGGTTACCTGTTGATCAATATATTGGCGGGGTAGAACACGCAGTTCTGCATCTTTTGTATTCGCGGTTTTTCACTCGTGCGCTTTCAGCTTGTGGTTATCTTGATTTGGCAGAACCGTTTGACAGTATGATGACCCAAGGCATGGTCTGTCATCAGACGTTCCAAGATACGGATGGCCGCTGGCTTTTCCCTGATGAGGTCGAAAAACACGGTGAGGAATGGCAACATCGTGATGGCGGCAAATCAGTCAAAGCTGGCCGTATCGAAAAGATGAGCAAGTCCAAGCGCAATGTCATTGATCCTGATAAGATTATTGAAACCTACGGCGCCGATACCGCGCGGCTTTTCATGATGTCGGATTCACCACCAGAACGCGACATGGAATGGACTAGCGCTGGGGTTGAGGGGGCAAGCCGCTTTCTTAACCGTGTTTTTCGATTAAGCCTGAATGATGATGACGCTAGGCCTTTTGCAGATATCCTATCTGATGCACCGGACCCTATGGATAGCAAAGCGGAGGCTTTGATCAAAATTACCCATCAAACGATCCGCGGCATCACCGAAGATATTGAACGGTTTCGTTTTAATCGTGCGGTGGCGGCACTTCATAGCCTTAATAATGCGATTTCAAGCTGTGATGAGAATACCCCATCCCAAAACTGGGCTCGGCGCTTTAGTGTCGAAACCCTAGCGCGATTGCTAGCCCCGATTGCCCCGCATATCGCCGAAGAAATGTGGCACCACCTCGGTCATGAGACCCTTTTAGCTACCCAGCCGTGGCCTGAAGCGGATGAGTCTTGGCTTGTGGTTGAAACCATTGCTATGCCTGTTCAGGTCAATGGCAAATTGCGCGGTACGCTCCATGTTGCCCCTGATACCGATAAGGCACAGATTGAAGAAGACGCCATGAAACTTGATGCCGTGATCAAACATCTTGACGGCCAAGTTCCTAAAAAGATCATTGTGGTTCCCAATCGAATCGTCAATGTGGTAGTGTAAGACCATGATCAACGGGATGAAATCTTTGGGCATTGCCGTCATGGTTTTGATCATGTCAGGATGCAGTTCTGTGGAACGGTTGAATCCAGATGATGTCAAAGCCCTTGGTCAGATTGATATTACCACCGCATCTGAGCGTTCAGATCAGATTTTCCGCCAAAACCTTAATCTGTTATTAGCACGTCATCCTAAAGATGAGATTCGTTATCGCTTAACCTCATCCATATCCCAAAGCCAGAGCGATACCTCAACCACTGTTAGACTTACCTATGTCCTTTATGATCAGAATACGGGCGAGGCGATCATCAGCAAGAGCCTTAGCCTTAATGCCACTTTTGGGGCGGTGTCATCCTTATATGGCCAGGATATTGCCGCGACCCAAGCCCAAGAACGCCTAGCCAAACAATTATCCGAACAGGTTTATCTGGAATTATTGGCCTATTTTACTAATCGTGACGTTTTGGGTGAATAATTTTCTGGAACACCAGTCATGAAAATTGCGACACGCGACATTGACCGCTTTCTTACCTCTCCACCAGCCAATTTATTGGTCGCGCTGTTTTATGGTCAAGATCAGGGGCTGATTAGTGAGCGTTCAAAAACCCTTGCTCGCCAATATGTTGCTGATCTCAAAGACCCGTTTTCTGTTACAGAATTAACCGGCGATAACATAACCGCCGATCCCACCTTATTATATGATAGTGCTGCCGCCATCCCAGCCATGGGGGAAAAACGGCTTGTCCGCGTCACCAATATTACTGATACAGCAACCGATCAGGTCAAACGGCTTCTTGATCAACCACCTGACCATAGCGTGATTGTCATGACATCAGAAAGCGTTAACACGCGTTCAAAATTGGTCAAGCTTCTCGACGCGTCACCAATGGCAGGAACAATTGGCTGTTATCCTGATGAAGAGCGCCAAATCATGGCTTTGGCAAAAGAGATTTTCTCAGCGCATAACATCCGCGTTGATAATGATGCTATGAGCTGGATGGTTAGCCATTTAGGTTCAGATCGTTTGATGAGCCGTTCCGAATTAGAAAAACTTGCGGTTATGGCAGGGCCAAATGGCCATATTCCTCTTGATATGGTGATTACTGCGTTAGGCGATAGCGCCCAAATTGCCACGTCTCATGTCATTACGGCGGCGGCATCAGGCGATATTCGTTCACTTGGCGATCAATTTGACCGTGCCATGACAGATGCCATTGCCCCTGAGGCAATTTTAAGAGCAGGGATGAGTTATTTTCTTAGGCTTTTTCGCCTCACTGGCATGATGGAAACAGGGCTTAACCCAAGTGAGGCTGTTAGCCAACATAAGCCACCTATTTTCTTTAACGAAAAGGCGTTGGTAACCCGGCATTTATCGCAATGGTCATCACAGAATATCATCAAGGCCATTGATCGGCTAGGCCAAGCCGAAGAACAAGCCCGCCAAGGCGTCCCTGCCGCCACATCCACCGCTCAAGCCATGCTAGCCATTAGCCAAATGGCGGCGCAACGGCGTTAAGCGGCTATTTTTTCTGCATTAGGTGATCAATCAGGGCATCAAACTGATCTAGCGAAGCGCAAGAGATCATCACCTTGCCCTTTTCGGTCTTGAGGTTGAAATCAACCTTCACATTGAGCCCTAGCACTTCTGCTAAGCGGTGTTCCATAGCTTTAAGATCAGCATCAACGGTTTTAACAGGCGGCGGTGATAGAGGCTTAGGCTTTGCTACCAGCTGTTCAGCCTGTCTTGAATTAAGCCCTTGTTTTACAATCATTTCTGCAAGTTTTGCGGCATCATCATGACCAATCAGGGGACGCGCTTGCCCTGTGGTAAGATGCCCGCTTGCGATCATCTCTCTTACTTTTTGAGGCAAGTTAAGCAATCGCAGGGTATTTGCCAGATGACTACGGGATTTTCCCACCACTCCTGCCAGCTCTTCTTGGGTATAGGAAAACTCATCCATCAGCCGCCGATATCCTTCCGCTTCTTCGATGGTATTAAGGTCTTGACGCTGAATATTTTCAATCAATGCCATTTCAGCGGCTTGTTTTTCATCTGTATCCCGAATAACCACTGGCACGACATGCTGTTTTGCCAATTGCGCGGCGCGCCATCTGCGTTCACCAGCAATAATCTGAAAATGATCAGGTTTATCAGGATGCGGACGCACCAACAACGGCTGAATCATCCCATGCTGTTTCAGGCTTTCCGCTAATTCCGCTAATTCTGCATCCGCGAAATACTGCCGAGGCTGCCAAGGATTAGGGGAAATCCTTTCAATGGCGATGATACGGTCATTCTGGCCTTGTTTGCCCTCATTAACAGGAATTGTTGGGGGTTTTTGTTCCGCGCTTACCGCGTCAAGCGCTGGGCGATCCCCCAAAAGTGCCTTCAGACCACGGCCTAACCCCTTTTCACTAGCGCGCCTAGCGTTAGCGGAGGATGATTTAGAAGGTTTTAGAGATTTAGGTTCTGGGGATTTCTTAGCCATGTTGATTTTCCTGCTTGATAAACTCGCCTGCTAGCGAAATATAGGCCGCAGACCCACTACAACCAATATCATAGAGCAACACAGGAACACCATAGGATGGCGCTTCTGAGACTCTGACGTTGCGCGGTATCATGGTCTGATAGACCAATGAGCCCAAATGATCACGAACATCTGCCGCCACCATAGCTGATAGGTTATTTCGGCTATCATACATGGTTAAGACAATGCCCTTGATGGTAAGATCAGGATTAAGCCCCAATCGCACCATTTCAACAGTATCCATCAACTGTGATAACCCCTCAAGGGCATAATATTCACATTGCAGCGGTATAAGCACCGAATCTGCCGCTACTAAGGCATTTACCGTCAAAAGACCAAGTGAGGGGGGACAGTCAATAAAAATATAGTCATATTTATTTTTTACATTTCTAATCAATGCCTTAAGTCTTGAATTGCGATCATCTTTACTGGCTAATTCCAGTTCAATTGCGGATAAATCTGCTGACGCAGGGATGAGCTCAACCCCATCAACAGCGGTTTTACTTATAGCCTCTTTCATATTAATGGCGCCTGAGATGAGCTGATAAAGATCATCATCCCGGTGATTGCGATCAACACCAAGACCTGTGCTGGCGTTACCTTGCGGGTCAGCATCAACCACAAGCACTCGCCGCCCACTCGCCGCTAACGCCGTAGCCAGATTAACGGTAGTGGTGGTTTTACCAACGCCGCCTTTCTGGTTACTAACAGCGATTATATTACTTTTTGTCATATGTTTTGCCTTCGTTAGTCTTGCGCGGTTTATCCCGTCTTGGCTTTGCGTTCCTTGTATCCATCTTTGGCTTTAGCCCTTTGGTTGAACGCGGCGTTTGGCGAACATTTTGTGTCAAACGAAACCCATTTAGGCGCAATATCACCCCATCAGGATGCGTTATGCTTGGCGTTGATGACATCTTAATCTTCGGATAGTTTTTTAACGCGGTCAATTCTTCATTTGCCTTTTTTCCCTTCATAAACAGGCAAGTGAGGCCAGGATGTTGCTGCCTTTCTGTCCACACCAATAACTTATCAAGCGAGGCTACGGCCCGGGCAAGGATGACACTAGGCCACATTAGCTCCAGATGCTCTAACCGATCATGCACCACCATAGCCCTAGCTTCTGTTGCGGCAATCACGGCTTCTAAAAAGCGGCATTTTCGACCATCAGATTCAACCAATTTGATCGGATACTTCAATTGATCCCCATAAAGAATGGCTAATACAAGCCCGGGAAACCCAGCCCCACTGCCAATATCCATTATTAGCCCTGCAGACGGGTCAATATGTTGCCGCAACTGGGCCGAATCCAAAATATGCCTTTGCCAAACCTGATCCATGGTACCGGGCCCGATGAGACTCAAGCCTTTTTGCCATTCTTCCAGCAAGGCCACATAGGCATCCAATGCGGTGATTTGCGCAGCTGAGGCCTGAATTTCTGCCAAAACCTCATCACGAGTAGCGGCATCAGATATCATGACGCAAATCTCCAGTTCGGATAGAGGGTTTGCTATGATAGGGTTTATGTTTCACGTGAAACATCAGGCGGCACGATGAATATGGCGTATTAAAACCAATACGGCGGCAGGGGTTAATCCCGGCAAACGGTTGGCGTGACCAATAGTTTCCGGTTGATAACGCTTAAGAATATCAACACTTTCTGCAGATAATCCCCCAATGTCATGGTAATTGAGCTGAGTTGGGATGCGTAAAGACTCATCTCGGCGAAGCGCGGCAATATCCGCTTGCTGACGATCAAGATAAGCCGCATAACGGCAATCTGTTTCAATTTGGCTATGATATTTTGCTGGAATACGGGCAAACTCTGGCCATAATGGCATTAGTTGGGCAATGGTGACGCCATCCCTTGCCAACAATTTTCTTGCTGATTGCGCCCTGCCATCACGGCTCGCGCTCAACCCAATTCGTGCCAGCTCTGACGGGATAGCACTTGAGGCATCAAGCACCAATTCAGCCGCTTTGAGATGAGATGATTTTTCTGCCCAATGCTTGGCTCTCTCTCTGCCGACTACGCCTATTGCCTCACCTAAGTGGGTTAACCGTTGATCAGCATTATCCGCACGCAACAGCAGCCGATATTCTGCCCTTGAGGTAAACATTCGGTAAGGTTCAGGGGCGCCGCGGGTTATCAGATCATCAATCATGACTCCGGTATAGGCCGTTGCCCGATCTAGCACAAATGGCTCATCACACCCAGATGCTGCCAAAGCCGCGTTAATACCTGCCATTAATCCCTGCGCGCCAGCCTCTTCATAGCCTGTCGTACCGTTGATCTGACCTGCTAAGTAAAGCCCCGGCAGAGCTTTGAGAGCTAAACCACGGGTTAATCCCCTTGGATCAAGGTAATCATATTCAATGGCATAGCCATATCGGATGATGCGAGCGTGTTCTAACCCCTCCATTGAGGCGATCATAGCATCTTGAACATGGCGCGGCAGGCTGGTGGAAATACCGTTGGGATAAACGGTGTTATCGTCTAATCCTTCTGGTTCTAAGAACACCTGATGTGATTGCCGATCCTGAAAACGCACCACTTTATCTTCGATTGAGGGGCAATAGCGTGGGCCTTGGCCTTCAATTTGCCCTGAATACACCGCGGAAAGATGTATAGATTCGCTGATGATGCGATGAGTTTCAGCATTAGTTCGTGTAATTCCACAAGCGATTTGTGGGACCGTGATCGTATCTGTCATAGTTGAAAATGGCACTGGCGGATTATCCGCAGGCTGACTTTCCAGCCGATCCCATGCAATGGTGGTGCCATCTAGCCGCGCTGGCGTGCCTGTTTTTAACCTTCCAATAGCTAAGCCAAGGTCAGGATCACGCAAGCGTTTAGCTAGCTGATGTGATGGCGCTTCACCAAAACGGCCAGCTGGGCTTCGCTCTGACCCCAGATGAATGATGCCGCCCAGAAATGTTCCTGTGGTCAAAACGGCGGCAGGCGCATGATAAGACACCCCATCTTCGGTAATAAATCCAGCAAAACAGCCATTTTCGATGATCACATCACCAACCATAGCCTCAATAATGGTTAATCCATGGGTATCATCAAGCAATTGCTGAATAGCGGATTTATAAAGCGCACGATCCGCTTGCGCCCGTGGGCCTTGCACCGCGGCGCCGCGTGACCGATTTAGCATACGAAACTGAATACCCGATGCATCAATTGCTTTAGCCATTAGCCCATCAAGAGCGTCAATCTCACGCACCAGATGCCCTTTGCCAAGGCCACCAATCGCCGGATTACAGGACATCTCGCCAATCATATCTCGGCGCATAGTAAGCAAAGCCACTTTTGCGCCCATACGTGCCGCCGCCGCCGCGGCTTCTACCCCGGCATGACCTCCACCCACGACAAGCACATCAAATGCGTTCATATTCACAAAAATCCTTTTGTCGCCTCGGCACCACTTTGGCAAAATCGGCCTGACCATACGCTTTTGCCCCTTCACGGTCAAGCTTTGTCAGCGCTATCAAGACTAGCAATGTTTCATGTGAAACATTTTTTATGTATATATTTCAATGACTTTCTATTTTCCGATACAGAATGAGCTAAAGATATCATCAAGAATATCTTCAACATCAATATGACCAGAAATACGCCCTAAGGCGGTTGCCGCGTGGCGCAAATCTTCCGCCAAAAGTTCTGGATTAAGACGTAAATCCACCATTTGTGCCTGAACCAAACTGTCATGACAGGTGGTTAGAGCTTGTCTGTGCCTATAACGGCTAATCATTGCCGCCTCGCCAGTATCACCGACCAGGTTCGCCATTAAGGGTTTGATCGCGTCATGCCATTCATCTAACCCTTCACCAGTCTTTGCCGCAATGGCTATCCAATCATCAGGCCAATCTAGGGCGGCGTCATTATTGCTCAACAAATCGCGTTTGCTTATCACTGGCATCACCAATGGCCGCTCAGCAGACGCATCAAGCCCAGCCTCAGCCATCAGAGCCTGTTTGGTCGCATCTTTCTGGGGATCATTTGCATCAATCAGGATGACCACGATGTCTGCCTCTCTGGCGGTCTCTGCCGCCCTACGGATGCCTTCTTTTTCAATGGTACTATCAGATATCCGCAAACCTGCCGTGTCTTTGAGATGAACAGCATACCCACCTACATTAAGTGATACCTTAATAATATCACGCGTTGTCCCCTCTTCAGGGGAAACAATGGCTTCAGGTCTGCCCACCAAGGCATTTAACAGCGTGGATTTCCCTGCGTTAGGCCTGCCAATAAGCGCAATATTTATCCCGTCTCGGATAATTGCCCCGCGATTGGCATCGCTAAGCATATGGGCCATATCAGCAACCATCTGGTTTAGGCGAATGGCCACATCCTCAACCAAATCATCTGGTATCTCTTCATCTGCAAAATCCAACGCAGTCTCAAGATTAGCCATCATGCTGATCAATTCTTGCCGCCAGCGATTTGTGGTTTGGCTTAAAGGCTTATCAAGCCGTGCCATTGCTTGGCGATGTTGGGCAATAGTGTCAGCGTCAATGATATCTGCCAGCGCCTCTGTTTGATCCAACGTCATCTTGCCATTCAGAAACGCCCGGCGCGTGAACTCACCAGGGTCAGCAAGCCGGCAAGTTGGCAAAGCTTCAAGGGCAAGCATCAAAAAATGACCGATTTGCGGGGCACCATGCAGATGAAACTCCGCGTAATCTTCCCCTGTAGGGGTAGATGGCCCGGGAAACCACGCTGCCATGCCGCGATCAATGATAGCACCGTCCCCATCCCGCATAGCGGTATAGGTCATTTTCCTTGGTTCCGGCAAATGTGAGCAAAGCGCCTTAACGGCAAAGGATGTTTGCGGGCCAGAAAGACGAATAATCTGAAGCGCGGCTCTGCCCGGCGGTGTCGCTAAAGCAAAGATGGTTTCGTCTTGATCACGCATACAATATGTCTCATAATCGTTGATATTCGGTTTAGGCCTTTGATTTGACCGCATTAGGCCATGCTTACTATCTGTTCTGAGAAAACCATGTTCACAAAAACAGAATCCACAAATTTCGGCTTAATTACCATGACTTCAGATGGTGACGCCATTACCAATCTGACTTGGGTGAAAGAAAAATCAACCCCTGATCATTCAAACGCCATTCTTGATCAGGCCTTTGCGGAAATCAAAGAATACGCCATGGGGACACGGAAAACCTTTACCGTGCCCGTTTCCCTCAAATCATGTAGTCCTAGCCTTAAACGCTGGCTTGAAGTGTTACGGTCTGTTCCCTATGGCACAACAGTAAGCTACGCCGAATTAGCGAAAATGGCAAAACAGCCCAAAGCCCCTCGCGCCGCTGGCTCGGCCTGTTCACGCAACCCTATTCCTATATTTTATCCCTGTCACCGGGTCACCCGAACAAATGGAGAGCTCGGCAACTTTGGGGCAATAAAAACATTACCCCCTACCAATGACACTAACCTAAAGATTAAGGAAAAGCTGATTAGCCATGAAGGCGCGCATCTTTAGAGACGGGTTAATCTGATTAAGTTATTGTAAAACCAAGGTTTATTGGTTCATGGACTGGAAGAAATCTTCGTTGCTCTTGGTTTGCTTGAGCTTATCAATGAGGAATTCCATACCATCGACCTGACCCATTGGCATAAGGATACGGCGAAGAATCCACATCTTTGCCAAGGTGTCTTTGTCGATCAACAATTCTTCTTTACGCGTGCCAGAACGGGTAATATCAATCGCAGGGAAAACCCGCTTATCAGAAAGCTTACGATCAAGAATAACCTCAGAGTTGCCAGTGCCTTTGAACTCTTCAAAGATCACTTCATCCATACGGCTTCCGGTTTCGATCAATGCAGTGGCAATAATCGTTAACGACCCGCCCTCTTCGATATTTCTTGCCGCGCCAAAAAACCGTTTTGGACGTTGCAAGGCATTAGCATCCACACCGCCTGTTAAAACCTTACCTGATGAAGGCACCACCGTATTATAGGCTCGAGCTAATCGGGTAATACTATCCAGCAGAATTACCACATCGCGCTTATGTTCAACCAAACGCTTGGCTTTTTCAATGACCATATCAGTCACTTGAACGTGACGCGTCGCTGGCTCATCAAAGGTTGAGGAAATCACCTCACCATTCACAGATCGCTGCATATCGGTCACTTCTTCAGGCCGTTCATCAATCAGCAGAACAATCAAATAAACTTCAGGGTGGTTGGTAGAGATCGCATGAGCAACAGATTGAAGCATCATGGTCTTACCAGTTCTCGGCGGGGCGACAATCAACCCTCGCTGGCCTTTACCCATAGGGGCGACCAAATCAATCACCCGTGGAATATAATCCTTACTATCAGGGGAGAACGGCAATTCCAGATTAAGTTTTTCATCTGGATAAAGAGGCGTCAAATTATCAAAATTAATGCGTTGGCGCACCGCAGACGGGTCTTCAAAATTAACCTGCTCAACTTTGAGTAAAGCAAAATAGCGCTCGCCTTCTTGAGGCGCACGAATCTGTCCGTCTACCGTATCACCTGTGCGTAGGCTAAAGCGGCGCACCTGGCTTGGGGAAACATAAATATCATCAGGACCCGGAAGATAATTGGATTCAGGCGACCGCAAGAAACCAAAGCCGTCAGCTAACACCTCAAGCACGCCGCCACCATAAATAGGGACGTCATCCTCGGCAAGTTGCTTCAAGATAGCAAACATCATGTCCTGTTTGCGCAAGGTCGAGGCGTTTTCGATCTCGAGCTCTTCCGCATAGGACAGCAATTCTGCTGGGGTTTTTTTCTTAAGATCTTGGAGATTCATGAATGTGAAAAAACAGATATGTTTTTCTTATGGAAGGACAGTAATTAAGCAAAACTATATATGAAATTGATGTTTTGTCAATTAATCATGTTAAAAAGGCTGAACCACCACCATGATAACAATAATGATCATCAAAACTGTCGGCACTTCGTTCCAAACTCGGTAGTAGCGATCAGTTCGGTTTGCTCTTCCTTCAGCAAAAGCCTTTCGCATGGCTGAAAACTTTCCGTGAACGCCAGCAAGCAATAAGACCAATGCCAATTTGACATGAAACCACCCTTGTGAGAGCAAATCAGGGTTAAGCAAAACCATCCAAAAGCCAAAACCAAAGCTGGCAATCATGGCTGGGTTCATGATCGCCTTCAACAATCGCCGTTCCATAAGCTGAAAAGTCATATCCCTAGCTGAACCCTTTTCCACCATGGCATGATAAACATAAAGCCGTGGCAGATATAGCAATCCTGCCATCCAAGAAATAATAGCTAAAATATGAAAAGCTTTAATCCAAAGATATGTCATGTTGTTTTATGTTCCTTTTGGCGAAGATGCCGCATCAGCTGATCGACGTGCTCAAGCGGAGTGAACTGGCCTATGCCATGACCTAAATTAAAAATATGAGGGCGCTTTGAAAAGGCATTACAAATCGCATCAGCTGATGCCAGCATAGCATCACCCCCTGTTTCCACCGCAATAGGGTCGAGATTACCTTGAACAGCCACGTCGCTAGGCAAATGCGCGTTCAGCCACTCGGCAGAGACAGTATGATCAACAGCCAGCACTTGGCAACCCGTGACATGAACATAGTCATCAAAACCATCAGATAAACCTTTGGGGAAAGCGATGATAGGTTGATGAACACCTTTTTCTCTTACCCTTGCGATTATTCTTGCCACTGGCTCTAGAATAAATCGGTTTCGCAGATAAGATGGAACCACCCCTGCCCAACTATCAAAAATCATCAGAATATCTGCCCCTGCCTCTGCTTTCATAACCAGCAGATCAACAGAAAAGTCAACCAGAGTTGTGATCAGAACATCATAGGCGGCTGGGTCTTGCCAGAGCCATTTGCGCGCAACAGAAAAATCACGGCTACTTCCGCCCTCCATCATATAAGTCGAAACAGTCCACGGCGCCCCACAAAACCCAATCAAGGCTTTGTCATCATCTAGCTTTGCTTTGGTTTTTCTCACCGCATCTGCAACTGGCGTTAATCGTGACATAACAAGACTAGGGTCTGGTGAGCTCAAAGCATCAGGAGAAGGCAAAGGGTCAAGTAATGGCCCAACCCCTGTTTGAAACCGAACATTCCTATCCATTGCCCATGGGATCATTAAAATATCTGAAAAAATAATAGCAGCATCAAAACCATAGCGCGTAATCGGCTGCAAAGTCGCTTCACTAGCCTTATCGCTATCAAGACAATAACTGATAAAATCTGTCGTTGTTTCACGCAAAGCACGATATTCTGGTAAATACCTACCTGCTTGCCGCATAAACCATATTGGTCTTTCTGAAGCATCACCGTGAATGGTCTTTAAGATACGCATTAGGTTATCCCATAATAATAATTATATATTTATATAAAGGTGATTGTTGTAGTTGCCCACTGGGTAAACGGGATTGCCAAGGAAAGTTATGGTTATCCTCAATGTTATCCTCACACGTTTTCTATGTAATCAATTCAATATTAAGAATATTTCATTTTATCCCCGTCATTCCAATTTGATATCATAAATTGTCCCCACAAGGCAAAACTTTGTGGAAAAGCCCAAGCATAACATGAATAACATCACTCCATGTTTTGCATTTAGGGTCTTATCCCTATTTTTTCCACAGCCTATTCGCATTAAGCGTTGCGTTAAAAATTTCGTCTGTTTTAATACCTTTGTTAATATCGCTATCACAGAACTGATAATAAAGCATGAACACAAAACAGCCTATCCATATTCATCTGGTATCAGATTCCACAGGGGAAACAACGCATCAACTAGCGCGTGCGGCTCTTGGTCAGTTTTCCCGCTCACAGCCTGTTGAACACGTCTGGACACTTGTTCGGACCAAAGAACATCTTACTAATATTGATGAAATGATTACTGAAGTCGGCGGCGTGGTCTTTTCCAGTATTTCAAATCCGGAAATCCGAGGTGAGCTGGAACAAATCTGCCAGAAACAAAATGTTCCGCATTTAGGTATTCTTGATCACGCGGTTCATATTCTTTCCCAAAAACTAGGGAAACCAGCTAGTGGTGCGGTTGGCGGTCAGCACCGCATGGATGAAGCGTATTTTCATCGCATGGAAGCGCTAGAGTTCGCTGTTCATCATGATGATGGACAAGGCATGAATGCGCTAAAAGATGCGGATATGTTGTTGGTTGGGGTATCGCGTAGCTCAAAAACGCCGACCTCTATCTATCTGGCTAATCGCGGCTATAAAGTGGCTAATTATCCGCTTGTGCCCGGTATTACCCCTCCGCTTGACCTGATGACAAAACACAACATCATGATTATTGGTTTAATTAAAGAAGCCAGACGGCTGTCACAAATTCGTCAAAACCGCCTAGAGAGCATGATGGATAACAGCAATGAAGATTACGCAGATATCCGCAAAATCAACGAAGAATTAACCCAAGCCAGGCGGCTTTACCAAGACCAAGGCTGGCCCATCATTGATGTTAGCCGCAAATCTATTGAGGAAACAGCGGCTGAAATTATTACCATCTATCAAAAATGGCGTGAGCATAACAGTCATGGCTAACTTGCCTCTTTTATCCCTTCCTGATCGGCGGCTTATCCTTGCCAGCGAAAGCCGAGCACGGCGGCAAATGTTTGATGGGGCTGGTATTGC
>CBFHXL010000037.1:0-14911 GCA_965659785.1 Puniceispirillales bacterium (SeqCode)
GTGATTGTCCTGATCATGGCCTTACGCCCCGGAGGCATTATGGGCGACCGCGAAATCGAAGACTTTATCTTAAAAAAATAGGAGAGAAAAATGGATTGCAATCATACCATTCACCAACATCATCATCATTTTGGATGGGATCGATCCATTGACCCTGTGCTGTCGGTTGCTCCGGGCCAAACCATAGAAGTCGAAACCATTGATGCTTCTGGTGGGCAATTAGGGCCATCCTCAACTTTGGCAGATTTAGGAAATCTTTCCTTTGATAAGGTCAATCCCGTCACAGGCCCTATCTTTGTTGAGGGCGCAAAGCCCGGTGATGCGGTTGCGATTACCTTTCTTGATTTTAAGCCTTCGGGATGGGGGTGGACGGCAAATATCCCTGGCTTTGGTTTGCTAAGCGATCAATTTCAGGACGCAGCCCTGCATATCTGGAGTTATGATAAGGTTTCGATGGAACCTGCGCTTTATGGCCCCGGGGGGAAAGTCCCCCTTAAGCCCTTTGTTGGCACGATTGGCCTTGCCTTGGCTGAAGCTGGATTGCATTCGGTGGTCCCCCCTAGACGGGTTGGCGGCAATCTAGATATTCGCGATAACGCCGTTGGTACAACGCTTTATCTTCCTGTCGAAGTGGAAGGCGGCTTACTGTCATTAGGGGATACCCATGCTGCCCAAGGCGATGGTGAGATTTGCGGCACAGCGATTGAAAGCCCTATGGATGTTGCGATTAAGGTTGATCTGGTCAAGGATGCCAATTACGCCTTTCCAAGATTTGAAACCCAAGGCCCTGTGTCGCGTCATTTCGACAGCAACGGATATTGGGCCACCACAGGGATTGGCGAAGATTTGTTTCAAGCTGCGCGAGATGCGGTTTCTGGGATGGTTGATCACGTGACAAAAGAAACAGGCATGACGGCCTTGGACGCCTATATGCTATGTTCAGTTTGCGGGGATTTACGCATCAGTGAGATCGTAGATATGCCAAATTGGACGGTGTCATTCTATTTTCCAAAAATTGTCCTTGGGTAATCTGAACATAAGTGATGCTAAGCCGCCCACCATATGGATTTGGGCTCAATAGATTTTCGATATGGATTTGCCATCGCAACCGTTAGCGGATATGGCTGACCAAGATTAACAGCAGGATAACAACAATGCTTTGGTATTTTCTGCTGTCATTTCTATCGGGTTGCCGCCTGTGCTTGGGTCGCTTAACGCGCCAGCAACCACACGATCAACATCCATATATTCAATGCCCAATTCTGTTAAAGTTTTCGGGATACCAAGGGACGCATTAAGCTTATCAACAAAATCACAGAAACCTTCAAATCCCCCCTCAATATCAAGATAGCTAGCCGCGTTGGCTAATTTGTCTTCAACGGCGGGCTTATTAAACTGAAGAACCGCAGGCATACAAACAGCATTGGTTGTGCCATGGTGGGTATTATAGATGGCGCCAATAGGATGCGACAACGCATGAATAGCGCCTAGCCCTTTTTGAAAAGCCGTTGCCCCCATGGCGGCGGCTGACATCATATGCGCGCGGGCGTCGATATCACCGCCATCAGCATAAGCACGAGGCAAATAGGTTTTGACCAATCGCATACCTTCTAGCGCAATACCTTGGGACATGGGATGATAATGAGGGGAGCAAAAGGCCTCAACACAATGGGCAAAGGCATCTAATCCTGTTCCTGCGGTAATGAATTGCGGCATACTAACGGTTAGCTCAGGATCGCAAATGACGATACTAGGTAAAAATTTGGGGTGAAATATAATTTTCTTTTCTTTGGTGACAGAATTGGTGATGACCGATGCGCGGCCAACCTCAGAACCTGTTCCTGCTGTTGTGGGGACAGCCACAATAGGCGCAATAGCCTCAGCATCAGCGCGCATCCACCAATCACCAATATCTTCAAAATCCCATAACGGTCGGGTTTGACCAGCCAGAAAGGCCACTAATTTCCCTAAATCCAGACCTGAACCACCACCAAAAGCGACAACCCCATCATGCCCACCTTCCTTAAAAGCGGCGACACCTGCGGCAGCATTTTTCTCATTCGGGTTTGGCTCCACATCAGCAAAAATGGCACGCCCTAATCCGCCAGCATCAAGCAAATCCAATGTGTTAAGGGTAATATCTGCAGAAGCTAAGCCGCGGTCAGTGATGAAAAGGGGATTTGTCATTCCAGCCGCTCGGCAGGCCTCTGCAATTTCTTTGATACGTCCAGCGCCAAACCTTATCGCGGTGGGATAAGACCAATTTGCATTTAAGATCATGTTTTTATGCCTTCTTCCGATGAAATGAATGAAAAACTTTAATTAGGCTTTTTCAAATCCACGGGCAATTTCCCAATCCGTAACAATGCGGCTAAATTCTTCGATCTCCCATTCGGCACAGCGAGCGTAATGAGTAATAACCTCTTCACCCATTGCCGTGCGCAACATATCGGATTCCATCATATGTGTTCTGGCTTTATCCAGATGATCAGGGATAAGACCTGTCTCACCTTGATAGACATCACCTGCGGCGGCAGATGGTAAATCCAGAGATTCATTAATGCCAGCAATGCCAGCCGCAATCTGCGCGGCTAACGCCAAATAGGGATTAAAATCTGATCCCCCAATGCGGCATTCCACCCGGATTGCTGGTGTGCCTTCACCACATAACCGAAATCCAGCGGTGCGATTATCAACTGACCAGATGGCACGGGTTGGCGCAAAAGACCCTTTAACAAAGCGCTTATAGCTATTGATATAAGGGGCAAGAAAATAGGTGCAGTCAGGCGCATATTTAAGTAATCCTGCCATATAATTTTTCATTAGACTGGACATACCAAGCGCATCACTAGCGTCGTGAAACGCATTCTGGCCATCTCGCCAGAGAGACTGATGAATATGGCTGGATGAGCCAACGCGGTCATGACTCCACTTAGCCAGAAAGCTTGCCGCGTGCCCTTGCTGCCAAGCGATTTCTTTAATGGCGTGCTTGGCAATGGTGTGATAATCCGCCGTCAGCATAGCCGGGGCATATCTGATATTGATTTCTTCCTGTCCAGCTTCGGCTTCGCCTTTTGAGTTCTCAATCGGAATTCCTGCCTCATAGAGATGGTTGCGGATTGGCCGCATGATATGTTCTTCTTTGGTCGTCTGAAAGATATGGTAATCTTCATTATAGCTAGAGATGGGCTCAAGATCGCGAAAGCCGCCTGCCTGAATATCTTCATAACTTTTCTTGAATAAAAAAAACTCAAGCTCCGTTGCCGTCATGGCGGTTAATCCCATATCCTGAAGCCGAGCGATCTGGGTCTGCAAAACAGCACGCGGAGAATGGGAAACAGGGGCATGGCTGTGGTGATCCAAAACATCACAAAGGATCAAAGCCGTTCCTTCTAGCCATGGCACAAGACGCAGTGTTGAGAGGTCAGGTTTCATGACATAATCGCCATATCCTTTCTCCCATGATGTCGCTTGATAGCCATCTGGCGTGGCCATTTCTAGATCAGTAGCCAGCAGATAGTTACAGCAATGGGTTTCTTCCCATGCGGTTTCAATAAAATGCTGGGCATGAAAGCGCTTACCCATTAACCGCCCCTGCATATCAACCAAACAAGCCAGCACAGTATCGACCTGTTTATGTTTAACCATCTGGACTAAATCATCCCAGCCAAGTGCCGCTCCCATTCTATCCCTCCCTATGTTCACCTCTTGTGTTTTCGCTCAATGCTTTTACTGAGCGCATTTTACTTAGTTGCTTTCGCTTTCGGTGATTTGATATTGAGCACGCGCCAACCATTCCGGATGTATTTCAACACCCCATCCGGGCAGATCAGAAACGGTGGCATGACCATTTTCAATCTGATACGGCGAGGCAACAAATATCCCTTCCTGCCAAGGATAATAATCTGCCCCTTCAATAGCAAACTCAAGATATTTTCCAGCATTTGGAATAGCGCGCAACAAATGCATGGTGAACAATGTCACCAGCGAAAGATTGGCGCAATGTGGGGTTACTGGCAGTCCTGCTTTTTCTGCTAACTGGCATACCCGCAGGGTCCGGCTCATACCGCCCAGATAAAGGATATCAGGTTGAACGATATTAACAGCGCGCATATCAATCATGCGTTGCCATGTTGGCAATTCACAATCTTGCTCACCGCCAGTGATATCAATAGACAGCGTATCCGTGACCTGCTTTGTTTGTTCCAACTCCCAATACGGGCATGGCTCTTCATAATGGCAAAAGCCGTGATCTTCTAGCATACGCCCAACCTCTATAGCGCGCTCAGGGGTATAACAGCTATTGGCATCTATCAGCAGATCAACATCATCACCCAATTCACGGCGCATCGTGGGGATAATCTCTTCGGTACGGCCAGGCCATTCATCTTGATTACGGCCTACTTCTGCCCCTGCCCTAACCTTAAAGGCATCAAAACCAGACGCATCTCTTAACCGTTTTAAGCGCTCAGCTTCATCAGACGGGGTGATGTCTCGTTTCATAGAACTGGCATAGGCGCGAAGGGGCCCGGGCGAGCCACCCAAAAGACTTGTTACAGGCAAGCCAGCTATTTTTCCGCGCAAATCCCAGACAGCAGTATCAAATCCAGCCATAGCACGCCGCAGATATGAGCCGGGAAACTTATGTTCGCGTTCATTGATAAAATCAAGAACATCATCCAAATCGGTAATATCTCGCCCTATCCCCCAAGGCGCGACCTGACGATGCAAAATCTCACAGGTAATATCACTATGATATGTGGATACCTGCCCCCACCCCTGCGCACCATCTTCGGCTGTGATACGAACAAAACCTATATGCGCGTTACAAAATGTTTCTATTGATTTCAGCTTCATCTCATCACCTTACTATGCTTCACCTCTGATTATATGTGCCGCCATTTCCCCTACCATAATTGCAGGCGCGTTGGTGTTGCCAGATGGTATTGTCGGAAAAATGGAAGCATCAGCAATACGAAGATTGCCAATACCATGCACTTTGAGCGTCTTATCAACAACTGATGTTTTTGCATCTTTGCCCATGCGGCAGGTACCGCATTGATGAAATACTGTCCAGCTTATTTCTTTGGCCACGGAAATAATCTCATCATCCGTTTCCATGCTTTGGCCAGGGAAGATTTCTTTATCCGTTATTGCCGCCAAGGCTGGCATAGTTGCAATGCGCCGGATCAAGCGCGTGCCAGCAATCATTATCTGTTGGTCTTTTTCTGCCTGCAGATAATTTGCCTGCATCCGAGGTGGCTGAAACGGATCAGGGGATACGATCTCAACATATCCTCGGCTTTCCGGTTTGCACGGATTAAACCCTATGCGATAGGCGGGAAAAGGGTCTGGACTCATTAACGGTCTTTTACCTTTAGGGGCGCGGCTGTAACTCATCGGCATAAAATAAAGCTGAATATCTGGTGCACCAATGCCATTATCAAAACGGACAAATCCCCCACCTTGATTAAGGCTCATGGTGAGTGGGCCTTTTCGCCCCAGCAGAAATTGAAGTCCTACCCATGCCTTGCCCCACAGAGGCCGCAACAGTTGATTAAGGGTTGGCACCGTTGCCCCATAAATCAGCTCAAGTCCCATATGATCAATAAGGTTTTGCCCAACATGCGGCTGATCACTTACAACGGAAATACCCATATCATATAACAAAGACGCCGCGCCAATCCCGGATAATTGTAATAGCTTTGGGGTATTAATTGCCCCGCCACAAAGGACGATTTCTTTTTTTGCTTTAGCCGTGCGCGCCTTACCGCTCTGCGTATAGAAAACCCCTGTTGCTATCTTGCCGTTAAAAAGTACGCGTGTCACAAAAGCGCCTGTCTCAATACAAAGATTAGGTCGCCGCGCTACTGGTTTTAGATAGGCATTCGCCGTCGAAGACCGGATGCCGCCTTTGGTCGTAATCTGGAAAAAACATGCCCCTTCCATATCACCTGAATTATAATCTGAATTAAAGGGAATACCTGCTTCTGCCGCCGCGTTAACATAGGCACGGGTGACAGGGTGAACTTGGTCAGCAACATCCGTAATACCCAATGGACCAGCACTGCCACGTTCCGTGCTTGATGGCCCTAGCCAATTTTCCATCCGGCGAAACATAGGCTCAACATCCGCCCAGCTCCAACCAGGCGCAACCGCATTCCATTCTTCATAATCTTGCTTATGGCCGCGCACATACACCATGGCATTTATTGAGGACGACCCCCCTAAAACCTTACCTCGTGGCCAATAAATTGATCGGTTGTTAAGATGCGCTTCAGGGGCTGTGTGATATTTCCAATTATAGCGTTCGTCATAGAATATTTTGCCATAGCCAATAGGGATATGTAGAAACGGGTGCTTCCCCTTTGGCCCTGCCTCAAGCAAGAGGACTTTATTGTCATTGTCTTCGCTAAGCCGGGCGGCGAGAACAGCCCCTGCTGATCCTGCCCCAACAATCACATAATCAAACTCATCCATCAAACGCTCACTATTTTCCGCGACCAAAAATCTGGGCCGCGATAACCATCAGGGTGGTAATCATAATCATAATTGTTGAAATAGCCGCGATGGTTGGATCAATCTGATCACGAAGAGCGTTAAACATATTCCTTGTCAAGGTAGGGTTATCACCACCAGAAATAAACATAGCAATAACGACCTCATCAAATGAGGTGAGGAATGAAAGCAAGGCGCTGGTAACAACCGCAAAACGGATTTGCGGCAGAGTGATGGTCAGAAAGGCTTTCCAACGTGGCGCCCCTAATGACCGTGCCGCATTTTCTTGGTTCATATCATAACTCTTTAGTGCCGCCCCTGTTACGATCAGCACCAATGGTACCGCCATAATGGTATGTGCCAGCACAAGACCTGTGATGGTGTAGAGTATTTTGAGTTTAACAAAGGCGTAAAACGCACCAATCGCAACAAGCACCACAGGAACCATCATGGGCATGATCATGGTCACAAATGCCATCCTGATAAACGGAACCCGTGAAGTATGCAAACCATAAGCGGCAATTACGCCAATAGGTGTTGCCACCAGCATGGTTAGGAACGCCGCGATTAGAGAGGTGCGCGTCGCCAACATCCATTCGTAAGAGCCAAAGTAATTTTCATACCAGCGCAGCGACCAGACTTCTGGAGGAAACTCCAGATAAAGGGAATCCGAAAAGGACATCGGAATAACGATTAGTGTTGGCGTCACCAACAATATCATGATGATGGTCGAAATGACATAAAGCCATAACCGTCCGCCGTGGGAAATTTGGGTTTCCGTCGCGGGCTTTTTTAACCATGTGAACATTTAATGGCCTCCCCCAGCGATATTATTCAAATTTAGAAAGCGCGAGGCTATCCATAACGTGGCAATAGTAATGACAAGCAAAACCACCCCAAGCGCGCTGGCAGCACCCCAGTTCACGAACAGTTCAATATTAGAAACAATTTTCATGGAAACCATGATCACCTTGCCACCACCAAGCACCGCGGGAGTAACAAAAAAACCAAGGCAGAGCACAAACACCATCAACGAGCCCGCAAACAGACCAGGCGTCGTAAGCGGGAAAAACACCGTCCAAAACGACCGCATAGGCGATGCCCCAAGATTAGATGCCGCTTTGAGATAATCTTTATCTATAGCCTTCATTGCACCATAAGTTGGCAAGATCAGAAACGGCAACATAATATGCACCATTCCTATCAGCGTGCCATTCAGATTATGCACAAATTTAATAGGGTCTTCCCACAGGCCAAGTGAAATGCCCCAGTCATTGACCAGGCCCTTTTTTTGTAACAGAACAAGCCAAGCATAAGTCCGCACCAAAAGCGATGTCCAGAACGGCAGCAGCACCGTAATCATGCATAAATTGGCAAGCTTACTTGGTAATTGCGACATAAAATAAGCGAGGGGATAACCAATCAGAATACATAATATTGTTGTCAGAATACTAACTTGAAAGGTTGTCTTAAAGATTCTGGCGTATGATTTACTGGCAATCATCCGTTCATAATTTTCAAGAGAAAAGGACCCATCAGCGCCAATGAACGAAACATAAAATAGCCAGCCCACAGGAATAACAAGGATCACCAAAATTAAAATAAGGGCAGGCGAGCTGAGGCCAAATAATTTAAGCCTTTCTAACCATTCATCTTGCCGCAAGCCTTTCGCGTTGAGACCATCAGTGGCGTTATGGCTATCAGGGGTTGAGATCGTATTACTCATCAGGGATCACCAAGGTGTCAGAGGCTTCAAGGCCCAGTCGAATAGGCTCTCCCGGTTTTGGTAGACGTGAAAAATTATCACTCTGGATTGTGCCGCGAATGGCGATTTCCGTGCTATCCCCAAGATTAGCGTAAAGCAGAAAACTATCCCCTTGATAAACAAGATTGGAAACCACCGCATCAAATACATTCATATTGCGGTCTGTTTTCGTTTCAAGAATTCGGATGCGCTCTGGCCTGATCAGAAGTGCCAGTTTATCCTTGTTCGGGATAGGTTGACTGGTTTTGAGCTTAACACCCGCGGCCATGAGAGAGCGACCAGATTTCTCCACATTGAGAAACGTCGATTCTCCGATGAAATCCGCAACAAATTTATTCTGCGGGAAATCATATAAATCCTGCGGCGTTGCCAGCTGCATAATTTTGCCGTTGTTAAGAACAGCAATACGATCAGACATGGTAAGCGCCTCACGTTGATCATGCGTTACATAAACTGTCGTCATCCCAAGCCGTTCATGCAAACGCCGAAGTTCAATCTGCATCTGATCGCGGAGCTTTTTATCTAGAGCCGATAATGGTTCATCCATCAACAATATACGCGGTTCAAATACAATGGACCTGGCCAAGGCAACACGCTGTTTCTGGCCACCAGAAAGTTGATCTATGCGCCGTTCCCCAAGGCCATCAAGCTGAACCAGTTGAAGCGCTTCTGTAACGCGATCTGCTATTTCGGATTTTGGTATCTTCCTTAACCGTAGAGGATATCCAACATTCCCTGCCACTGTCATATGCGGAAATAGGGCATAATTTTGAAACACCATGCCAAGATTACGCAGATGCGGCGGCTTACGAATAACCTCATCATCACCAAATAATAAGCTGCCCTGATCTGGGCGAGTAAATCCAGCTAGCACCATCAGCAATGTTGTTTTACCAGAACCTGATGGCCCTAATAGCGTCAGAAACTCACCTTGCTTGACGTCAATTGACACATCATCTAGCGCATAAACTGACCCATAGGTTTTTGTGACATGGCGTACAGTAATGGGCAAAGCTTCTGTCTTAATTGTCATATTAGTCTCATTTTATAATAGCATTAATTCGTAAAATATCTTGTCCACCATGGGCAAGTCATGTTGCCTTGCCCATGGTAATAATAGGCATTGACAAGAAACTACTCTGTCAGCATTTCTTCATACATTTCAGCTGCCCGTGTTTCCCACTTAGCATACCACTCCAAAGATACTGGCATTTGCACAGCCACATTATTTGGGGAAGACGGCAGGCTAGCCGCGGTTGCCGCATCAATTACCCCGGTACCATACGCCGCTTCGTTGGTTGGCCCATAGGTAATGTATTTTGGCAGATCATCCTGATATTCCGGCTTTGAAATTTCAGCCAGAAACTCCATCGCGGTATCACGGTTAGGAGCACCTTTAGGAACAGCAAAACAATCATAATCTAAAAGCGCCTGATTAAAGCTATACATCACTTTTGCGCCATCTTTCTTAGCGTTATCAAAACGGCCGTTCCAACCAGTTGTCATATCGACTTCACCATCCTTCATCAGCTGGGCGTGCTGTGCCCCTGATGTCCAGAACACATCAATATGCGGCTTCAATTCACGAATCTTGTTCAAAGCGCGTTCAATTCCTTCTTCAGAATTCAGCACGTTATAAACATCTTCTGGGGCAACACCATCAGCCATCAGCGCAGGTTCTAATGCCCCAGCCACTTTGCCCCGATAAGCGCGTTTGCCAGGAAATTTTTCTACATTGAAAAAATCTGCCCAGCTTTGTGGCCCATCTGTGCCGTAGGTTTCGGTGTTCCAAGCATATACGGTTGAGAACACATCACCGCCAACACAATAATCGGTATAAAGATTTGGATAAAATGTCGATACATCAATCACATTATAATCAAGCTTTTCCAAAAGGCCTTCTGCGGCTGCCCTTGCGGCAGAACCAGACCCACTGGCAACAATATCAAGCGTCACCTGACCTGTTGATACCTGCAGGCGAACATCTGACATACCACCATAAGATTCTTGCTTGACGACAATGCCCGTATTCGCTTCTGCCGGTTCAAAAAGCGCTTTGCTTTGTGCCTCCTGATAGGAACCACCCCAAGATGCAATGGTTACAGTCTTTTCTGCAAATGCCGACGTTGCCATTAAGCTGGCTCCAGCAGCAAGTATTGTTGTTAAACGATTCATCATATTCCTCCTAATGAATGGTTATGGTTAATAACATTTATGATTGGCCTTGTTATGTCTCCGATTGGTTTGGCCTCATTTCCAATCGGTTTTATTAAACAATGTTACCTCTATGCGCTCATGGTATTCATCCTATCGCGCCAACGGTACCAAGCCACCATAGGCGGCAGAAACCATGGCTTACCTGTATAAAAAGGTCTCGTGGGAAAAGTTAATCCATCAAACGCAGTCGCACCTGCCTTGCTACCGATCACCTTCTGGCCTAAGCGCATACCCAGATAGCTGGATAGTGAAATTCCAGTGCCACAATACCCCATGGCATAATAAATGCCATCTTCTACGCCGATATGAGGCAGTTCATCAAACGTATAAGCAACCTTACCCATCCATGAATGGGTAATCTGATAAGGTCGTAATTCGGGAAAGATTCTGCACATATCATCATGAAGTTTGGGGCCACTTATGCTGGTATCAGTTTCATTAGCTGAGACGCGCCCCCCAAACATGATGCGCTTACGGTCTGGCGATGGTCGATAATAATAGACGACTTTACGGGTATCGCTGGCAGAGATATTTTTGGGAAATAACTGATCCATTAATTCAGAGGGTAATGGCTCTGTTGCGATGATATAGCTGCCAATAGGAATGATACGTCTGGCCTGCCATTTTGTCGCTGAACTGGTGTAGCCATTGGTTGCTACAACCACGTCCTTTGCCTTGATCTCCCCCTTGCCTGTCTGGACAAGAAAATCCCTGTCGCCTTGGCGCTTTATATGTGAGACAGCACAATGCCCTATGGTCTTTGCCCCTGCCTGACGGACAGCATGGAGCAAGCCCCGATGATATTTAGCAGGATTAAGAATGGCATGATGCGGATAAAATAATCCGCCATGGTACAAATCTGTTCCTAGGAATTGCCGCTGATCTTGTCTGGAAACCACAACGGAAGTGATGCCTTCATGTTTCTGCTGAAGATCAGCCGAACGCGCTAGTTTTTCAAATGCCGCTGCCGAATGCGCGGCATAAAAATTACCTGACCGATGAAAATCACAAGAAATGTTTTCTTCGGTAATACGGTCTTCAATCCAGTCAAGCGCGTCTCGGCCTTCTTTGCGAATAGCATGAGCTTTTTCCGCACCATATTTTTTTGTTAAAGCGCCTAAGGAAGGTTTGATGCCAGCGCTGATTTGCCCACCATTTCGCGTGCTACATCCAGACCCGATATCAGCCGCATCAAGAACAACAACCGACCGCCCCGCACGGGCAATTTCTAGCGCCGCGTTTAGCCCTGTGTAGCCTGATCCGATAATGACAACATCTGCGTTAGCCGCAAGATCAGAAGACAGTTCCGCATCCATAGACCCTGCATCTTTAGAAACCGTGTCATGCCAGTATGGCTCTTGTTTCCATTCTTTCGCCCAGATATCCATATATCCTATTATCCTCTTATTTGGGCTTGCGCTTAGATCGTTTTTATTCAAATTCTAAATTAAATCTTTAGTACTAATAAACTTTCTGCATAATATTCTAATAAGTCAAATTAATATGGTATATATATTTATTCGAAAAATTTATATAAAAGGCCATCCATGATGAAATTAAAAATGCGACACCTAGATGTCTTTGATGCCCTTTTTAACTCTGGCTCTGTGTCTCGGGCAGCTCAGCGGCTTAATCTCACCCAGCCGGCCGTAAGCCTTGCTCTATCAAGTCTTGAAAAGCAGTTGGGATTCACGCTATTTCACCGCGAACGCGGTTTCTTTGCCCCAACAAACGAAGCGCTCATGCTTTATGAGGAGGTGCAAAAAAGCATGGATGCCATCTCGCGCTTAAATGAACGCGCTGATGGTATTCGTTCAGGCAAAGCAGGTGCGATCCGCATCGGGACGAACGGAACATTAGCTTTTCACTTTCTGCCAATGTTAATTTCTGAATTTCAGCGCGAGTACCCAGATGTCTATATTGATATTAAACTGCAAGCCTCAAGACAGATTTCCTCATGGGTAGCTAGCCGGCAGATTGATATCGGCTTGATTGACACACCTGTCCCGGTAGCTGATCTTGACTCCCATACTTACGCACTGAAATGCGTTTGCATCATGCGTTCGGATGATCCGTTGGCGAAATTAACCGTGATACATCCCAAACATCTTGAGCATCGGCAAATTGTTGCCATCACGGGCAACCATAATGTTGATAGACAATTACAAACCATCATGTCGAAAGCTGGGGTTGAATTAAATTATAAAGTCTCGTGTTTTTATTTTTCATTGGCTCGGCGACTGGTTGCCTCTGGTCAATATCTTGCCCTTGTTGATCCTATAAATGGTTCCGCCTCTGTGGCGGATGATGTTGTTAGTCGGCCCTTTCACCCCAGTGTGTTTCATGAATTGGCCGTAATCACTAGCCGCAAAGTCAAACCTGATAAAATCGAAAGTCAGTTTATGAAAATCATAAATGACAGGCTATCTGATTATACAAATACATAGTATGTAAAGAATTGATCATAACAGGAGAAGCCCATGATTGATCTTAAAGCATTTGGTGATTTGCTGTCATATCCTAAAGGGGAGTATGCCCCTAAACCCACCACCCTAACGCCGGGGCAAGAAGAAGCCCTGCAACCCTTGTGGGAATCCATTGATGGATTAACAAAAGTAGGGATATGGGATTGCACCCCTGGCCGCTTTACCGCTGACCGAACCGGTAGCGCTGAACTTTGTCATATCCTCTCTGGTAAGGCGAGTGTGATCAATCAAGATGGAAGCGGAGAAGTGCATCTCAAGGCTGGCGATTTGCTGATCCTGCCTATTGGTTGGTGCGGGGAATGGGTGATTCACGAAGATGTGCGTAAGACCTATGCTCTGTTATCACCCTGTTAAGAAACGGCAACGGAAAAAACTGTTAACGCATTAAGGCGCTTTTTATGAATAATGATGCCATCTTAAATGATATTCGCAATATGCACGACGCAAACGCGCAACTGCAAACATTTTGCCCATTTCCCGATGATGTCACGCCTCAACCTGTTACCGCCCGTCATATGGGGGCGAAGGATTATTTTGCCCGTGAAAAAGGGCTGTTCGGGGATGCCTATCGTAATATTGCAAACTTGCTCCACGATTTAGGGGCGAAAGCCTATTGGCGCGATACCTATGCCGGAACGCAAGTCTCTGACCGCTTTATGGATCAATTTGGCTGTTACAGCCTGATTGGGAAAAACGGGTTTTTTCACAGTGACAAAATGAACGCATGGATGGTCTATATGCCTGCTGGACTTTATTATCCTTGGCATCAGCATCCGGCAGAAGAAATGTATTTGTGTTTAGCAGGCGAAGCCGTATTTAAAAAACAAGGGTCTGAAGATGTGACCTTGCGGCAAGGGGGCATAGCGCTTCATCAATCCCAACAGCCCCATGCCTTGGAAACCCGTGAACACCCTGTTTTGTGTTATGTGGTGTGGCGCAACGCGCTTACAACGCCGCCAGTGCTAACATATGAAAATGCAAAATAAATCCCCCTATCAAAAAGGTGTCAAAGCTACTTTGATTGAGGATGCTAGGATGTGCACCTAAAACTTGCTTGGCAGAGGCTATCGTACTTTCCCGTTATCTGGCACGTCCCCAAAGAGTTTACCGGGGTTGAGGATATCATCAGGGTCAAGCGCATTTTTGATCGCAATCATGATATCCACCGCTGGCCCCATTTCATGACGCAGATAAGTCATCTTACCCTGACCTATGCCGTGCTCACCGGTGCAGGTGCCGCCCATAGCAATCGCACGTTCCGACAACCTTTCGGAAAAGCTTTTAATTTTTGCCCATGCCTCGGTGTCATCGGGCATGGCAATCGGAAGAGCATGAAAATTACCATCACCCACATGACCAACCAACGGTGCGACAATCCCTGTGTCTTCGATATCTCGGCGCGTTTCCTCAACACATTCTGCCAGACGTGAGATCGGCACACAAACATCGGTCGATATCCCTTGCGCCCCGGGCAGTAGCGACATCACTGCCCAGAACGCATCATGCCGCGCCTTCCAAAGTTTGCCCCTTTCTTCAGGGTCAGTCGTCCATTTGAATGCATGAGTGGTATATTCAGCGGCAATTTCACCAAACATCTTTGATTGTTCACGCACGCCATTTTCGGTACCGTGAAATTCCAGTAGAAGCAAGGTTTCCTCCGGTAGATCAAACCCTGAATATTGGTTACAGGCCCGCACCTGCACCTCATCAAGAAGCTCCATCCGAGCGACAGGAATACCATATTGGATGGTTGTAATGACCGCTTTGCAAGCCGCCTCAACGCTGGGGAAGGAACAGATACCGCCTGCGATGGTCTCAGGAATACCGTGCAGCTTTACCGTCAATTCGGTGATGATCCCAAGGGTGCCTTCAGACCCGATGAGAAGACGGGTCAAGTCATAGCCAGCAGAGGATTTTTTAGCCCGGCCGCCAGTACGAACCACCG
>CBFHXL010000038.1:0-14632 GCA_965659785.1 Puniceispirillales bacterium (SeqCode)
TGGCGATAATACCCATAGACGCGGCCACTAGCCGTGATACCGTCAAGCCGCCAAGGCCATCAATATCAACCTCTGGCATAATCTCAACAAAATCCATAGCACATAGCTTTGCTTTGCTAGCCGCACCAGAAATCAGATCAAGAGCCTGATAGTAACTCAAGCCCCCAGGGGCGCGTCCGATAGTATTTGGGGCAATCGAAGGGTCAAGCGCATCAATATCAAAACAAAGAATCAGATTTGTGTTAGGGCTGATCTGTTCTAATACTGGCGCCACCCCCTCTTTGTGAACTTGCTGGGCAGGAAAAAACTTAACTCCCCATGCCACCGCATCATCGTAGTCATCACTATGGGCAGAGCCTATTCCCCTCGCCCCAACCTGAATAATGTCTTTAATATGACCCATTTCAGAGGCGCGGCGCATTGTTGACGAAAGGCCAAAACGCTCACCCATATGTTCCTTGCGCCAATCAATATGCGCATCAATCTGAAGAATGGTGAAATCATTACCGACCTCTGCCATCGCCTCAATCATAGGGATAGGAACAGAATCATCACCGCCGATGACAATCGGCACAACGCCATTTTTAGCAATCAATGCAACCGCGTCACGGATCGTGTTTCGGTTGCTGGCAAAATCATTTTCATCCCATTCCAGATCACCACAATCCACCGCAGGTGTTGTGCCTTGGGGAAAAGTCGGCCCGCCAAGATCAAAATTATGCCGTTCAATGTTAGCGGTTAGTGAGGCAATACCCTCTCTGAGCGATGTTGGACCGTTTTTGGCATAAGCGCCAACAGACCCATAAGGCGTTGCACAAGGCACACCAATAAACGCTGATGAGGCCACAATAGTGGAAAAATCCTCACATTTTTTGAGACCTAAAAAGGTATCGCTTGAAGTGGCGCCAAATAAGGCGGCTAAATCTGGTTTTTCTGACATGATTTTGGCTCCTGACTGACGCCAACACTTTAATGTTTAGGGCCCTGATTTAGGCCCAGATTTAGGCCATAGTCTTAGGATAATGGTTTTACCCATTAACCAACAACACTCTCTTGCAGTAAGGGGCAGGATTTGGCCTCACCCTGCCATTTGACATGACCAGATTCCAGCCAGATCGCTTGATCCGCAAATCCCAATGAAGCGTCTGAGTTTTGATCAACTAAAATGATAGCAATCTTTCTTTCGCGTAAGCGTTCCAGCACATCATAACATTCATTGATCACGCGCGGCATCAAGCCAAGAGAAATCTCATCAATCAGCATAACTTTAGGATTAAGCATGATTGCACGCCCAAAAGCCAGCATTTGCTGTTCGCCACCAGATAATGATCCAGCTAGCTGATGCGCGCGTTCATAGAGACGCGGAAAAATATCATATACACCATCAAGCCTATCCTTTTCTGACTGCCGCGGCAGAACATAACCGCCTGTGATTAGGTTTTCTTTAACGGTCAAATCTGGAAACACCCGGCGACCTTCAGGCACGAGGCCAATGCCGCGCGCCGCCCTTTCATGCAGGGCGATCTGGGTAATGTCTTCCCCTTCCAGATAGATTTGGCCTTGTTCAGGGATAACATGGCCAGCAATCGACATCACCAAGGTTGATTTCCCTGCCCCATTCGTCCCGACCAAGGCCAGCACCTCACCCCCATTTAAGGTGAAATCCACCCCGTGCAACGCGGTCACAGGCCCATATCGGCTGATGATATTGCGAACCTCAAGCATCACTCACTTTTCCCTAAATACGCCATCTGCACCTCACGCTTGGCAAGCACCTCATCAGTGTTGCCAAAGGCCAAAGGGCGACCATTATTCTGCACATAGAGGATTTTACAAATCCGCCTGACTTGCGCCAGATTATGTTCAATCAGGATCACACTGCGCCCTTGCCGTGGCAGGCCCATAATCAAGTCTGCCATCTCCTCACTTTCCTTTTTGCTAAGTCCAGCTAAAGGTTCATCCAGCAACAGCACCTTGGGTTGGCGCGCTAATGCCCTTGCCACCTCAAGCCTTTTCAAATAGCCCAGCGGTAATTCAGAGGGATATTTATGGATGACTTCAGCCAATCCGACTTCAGTCAGCAAGACGTTAGCCACATCCTGTTCCTTTTGCCGTGAGCGATGCCATATCGCCTTAACCGGGGATAGCAATTTGCCGCCCCCTGCCGCCAACGCCACATTATCAAGAAGCGTCATATCTTTGAGCGGTTTGATAATCTGTTGCGCTAGCGCCATTCCCAAATTGATCCGCTCCACAATCCGGCGATTGGAAATGTCTTGCCCGTTCAAAATAATACGCCCCTTAGCAGGGGTCAGCATACCAATAATGGCTCGCATCAATGTGGTTTTACCAGCACCATTAGGGCCGATAAACCCTAACAACTCATTATCGCCTAGCATCAATTCCGCCCCATCCACGGCGTTAAGACCACCAAAGGTAACCGTCACGTCTTTGACCTCAAGCAATGGGGTCTGATGAGGTTGAAATAAAGGTTTTGAGGTTGGCGTCATGACTTGCTCCTATGGTGGCGGAACCGCTTGGCTAAACCGCCCAGACCTTCGGGCAGAAACCGCATAGCAAAGAACAACAGCAACCCATAAACCAGCAATTTATAGTCATCAATCACCTGAAAAAATTGTGGCATCACCGACAATAGCGCCGCCGCTATCGTTACCCCCCAGATTGAGCCAATGCCCCCCACAATAACCATGGAAAGCACCGTCACCGATTCAACAAATCCAAAACTATCCGGCCCGATAAAGCGCACTTGGTGAGCATAAAGCGCACCAGCAAGGCCAGCGCCAGCCGTGCCAAGGATAAAGGCAAACAGCTTAAACCGCCGCACATCTATGCCCAGCACGCTAGCGGTGTCTTCGTCTTCGGCAATGGATTCAAACACAAATCCCATCCATGACCGCTTTACATAAATCATAATCATAATGAACAAGATGGTCAGGCCTAATGCCATCAACAATAACCCCACGCGGCCACCATCAGGGGCTGGAATACCAGACACACCCATTTCGCCGCCAAGCATATCCTGTTTCCGGATAATCCCCGTGAACAGAAAAGACACCCCCATGGTCGTAATGGCTAGAAAATCATGACGCACCCTTAACGACGCAGTGCCGACAATCATGCCAATCAGACCTGCGATAACCATGGCAGGGATAAAGGTTGCCATCAGGGGCCAGCCGGATTTGGTCAGCATAGCGCTAGTGTAAGCCCCAATGCCCAAGAATGCCGCGTGACCCAGACTCACTTGCCCACAAAACCCCGTGATCAGGTTGAGCGATTGCGCAAACAGAATGGCAATCAGCATATTTGTCAGAACAATCATTTCATAGGCCATGTGATTATCCTTTTGTAAAAATGCCTTTGGGGCGGATCATTAACACCAGAATAAGAAACGCAAAAGCAATCGAATCCCTGTCTAGGATATCGTCCAGATAAATCGTGCCAAAGGTTTCGATAACCCCTAGTAACAAAGACGCAATTAAGGCGCCGCGAACACTGCCAAGACCGCCAAGAACAATAATCGCAAGCGCCTTATATGACGGCACCGCACCCATCGTTGGTTCAACCAAATTATTTAGCAACGAGACCATAACCCCTGCGGCGGCAGCAAATGCCGAGCCGATAAAAAAGATGGCATAGCGGATGGTTTCTACATTAACGCCACTGCTCATGGCCATGCCCGGATCAACCACACTGGCGCGCGCGGCGATACCAAGGCGAGTTCGCCTAGATAGCCAGTTGACCCCTAGCAGTAAAACAAAAGCTAGCACCACCACCATGATACGCGCCTCGCTCAACATAATGCCGGGTAAGATGTCAATCTGGCTTTGCAGTGGTGTTGCTTTATAAGAGATGCTGAACGGGCCAAAGATCAGACGAAACACCTCTTCAGAAGCAATAAAAATCCCGATTGAGGCAATCAGGGCTATCAAGGGCGGACGTGATAACAAAGGCCGATAAATGATGCGATAACTCGCCATGCCAACAAAGCCAACCACCAGCATTGCCAGAACTAATGCCAGAAACAGACTGCCTGTGGCGTTGGTCACTAAAACCCCTAAATAGCCGCCTAATGTAAAAAGCGACGCATGGGCAACATGCAAAATCCGCAGCAATCCATATACAAGCGTTAATCCAAGCGCGATCAACGCATAGATGGAGCCTTGGATTAACCCTTGAATAAGGATATCAATTGCCAGCATGAAAAAACCTCAAAACAGGAACCAGAAAACCCGGTTCCTGTTCAACAGATAGGTAAGCGAAAATTTATTTTGCTGGCGGTGCTAGCAAAACCGCGTCGCTAATAACGGAATGATGATGCCAATTTCCATTACGAACGATTTGAACCTGCACATCTTTTTTCACTTCACCAAGATCATTAAAAGAAATCTGACCAGTTGAGGCCTTTAGATTTGTTGCCGCAATAGCGTCACGCAAACTGGCCTTATCTGTGCTCCCTGCCCGAGACATGGCATCAGCAAGCACAAGAATGGCCGTATGCGCAGAAGCGCCAACCATATCTGCTGGATATCCCGCTTTACCAGAAAAGCCATCAATAAAGGCTTTGGTCACAGGGTCTGTGGAATCCCGATCCAATGATGTGGTGATCATCACGCCTTCGGATGCCGCCCCGGCAATTTCAATGAACTTCTGGCCATCATAACCTTCCTGTCCAACAACAGGCTGATCAATGCCGGCGGCGCGAAGTTGGCTGACCAATGGGCCTGCGGTAAAGAAATAGCCACTGGCATAAATCGCATCAGGATTGTCAGATTTAATTTTGGAAACAATCGCCCCAAACTCCCGATCTTTGATGCTGTATTCATATTCGGAAACAATCTCAATGCCAAAATCAGAGGCCTTTTCTTTGAACCCGTTAGCCAAGGAGATACCAAAATCATTGTTGAGCGTGATCATGGTCACACGCTTTTTGCCAAGCATCTCACCAATCAGTTTTGCCCCTGCCCGGCCCTGAACCTCACCCATAAAGGAGGTCCGGAACACATAATCCCCAGCACGAGTAATATCAGGGTGAATGGCATAGGCCGAAATATAAGGCACGCTGTTTTCCGCGAAAATGGTCGCAGCGGCACGAGTTGACCCCGAATAACTGCCAGATACCCCGGCTACCACCTCATCTTGCGTAATCATCTTGATGGCAAGTGGCGCGGCTTCTTTTGGGCTAGCCTGATCATCATAGACCACAAGCTCAAGCATATCGCCACTAATGCCGCCATTAGCGTTGACTTGCTGAACCGCCAGTTCAGCGCCATGAAGCGCGGATTGTCCATCAGCAGCAGCAAAGCCTGTTAGCGGAACATTAAATCCAATTTTAATATTCTCAGCGCTAGCCGCACTCATACCGCCAGCCAGAGCCATAACCCCAGCGAAAAATGAAGTTTGTAACATTTTAAGCATTATTTTTCCCCCATATAAGAAAGCAGATCATTTTTTAAGTATGCACATATTATCCTCATAAGTTTTGACGCGATTGTCAATCAGTCATCGGTCAAAACGGTACTTTTTCCCTCTAGACCATCAGCGGCACGGCCTGACGCCCCAGGTATCCGCATCTCAAAGACATCCGTAACAGAGGTGTAATCATAGTACCCCAACCGCGCCAACGGCCGAATACGGGGAATATCCATCTTGCCTTCAGGGGTAAGCACATCATCATCAACATGGATGCGAACCACCTCGCCATAGACAACTTCAACCCAGCCATGGGCGGAATGGCCGCGCAACCGGTGGGTGGACAGATAGCGGCATTCAAAATGCGCTGGGCTTTCCTTTACCCGTGGGCATGGGGCATCCACGCATGGTATCGGTGTGACGCCTGCACGCAGAAACTCATCTTCATCTGCTTCTAATTCCATCGCAGAAATATTAACCGCCTCGCGCAGATCATAGGTTGCCATGTTCCAGACAAACCAGCCCGTTTCCTCAGCATTAACGACAGTATGCTTACGCTCACCTGTGCTGAGTTGATTGGCAGCAAACATCACCATTGGCGGATCAAAGGTCAGATTCTGCCACTGGCTATATGGGGCGAGATTGGGGACCCCGTCTTTTGAAATCGTCGACAACCATCCGATTGGGCGCGGCACCGTACAGGATTTGAACGGTGAAAATGGTAAAGGGCAATCTTCTAGACCCGGCGCATAATGCATAACAATACCTCTAGTCTTTCAAAATTGATGGCAGATTTAATCCATGTTCTTTGGCGCAAGCCAGCGCGTCATCATAACCAGCATCAGCATGACGCATCACCCCGGTTGCGGGATCATTCCACAACACGCGTTCCAAACGGGCGTCTGCATCCGCAGAACCATCACAGCAAATCACCATCCCTGAATGTTGAGAAAAGCCCATACCAACACCGCCGCCATGGTGCAGTGACACCCATGTTGCGCCTGATGCGGTATTCAGCAAGGCATTAAGCAATGGCCAGTCACTGACGGCATCACTGCCATCACGCATAGCCTCAGTTTCTCGGTTAGGGCTAGCCACCGAACCGCTATCCAGATGATCACGGCCTATGACCACAGGGGCTTTTAATTCGCCGTTGCGCACCATTTCGTTAAAGGCAAGCCCAAGCTTATGCCGCTGACCAAGACCAACCCAGCAAATCCGCGCCGGAAGCCCCTGAAAGTGGATACGCTGACGTGCCATATCTAGCCAATTATGTAAATGTGGATCATCAATCAGCTCTTTGACCTTTGCATCTGTGCGATAAATATCTTCGGGATCACCTGATAACGCACACCACCGAAAAGGGCCAATGCCGCGACAAAATAAAGGTCTGATATAGGCAGGGACAAAGCCCGGAAAGGCAAAGGCGTTTTCCAATCCTTCTTCTTTTGCCACTTGCCGAATATTGTTTCCATAATCCAAAGTAGGAACACCTGCATTCCAGAAATCCACCATTGCCGCAACATGGGTTTTCATGCTGGCGCGCGCCGCCGCCTCAACCGCCTTAGGGTCTGTTTCACGCTTAGCGCGCCATTCTGCCAGTGACCAGCCTATGGGCAAATATCCATTGATCGGATCATGGGCGCTGGTCTGATCGGTAACGATATCTGGCTTAATGCCTTGCTGATAGATTTGCGGGAAAATTTCAGCCGCGTTTCCAATCAGACCAATGGATTTGGCCTCACCTTTCGCTGTCCAAGCCTTGATCCTTGCAATAGCGTCATCAAGATTGTCGGTTTTTTCATCCAGATATCCTGTCTTTAGCCGCATATCTATTCGGGTTTCATCACATTCCACCGCTAGACAACAGGCCCCTGCCATGACCGCGGCTAGGGGCTGTGCCCCGCCCATACCGCCAAGCCCGCCCGTGAGAATCCAGCGCCCTGTCAAGTTGCCATCATAATGCTGACGCCCTGCTTCGACAAAAGTTTCGTAAGTGCCCTGAACAATGCCTTGCGTGCCAATATAAATCCATGACCCCGCCGTCATCTGGCCATACATAGCCAACCCTTTGCGGTCGAGTTCATTAAAATGATCCCATGTCGCCCAGTTTGGCACCAGATTAGAATTGGCAATTAATACCCTAGGCGCATTAGGGTGGGTTTGAAACACACCAACAGGCTTTCCCGATTGCACCAACAGCGTTTGATCATCTTCAAGATCACGCAGACTAGCGGCAATCATATCAAAATCTTGCCATGTCCGTGCCGCCCGCCCAATGCCGCCATAAACAACCAATTCATGAGGGTTTTCCGCTACCTCAGGGTGAAGATTGTTCATCAACATCCGCAAGGGAGCCTCAGTTAACCAGCTTTTTGCCGTGATCTCTGTTCCTGTGTCGGGGTATATCTCACGAATATTATGGCGCGGATTATTTTTGCTGTTGGTCATATTGGTCTCTCCTAACAATCTCTCGGAAATGCGGAACCCGCATCGCTAATAATGCTCAAATCATAGGTAATGGCCTGAAGCCGGTTGATCAAAAAAGCCTTCCGTGCCTGCCGTATTTACCAGCACACCATGATTGATTAACTGGCTCATCGCCTTGATATCATCAGCCATATATCTATCATCCTCCAAGGCCGGAATATGGGTGCGAATGGTCGCCATCACCGCTTGCAAAACCGGACTGGTTTCCAGCGGTTTGCGGAAATCAACCCCTTGGGCGGCGGCTAGCGCCTCAATCGCGATAATATGCGCTAGATTTTTTGTCATGCGCTGTAAGCGCACCGCCGCGTGAGCCGCCATGCTAACATGATCTTCTTGATTGGCAGAGGTCGGGGTGCTGTCAGTGGAGCACGGATTAGCAAGATGCCTGTTTTCGCTCATCAACGCCGCTGACGTGACTTCAGCAATCATAAAGCCAGAGTTTAATCCCGGCTTTGGTGTTAAAAACGGCGGCAAGTGAAACGACTGATTAGGATCAACCATCAGCGCGATACGGCGTTGGCTGATCGCCCCTGTTTCGGCGATGGCAAGGGCAATTTGATCAGCGGCAAAGGCCACAGGCTCAGCATGGAAATTGCCGCCTGAAACAATCAGACCTTCGTCAACCAAAACAATCGGATTATCGGTCACGGCGTTTGCCTCAATCGCCAATGTCGCCGCTGCCGCGTCCAGAATATCAACCGCCGCCCCTAGTACTTGCGGCTGACACCGGATACAGTAAGGGTCTTGGACACGCTCATCATCCTCGCGGTGGCTTTCCCTGATGGCTGACCCTGCCAGCAAACGGCGGCTTTCCTCAGCGACTTTAATCTGACCATTTAGCCCTCGCAAGGCATGAATACCCGGCAAAGTTGGTGAGGTCGACCCCATGATCGCGTCTGTTGTTAATGCCCCTGAAATCATAGCTGTCATGACTAAGCGGCGGGTTTTCCATAACCCGATCATCGCCATCGCAGTTGAAAATTGGGTGCCATTGATTAAGGCTAATCCCTCTTTTGGGGCTAAGGTGATGGGGGCTATTCCTGCCTTTTGGAGTGCCTCACCCCCGGGCATACGGCGGCTTTGATAAAAAACTTCGCCTTCCCCAATCAACACCGCCGCCATATGGGCAAGGGGCGCCAGATCACCAGATGCACCAACCGAACCTTGTTCTGGAATCACAGGAATGATCCCTTGGGCCAGCAAATCTTGCAACATCATGATCACTTCCCAGCGCACACCAGATGCCCCTCGTGCCAAGGAATTGATTTTGAGCAACATCATCAAGCGCGCAGCGTCCTCATCAAGCGGATCACCAACCCCGGCACAGTGCGATAAGATCAAATTGCGTTGCAGTCGGATCACGTCATCCGCATTGATTTTGACTGATGCTAATTTGCCAAAGCCGGTGTTAATGCCATAAACAGGCTTATCCCCTGTTGCCGCCGTTGCCACCAGTGTTGCCGCCGCATCCACCCTAGCCTTAGCCGAGGGATCAATTTCTGCGGATAACCTTTCTTGCCAAAGATGCTCCCATTTGTTGAGCGTGACCTGTCCGGGGGATAGATGAGATGATGAGGGCGGCTTCATAACTTTCCCCCAGTCACGCGCCGGATCAGAGGATTAAATCCGATCCGATAACTCAACTCTGCCGGATGGGTGATCTGCCAAAAGGCCAGATCAGCAACATAGCCTTTTGCCAAGCGCCCTCGATCAGTGATGCCAAGAGCCTTGGCCGCGTGATGCGTTACTCCGCGCAGTGCTTCCTCAGGGGTCATTCTGAACATCGTTGCCGACATATTCATCGCCAGCAATATTGAGGTCATGGGCGATGAGCCGGGATTACAATCGGTGGATACCGCCATTGGGACGTGATGCGTTCTAAAGGCATCAATCGGCGGCAGTTGGGTTTCACGCAACGTATAAAACGCCCCCGGCAAAATCACGGCTACCGACCCTGCCTCAGCCATCGCTTTGGCATCATCAGCATTGGCATATTCGAGATGATCAACTGACATGGCCTGATACTTTGCCGCCAGTTTTGTTCCGCCTAAATGCGATAACTGTTCCGCATGAAGTTTGACCGGAAGCCCAAGGTCTTGCGCTTTTATAAAGACGCGCTCAATCTGTGCCGGGGTAAAGGCTATGCCCTCACAAAACCCGTCTACCGCGTCTACCAACCCCTCAGCATGGGCCTGTTCTAGGGCTGGAATAACAACGCCATCAATATAGGCATCTGGTCTGTCCTGATAGTCATCAGGCAAGGCATGAGCGCCTAAAAATGACGTTTTGACAACAATATCCCGTTTGCTGGCCAGCGCACGGGCGGCGCGCAGCATCTGACATTCGGTTTCCGTATCTAGCCCATATCCAGATTTTACCTCAACCACCGACACGCCTTCTGCGATCAAATGGTCTAGCCGGACCAGCGCGGTATCAATCAATTCATCCAAACTGGCGGCGCGTGTTGCCCTAACGGTGGAATTGATGCCGCCCCCTGCCCGGGCCAGCTCTTCATATCCTGCCCCGTTAAGGCGCATCTCAAACTCAACTGCGCGATCACCGCCATGAACGATATGGGTATGGCAATCAATCAAGGCAGGGGTAATCACCGCCCCTTTGGCATCATAGGATGTGATAGTGTTATCCGCATTATGATCGAAATAAGGGCAATCCGCGCGCGCGCCAACCCATTCAATATGCTGATCCTTTGTGACCAAAGCAGCATCAGGGATGATCCCATAGTCATCATCCGCGGCTAATGTGACCAATGTGGCGTTATGTATGATATGCACGGAATTGCCTTTGTTTGAAATCGCATAGTCTCTGTAATATGTATGCACATATAAAAATGGAGATCAAGCGCAAAAGGGCATATCAGCCCCGGCTATTCAGGCCCTGAAAAGCTATGCGAGGCCCAGAGGGTTTCCCATACCGCCCCATTCGGATCAGCGCCCGAGGCAATAGGGCGAAACAGAACATGATCTAGCATATAATATGCCCCTTTTTGGGTGTTAACGCTAATCACACCCTGATGGTCGGTTGCCAATGTTGTGGTTGTGATTTCCCCCTCTGGGGTTCGCGTGAATAAGGTCACTGGCGCATCTGCCAAGGGGGCATCTTGATACATCAAAACCGCGGTGATGCGTTGGCTAGCCGCAGACACCATCGTGACATCAGTTACAATAAACTCAATCTCAAGCCCTGTTGAGGTATCGTTATTTTGCTCAATCGCCTTGGACATAAAGAGGCTGGTTTTGGCATAGCGTTTATAGCGTTCTTGAAAATCAACTTGGGGTAAGTTTCTGATCTTATGCTGATCAAGAATATCAGCCGCCCCTTTACCCTCGGTAAAGCGGATAAATTTTTCCCATTCCTTATAAGTCAGATAAAAGCCAATGGTCTCATAAGCAATAACCGTATGGCTTGGCTGAGCAGGGGCAGGAAAGGATATAGCAGGGCGATTGCCCGGCCGAGGGTTCAAAGTCGTCTCACCATCGGCGGTGATGCGTTTTAACATGATCGCCCGTTCAGGAATGAAAAATTGCCTTGAGCCAGCAAACATATCCCCTAGGCGAATATCTACCCCAATCTGATTGGCGTCATCCACCATGGGTTCAGCCGCCTCCAACCATAACTCATGGGCTTGCAGAGAGGTTATAGGCAAGACCGCCTGAACAGCGCATCCCCCCCAAACAATAAGATAAAGGCATAGATTTAATAGCGGCGGAATACTGACATATTTCATAATGGTGATATACTCATCGCTCTGAACGCACCCGTCAAGTTCCATCTATGAGAATATCTTTGCCTATGCCAACATCTATTTTTCACAGCCTTGGTTCTTTTTTTACCGCCGTCGTGATGATCATCCTGATATCGTCTGGCCTTAGCCATGCCCATGAAATTCGCCCCTCAGTTATGGATGTGGGCCTAGCAGAAAACAGCACGAACACGCTTGAGATCAGGCTATCCTTTACCGCCGAAAGTTTCTTGGCTGGCATGGATTTATCTGATCTCGTGGATACGGATGACAGCCCTGAGGCATCAGAATATGATCGCTTACGAGCGCTCGCGCCTGATCAATTGTCGGTTTTGATGAAGGCGTCCTTCCCCTCACTCAGCCAAGTGGTCAGCATCCACCTTGATGATCAACCGCTGGCATGGGCGTTAAAAGATATCCAGACCGAAGACATCAGTAATCCAGACATCATCCGAGAAACCACCATTATTGTTCTGGCCACCAGCCCGACGTCACCTCCGGATATGCCATTTGATCAAGAAGCCATCATCACCGTGAGCTGGCCTTCAACGATGGGCAGCCTGCTTCTTCGCCAACATGGTGATGGCAGTGACGCCAATTATGTTGAGTTTCTGGAAAGAGGCGGTGACAGCAATGGCTTTGCGCTAGGTCAGATTTATCAACCGTCTTTATGGGATATCATCACAAGATACATTCATTCCGGCATTATCCATATTGTGCCCTATGGGCTTGATCATATCCTCTTTGTGATCGGGTTGTTGGCGTTTAGCCGTTCAGGGCATCATCTGTTGTTGCAGATCAGCCTCTTTACCGTTGCCCACACCCTAACCCTAGCAGCCGCAAGCCTAGGCTGGGTGCAAGTATCCCCAAGCATCGTTGAGCCGCTTATCGCCCTATCCATTGCCTATATCGCGGTGGAAAACCTGCTTCGGGCATCTTCACAACCAGACCCCCATTTGCGGTTGATGCGCGGCGGCGTGGTGTTTGCGTTTGGGTTATTGCATGGATTAGGCTTTGCTTCAGTTTTGGCAGAGTTTGGGTTGCCGGACAGCGCCTTTATCCTATCGTTAATCAGTTTCAATATTGGCGTTGAGATAGGCCAGTTGATCATCGTGGTTCCGATATTCATCATGCTTAAGATCATTTTATCAAAACCTCATCATTACCGCATCATCTTTCAGGTCCCAGTATCGGTGGTGATTGCGATCATAGGGCTTTACTGGACTATGCAAAGGGTGGGCATCCTTTGATGCCATGAGCAAATTAAGTCTTGCTAACAGCGCCTTGTTGCTTTTAATTTGTATGCACATATAACCTTTAAGACGAAGACAATCAGCATATGAATTTCATCATTTCTGCGGATAAGGCGCTAACCGATAAAGGCTGGCAAGACAACCTCACCCTAACGGTGGTTAATGGACACATTGATGCCATCGCAACACCATCTGATGCGGATAAGGCGGCCGATATTCATGTGCCAATGTTGTTGCCGGCGCCATGCAATGTGCATAGCCACGCCTTTCAACGCGCCATGGCAGGGCTGACCGAGTTCAGAGGCGATCATCCCGAAGACAGTTTCTGGACATGGCGGCAATTAATGTACCGCTTTCTTGAGGCGCTAACCCCCGAAGATGTGCGCGCCATCAGCGCTCTTGTGCAAATGGAAATGCTAGAGGCTGGCTATGCCGCAGTAGGGGAGTTTCATTATCTGCATCATCAGGCTGATGGCACCCCTTATGATGATCTGGCGGTGATGGCGGCGGCGATTACCGACGCCGCGCATGAAACCGGAATTGGCATGACCTTACTGCCGGTTCTTTATCAATATGGGGGCTGTGATCAGCGCCCGTTAGGGGCAGGGCAAATCCGTTTTGGCAATGGCATAGATGCCTATCACCACTTACATCAGGCCTCTGCCCGGCTGATATCTGATCTGCCCAAAGATGCCCGTATCGGGGTTGCACCCCATTCTTTGCGAGCGGTATCCCATGACGGATTAATGGCGGCGGCAAACATGATGCCAGACGCCCCGTTTCATATGCACCTAGCAGAACAAGTCGCCGAGGTTGACGAGGTCAAGGCGCATACGGGCGCCAGACCGACTGAATATTTGCTTGATCAATTTGATGTGAATGATCGGTTTTGTCTGATCCATTCCACACAGATGATCACCACTGAAACTGAGGCATTGGCAAAATCAGGCGCGGTGGTAGGGCTTTGCCCGATCACGGAATCCAGCCTTGGTGATGGTATTTTTGATGGCGCGCGGTATCAAGCCCATGGCGGCAAAATTGGTGTTGGATCAGATTCCAATATCCGCATTTCCCTTGTTGAAGAATTGCGGACGCTCGAATATTCTCAACGCCTGCGCGACAAAAGACGTAATATTATGGCCACGGAAACCGCCTCAGTTGGGCGGCAACTCTGGCAGATGGTCACCACAGGCGGGCATCAGGCCATGGGGCGCAAAGGCGGTGTGATCCGCGTTGGCGGATTAGCGGATTTGGTTGCGCTTAATGCCAACGCGCTGGATTTGATTGGCATCGCAGGTGATCGGATTCTGGATAGCCTGGTCGCGGCAGGTGACAACCGGATGATCAGCGAGGTGTGGTCAGCGGGTCGCCATATGGTGACAGACGGCCGGCATATTCATCATGATGCCATCCGCACGCGCTATGCCAAACAGGTACAACATTTACGGCAAATGAAACTGTCATGACTCGCCACAGCTGGAACAGCATCAAAGACCTTGTGATGGAAAAGCTAAACGCGCGGCATTGGTTGCCGGGCGAAAAACTGCCGAACGAAGAAATGATGGCACGGGATTATGGGGTGGCGCGAACAACCCTTAACCGCGCCCTGCGTGAGATCGCCAAAGAAGGCTATCTGATCCGCCGCCGAAAAGCCGGAACCTTTGTTGCCACCCATCCGGTGCGCCGCGCCGTGGTAAAT
>CBFHXL010000039.1:0-13215 GCA_965659785.1 Puniceispirillales bacterium (SeqCode)
CACCATACGTTTTTTGAAATGTTGGGAAACTTTTCCTTTGGTGATTATTTCAAAGATCAGGCGATTGAACTGGCTTGGAATCTGATCACCAAAGAATACTGTCTCCCCAAAGATAAATTGTTGGTGACGATTTACCATGATGATGATGAGGCCGCTGACTATTGGCGCAAAATTGCTGGTTTGTCTGATGACCGCATCATTCGCATCGCGACATCGGATAATTTCTGGTCAATGGGTGATATTGGCCCGTGCGGCCCTTGTTCTGAGATTTTCTATGATCACGGGGATCATATCCCCGGCGGCCCTCCGGGTTCTCCTGATGAAGATGGGGACCGGTTTATTGAGATTTGGAATCTCGTCTTTATGCAATTTGAACAGCGTGGGCCAGATGATCGTGTGTCTTTGCCGCGCCCTTCTATTGACACAGGCATGGGCATTGAGCGGATTGCCGCCATCATGCAAGGGCATCATGATAATTATGATATTGATTTGATGCAGCACCTTATCGCAGCGTCAGCAGGTCATGCTGGGGTTGATGCTAATGGGGCACATCGGGTCTCGCATCGGGTCATTGCTGATCACTTGCGCTCATCTTGTTTTTTGATCTCGGATGGGGTGTTACCATCTAACGAAGGTCGCGGTTATGTGTTGCGGCGAATTATGCGAAGAGCCATGCGTCACGCGCATCAGATGGGGTGCCGCGATCCCCTGATGTATAAGCTTGTTCCCGCGCTTGTTGAGGTGATGGGTGGACATTACACTGAATTAAAACGCGCTGAGAGTCTGGTCACTGAAATTCTGAAACTGGAAGAAACGCGGTTCAAGGAAACCCTTGATCGAGGTCTGCGTATCCTGATGGATGAAGTCGAACAAAACCCCGGGGCTGGGCGTCTTGACGGCCAGTTAGCGTTTAAGCTCTATGACACTTACGGCTTTCCCATTGATCTGACCGAGGATGTGTTGCGTGGTCATGGCTGGGTTGTTGATCATTCCGGGTTTGATGCGGCGATGGAAAAACAAAAAACCATGGCAAGAAAGGCATGGTCTGGTTCAGGTGATAAAGGAATGTCGCCTCTATTTCTGAACATAGCGGATAAGGCCGGAGCAACTGAGTTTTTGGGATACACCACGACCTCAGCCAACGGCATTGTGTTGGCTTTGGCACAGGATGACACTGAAAAAGATCAGATCACAGCAGGGGAAACCGCAACCTTAGTAGCAAACCAAACGCCATTCTATGCGGAATCAGGCGGTCAGATTGGTGATCAAGGCGTGATATATGATGAGGCGACAGGCAAGGAAATCGCACAGGTCACGGATACATGGAAGACGCCATCAGGGGTGTTTTTTCATGTCATCACGGCAAGTGATGATATTCATGTAGGGCAGGCTTGCCGCTTTGCGGTTGACGCCGCACGGCGCCAATATTTGCGTTGTAACCATTCCGCCACCCATCTGTTGCAAGAAGCCTTGCGTGAGGTGCTTGGCACCCATGTGATGCAAAAAGGGTCAATGGTCAGCCCTGATCGTCTGCGCTTTGATTTTAGTCATACCCGACAGGTTGAGCCAGACGAGCTGGCAACGATTGAGGCTTTGGTCAATCACCGTTTAATGATGAATAGCGAGGTTACCACGCGTCTTATGACTCAAGATGATGCGATTGCCGAAGGCGCTCTTGCTCTCTTTGGTGAGAAATATGGTGATGAGGTGAGGGTGGTATCCATGGGCGGGCCAACCGAAATCACAGGCCGCGCGGCGTGGTCGGTAGAATTATGTGGCGGCACCCATGTTAACCATACTGGCGAAATTGGTCTTTTTAAGATTATTGGTGAAACCTCGGTTGCTGGCGGTGTCCGCCGGATTGAGGCTGTGACAAATGATGGGGCGATGCAGTGGATCAAGGAGAGACTTGATATTCTGTCAACGTCGTCACAATTGCTGAAAACCACCCCAGAGCAATTATCAACAAGACTGGAAGCGTTGATGCAAGAGCGCAAACAGGCGGATCAGATGATCGTTGACTTACGCCGCAAATTAGCATCAGGAGGCGGTGATAGCAGTGATATTAGCCAGCAGATCGGCGACATTGCTTTCACAGGCAGGCTTTTATCCGATACCCCGGCTAAAGACCTCAAGGCCATAGCGGATGGCATGATGGCAAACACCTCCAAAGGGGTTGTTGTGCTGATTTCTGTTGCGGATGGTAAAGCGTCAATTGTTGTGGCGGTATCAAAAGCCATCACTGATCAGATCAACGCCGTTGATTTGGTAAGGATCGGGGCTGAGAAAATAGGCGGCAAGGGCGGTGGCGGTCGGCCTGATATGGCTCAAGCTGGTGGACCTGATGGGGATAAAGCCGATGCCGCCATTACCGCGATTCTTGAAGCTGCCCAAAACTTACTAAACTAAAATCACTAGGTTATAAAATTTCAGCTAACGAAACAAAGTGTGTTAGCCAGCCATTTTAGCCTTGAGGTTTTGGTCAATCGCATTAAGAAAATCATCAGTTGATAAAAACGCCTGTTCTGGCCCGATCAAAAGAGCAAGGTCCTTTGTCATTTGGCCATTTTCAACGGTACTGATGCAAACGTGTTCTAGGGTTGCCGCAAACGCCTCTAGCTCTGGGTTATCGTCAAATTTAGCCCGATACCGCAACCCTTGAGTCCACGCAAAGATAGACGCAATAGGGTTGGTTGAGGTGGTTTTGCCAGCCTGATGCTGACGATAATGGCGGGTTACTGTGCCATGAGCGGCTTCGGCTTCAACGGTTTTTCCATCAGGCGTCATTAGCACCGAGGTCATCAGACCAAGTGAGCCAAAGCCTTGCGCCACCGTGTCTGATTGCACATCACCATCATAATTCTTACAGGCCCAGACAAACTTTCCGTTCCATTTCAACGCTGATGCCACCATGTCATCAATCAATCTATGCTCATAGGTGATCCCTTTAGCGTCAAAATCTGTTTTGAACTCAGTGTTATAAATCTCTTCAAAGATATCTTTGAAACGCCCATCATAGGCCTTGAGAATTGTATTTTTGGTTGAGAGATATACAGGCCAGCCCATATCAAGCCCATAATTCAGGCAAGCCCGGGCAAAGCCGCGAATGGAATCATCCAGATTGTACATACCAAGGGCAACGCCACTGTCAGGAAAGGTGAAAACATCATGCGTAACAGGGGCGGAGCCATCATCAGGGGTAAAGGTCATGGTTAATTTACCGGGGCGATCCACCAGAAAATCAGTAGCGCGGTATTGATCACCAAACGCATGGCGGCCTATGACAATCGGGTCTGTCCAGTTGGGAACTAACCGAGGCACATTTTTGCAGATGATGGGTTGGCGAAAAACCGTGCCGCCAATAATGTTTCTGATCGTCCCGTTAGGGGACCGATACATGGCTTTGAGATCAAACTCTTCTACTCTTGCTTCGTCAGGGGTGATGGTCGCACATTTAATGCCAACGCCATATGTTTTGATAGCGTTAGCGGCGTCAATCGTAACCTGATCATTGGTTTCGTCCCGATATTCAATGCCAAGATCAAAATATTTCAGATCGATATCAAGATAAGGAAAGATCAATTTGTCTTTGATCTTTTGCCAGATGATGCGCGTCATTTCATCGCCATCAAGTTCAACAACAGGTGTTTTCACAGTAATTTTGGACATTTTTACCCCCCTTGTAGTCCGATCAAATGTATCAGTCCGATCAAATATGTTTAATCTGGTTGTCTTTATCAGTGCTTTGCCAAGCTAGCAAAAGTTTGTCGAGAACATCAGCGACATCATCCACTGAGTCAAGATGATGAACTAAACTGAGATGATTTGCACGAATAAAGCCATGCTCTGCGGCATTGTGGAACATGGCTAACATATCATTCCAAAAGCCATTGGGATTAAACAAATAAATAGGCTTATTAATGACCTTAAGCTGACACCATGTCAGAACCTCAAGCATTTCTTCCATCGTGCCAAAACCGCCGGGCAAAACAATAAAGGCTTGGGATTCGCTGTACATCATCTGTTTGCGCTGATGCATATTCTCGGTAATGGTTAATTGTGAGATATCATGGTTGGCAACCTCAAGATTCTGAAGAAACTTAGGGATAATGCCATGAACTTTGCCGCCATGATTAACCGCGCCGCGCGCAGATGCCCCCATCATACCGGTGCTGCCGCCACCATAAACCATACCAAACCCACGCGAGGCAATCATAGTGCCTATGTGTTCCGCCATAACTAACAAGTCAGGTGGTGATGACGCCGATGATCCCGAAAAAACACAGATATTCATGATCAGTTAACCGAAGGTTTGATTGTCATAAGGTTATGCTTGTTGTAACCTAGTGGATGGTGGAGGTACCCGATGCGATCAATTCCGTTGATGATGACCATAATCGGTATAGCCTTTAGTCTTGTTATTCTAGGGGTATATCTATACCAGACCGCGCCAGATAATAACACCACTAACTTGCCAGAATCAGCGTCGATTATCTTGCCTGCTGATGATGCCAGCGGCGATTCTTCTGAACCTTCGGCTGATCCAGATCAAAGCGCCTCCCAAGCCGCCTCCCAAGATACCTCTCAAGTTACTTCTCAGGCGTCTTCGCAAGTCTCGGATGATGCCGCGGCGGAAATAGCATCAGATCAGCCAGATGAAGCAATGCCTCTGATGGTAGAGCTGGTGAATGTCTCGCCAGATGGGACGGTTGTGATCAGTGGCCGTGCTGCCCCTCATCACCGCATCCAAATTTTTAACGATGATGATCTGCTGGCTGAAGCAACGGCAAACGCCAAAGGCGATTGGGTTGCTGTTCCTGATTTGCCTCTTGCCCCGGGCAATTATCTGTTAACCATCCGTGCTAAAGACGCTAATGGGGTTGAAACCATGGCGGATATGGCGATCATCGTTGTTATTCCCAGTCATCAGGATGACGCCCCTCTTGTCGCTTTAGTTCCTGTTGATGAGGCCTCTGACCAGATGGCGGAATTGCTTCAGTCACCCTTTGCAGATGAGGCAGATAGCCAGATTATAGTGTCAGACGCGCCTGTAATTGCACCTGAAACACCAAATGATATTTCGCCAGATGATCAAACTTCAGCCTCTCCTGTTGTGGTTTTGCCAAAAATTACCATCCGTATGATTGAGGCCATATCCCCTCAACGCATGGCAGTGACAGGGGCAGTATCAGGGGCGGTTTCAGGCGAGGGAAGCGTCAATGTCAGCATCGCAAACACCATGGCGGCGGTAAGCCTTGATGAAGATGGCTATATGGCAGAGGGGGCTATTCCGGCGGATGAGCGTTTTCCTGTCGCTGTAACCTTAAGTGATGATAGCGGCACGGTTTTATCTTCTGCTCGCATTATTCTTAACAAGTCAAAATTAGATGAAACCTTATCGGGTAACGCGCTTATTGTTGTGCAAAAGGGTGATGCCTTGTGGCGAATTGCCTATAAAACCTATGGGCAAGGCATCCGATATGTTGATATTTATCAATCCAATCAGAAAGAAATTGGTGACCCTAACCTTATCTATCCCGATCAGGTTTTTGTCGTACCTAACCCCTAAACCATGCTTGATGCTGCTTTTCGTCCTGTGATTGATGTGATTTTGCGCTGGCCGGCGAGGGGGTTGTCCCGATTAGGCGTGAGTGCCAACAGCATTACGATCATGGGTGGAATCATGGGGCTTACCGCCTTTCTTTTCATCTGTTTTGGTTTTTACCTAACGGCATTGGTCTTTATTGTGCTTAACAGACTGGCGGATGGGATGGATGGCGCGGTGGCGCGTGAACAGGGATCAACGGATTTGGGGGGATATCTGGATATTGTTGTTGATTTTCTCTTTTATGCGCTTATTCCCCTTGGTTTTGCTATCGCTAATCCAGATCACGCGTTGGCGGCGGCGTTTCTGATTTTTAGCTTTATTGGCACAGCCTCATCATTTCTGGCGTTTGCGGTGATCGCGGCAAAGCGCGGCTTGGTTACGGAAAGGCGAGGGCGCAAATCGTTTTATTTTCTAGGCGGTTTAACCGAAGGCGCAGAAACCTTCGGGTTTTTGGTTATCATTTGTCTTTTTCCGGGATGGTTTAGCTGGTTGGCATTGGGTTTTGGGGTGTTGTGCCTTTTGACAACGGTCACTAGGGTTGTGATTGCCATTGATACCTTTAACGATGCCTTTAATTGATCACAATTTGCCGTTAAGCTATTGCCACGCAAAAGGAGCCCCCCCCAACTAAAAGTAAAACTAAAGGTAAAGTTAAAAGTAAAAGGAGACATGGTCATGACGAAAATAACAAAAACGGACGCAGAATGGAAAGCCATGCTGGATGATGAACAATATCGCGTGACCCGCCAACATGGAACAGAACGCGCATTTACAGGGGCTTATTGGGATAATAAACAAGATGGGGATTATCACTGCATCTGTTGTGGCGAGCCGTTATTTTCATCTGATACCAAATTTGACAGTGGAACAGGCTGGCCTAGTTTTTGGCAACCTGTGGATGATCAACAGGTGGAAACAACAACGGACCGGTCATTCTTTATGACAAGAACAGAGGTGCATTGTTCCGCTTGTGAGGCACATCTAGGTCATATCTTTCCTGATGGACCAGAACCAACCGGTCAGCGGTATTGTATCAACTCAGCTTCTTTACGCTTTAAGCCAAAGACGGATTAGTCTAAAGGCAAAATCGCTAATGCGATAAATCCATGTCAGGCAAGGTTTTCGCTGTTAACCCTGCCGCCGTGAGCCCTTGTTTCAGATGTTCAGCCATGGCAACCGCCGATGGCCCGTCACCATGAACACAGAGCGAGTGAGGGGCAATAGGCAAGCTTGTCCCATCTATAGCGATAAGGCGCCGGTCGTTAAGCATGATTAGCGATCTTTCCAAAGCCTCATCAGGGTCATGGATCATGGCATCACTACGGTGACGCGGTGCTAATTGCCCATCTGGCATATAGGCGCGGTCAGCAAAGATTTCTTCTGCTACCGCCAGACCGCATTTATGGCCTGCCGTCACCAATGCACTCAACACCGGAGCTAGAAAAATCTGTGAGCTATCGACGGCCTTAATAGCACGGGCAATGGCCATTGCCATGTCGTCGTGATTTGCCGCCATGTTGTTTAATGCCCCATGAGGTTTAACATGGGTGACTTTAGTTCCTACTAATGCAGCAGCACCAATAGCGGCGCCAAGCTGATAGGCAATCAGGTTTTCAATTTCATTAAGGGAAAGATTAAGCTGCCGGCGACCAAAGCCATGCAGATCATAAAACCCCGGATGCGCGCCAATGCTAACCCCATGGGCTAAGGCCTTTTTCATGGTTTCTGCCATGATGTGATAATCACCGCCATGAAATCCGCAGGCGATGTTTGCCGAATTAATCACAGGCAATAAGGCGTCATCATTGCCCATCGTCCAAGGGCCATAGCTTTCTGCCATATCCGCATTCAGATTAAAATGGATCATGATGTTGCCTCATGGTTAGTGGTTATATGTTGAAAGCATTGCTCACCCTTTATCTAGAGGTTAGTTTAGCCTCAGCGTTTCCATCTTTTCAATGGCCTTGATATTAGATATGAGTGAGTAGTCATGATTACAGCACAGAAACCAGATCAGTCGGACGGGCAAGGGGGCATTCGGTTTTTGCCTGCTGGCGGTCATGGCTTGGTGGTGAGCTTTGACAACACAAGCTCAAAGGCAGGGGCGTCCAAAGCCAATATGGATCACACGCGAAAAGCGCGGGCATTGGCAGGGCTTATTCGGCAGGCTGGGGTTGATGGCAAATTATCCGGTATTGTTGATCTTATTCCCGGCTTGACCAATCTGTTGGTGCAATATGACCCCTTGCATATCTCTGCGAAGACATTGCAAGAGATCATCACACCATGGTTAGACCATTTAACAGAAGACAGTGGGAAAAGCCGCCATATTCGCATCCCCTGTTGCTATGGGGGGGAGTTTGGCCCTGATCTGGACAGCATCGCGGATCAGCTTAAACTTTCACCGGATGAGGTTGTTGCACGTCATGTCGCCTCAACGCTTGAGGTTGCGATCATGGGGTTCTTGCCGGGATTGGCATATATGAAAGGCGTTGATGAAGCGCTTTATCTGCCGCGCCGAAAAACCCCGCGCGCGCGTGTTCCGGCGTTGACGCTTGGCATTGCCATGGATCAAACGGTGGTTTATCCCATGCCGTCGCCGGGGGGGTGGAATCTCATCGGGCGGATTCCAATTGCCTTATTTGACCCTAGCAAAGATGACCCTATTTTATTGAGATCAGGTGACAAGATCAATTTTTATCCTATTGATATCAATGAATATCATAAGATTTATAAAGCTTATCATGATGGACAGTTTTTGGTGGAAATCGCATGACAGATGCTAGCATCACCATGATCAAGGCTGGCCCTTATACCACGGTTCAAGATATGGGCAGGGCAGGGCATCAAGCGGTTGGGGTGCCAGAATCTGGTGCCTTAGATCAGGCGGCTTTACGGCTTGGCAATGCGCTGGTTGGTAACGCGCCGCATATGGCAGGATTAGAAATCTGTCTTGGCGGTGTTCAGATTGCTATCACATCCCCTCGGCGTATTGCTCTGACCGGAAGTGTCGCCGCGACCATGGTGATCACTGACCCCTCAGGACATAAAGTGACGGTTTATGCCAACCGATCCTTTCGCGTCCATGCCGGACAAGAAATCCATATTCAGGGTTTATCCGGGACGAATACGGTGTTTCTGGCAATTTCTGGCGGTATTGGCACGCCGCTTCTTTATGGCTCGCGGGCGACCTCGCCAAATGCCATGATTGGCGGCTTAGATGGGCGTTTGCTCAAGGATGGTGATAACTTGCCGTTATGTCCCGATATGGTGAGGCCTGATGCCGCCATGGGCTTAGCAGATAGAATGTTATCGGATTTAACGGTTTATGATGCCCCTGCATCCATCAGGGTAGTACTTGGCCCGCAAGATGATCGTTTCACCGATCAGGCAAAAGCGGTCTTTCTGTCATCAACTTATCAGGTTTCCCCAATGCTTAACCGGATGGGGATGCGGCTAGATGGGCCTGTGCTAGACCATTGTGATAATGCGGATATTGCCTCTGACGGTATTGTTAATGGCTCTATTCAGGTGCCGGGGGATGGCAAGCCTATCATCCTGTTAGCGGATCATCAGACCACTGGCGGTTATACGAAAATGGCAACAGTGATACAGGCTGATTTGCCGGTGTTGGCGCGGCTGAAACCGGGGGACGCGATCTTGTTTTCGGCAATATCTGTTGAAGACGCTGAACAGGCCGCGCGAGATCATGAGGCGCTTTTACGCCATGCGATTGACACCATGGTTGCCCCGCCACCTATGAATGATATAGCCTCTATCGCATCCGTCAGATGAGATATCAGGTTAAGGAGCAGATGGGATGACAGAAATCACCGGCAAAACAAAGCTTTTCGGGGTTATTGCTGATCCTGTGGATCATGTCCGTGCACCTATGGTTTTTAACCCAGAGTTTCAAAGGCGCAAGATTGATGCCGTGCTGGTTCCTATCCATATTTTGCCGCAACACCTTAAAGACACGCTTACCGCTTTGGCACAGATGCCGAATATGGGCGGTGTTGCCGTTACTATTCCCCATAAAATGACCGCCGCACAGCTTTGTGACCAGTTGGGCATGGCGGCAGAGGTAACCGGCGCGGTTAACGCCGTCCGCTTTGATAACGGCCGCCTGATCGGTGATAACTTTGACGGTAAAGGGTTTGTTGCAGGCTTACGAGGGGAGGGGCATGACCCCAAAGGAAAACACGCGGTGCTAATCGGTGCTGGCGGGGCAGCAAGGGCGATTGCGGTGGCCCTAGCAGAAGCCGAGGTAAGCCGTTTATCTATCGTGAACCGAAATCCGGCTAAGGCTGCTGATTTAAGGGCATTGATTTTGTCTCATTTTCCGAGACTTTCGGTTGATGCGGTTGAGATGACGCAAATCGACACTATCAAGACAGGCGTTGATCTGTTAATAAATGCCACGAGTCTTGGTCTGCATGACGCTGATGCCCTGCCAGTTGATCTGGAGGGGGTTGCAATTAACACGATTATCGCCGATATCATCATGGTGCCTGAAATGACGCGATGGTTAACAGATGCCGCAGACAGGGGTTTGACGATCCATAAAGGTCGTCATATGCTAGATTATCAAAAAGACCTGATAGCCAATTTTATTGGCGCATGGTCATAGCATGGGATGAGATATGAGCGCTTCGGTTCAATGGGACGAGAAACGTCTTGAAAAATTAAAAAAGCTTTGGGAAATGGGTTTGCCGATTTCTCAGATTGGTGAAAAGCTTGGGGTATCGCGCAACGCTATCGCGGGTAAGGTTCACCGTATGGGTCTGCCTAAGCGCCAGTCCCCGATTGCTGGCGGAAATAAGGCTGGTGCTAGCACCGCTCGCCGCAAACCAGAGGCTACCCCCATTCTCAACCGTTCTGATTTGCCGTTAAAGCTAGCTTTGCGAAACATAACCTGGTCGCGCAGCAAATGCAGTTGGCCCATTGGTGATCCGCAATCAACTGATTTCCATTTTTGTGGGGATGATGTGGTAACAGGCAAGCCTTATTGCAACACGCATTGCTTTGATGCCTATACCACTAACCGCGAAGGCGGCGGTTCCTGATCATGAATAACATGATTTCTGGTGCGGATCGTACGATCCGGCGCGGCGATTATACCTTTCCTGAATGTCGGGTGGATGAGGTTCATCTCAATATTGCGATTTATGACGACCACACGCGGGTCACAGGAACCTATACCATTACCCCCTTGGCAAAAGACGGTAAAGGGACGGGAAGCCTTACGTTATGGGGTGATGAAACCCTTAGGTTTGTTAGTCTGACGGTGAATGATAAATTATCTCACCCTGATGAGGAAAGCCTCAGTGCAAACGCCATTACCCTCACTCTAAACGGCACATCAACGGTCGTTATCACCTCAGATATTCATCCTGATACCAACACGGCCCTTGAAGGGCTTTATCGATCTGGCGGTATGTATTGCACCCAATGCGAACCCGAAGGTTTCCGCCGCATCATCTGGTATCCGGATCATCCTGATATCTTGTCGGTATTTACTACGCGCATTGAAGCGAGCAAGGCCCTGCCGTTTTTATTATCAAACGGAAATCGGATTGATCAGGGGGATTTGCCTGAAGACAGGCATTTTGCGGTTTGGCATGATCCACATCCAAAACCCAGCTATCTGTTTGCTATGGTGGCTGGCGATCTGGAGTTGGTCGAAGATCACTTTATTACCAATGATGGCCGCCGTGTTGCGCTTCAGATTTATGTTGAACACGGCAACGCTCATCTTTGTGGTCATGCTATGAAGAGCCTAAAGAAATCCATGAAATGGGATGAGGACGTGTTCGGGCTCACCTATGATTTGGATGTGTTCATGATCGTAGCGGTTAGCCACTTCAATATGGGGGCAATGGAAAATAAGGGATTAAATATCTTTAATTCCAAATATGTGCTGGCAAACACCAAAACGGCCACAGATGATGATCTTGATCGCGTCGAATCCATTATCGCGCATGAATATTTCCATAATTGGACAGGAAACCGCATCACTTGTCGGGATTGGTTTCAGTTAACCCTAAAAGAAGGGTTGACGGTTTATCGTGATCAAGAGTTCACAGCAGATATGCATTCGCGCGGGGTTAAGCGCATTAATGATGTGGCTTTGCTAAAGGCGATCCAATTCCCCGAAGACGCTAGCCCAACGGCGCATCCGATCCGACCAGAGACATACCAAGAGATCAACAATTTCTATACCCCTACGGTTTATGAAAAGGGGGCAGAAGTCATCCGTATGTTGGAACATATCCTTGGTAAAGATGGCTTTATGAAGGGGGTTGAGCGCTATATCAAAACCCATGATGGGCAGGCGGCAACTTGCGAAGACTTCATTGTCGCTATGGAAAGCGCGAATGAGGCTGATTTATCCCAATTCAGGCATTGGTATGCACAGGCAGGTACGCCGCAGGTGAAGGTGACACGCCAGTATGACAGCGACAGCCAGACATTATCGTTACAGTTTCAACAACATATTCCAGATAATCCGGCAATTTCGTCACGTCATGACTTGGTAATTCCTGTCCGCATGGGGCTGTTATCTGGTGATGGTAAGCCTTTGCCCTTGGTCAAGGAAGGCCAGAAAAAGGGGCTTAAGGAATGTGTTATCACCCTGACCGAAAAGAAAGAAACGCATCGCTTTGAAAATGTGCCTGCTGATGCTGTGCCATCATTGATGCGCGGGTTTTCGGCGCCAGTGCAGTTGGAATCTGATCTCAAATCTGATGAATTGCTCTTGCTTTTGGCGGCAGATAAAGACAGCTATGGTCGCTGGAACGCTGGGCAAGAGCTGATGAAATCCATCATTCTGTCCATCATTAAGAACGAAAATATAAATGATGATATTAATCATCATATCAATAACTTATCTTCTGCAATTATAACCATACTCGAAGCAAAAAACCTTGATCATGCGGTTAAGGCAGAATTATTAAAACTGCCATCACAACAGGTCATCGAAGCGGCGTTACCTGTGGTTGATCCATTGTCGGTGTGGAGTGCACGGCGGAAATTAGCTAAGGCAATCGCTCGTCATATGTGGGAGCCAGCGCAAGCCATCATCACGCGATTAATGGCAGATTTGGGTAAATGTGACGCTGGCCAAAGGCGGCTTTTGAATATGCTCATCCATTTGCTTGTCTTGACCAGAGAAGATAAGCCCTATCAACAGGCGCTGTTATTGGCTGGTCATAAGAACATGACCATATCCATGGCTGGCCTTGGGGCGCTTAATCAGTCTGACGCCGCCGAACGTATGCAAGCCATGGCAGAGTTTGAAGAACGCTGGAAAAATGACGCATTGGTGATGGAGAAGTGGTTTTCCCTTGAGGCCTCATGCCCATTTGTGTCTACACCAGAGCATTGCGATGCCCTGATGACGCATCCGGCGTTTGACCCGGGAAACCCTAACAAATTGCGTTCTGTGATTTCTGTTTTTGCCGCTCTGAATTATCGGATGTTCCATGCCAATGATGGGTCTGGCTATCGGTTTTTGGCGCATCATATTGCGGAAATAGACGCTCGTAACCCCCAGATCGCGGCGCGGATGGTGTTGCCATTGACGCGGTTTTCGCGATATCACGACG
>CBFHXL010000040.1:0-12070 GCA_965659785.1 Puniceispirillales bacterium (SeqCode)
GCCAGACGGCGTCACCCTTTGGCAAAGCCCTGCCCCTGTTGGGTATGATGAGGCCATTAACCAGATGCAGGCACATATCACCGCCATTGAGGCCGGTAACAGCGGCGAAGCGCTGTGGTTTCTGGAACATGAGCCGGTTTATACTGGCGGCAGTTCGGCCCGCGCCGAAGAATTGCTGATTGATCCCCACGCCCCTCACGCGCCGCTTATTCGCTCAACAGGCCGCGGCGGGCAATGGACTTATCATGCCCCGGGGCAACGCATTATCTATATCATGCTTGATTTGCGCCAGCGTGGCAGGGATGTTCGTGCCTTTGTTCGCGGCATTGAGGCATGGGTAATCACAGCCCTAGCTGATATGGGCATTACCGCTGGCCAGCGTCCCGGCGCGCCGGGGGTTTGGGTGGATCATGACGCCCCCGCCAGCCATAAGATCGCCGCTATTGGTGTTCGGCTTACCCGTTGGATCAGCTGGCATGGGGTTGCTATTAATGTTGATGCACATATGCTGACAGGGTTTTCAGGCATTGTGCCTTGCGGCATTGCTGATGCAGGGGTGACGGCCATTACCGCAGAAACCGCCGCATCCCCGGATACGGCACTAGCGCAACTGGATAAGGCCCTAACCGCCCATTTTCCCAATACCCTAGGCGATTATATGCGCTTTAGCGGCATCTGATTAATAGCGCAATGTCACCAACGCCTCGGTTAAGGCATCAAGCGCTCGTTTAGCGTCTTGGGCCATAATGGCGTTGTCATCTGCCGCACCCATCAAACCGCCGCGACCACCTTCATAATGGACGATGCCGTTGCGCCGTTCACGAAGCCAAAACGCCTCACGCCCATCACGCGCTTCTGCCATGCTCATCCCATCTGCTGTGCCAGCAGGGCCGCTAGGTTCACGCAAAGCCACATCCAAAACCGCCGCCGCCAGAATAATGACCGTGGCGGATTGCCCCGCTGTCGCCGCTGATAACAATTCTTGCCCTAAGCGGTTGGCATGAGGGCCTAGGTGATCAATTTCTGCTTTAAGGGCGGCCAGTTTCATCCCAGTTTCATCCCTGTTTCATCCTTTAGGTTTCAGCATCATCCGGCTGAGTTAACCGCACTAAGGGCTGATCTGCGGCAACGGTTTCCCCGGCATGGGCAAGGGTCTCACCCACCACACCACTGACATCCGCCTTCAGCAGATTTTCCATCTTCATCGCCTCAATCACCGCGACATCATCACCGGGGTTAACCTGATCACCAACAGATACCAGCATTTTGGTTAACAAGCCCGGCATCGGGGCGCAGATTTCCCCTGCGCCGCTCCCTGTGCCGTCCTCTGGCATCAAGGCCTGATAGGCGCGAACACGTTGCGGCAAAACATGAACCTCTAACCGGTGCGCCCCTGCCATCACCTCAACCCTTGCGGCATGATGACGGCATTGCATCACCACGGACTTGCCGTTGATTGTCCCACGAAACAATCTGGCGTCACGATCTGGACTGCCGCCAAACACCAGCTGTTGGTTATCTAGGGTAACCGCCTGTTGTTCCCGATCCCAAATAGCGGCTATCTCCCCTGCCGCGTCACTAATAAAAAAATACTGCTCGGCCTTGGCTAGCGCATCAGGGCCGCCAAGCAACGCCATGCGATCACCATATTGCGCCACCATCAGCACTGCCAGCCCACGCATTTCTGCTAATAACTCAGCATCATCTGGCGCGCCGGGGGTATAGCCATCGGGGTATTCATCAGCAATAAATCCCGTGGTAAAATCCCCTTGACGAAACGCTGGATGATCTGTGACATGGCGCAGAAATTGGCGGTTATGTGCTAGGCCTTCGATCACATACTGATCCAGCCCATGAGCCAGTTTCTGTAACGCCGCCTCACGAGTGTTGCCATAGCCGATCAACTTGGCGATCATGGGGTCATAATAGATGGAAATCTCACCTGCCTCATGGACGCCGCTATCAACCCTTATCCCCTCACCTTTCGGCTCGCGGTAACGGGTCAGTTTTCCAATAGCTGGCAGAAATCCGCGTGATGGGTCTTCGGCATAAAGCCGCACTTCTACCGCCCATCCTTTCGGGGCAATATCTGCCTGTTTAAGCGGCAAGTCTTCGCCTGCCGCGATGCGGATCATCCATTCCACCAGATCAATATCAAAAACTAGCTCTGTCACTGGGTGTTCCACCTGAAGCCGCGTGTTCATCTCAAGGAAATAGAAATCTTCATCAGCGCCAACAATAAACTCAACCGTGCCAGCTGACTGATAGCCGACAGCTTTTGCCAAATCCACGGCTTGCTGACCCATTGCCACACGGGTTTTCTCGCTGATAAAGGGGCTTGGGGCTTCTTCAAAGACCTTCTGATGCCGCCTCTGAAGTGAGCATTCGCGCTCCCCTAGATAAACGACATGACCGTGGCTATCGCCCAACACTTGAATCTCAATATGACGTGGGCGCGTGACAAACTTTTCAATAAACACCCGATCATCACCGAATGACGCACGCGCCTCGTTTTGCGCTTGAGGCATTGCCTCTCGCAATTCACGCTCATCATGGGCAATCCGCATGCCTTTGCCGCCGCCACCAGCAGACGCCTTAATCATCACCGGATAGCCAATATCCTTAGCCGCCTTGCTGGCGATATCAATATCACTAACCGCACCTTCGGTTCCCGGAATAACCGAAACCCCGGCCTTAACCGCCAAGGTTTTTGACGTGATCTTATCACCCATTAACCGAATAGCCTCTGCCCCCGGACCAATAAACACTAATCCTGCGGTTTCAACTGCCTCAACAAACTCAGCGTTTTCTGAAAGAAAGCCAAAGCCCGGGTGAATAGCCTCTGCCCCGGTGGCTTTAGCCGCGGCGATAATGCTGTCAGCTTTGAGGTAACTCATATTTGAGGGGGGCGGCCCTATGGCGACAGCTTCATCTGCCATGACAACATGATTGCTATTAGCATCCGCGTCAGAATAAATGGCAACAGTTTTAATGCCCATGGCCTTTGCTGTGCGAATAATCCGACAGGCGATTTCACCACGATTTGCTATAAGAATTTTTTGAAACATGGCCATGTATCCTTAAAGCGGCAAATTATCGTGCTTGCGCATTGCCTGCCGGCTGGTTTTGTTCTTGAGCATATTTAAGGCCCTGATTAGCCGAAAGCGCGAATTATGCGGCATGATAATATCGTCAATATATCCGCGCTTGGCGGCAACAAAAGGGTTAGCAAATTTCTCACGATATTCATCTGACCGCTGTTTGAGTTTTTCAGGATCATCGCTATCTGCCCGAAAAATAATCCGTGCCGCGCCCTCAGGCCCCATCACCGCAATTTCTGCCGTTGGCCAAGCGTAGTTCACATCACCGCGCAAATGTTTGGACGACATCACATCATAAGCACCGCCATAGGCCTTGCGGGTGATTAAAGTCAGTTTTGGAACGGTTGCCTCAGCATAGGCAAAAAGCAATTTGGCCCCGTGGCTGATAATACCGCCATATTCCTGTGTCGTCCCCGGCATAAAGCCCGGCACATCCACCAGAGTAATCAGGGGAATGTTAAAGGCATCAGCAAACCGAACAAATCGTGCCGCTTTCCGTGAGGCGTTGATATCCAGACAACCTGCCAGCACCATCGGTTGATTTGCAATTATGGCCACACTCTGCCCCCCCATACGAGCAAAACCGGTGATGATATTCGCCGCGTAATCAGGATGAATTTCAAAAAAAGTATCCTCATCAATCAGATGACTGATAATATGTTTCATGTCATAAGGCTGATTAGGATTAGCCGGAATGATACGATCCAGCGCAGGCGCTTGCCGATCAATCGGATCAAGAGGCGGCAGGCTAGGCGGCTTTTCTGCTGATGATTGCGGCAGATAAGACATCAGCGCCCTCACCCCCATAAGCGCCGCAATATCATCACGATAGGCTTTATGGGCAACCCCTGATTTGCGCGTATGGGTTAAGGCGCCGCCCAAATCATCATGGCTGACCTCTTCATGAGTGACGGTTTTCACGACATCCGGGCCAGTCACATACATATAAGATGACCCCTCAACCATAAAAATAAAATCTGTCATCGCTGGGGAATATACCGCGCCTCCTGCGCATGGCCCCATGATCACCGAAATTTGTGGCACCACCCCTGAAGCGTCAACATTGCGCTGAAACACCTCAGCATAACCACCAAGTGAAGCCACCCCTTCTTGGATACGCGCCCCGCCAGAATCGTTTAATCCGATTACTGGCATCCCTGATTTCATGGCCTGATCCATGACTTTAACAATCTTAGCGGCATGGGTTTCCGACAATGACCCACCAAGCACCGTAAAATCTTGTGAAAAGACAAACACAGGGCGCCCATTAATCGTCCCGTAACCCGTGACAACCCCATCCCCGGGGATGGTCATATCCGCCATGCCAAAATCCGTACAGCGATGCTCAACAAACATATCCCATTCTTCAAATGAGTTTTCATCAAGCAGAACCGTCAACCGCTCCCTTGCGGTAAGTTTACCTTTGCTGTGTTGGGTTTCTATTCGCTTCTGGCCGCCGCCCATACGCGCAGCTTCGCGCTTTTCTTCGAGCATCGTAATAATGGACGAGGTCATGATGTGTCCTTTCCTTAAAAAGGGATTATGCCACTTTAAGAAGCGACAGATACTGACTGATTTCTATCATATCTTGTTTTCGTCTATTCCGTCTATCTTCGGCGTCTTCGTCTGAACCCCATTGTTTGGCCTGCCAGCGTTCTTCAAGAAACGCGATCTCAAAGCCTTCTTCAGGGGGAAGTTGACCATCAGCAATGGCAAGCCCGACGACAAAAGAACCGCTAATGGCAATCAAATTAAAAACCCCTGCCAGTCGGAAATCATCCATTGCACCTAGGATATTTCCAGCCGCAATTATAGACGCATCAGGCTGATTGATGGGCATGATGCCTGTGGCCACCTCAAAATGCAGATCATAATTCTGCTTTGCCCAATCCAGCCAAGGTTGCCAATGGCGGCTTTGTTCTTGTGCTAATTCGGGTTGATCAGGCGTGCGATAGCAAAGCATCTCATTTTTCGTATAGCCAAGCATCTGGTCAATGACCTGATCGCGTTGCGGCGTGACCCGATCAATTGCCGTGACCACATAACGAAACATCGGCATTGTGGCAGGGTTGATCTGATCCTCTTGAGCCGCCCATTCCTCATGGATATGTTTTGCCAAGGCTTCACCTGCTAGCACCAAGGGTTGCCCAGCCGGGGTTTTTACAGGACGCTGATCAAGATGCACCATCCAGCCATCATCCGCTTTGACCATAGAGGTGGTTTTCCAGAACCGTTTTGCTGGCGATGCCATGTTAACTCTTTCCCGGTTTCATTTCCTTTATCATAGCCATGACCGCCACCGGATCAAAGCCGAAAAACCGCATCACATGGTGCAGATCAGCAGGTAAATCCGCTATCAAGGGTGATGCCCCCTCAAGATCAAGCCTGACCGCATGAAGGCATAAACGCCGCACCTCATCATTAGGGAAAACATCCGCACCGCCATATTTGCCGTCACCCAAAATAGGGCAACCCATGGCCAGCATATGCGCACGCAATTGATGCGTTCGCCCTGTCCAAGGTTCCAGCATCATCAGCGATACTTTTCCGCCTATGGTATCAAGGCGCGTAAAGGCGGTTTCCGCCTTTTGCCCCTGATCAAAATCAACCACCATCTTTTCGTTGCCGTGACCGCCTGCTTTCAGCAAAGGGGCTTGGATGACACCTTCGTGGTCTGCTGGCTTGCCAAGCACCAAGGCCAGATAAAACTTATCATGCTGTCTGCCCTGAAAGCCTTTTGCCAGATACCGCGCCGCTTTTGCGGTTTTTGCTACCACCAGAACGCCAGAGGTATCGCGGTCAAGCCGATGCACCAGAAGCGGTTTTTCACCCCCCGGAAAGGCCGCAGACAACGCCCCATCAATATGCTGATGCGTTCCTGTGCCGCCCTGAACCGCAAGCCCTGAAGGCTTGTTAAGGGCGATATAATCATCCGTTTCGCGAATAACTGCATGACGCAAGGTGGCAATGAGGTCTTTTGATACTGGCCGCGACGGTTTTGCCGATGCGGTTTTGCCTGACGCGCCTGATTTCGGTGATTGCGCCATCATCACTAATAATTCCCGTGGCATGGTAATATCTTCACCCACAGCCAGACGGTGCGATGCCTTAATCCGATGACCATCAACACGTATCTTGCCAGTGCGCAGATATTTTTCAATCACGCCTTGCGACAATCCGGCAAAGCGTTTTCGCAGCATTCGATCAAGCCGCATATCGGCCTCTGCTTCGGTAATGTTAAGGCTTTCAAGATGTGTATCTGCCATGATTAACCTGCTGATCCTAAACCCCGAAACAGGGTATAGAGCATTAGAAAAACGCTAACCGATACCACCACGGAGCCGGTGGCATACAAAACCGCTAGAGGAACTTGCCCCCGTTCTGCCAAAGCCACCACATCTAGTGAAAAGCTAGAAAAGGTCGTCAAGGCGCCTAAGAACCCTACCATTAGAAATAGGCGCATCGGCTCAGAAAAGGCGCCGCCACCTGCCAAAAATCCATAACACGCCCCCATCATGGCTGAGCCAGCAACATTAACCATCAGGGTTGCCAAAGGCGAGGCTAGCGACGTGCCTGATAATGTCACCACTGCTTGGGTGGCCCCATATCGCGCTAATGCGCCCATCGCCCCACCAATTGCAATCGCTAGCCAAATCATGATGCCTTTTTATCCGACTTAACCCCAAATATCCAACCTTCCTTTGCCGCCGCCGCTTTAAGTTCAGGGGTGTTGATGGCAAACACCTCAACCGGATCATGAAGCGCCCGCAACGCGGCAGCAGAAATCATAGCATCTAGATCATCAAGGTCAGGAAGACCAGACGTAATATCCGTGATCGGGGAGGTGCCAAAATGTGATAGCCCTTGATTAATAGCCGCTAATGGTTCCGATTTCTTAGCCTTGTCGCTTACCCCTGCCATATTAAAATAAAGGGCAGGATAAATCTCAACCAAGGTTAGGGCTTTCTTTGCGGACTGACCATCCCCTTGACCCTTTTCATCTGTCTCGTGAAATGGCCAGATATGCGCGCTAGGGGCGAGATGATGCAATAATCGCATCCCTGCCAGTGAGCCTGTGCCAACGCCAGCGGCACCAATACAGTTAAAGGTTGGCGATGGCGTTACCTTATGAAGTTCACGAGCAAAATTTTCGGTTTGACGGCGTCGAGAAACGAATAAATCATTCCGACTTTTATCAGGATTGTTAGGCGGTGATTTTTGATGATTATAATAGAGCCCTAAGTCATTATGCGCCCAAATCCCCCCACCATATAAATGGCTATGGTCTTGGCTTATCTCATCTACCATCTGCCATAATGCGGCAGCATCAGATGGGGAGGTTTCATATCCGGGGTAATACCCCTCTTTATCCATAAACGGATGAGCAAAGGCAAAATCAAAGCCTGCTAACACCCTTTTGTTCTCAGCCTCAACCTTGAGATAATCCATCACGCCATGGCGTGACCAAGCCATGCCATTTGGCGTCGCAATCAATTTGGGGGGAGAGTGATCAGCCCCAAGACTAGCCACTTGAATCCCCTTATGATATTGACCTTTTGCCCCTGACCAGTCGATGCCGATAAACAGATCATAACCTTTGGTCTTAGGTATTATTGTCATTTTGTTCCTCTCTGATTGCGCGGCGTTTCGCCCACCAATCAAGACGTTTTCGGATATCCCTCTCAAATCCGCGATCAGGAGGATCATAAAATTGTTGGCGCGGCATATCGTCTGGAAACCCACTCTGGCCTGAAAATCCATCAGGCGCATCATGATCATAGATATACCCCTGTCCATAACCTAAATCTTTCATTAAGCCTGTTGGCGCATTTAGCATATGCGCAGGCGGCGGCAATGACCCGGTGTCCTTAGCGGCTCGCAGAGCCGCCTTGAGCGCCACATAAGACGCATTTGATTTTGGTGCTGTGGCGAGATAAAGCACCAATTGGGCAATGGATAGCTCCCCTTCTGGTGATCCCAGCCTTTCATAACTATGCCAAGCGGCAATAGAACGTGGCACCGCCTCAGGTTCCGCCAGTCCAATATCTTCAGCGGCAAATCGGGTTAGACGGCGCAACACATAATGCAAATCTTCACCTCCGGCCACCATTCGGGCAAACCAGTATAACGCCGCATCGGCATCAGAAGACCGCAGAGATTTATGCAGAGCCGACATCAGGTTATAATGCTGTTCCCCATCCCGATCAAAGGCCATCGCTCGGCGAGTCAAGATACGGCCTAATTCTTCAGGGGGCATGGGCGGCGTATTAGCATCACTCTGTGCCATGATGGTTTCCACCGCATTCAGACAATATCGGCCATCCCCATCTGCTAAGCCGCATAACATGGCGCGTGCCGCCGCATTAAGGGGCAATGTCTGGCCGTAATGCGCCTCTGCCCTTGTGATGATCTGATCAAGGGCGCTTTCATCCAACCGATTAAGCACCATAACCTGACAACGTGACAACAAAGCCCCATTAAGGGCAAAACTGGGGTTTTCTGTGGTTGCCCCTAATAGGGTCACCAGACCATCTTCGACATGAGGCAACAACCCATCTTGCTGAGCTTTGTTAAAGCGATGCACCTCATCAACAAATAAGAGGGTCTTTTCACCCGCCGATCGGTGGTCACGAGCGCGAGCAAATATCTTACGCAATTCAGCCACACCATCAAAGACCGCGGATACAGGTTCAAACCGCATCCCGATTTCATCCGCTAGCAATCGGGCTATAGTCGTCTTTCCTGTTCCGGGTGATCCCCAAAAGATCAGAGATGGGAAGGGTTTATCCTCTTTCGCCGCCGTCACCATGCGACGCAACGTGCCGTTTTCAGCCAGCAAGTGATCTTGCCCCACCACATCATTGAGATGATGAGGGCGCAACACATCCGCCAAAGGACGAGCGACGTGATCTGAAAACAAATTATCCGTTGGTGAAGTGGTCATAGGCAAAGTATGAAACAAAAAGGCCGGTATGAAAACCGGCCTTTGGGAATTCTTTTATCAGGAGATGGCAAAGCCACTATGCGGTTTCTTCGACCAGTTCCTCTTTGTGATCACCACGGCCACGTGCCTCTTCGTCGCGATCAACAAACTCAATCACAGCCATCGCCGCGGCATCACCGTAACGGTATCCAGCTTTGATAATCCGAGTATATCCCCCATTGCGCTCAGCATAACGTGGGCCAAGGGTTTCAAACAATTTGGCAGTCATGGCATCATCCCGAAGACGGGCAAAAGCCTGACGGCGCGCATGAAGATCACCGCGCTTGCCTAGGGTGATCAGCTTTTCAACCACAGGCCGCAACTCGCGAGCCTTAGCAAGGGTGGTAACAATCTGCTCATGGCGGATTAACGCTTGAGACATATTACGGAACAGCATTTGACGGTGCTGTGACGTACGGTTTAGTTTCCGACCAGAAATACGATGGCGCATGTGAATTCTCCAGTTTGCGTGACAGGTCGCTTAGAAAGGTTCATCCAAACGCTTGACCAATTCCTCAATATTCTCAGGTGGCCAATACGGGATATCCATACCAAGTTCCAGCCCCATGCCTTGCAGGACTTCCTTGATTTCGTTAAGGGACTTACGTCCAAAATTAGGTGTACGTAGCATCTCAGGCTCAGTCTTCAGGCACAGATCACCAATATAGACAATGTTGTCGTTCTTTAGGCAATTTGCTGAACGTACAGACAATTCCAGCTCGTCAACTTTACGCAACAGGTTGCGGTTAAACGGAATATCATCAATCTCTTCGCTAGCCTGTGATGTTTTTGGCTCTTCAAAATTGATGAAATACTGCAACTGATCCTGAATGATGCGTGCGGCAAAGGCGACGGCATCTTCGGGATTAACCGACCCATCGGTTTCCACCGTCAAAATCAATTTATCAAAATCAGTGCGCTGACCAACACGGGTGTTTTCCACCTTATACGCAACCTGACGAATAGGGGAATAAATGGCATCAATCGGCACTAGCCCAATAGGCGGGTCTTCATGCTTACTTGCGCTAGCAGGGACATAGCCACTGCCTGTATTAACAGTGAGTTCCATGCCAAGAGTCGCACCTTCATCAAGGGTGCAGATAACATGATCAGGGTTCATAATCTCAACGCCATTGACCATATTGATCATCCCGGCGGTGACTACACATGGCCCTTCAGCATTAAGCCGCAGGCGCTTTGGCCCCTCAACCGACATCTTAACCGCAACCCCTTTGAGGTTAAGGACGATATCGGTAACATCTTCGTTAACGCCAGCAATGGACGAAAACTCATGCAAGACGCCTTGAATCTGAACAGAGGTAATTGCCGCACCCTGAAGTGAGGACAGCAAAACGCGGCGCAACGCGTTACCAACAGTAACCCCAAAGCCACGTTCAAATGGCTCAATGGTCATGGTGACTTTATTTGCGTTTAGCTCATCATACTTGATGTTGCGCTTTTCTGGTTTTTTCAATTCCTGCCAGTTCAATTCGATCATAGCCAGTTTCCTTCTTTCATGCCTGCCATCAGCCGCCAGTTAAGGGCTGAGGAAATGGGTTACCTTGCGGTCTGATAAGTGATCAGACGCGCCGACGCTTACGCGGGCGGCACCCGTTATGGGGAATTGGCGTGACATCACGGATCGAGCTGATATTAAAGCCGACCGCCTGAAGCGCACGCAGGGCAGATTCACGACCCGTGCCGGGGCCACTTACCTGCACATCAATGTTTTTCACGCCATGTTCAATGGCTTTCTTACCCGCGTCTTCGGCCGCCATCTGTGCCGCAAACGGGGTAGATTTCCGAGAACCCTTAAATCCCATGCCGCCAGCGGAAGACCATGAAATGGCGTTACCCTGAACATCGGTAATGGTGATTTTGGTGTTATTAAAGGACGAATTAACGTGCGCAACACCATTCGTGATATTTTTCTTCTCACGGCGTTTGACACGTGCTTGGGTTGGTTGTTTTGCCATAATACTCTCCTGTCCGCCCTATTTCTTCTTGCCAGCGATAGCCTTTGCCGGACCTTTGCGTGTCCTAGCATTGGTATGGGTTCGCTGACCACGAACTGGCAAGTTGCGGCGATGGCGTAAGCCACGCAAACAACCTAAGTCCAGATAACGCTTAATGCTCATTGATGTTTGGCGGCGCAAGTCCCCCTCAACAAGAAAATCAGCATCAATGATATCTCTGATCCGCGTCAATTCATCCTCAGTGAGGTCATTGACACGTCTCTCTTCAGATAAACCAGCCTGATCACAGATTTTATTGGCAGATGTTGAGCCAATTCCGTGAATATAGGTCAGGGCAATCTTAACCCTTTTTTTCGTTGGTATGTTGACACCAGCAATACGAGCCACTGCCTTCTCCTTTTACAATAACGACCGGAATTCTGTTCTTATGGGGTCTTTCGCACTACCACATAAACTAAAGCGCGAATTATAGCCATATGCGAATTACAGTCAAGCTCGGTCAGCCCTCCTGACCGTTAAGAATCTGATCAATTGCTGCGGCAACATCCTCAATCGGTTGCATACCGTCAACAACACTAACTTTGCCCCCATCCTTATAGTAAGGAATAATCGGAGCTGTGTTTTCATGATAAACCTTAAGACGCTTTTTCAGCACCTCAATATTATCGTCATCACGAACCTGTTCTGATTCTTGCGCCCGTTTCATGATACGGTCAGCAAGGATATTTTCATCAACCTGCATTTCAATGACATGGTCAATACTTAAGCCCATTTCCGTCAGCATCTTATCAAGGCCTTTGGCCTGCGCAAGGGTGCGCGGAAAACCATCTAGGATAACGCCTTTGACACATTCGGGGGATGATAATCGTTCAGCAATCATGCCAAGAATAATATCATCTGCCACCAATTTTCCTTCATCCATGACGGACTTGGCCTTGCGCCCTAGCTCTGTTCCCTTTGCGATGGCTTCACGCAACATATCACCAGTTGATAACTGAACCAAGCCACGG
>CBFHXL010000041.1:0-11907 GCA_965659785.1 Puniceispirillales bacterium (SeqCode)
TCATGCGTTTGATGCCAATGCTATTCATACCATGCAAAGGGCGTGTGATACGGGCAGTTATGATGCGTGGAGAGCTTACAGTGATATTGTGACCAAGGCGCGACCAGTTAATTTGCGTGACTTACTGGATTTTGTCTCAAAGCATGACGCAGTGAATATTGATCAGGTGCAAAGTATCACAGAGATTCGCAAGCGGCTGGTCTCACCGGGGATTTCCCTTGGGGCGCTTAGCCCCGAAGCTCATGAGACCTTATCCATCGCCATGAACAGAATTGGCGCTAAGTCTGATTCTGGCGAGGGAGGCGAAGATCCTGCCCGTTTTGTATTAAGGGATAATGGTGACAATCCGTCATCAGCGATTAAACAGGTTGCGTCAGGCCGTTTTGGGGTTACGGCAGAATACCTCAACAGTTGTGAGGAACTTGAAATCAAAGTGGCTCAAGGGGCAAAACCCGGTGAAGGGGGGCAGTTGCCCGGCATTAAGGTGGATAGCCTTATTGCCAGATTGCGCCATTCTACCCCCGGCGTGACCTTGATCTCACCGCCGCCGCATCATGATATTTACTCCATTGAGGATTTGGCACAACTGATCTATGACCTCAAGCAGATCAACCCGAAGGCTAGGGTTTGCGTTAAACTTGTTGCCGCGACAGGCATTGGTACGATTGCCGCTGGTGTTGCTAAGGCTAAGGCAGATACGATTTTGATCTCTGGTCATGGCGGTGGCACAGGGGCAAGCCCGCAATCATCTATCAAACACGCAGGTTTGCCATGGGAAATGGGGCTGTCAGAAGCGCACCAAGTCCTGACCATGAATGGTCTGCGCAATAAGGTCATCCTGAGAACAGATGGCGGCCTCAAAACAGGGCGTGATGTGGTTATGGCCGCCATGTTAGGGGCGGATGAATATGGTATTGGCACGGCATCATTGATTGCCATGGGCTGTATTATGGTTAGGCAGTGCCATTCAAACACTTGTCCTGTTGGTGTCTGTACCCAGCGCGATGATTTGAGGGCCAAGTTCACAGGCACCCCTGAAAAAGTGGTGCAGCTGTTCACACATATCGCTGAAGAGGTGCGTGAGATTCTTGCCTCATTAGGGGTTTCTACCCTTGATGAAGTGGTTGGGCGTACGGATTTGCTGCGTCAGGTCAGCCGCGGTGATGCCGCATTAGATGATCTTGATCTTAACCCGATCTTGGTTCGCGCTGATGGCACGACGCATGGGCGTAAACCTAATCATGAGCGCAACGAAGTTCCTGATACCCTTGATGCCTTGATGTTAACCGATGCCCGAAATGCCCTTGATCGCGGGCAACGGATGCAGCTTTCCTATAACGTCAAGAATACCCAGCGCGCTATTGGCACGCGCCTGTCATCACATATCACCCGTAAGTTTGGTATGACAGGATTGAAAGAAGAAACCATTACCGTGCGGTTGCGTGGCTCTGCTGGACAATCGCTAGGGGCGTTTGCGGTTCAAGGCCTAAAGCTTGAGGTTGTAGGAGACGCTAATGATTATGTTGGTAAGGGGCTTTCAGGTGGCTTGATTAGTATTCGTCCCATGGCGGTATCACCATTAGTGCCGCAAGATCATACGATCATTGGAAACACGGTGCTTTATGGGGCGACCTCTGGCAAGTTGTTCGCCTCTGGTCAAGCAGGTGAGAGATTGGCCGTCCGCAATTCTGGGGCTGTTGCCGTGGTTGAAGGCTGTGGATCAAACGGATGCGAATATATGACAGGGGGTGAGGTTGTGCTTCTGGGTCATGTGGGGTCTAATTTTGGTGCCGGAATGACAGGCGGCATGGCCTTTGCCTATGATCCTGATGGGATGTTTGAAAGCATGATCAATTCCGAAAGCATTGGGCTTTATCGGCTTGTGACGTCGCATTGGTCAGATCATCTCAAGGCTAGAATTGAGGAGCATCACCGTCATACCGCATCACCGCTCGCGGCAAAACTGTTGGCGGAATGGGATCAGGCGGCATCGCAATTTTGGCATATTGTTCCGCATGAGGTGTTGCCGCATTTGTCGCATCCTGTTATCTTGTCCGAAGGTGGTGAGGCTATCGCCTGATCCATTCACTTTCGGTTCAATTCATCGTGGTCTTTAGCCTTTTTGGTCTTTAGCCTTTGGTGAAAATAATAAAGATGACGCCATGGACGCTGCCGCTCAATCCGATCCAAATCCCTCTGTTGTCATTAGACAACAAACCCCTAATGATGCCGCTGAGATTGAACGGCTGATGAGTTTAGGTTTTGGGGCAAGCCATGCCGGGCGCAACATTTGGCGTCTGCGTGAGGGTGAGGCGATAGAAGCATTATGCTTGGTCGCTGAGGCAGAGGCAGGCCATCTCTTAGGGTCTATCCGCTATTGGCCCATTACCATTGCTGATCAGCCTTCAATTTTGCTAGGGCCGTTGGCGGTTGAACCAGCGGTGCGTGGTCGAGGCATTGGTGTTCAGTTGGTACGCCAGAGTCTTGAACGCGCTATGGCAGGGGCTTGGCATTGGTGCTTTATTTCTGGTGAGCCGAATTACTACCTTAAGTTTGGGTTTAGTCCGGTGACTTATGATGATGTCAGCTTGCCTGCGCATATCGAAGAGGAGCGGTTGCATTTGCTGGCGTTATCCCTAGCGGCACCTGATCATATGCCGCCAAAACCGTGGCCTGTTCTGTCCATGACTTCATCTAGTAGTGAGGCTAGGTGATGCGTGTTCTGCATCATTACTGGTTATCATCAGGGTCGCGTTTTGTGCGCCTGTTCCTTGCGGAGCAAAAGCTGGATTTTTTGCCTAAACTTGAAGAATACTGGCGGGCGGAAACCGCTTTCCTAAAACTGAATGTCGCTGGTAGTGTTCCGGTTCTTGTCGAAGATGATGGCACAGTGCTTTGCGGCAGTTATGTTATTGCGGAATATTTTCACGATATCCTGCCTGATATTCATCTGCTGCCCGGAACACCATCAGAGCGCGCAGAGATTAGGCGGCTTTTTGACTGGGCGGCTGGGCGGTTTGAGCGCGAGGTGGTTCAACCCTTGATCCATGAGCGGTTGATCCGGCGCATGACAGGTGATGGCGTGCCGTCATCGGTGGTGATCCGCTCTGCTTTAACCAATATGAATGTGCATCTGGCCTATTTTAATCATCTGGCGGAACGCCGGCAATGGTTGGCCGGCGCCAAGATGAGCATCGCTGATCTGATGGTGGCGGCATCACTTTCTATTCTGGATTATATGAATGATATCCATTGGGAAGACTGGGATGAGCTTAAGATGTGGTATGCGCGGATTAAATCCCGCCCATGTTTTCGGGCGCTGTTGTCAGATCAAGTGACAGGCATAATGCCGCCTGCGCATTATACCAATCTAGATTTCTAAATTCCCGTGTTTAGGGTTTCGGTTGCCGTGTAATCTCTGCCAAGGTAGCTAGCAAAGTATCCAGTTGATCAGGCTCAGAGAAGCGGTGATTAGCATCAGCATCAAACAACACTTGCACATTGTTATGCGGTATCGCGTCAGCGATACGGTTAGCGGTTTGCCACGGCACTTCTTCGTCTTTCATTCCGTGTAACAACCGAACAGGGCAGGAAATTGGCATCATCCCCCCTAACACCAGATGTTCGCGTCCTTCTGTGATTAAGGAATAAGGATAGATCACTTCCCCTTCCACATAAGGATTAGGGACAGCGATTTGTCCGCTTGCGGCCATGGCCTTTTGCTGATCTTTGGTCATGGCGTTCCAGATGAGCTCTTCGGTGAAATCAGGCGCGGCGGCGATGCCTATCAGTCCGGCGATTTGGTCTGGCCTTGCGATGGCCGCCAACAACATCAGCCAGCCGCCTAAGGATGATCCCACCAGATAGCAAGTCCCCGGAACCAGTTGATCAAGAACAGCGAGGCAATCCGCTTTCCATTGCCCAATGGTGGCGTCGTGCATATTGCCATCAGATTGCCCATGTCCGGTATAGTCAAAACGGATACAGCCAAAATTCTGATGTCTGGCCCATTCTTCTACCACCAAGGCCTTGGTGCCATCCATATCAGAGCCATGCCCATGAAGAAAGACAATGGTAGGGTTTTCCTTAACAAGAAAGCGACGATATGCCAGTTTTCTGCCATCATGTTCTAAAAACGAAAGTGGGGGTGCGGTATCCGTTGTCATCAGTCGTCCTTCCTTTGAAGGGATGCTTATCAGCCAATAAAGCGATATACAAGAAGCCGATGAAGCGTTAAAAGCGTATCTATCATTATCACTAATTTGTGTCAGCACTTTATCCATGCCATCACCACTTCTCAAAGGCAAGACCATCATGCAAATTCTGCCTAGCCTTAATCAAGGTGGGGTGGAACGTGGTACATTGGAAATGGCAGAGGCCATTCAGTCTGCAGGTGGACGAGCGGTGGTTGTTAGCACTGGCGGTGTTATGGTGACGCGCTTAAAACGCATGGGCGCGGAGCATATCACTTTGCCTGTAGCCACAAAGAACCCCTTGCGCTGGCCCTTTATTCGTCGCCAATTGCGGCAGATTATGGTTCAGGAAGGGGTGGATTTGGTGCATATCCGTTCAAGGGCGCCAGCATGGATTGCCATGGCGGCGGCACGGGCGCTTAAGGTGCCTGTGGTATCAACCATTCACGGCCGTTTCAAGGCTGGCAATATCTTTAAGCGTTATTATAACTCCATCATGGTGCGACCAGACCATATCATTGCCATTTCGCGCTATATTGCAGGGCTGGTCAAAGATCAGTTTCCCCATGTGGCTGAGCGCATCACGATTATCCATCGCGGTGTTGATGTTAAGATGTTTGATCCTGGCAGAGTATCACCTCAGCGCGTTATTAACGCCGCTCAGCAATTGGGGCTTCCTGATCATAAAAAAGTGGTGATGTTGCCAGCGCGGCCCTCGCTTTGGAAAGGTCAGCAGATCACGATTGAGACGATGGCAAAACTGAACCACAAAGACGCTATTCTGGTATTGGTTGGTGCGCTTTCTGGCAAAGCGGCGTTCCAGCAACGGCTTACCACCAGCATTACTAAGTTGGGGTTAGAGGGCCGCGTCAGATTAGCACCTGAAAGCCAAGATATGCCAGCTGCCTTAATGCTTGCTGATGTCGTGGTCATGCCTTCGCTTACCCCAGAGCCGTTTGGCAGGGTTGCGATTGAGGCACAGGCCATGGGTCGTCCTGTGGTAGCGTTCAACCATGGCGGGGCGGCAGAAAGCATTGTTCATGATGATACCGGCTGGCTAGCAGAGCCGGGCAATGTTGATAGTCTTGCTGATGCCATGGCGCAAGCGTTGGCCCTTAAAACCCGTGCGCGAAAGCAATTCGCCAATCGGGCGCGTCAGCATATTATGGATAATTTCTCAACAGACCTGATGGTATCAAAAACCCTTCGCGTCTATACCAAAGCCTTGAAATCTGCTTTGGTATAGTTTTTGAAGGTGTTATCTCTTGAATGGCTTGGCGCAACACGCTAAGAACAGATACCGAAATTAGGATGACCGAAATCATCACGACTCTGATGAGGATATTATGCCAGTTATCACGCTTCCAGATGGCTCAAAACGCCAGTTTGATCAGCCAATTACCGCCCTTGATGTTGCGGCGGATATTGGCCCCGGTTTGGCAAAGGCGGCATTAGCGGCACGCATGAATGGCGATCTCATTGATCTCAGCCGGGTCATTGAGGATGATGTCAGCCTAGCTTTGGTAACGGCAAAAGATGATGATGCGCTAGCCTTGATCCGCCATGATTGCGCTCATGTTTTGGCTGAGGCGGTGCTTGAGCTCTATCCTGAAACCCAAGTCACGATTGGGCCATCAATTGAAAACGGGTTTTATTATGATTTCTATCGGGAAACGCCTTTTTCCGAACAGGATTTGGCAGAAATTGAAACCCGTATGCATGAGATTGTGGACAGGGATGAAGCCATCACCCGTGAAGTTTGGACGCGAGATGAGGCCGTCGCGTTTTATAAGAAAAATAATGAGCCTTTTAAGGTTGAACTGGTCGATGCCATTCCTGCTGATGAGACGGTGACATTTTATCGCCAAGGCAATTTTATTGATCTTTGCCGCGGCCCTCATGCGCCTTCAACCAAAAACATTGGTCATGCCTTTAAGCTTATGACGGTGGCAGGCGCGTATTGGCGCGGTGATAGCAAAAACCCGATGTTGCAACGGATTTATGGAACGGCTTTTTTCACAGATAAAGACCTCAGCGCCTATTTAACTATGCTGGAAGAAGCGGAAAAGCGTGATCACCGTAAACTAGGTAAGGCGCTTGAGCTGTTCCATATCCAAGAAGAAGCCACAGGGTCCGTGTTCTGGCATCCTAAAGGGTGGACGATGTACCGCGTGATTGAAAGCTATATGCGGCGGCGTTTGGATCAGGCGAATTATAAAGAGGTGAAAACCCCGCAACTGATTGATCGCTCGCTATGGGAGAAGTCTGGGCATTGGGATAAATTCCGCGAAAATATGTTCACCGCTGAAAGCGAAGGGGATCGCATCCTTGCGCTTAAACCCATGAATTGCCCCGGTCATGTTCAGATTTATCGCCAAGGGATCACATCCTATCGGGATTTGCCAATGCGAATGGCTGAGTTTGGTTCCTGCCACAGGAATGAGCCTTCAGGCGCCCTGCATGGCATCATGCGCGTCCGTGCCTTTACCCAAGATGACGCCCATATCTTTTGCACCGAAGATCAAATTGATAGCGAAGGCAGGGCGTTTTGTGATCTGTTGCTCGATATCTATCGGGATTTTGGCTTTGATGAGGTGCGGGTAAAATTCTCTGATCGCCCCCCGGTTCGGGCAGGTGATGATGCCACATGGGATCGGGCTGAGGCGGCGTTGCAATCAGCAACAAAGGCGGCAAATCTGGAAACCACCTTAAACCCCGGTGAAGGGGCGTTTTATGGCCCTAAGCTTGAGTTTGTGTTGCGTGACGCTATTGGCCGTGATTGGCAATGCGGCACCTTGCAGGTAGATTTTGTTCTGCCTGAACGCCTTGATGCCGAATATGTGGCAGAGGATGGCTCACGCCAGCGCCCTGTGATGCTGCACCGCGCTATTTTGGGGTCAATGGAACGCTGGATCGGTATTCTGATTGAACAATATGCTGGTCGGATGCCGCCTTGGTTGGCACCGGTTCAACTGGTGGTTGCCCCGATCACAGATGCTGCAAAATCTTATGCCGCAGAGGTGAGGGAACGCGCGGCGGCGATGGGATTCCGAGTTGAGTTTGATAGCCGCAATGAAAAAATCAGCTATAAGGTGCGCGAACATTCGGTAGCAAAAGTGCCATTTATTATTGCTGTTGGGGAAAGGGAAATGGCAGAACAGACCATTGCCTTGCGCCGACTTGGTGAAAATGGGCAAGAAATCTTGCCTATGGATGAGGCACTTGCCACACTCGCCAAAGAAATTACACCGCCAGATATGAAAACCTCTTGATTTTTGTAGCCTTTTTATGTCCATTCTAGTAAATCTTAATATTCATCTATCCGCAAAGGAGATACTTCGATAGCTCGTCCACCAATAGGCCCACAAAAGGGCAATATGAATCGTAATGGTCCTCGTGTTAACGATGCTATTACTAATTCGACCGTTCGCTGCATTGATGAAAACGGTGAACAATTAGGTGTTATTAGTCTTAGGGATGCTCTGCAAAAAGCAGAAGATGCCGGACTTGACCTTGTTGAGGTTCAACCGAATAACGATCCCCCTGTGTGTAAAATTCTGGATTACGGCAAGTTTAAGTACGAAACCCAGAAACGCGCCAATCTCGCTCGGAAAAAGCAAAAAATTGTTGAGGTGAAGGAAATCAAGCTTCGCCCCAATATTGATGAACATGATTATCAGGTCAAAATGCGTAATGTACGCAAGTTTATTGATGCTGGTGATAAAGTTAAGGTGACGCTGCGGTTTCGTGGCCGTGAAATGGCGCACCAAGAGCTTGGGGCGCAAGTGCTGTCCCGTGTTCGGGATGAAATGGAAGAGATTACAAAGGTTGAGGCCATGCCAAAGATGGAAGGCCGCCAAATGGTGATGGTGCTAGCGCCAGCCTGATCCTTTCGCCATTCTATCCCAACCCTGATATTAAGGGTGCTATATTAGTGGTGAAGCGGTTTTATGGCTTGCATTCCGCGTTTTTTATGGCTAAAACCCATCCATGTTCCGCGACCGGGCGCATAAGGGCATGCCCGGCCGGTTGATGATTAACCCGGCTGATCCTTTCAGCCTTACCCGAAAGAGGATGAAATGCCCAAAATGAAAACCAAAAGCGGGGCGAAAAAGCGTTTTCGTCTGACCGCATCGGGGAAAGTTCGTGGCAGTGCCGCGTTTCTCCAACACAATCTCCGCCGTCGTTCCCAGAAAATGAAGCGCCAAGCGCGTGGCACCATGATCCTTAGTGATGCTGATGCCCGTATTGTGAAGCGTTTTCTGCCTTACGCTTAATCTGAGGAGATTGATATGGCTCGAGTAACCTCTGGCACAACTGCTGCCAACCGTCATAAGAAAGTGATCTCTGCTGCCAAAGGCTATTATGGCCGGCGCAAGAATGTCTTTCGTGTTGCCAAACAGGCCGTTGATAAGGCGCGCCAGTATGCTTACCGTGACCGCCGTGTGCGCAAACGGGAAATGCGGGCGCTTTGGATTCAGCGGATTAATGCCGCTGTTCGTGTCCATGGCATGACATATTCCCAATTCATGAACGGCATTAAATTAGCTGGGATTGAGATCGACCGCAAAGTGATGGCTGATCTTGCGGTGCGTGATGAAGCGGCGTTCAAGGCGCTGGTTGATCAGGCGCGCAAGGCGTCAGCCTAAGCGGAGAATAAACCTATGGCTGGTGCCGATCCGCAAGCATTGAAGGATACCCTCCTTGCGGCGATCGGCGCCGCCGATACCCCTGATGCGCTTGAGGCCATTAGAATTGAGGCGTTAGGCAAAAAAGGGGAGCTCACGCAGGCTATGAAAGCCTTGGGTCAGCTTGAAGGTGACGCTCGCCGTGAGATGGGCCAAGCCCTGAACGCGGTAAAAGACGCGGTTACCCACGCCCTAGAATCGCGCCGTTCTGACCTTTCCCTTGCAGAATTGAACAAACGGCTCGAACAAGAAAAGGTTGATGTCTCGCTTAGCCATCGGCCTGAAGCTAATGGCGTTATTCATCCTCTTTCCCGTACCCTAGAAGAAATTCTGGCAATATTTGCCGAAATGGGTTTTGTCGTTGCCGAAGGCCCTGATATCGAAACCGATTATTACAATTTTACCGCGCTTAATATGCCTGAAGATCATCCGGCTAGGCAGGAACACGACACGTTTTACATGACTCCGAATAGTGAGGGGGTTCGTAAAGTGCTAAGAACCCATACCTCACCTGTGCAAATTCGCACCATGGAAAAGATAAAGCCGCCGATCCGTATTATTGCCCCCGGTCGCACCTATCGGTCTGATCATGATGCCACCCATTCGCCTATGTTCCACCAATGCGAAGGGCTAGTTATAGGGGATGGTATTACCATGGGGCATCTCAAAGGATGCTTGATTGAGTTTTGCCGTGCCTTTTTTCATGTTGATGATCTGCCTGTGCGTTTCCGCCCTAGCTACTTTCCTTTCACGGAACCTTCTGCTGAGGTTGATATCGGCTGTCACCGTGATGGCGGCGGCTTGACCATTGGCAGTGGTGCCGATTGGTTAGAGATTTTGGGTTGCGGTATGGTCAATCCAAGGGTGCTAGAATATTGCGGTATTGACCCTAATGAGCATCAGGGTTTTGCCTTTGGCATGGGGCTGGAACGCTTAGCGATGCTGAAATACGGCATCCCTGACTTACGGCCATTTTATGATAGTGATTTGCGCTGGATGCGGCATTACGGCTTTATGCCGTTTGATCCGCCATCGGTGCATCTTGGTCTTTAGGGGGCGGCGAAGCCAATGAAATTCACTTGGTCATGGCTGAAAGATCACCTTGCGACGGATGCGGAAATGGCGGTCATCCTTGATGCGCTTCCTATGCTTGGGCTTGAAGTGGAAAGCGTCACAGATCGCGCAGAAGCGCTAAAGCCGTTTCATATTGCCCGCATTGTTAAGGCGGAACCTCATCCTAACGCTGACAGTTTAAGGGTGTGTCAGGTAGATACAGGCAATGGCATGGTTGAGGTGGTGTGCGGCGCCCCAAACGCGGCGGCAGGCCTTGTTGGGGTATTTGCGCCGGTGGGGGCTTATGTGCCGGGAATTGATTTGACCCTGACTGAGGCGGATATTCGGGGTGTGACCTCACGCGGGATGATGTGTTCTGAACGCGAAATGATGATTTCTGATGAACATGACGGGATTATTTCCCTGCCTGAAGATGCGCCTATTGGCGCCTCATTTGCGGCTTATGCTGGTTTTGATGATCCTATTATTGAGATTGCCATCACCCCTAATCGGGCGGATTGCCTAGGTGTGCGTGGCATAGCTCGTGACTTGGCGGCGGCAGGATATGGGGACTTGAAACCCCTTTCTGATCATCAGATTACGGCTAAGGGCAAAAGCGATATTTCATGGAAATTGGATTTGCCCAAAGATCAACAACAGCTTTGCCCATTGGTGACAGGCCGGACATTCCGGGGATTAACCAATGGCGCGTCTCCTAAATGGATGCAACAGCGCCTTTCCGCCGTTGGCCAGCGTCCCATTTCGGCATTAGTTGATATCACTAATTATATCATGCTTGATCTCGGTCGCCCTCTCCATGCCTATGACGCAGACCGGATTAAGGGCGATACGCTGACCATTCGTTTGGCTAAAGCAGGCGAAGAGATGACGGCATTAAACGAAAAAACATATGCGCTTAAAGACACCATGCTGGTCATTGCTGATGATGATGGGGCAGATGATTTGGCTGGTATTATGGGCGGCGAACGCACAGGCGTAACCGACAACACCCGCAATATGTTCCTTGAGATTGCCATTTTTGATCCGGTGTCTGTTGCCATGACCGGGCGCGGATGTAATATCCATTCTGATGCGCGTTATCGGTTTGAACGCGGCCTTGATGTCACCTCACCAGACTGGGCGATGGATTATGTCTCTCAAATGGTGCTTGATATTTGCGGCGGTGAAGCTTCAGAAATTGATCGCAAAGGGGACGGCGCTGACTGGCAACGCCAGATATCATATCGTCCGGCTCAGGCAGAAGACTTGACCTCGGTGGTTATTGCCCCTGAAAAACAACGCGATATCCTGACTACCCTTGGTTTTACGATTTCTGATGGTGGTGATCAATGGCAAGTCATGCCACCCCCTTGGCGAGGGGATATTGTTGGTTCTGCTGATTTAGTTGAAGAAGTCGTCCGCGTCAGTGGTTATCACCTGATCCCGGAATTATCCTTACCGCGTGACCGTGTGGTTAGCCAGCCGGCGGTTTCTGATGAACAGAAACGCCCGATTGTTTTGCGGCGGCTCATGGCAGGGCGCGGCCTAAGTGAGGCGGTTAGCTTTACGTTCTGTGACGCTGCCACGGCTGAGAAATATGGCGGCGGGGCCGACGCTTTGCGGCTAGTGAATCCGATCAGCACAGATTTATCTGTCATGCGCCCATCATTGATCCCTATTTTGCTTAATGTGGCCGGCCGTAATCAGGCACGAGGCGAGGGCGATGTTGGTGTCTTTGAAATTGGCCCTGTTTTTACAGGTGATGCCCCTGAAGATCAGCACCCGGTGCTTGCAGGATTGCGTAGCGGTATGACCTCACTAAGAGAATGGACAGGCACAGCAAGGCCAGTGGACTGGCTTGATGCCAAAGCAGACGCCATTGCCGCGCTAGCGGCGTTAGGGGTGCGTGTAGATGCATTGCAAGTCCGCGCTGATGCCCCAGATTGGTATCACCCGGGGCAAAGCGGCACGCT
>CBFHXL010000042.1:0-11099 GCA_965659785.1 Puniceispirillales bacterium (SeqCode)
GCAGGACTGTTAGGGCAACACCTTAGCCCCCCTTTGCCGCCAAAGGGAAAAGCCTAGGCAAAAAACGCCGATAACGCCGCCAAGGTTTCGGCGGGGGATTCTTCAGCTAAGAAATGCCCCCCCGGCACGCCATGACCGCGCACATCTTGGGCCACCTTCTGCCATTCTGTGATCACATCATAGGTTTGCCCGACAAATCCGCGCTCACCCCAAAGCGCTAACACAGGCATAGCCAATTTGTGATCCGCATCCGCGCGATCATGGTCAAGATCAATGCTGGCGGCGGCGCGGTAATCCTCACACGTGGCATGGATAGTCTCTGGCTTGGCAAAACAGGCCAGATATTCGGCAAAGGCCGCCTCAGTGACCGCGTCATTCGTTCGCCCCCATTGAGCTAATTTTTTACGCAAATAAAACTCAGCGTTGTTGCCGATTAAGGTTTCAGGCAAGGGCGCAGGCTGAATTAAGAAAAACCAATGGTAATACGCCCTGCCGAAATCCATATCCGCGGCGCTATACATGGAGGAGGTCGGGGCAATGTCCAAAACCGCTAGTCGCTTAACCGCATCAGGATAATCCCTGGCTAGGCGATGCGCCACCCTGCCGCCCCGATCGTGACCAGCCACATCAAAATGGGCATAGCCGAAATGCGCCGTCACCGCCATCATATCCTTTGCCATCGCACGTTTAGAATATGGCGAATGGGTATCATCCGTGGCAGGTTTATCCGACAATCCATATCCCCGCAGATCAGGGATAATCACATGATGCGAGGCGGCTAATTGATCAGCGATCTTATGCCACATAAATCCGGTTTGCGGATAGCCATGGATCAACAGCAATGGCGGCCCTTCGCCTTTATGACGCAGATGAATATTCACCCCATCACAATCCACGCGAAGTAACGCAAAATCATCGTTAAAACCCATATCGTTTGCCTCGTGATGGTCATATCCAATTCTGATCATGGATCAAAATCCGCCTAAGGGCAATTCTTGTCATGCTAGTGATGCGGTGATGGGATGTTGGGTTATGCGGTTTTTGGTTGGGGCAAATAGCGCCGAAACGCGGATAACATAACCGGAACAATAAACAATGTAGCAATGGTGGAAAGCCCTAATCCGCCAAACACCACCACGCCAATACCCCGATAAAGTTCTGACCCTGCCCCCGGAAAAATAACCAATGGAAGCAAGCCAAATAATGAGGTCATGGTGGACATGAAAATCGGGCGAATACGGTTGCGCGCCGCCTCAACAATCGCATCATCAACCTGAAAGCCATCTTCTTTGATATGCAGGCTGGTTTGTTCCACCATCAAAATTGCATTATTAACCACAACCCCGGTCAAAATCACAAAACCCAGCATGGTCAGCATATCCAAAGGCTGACTGATAAAGAGATTAAGAACCGAAAGTCCGGCTAATCCCCCTGCCCCGGCGACAGGGATTACCGTTAGGATAATCACGGGCAAAACAAAACTGCGCAACAAAATGCTCATCACCAGATAGATCACCAATATCGCCAGAATGACATTTGCTTTCATTGCTTGCCACGTCGTTGCCAGTTCACTGGCGGCGCCTGATATTTCTATTGATGTGCCATTTGCCATGACCGCATCCAAAGGGGGGATGATATCGGTTTCAATTTTGGCAATGCTGTCTTCAAGGGTAAGGCTTTCCACAGGCCTAAGGATAACCGACATAACCAATTTGCCGCCAAGCCGCCGGATTTCCTCTGGTGCATTCACAAAATCTACCGACGCCACCTGTGATAAACGCACCATAGAACCATCTCTGGCTACAATAGGAAGGGCTTTAAGCTGATCAATAGATAATTGGCCTGCGCTCTTGCCCCTTAACTGCATATCCAGCAATTCGCCCTGATAGGGCACTTGATTGACAATATAGCCGTCATTAAAGACATCAACAAAACTAACAAACTCACGAATAGAGAGCCCTAGGCGCGACAGAGCCTTGATATCGGGGACAATGTGAATTTGCGCGGCGTTGTTATTCAGACTTGGAACAATGCGAATCTGATTGCCATCTTGGCGCGGAAACGCCGCTTTTAGCCGCTTATCCAAATCCTCAATGACAAACTGGATATCATCCAAATCATTGCCTAAGACATTGATCTTAATCGCACGCGACCCCCCAACCGACCGACCGAACAAAGACGACTGCACAACAAACACCGAGGCACCGGGAATATTGAAAATCGGGCGCATTAAAATTGGCCGCAATTCGTTCACCCGTTGAGGGTCAACAGTTGATCCACCGGCAAAAGCCCCACCGCCATAGGCAACAAAAAAGAACCGCTCAATGGCTGGCGCCTCTGCCGTGTCCACCTCTTTTTGCCATAAAGGCTTAGCGTGTTTTTCCATCTCACTTGCGATTTGCAGAGTTTCATCAATAGAATACCCCGGCGGCACTGACACCCGACCAAAAACAAAATTGGAATTGCCATCAGGCAAATAATCCAATTTCGGCATCAGCATCACCATACCGCCAATCACAATCAGCATAGCCGAGACAATCATCAACATTCCCCGGCGTGAGGACGCGGTCATGATACGCGCATAAGCAATCACCATGCGCTTAAAGCCAGAGGCAAGCGGATCAAGCACAGGCAGACGGATCATATCCTTGGGATCATAATTTCTGCGCTTTAACAGCACCGATGAAATCGCAGGAATAACCGTCACTGACACCAAAACAGAGATCAGCACGGATACCGAAATCGCAACACCAATATCGCGAAACAACTGACCGACAGGTATTTTGAGAATAATAACAGGGATAAACACCACGACGGTGGTGATAGCTGACCCCAGAATTGGGGCCCAGACCTGTCTTGCCCCCTCAAACGCCGCCTCACGCGCGCCCATGCCAGATTGCCGTAAGCGAAAGATGTTTTCAAGGCTAACAATAGAAGCATCAACAACCATGCCAATGGCAAAGGCCAACCCTGCCAGCGAGATCACATTGATTGATAAACCCAGTAAAGACACCGCCACAAATGTGCCAATAACCGAAACCGGAATAGCGCAAAAAACAATCACCGTTGTCGTCACACTACGCATAAAGATCAAAAGAATGATGATCGCTAAAAATCCGCCAACAAAGATATTTTGCTGAACCAGCGAGATCGCAGATGAAATATAAACCGTTTCATCATAAACCATCTTTAGCCATAGCCCTTTATCTGCCAAATGGCCTTGGTTCATCTCTTGGATCGTCTGTTTTAAGGCCTCCATAGTCTGAACAACATTCGTGCCTTGTTCACGCGTGGCATTTATGATGATGGCGTCTTCGCCATTCAGACGGCGAAAACTGGTGCTGTCCTTTGGCCCGACTTCAATCGTGGCGATATCAGAAAGGCGGATCGGAACAATGCTGCCATTTTCATTTAACTGTGAATGGATAATGACATCCCCGGCGGTATCAGGGGTAAAAGAGTCAGGCGATACCCTAACGGTATAATTGCGCTTACCGGCCTCAATATCCCCTACACTTTGCTGGGTCGTGGCAGACCGCAAGGCATTGATAACTGACGAAATCTCAAGCCGATAAAGCGCAAGCCGGTCAACATCCACCAGCACGCGCATTTCCATATCATCGCCGCCATATTTGAAAATCTCAGACACCCCGGAAACACGAGATAAGGGGTCCATAATATCCGTCTGCAATGACCGCCCAAGCTGATTAAGAGGCACTGATAACGCGCCACCTTCGGTGGCTGGCAGAGCCATTAAGGCCATACGGGCAATAGGGGAATCATCGGAATTGGATGTTCTGACAATCGGGTTTTTCGCCTCATCCGGCAAATCGGTGATATTGGATACCTCCGATAGCAATAAGGTCATGGCCTTATCCATATCCTGATGAACCGAATAGGTTAACGTCACCCTCGCTTGACCAAAAAATGATCGCGATTCCACCAATTCCACGCCGCTTAACGACGATAATTCGCTTTCCAGTCGATTAATAACCTCACGGTCAACATCCGCAGGTGATGCCCCCGGCCAATATACCCTGACTTGCAAGACGGGTTTTTCAATATCAGGCGTTAGCTGAATGGGAACGCTTTGCAAGGCTGATAAGCCAAACAAAAATATCATCAGCATCAACGCCAGAATGGCAGTGAGATGATTAATGGAAAACCGGATCAGATTATGCATGATGATTAGCCTGCATCACCGCCGCTTATGATCGTGATATCTGCCCCATCGCGCAGGCCTTCATTACCTTTGCTGATGACGTACTGACCAAGGGAAAGACCACTTTTGACAACAATTTTATCGCCAAAAGTCTCACCAATGCGGATATCAGTGCGAATGGCTTTGTTGTCTTGGGCAACAAATACCACCGCTCCATCACCCTTGGGGATAATCGCATCCACCGGGATTGTCATCACCAATTGTTGATCAGCGGCAGGAAGATGAAGTTGAACCTGTGCCGCGTCCGCCATCATGGCTGAACTTAGGGGAGAAGTAATGTGAAAGCGCACTGGCCTAGTTGCGGTACGGGCGTTTTCTTCTGGCAATTCACTTCGCAGAACCACGGTTAGACCCTGACCATCAGCATCTGTGCCACTGATCACATCAGCTTGACGCAAATACCGCAACCATTTGATCGGCACATCGGCCTCTAATTCATAATCCGTGGCTGTCCTGATCCTAGCAATCATCTCCCCTTCGCGGAAATATTGGGCATCAAATTGCGGTACCGCCACAAGTTGACCTGACATAGGCGCGATCAGTGTTGCCGCTTTGATATCGGCAAGAAGATCAGCGATCAAAAGATTGGTTCGGGAAGCATTATGACTAGACTGTTCAAAATCTGCCTCAAGTTTGGATATCATTTGGCGATGACCAATCACAACTTGACGAGCAGCAAGATGCGTCCTCATGGCTTCATCCATGCGATCCTTGGTAATGATGTTTTCAGTGGCAAGCGCGGTCAAGCGTTCCAATTTATCTTGCTGTAAGGCCAATTGGTCTTCTGCCAATGCCAAAAGTGATGTTTCAAAGTTTAGTTGGCTAGAAATCTCATCAAGGTGATCACTGATCAAGGCCAGATCAAGGCGCAGCAATTCGAGCTGATGGGTCATATCACGGCTATCTTGGATCGCCAAAACAGCGCCTTTTTCAACCCTATCCCCAACCTGCCAGCTTTCAAATCGGACAATCCCCTGATTAGGCGCGGTCACAGCGCGATCTTTGCTGATCACTATTCGGGCATCAATATTGACCGCAGGGGTCAGCATTTCTTCCACCACTGGGGCGACTTCAACCTTACTTGCGGAACGGCCCTGCTGGCTATTAGCGGTAACGGGAACGCCAAATATCAGCGCACCCAAAAGCCATGCACCAAACAACAGATGCCAAGGGAATAAAATGGAAAATATGTGAAACTGTTTAAGAGACATGAAAGTCTTGACCCTGAAGTGCCCCATGAAAAACCTAGAACACGATAATAATCAAAATAGTCCAAACATGAATTAAATCAATCGTTACTTGCCAACGGTATCTTTTCACACCGCGACCTCATCTAGCCCAAAACCCGATTTCGGAATAGTTAAAGCTCGCGTTTTGATATAGAGTTCAGTTTCAATGCAAGACCGATATGACAAACACCATTTCTGGATATTTATCCTAAGCCTTTATCCTATCTTTATAAAGAACTGAACATGATGTCTATTCGCCTCTTACCCTATTTATTTGTGTTCTTGTGGTCATCAGCGTTTGTTTCCGCCAAGATTGGCGTTTTTCATGCCACGCCTTTTGCTTTTCTTTTTGTTCGCTTTGTTATTGTTTTTATTATTTTCGTTGCCATTAGCCTATGGGTTTCATCCGCTCGGCACCCCCCCGCCCCTTCTAATAAAATAGGGGATAAAACCAAAGAACCCTTAGCGCTAACAATCTTAACAGGTCTGTTGCTTCATGGCGGATATCTGGGGGCTAGTTTTTACGCCATGGCATCAGGCTTAGGCTCTGCTTTGACAGCATTGATTGTTTCCACGCAACCTTTATTGACGACGGCGCTAGCGGTCTTTTTGTTCCACGAAAAGCCGCGGCCTATTCAGTGGCTAGGCATTTTTGTTGGTTTTGTTGGTGTCGTTGTGGCGCTCTCACCATCGTTGCAAATGAACACCCCGACCGAAGGCATCATTGCGAGCATTATCGCCCTGCTTGCAATTACTATAGGCACCCTTATCCATAAACGCATCAGTGGCCGCATGAGTCTGGTGAAAAGCAACGCCATTCAGGCTTTAGCCGCGTCTTGCTTTTTCTTAATGTTAATTCAGACCGTGGAAACCCCAAGCATCACATGGCATATGGATTTTATCTTTGCGCTAATGTGGCAGGTGTTAGCCGTATCCGCAGGGGCGTATGTGATCCTTATGATTTTGATCAAACGGGGCACAATGGCGGCGACAACATCCCTGTTGTTTCTGGTTCCGCCAACAACCGCGATCATTGCCAATCTTGCCTTAAACGAACCCCTTGGCCCAGTTACGATTTTGGGCTTTGCCTTAGCTTCAGCAGGGGTTTATCTGGTTACCCAATATCAGGCGAAAAAGCCTAATTAAAAACTAGTGAAGCCTAGTGTGAGCATCAGGGATTAGCCCTAACATCATCGCAACAAAATATCTGGCCCCACTTTTGCCAGATCATTCTGACCACAAAGCCCAAGCGTGGTATCAAGTTCTTTGTGGATAATTTCCAGCGCCTTGGTGACACCGTCTTGCCCCATCGCCCCTAGCCCATACAAAAACGCACGGCCAATTAAGGTACCCTTTGCCCCTAGCGCTACCGCGCGCAACACATCCTGACCTGATCGGATACCGCTATCCATCCAGACTTCGGTGGATTTGCCAATCGCATCCACAATCTGCGGCAACATGGCCACGGCGGAACACGTGCCATCAAGCTGGCGCCCCCCATGATTGCTAACAACAATGGCATCTACGCCATGTTTTGCCGCGGTTTTCGCGTCCTCAACATCCAATATCCCCTTAAGAATAAAGGGACCATCCCATTGCTTACGGATCGCGGCCACATCATCCCAATTTAGACTGGTGTCAAATTGACCTGTTGTCCATTCCGCTAATGAGGCCATATCGTCAATGCCTTCGACATGACCGACAATATTGCGAAATTGGCGGCGCTTTGTGCCTAGCATCCCCATGCACCATGACGGTTTCGTCATCATGTTAAGAATGTTTTTCATGGTCAGGCGTGGTGGGGCACTAAGACCATTTTTAATATCTTTATGGCGCTGCCCCATCATTTGCAAATCCAGCGTTAGCATTAACGCCGAACAGTTAGCCGCTTTCGCACGCGCTATCAAGCGGCTGACAAAATCCCGATCACGCATGACATAAAGCTGAAACCAAAAGGGCTGATCCGTATTCTCGGCGACGTCTTCAATAGAACAGATGGACATAGTGGATAAGGTAAAAGGAACACCGAAATCTGCCGCCGCTTTCGCCGCAAGAATCTCACCATCCGCGTATTGCATTCCTGTTAAGCCTGTTGGTGCCAAGGCCACTGGCATCGGTAACATCTGGCCTAACATGGGCATTTGTGTTGATCTGGCGCTAACGTCAATCGCGACACGTTGGCGAAACTTCAACTCTTGCAAATCGCTCTCATTGGCGTGGTAAGTGCTTTGTGTCCATGATCCGCTATCAACATAGTCATAAAACATTTTCGGGGCGCGGCGTTGGTGCATTTGCCGCAAGTCTTCTATGCAAGTCACGGTTTTCCTCATGTTGCTTTATGCCCCTTGTTCATCATTTCCATTTCTTCACAAAGAATAGACGCAATCAATGCCGTATCATCCAGATTAAACGTAAGCGGAATCCGCATATCGACGGTTTTTTCAAGCACTGATAGGGTTTTTGGCAAAACTGGCACATCACCCAGATACCGCCAGCTATCATACCGACTGGTAAAGGCTTTAGGTTCATCATCCCCAAACCATTTTAATTCCACCCCGCGATTAGCTAAACGGCGGATGATTTGGGGGATATCAGAACGCGCAACCCCATCCATCCGAAACTGAATAGATGATCCTACATAGGCCTCATCCTGTTTGCGATCAGGTATTGTCACACCCGGTATGGCTTTGATGCGGCGATGCAAATCATCATAAAGCGCATTCCAACGGGCCACATTGTTTTCCAGTTGGGGCAGTTGCGCCCTTAGCATCGCGGCACGCAAATGATCCATCCGACCAGAATAATTCGGGGAATGGTATTTAACCGCATCAAAATAGGCAGATTCAGGAATAGCTCCATGACGTTCATAGAGCATATATGACCCTGACGAAATCACTGCACGCGCCGCCATATCAGGATCATTAGTGGTAAGAAACCCACCCTCACCAGAGTTCATATGCTTATAAGTCTGGGTTGAAAACGCCGCTAACGCGCCAAAATTGCCAGACCGCACCCCGCGCCAAGATGCCCCCATCGTATGGGCGCAATCCTCAATCAGTATGATGCCATGCTGCTTACAGACAGCCATGATTGCGTCCATATCAGAAATGTGACCACGCATATGGGATAACAACAGAACTTTAGCATCTGATGCCGCGGCCTTAGCCTCAAAATCAGTCATATCCATGTGATAGTTTTCATCAATCTCAACGAATAGCGGCACACCGCCAACACTGTGGATCGCCCCTGGCACAGGCGCTAGGGTATAGGCATTTGCCAAAACCGTATCCCCGTGCTTAACCCCTGCCACACGTAAAGCCAGTGAGATAGCATAGCCGCCAGAAGCACAGGCAATGCAATAAGCACTGCCCTGCCAATCTGCATATTCGCGCTCAAGCAAGCTGACTTCGCTATCTTCGCCAGCCTCAACATTATAGCGATGAAGACGGCCTGTCTGCATAATCTCAACGGCGCGGGCAATGCCCTCTGGGGGGATGCTTTCCTGCTGGGTAAAGGATTTGGCAAACATCTTCATGGCTGAACGACTCTAAATAACGAAAGGCTTTATCATAACGCGGTATGCGGTTGGCGAAAAGAAAAACTATATGCTTATTTTTTATTAAGATAAAATATTAACTAAACTAATTAATATATTGATATTATTTAATTAAACACTTTCTTACAGGCTACATCCAAACGATCCACCATGATATCAATTTCGCTATCACTAATGATAAATGGGGGCGCCAACAAGACATGATCACCATGCTGCCCATCAATCGTTCCTCCCATAGGATAACAAATCAGACCAGCCTCAAACGCCGCCGCCTTAAAGGCTCGGTGGATACCTTGTGATGGGGCAAACGCGGTTTTGCTCTCACGGTCTTTGACAAACTCCATGCCAAGGAAAAGCCCTCTGCCGCGAATATCACCAATGTGAGGATGCTGAGAAAAGCGATCTTTCAGCGCCGATAAGGCACGCGTACCTTTTGCGCGCACATTACCCATCATGTCTTCGCCTGTTAAAATATCCAGAACCGCGCCTGCACCTGCGGTTGCGGTCGGATGCCCTAAATAGGTGTGGCCATGTTGAAAAAATCCTGTCCCATCTGCAATCGTTTGAAAAATATCATCAGAAGCAAGCATCGCACCAATAGGCTGATATCCTGCCCCAAGCCCCTTTGCTATGGTGACAATATCTGGACTGATATCATCATATTCTGAGGCAAAGAGATACCCTGTTCGTCCCATGCCGCACATCACTTCATCAAGAATGAGAAGCACACCATGATGATCACAAATCTCACGGATACGGCGAAAATACCCTGCCACAGATGGCACCGCACCCATGGTCGCGCCAACGACAGGTTCAGCAATAAAGCCCATGACATTTTCTGGCCCAAGCCTCATGATCTCTGCTTCTAGTTCATTAGCGGCACGCAAGCCGTATTCAGCTTCTGTTTCGTCGGGGTTTTGTTCGCGCCAGGCATAACAGGGCGCAATATGACTGGTTTCCACTAACAACGGCTGAAACATCTGTCGCCGCCAAAGATTACCCCCTGCGGCTAGGGCGCCAAGGGTGTTGCCGTGATAACTTTGTCGCCGGGCAATGAGATGCCGGCGTTGCGGCTCACCGCGCTCAACATAATATTGCCGCGCCAGTTTTATTGCTGCCTCTACCGCCTCTGATCCACCAGAAACAAAATACACCTTATCAAGTCCAGAAGGGGCATGGGCAATCAGTTTATCCGCCAGCTCCTCTGCCGGTTTTGATGTGAAAAACCCTGTATGCGCAAAGGCTAGCGTATCAACCTGTTGCTTGATCGCCTCTTTGACATGAGGGTTGCTATGCCCAAGGCAGGACACTGCCGCGCCGCCAGAGCCATCTAGATATTTCTTACCATCTGCATCAATCAGATAGCACCCCTCACCTGCCACCGCCACAGGTGGATTTCCATTAGCATTACGGCCAAAGACGTGCGACATGGTTACCCTCACCAGTTGCTGATTTCAAATTGTCTCTCAAAGCGATAATCCGCGCATAAGATTTCCGTCTGGATCAAAAGCTGGTTTCTGACTCACCCTAGCGGTTACTATATCTCCCGCAATATTCACGTTGAGCTTACCGCCATCATCCGCCGCTGAGGATTTGATTAAAGCCAGCGCAACAGGCGCTCCGACGCGATAACCAAAGCTGGCGGATGTGGTTTTTCCAATCATCTGTCCAGACCCATCCAAAACAGGTTCATTGCCGATAGGATAAACATCTTTGTCATCAAAAATCAAAGTGGTTAAGGTTTTTTCAGGGGGTTTCCCCATCTTTGCCATCACAGCCTCAAGCCCAAGGCAGGGCACGTCAAAATTAACGGCAAATAGTAACCCTAATTGATCAGGGGTGTTGTCAGTATCAATATCATGACCATAAGACAAAAACCGCTTTTCAATGCGCATGGCGGTTTGCGCTAAGGCGCCGACAGGCTTACCCCATGCGGATTTCCCCTTTGGGGATTTCCCCTTTGGGGATATTATAGCTTTATAAACCGCCTTAGCCTCTTTGCTGGCGCAAGTGATTTCCCATCCCGGTGCCCCAACATAGGATAGCCGCCCAGCCATCACCTTAACCCCAGCGATCTCACACTTGGCATGAC
>CBFHXL010000043.1:0-10961 GCA_965659785.1 Puniceispirillales bacterium (SeqCode)
GCGCTGGCGTCGTCTCAGGCATCGTCGAATAAGGAAAAGTTTAAGCCGGCAGGATTTTATCCTGCCGGTTTTATTTCAGGTACGCGAAGGATAAATACATTATGCTTGATAATCAGAACATTAGAATCAGACTGAAGGCGTTCGATCATCGAATTCTTGACCAGTCTACTGCTGAAATTGTCAGCACAGCCAAGCGTACCGGAGCGCAGGTTTGTGGGCCTATTCCGCTTCCAACCTCTATGCGCCGTTTTACCGTTAACCGTTCCCCTCACATTGATAAGAAAAGCCGGGAGCAGTTTGAAATGCGGACACATAAGCGTCTGCTTGATATTATTGATCCAACACCACAAACCGTTGACGCGCTAATGAAGCTCGATCTGGCGGCTGGTGTTGATGTTGAGATTAAACTCTAAGGAAGGGTAAGCTCATGCGTTGCGGAACCATAGCGCGCAAAATTGGAATGACTCGTGTGTTTGCCGAAGACGGCACACATGTTCCTGTGACGGTACTTAAACTGGATCATTGCCAGGTAACCCAAGTGCGTAATAATGAGCGCGATGGTTATGTGGCGGTTCAGGTAGGTTCCGGTACGCGCAAAGTAAAAAATATTACCAAGGCAGACCGCGGTCAGTATGCCAAAGCTAATGTCGAACCAAAGGCTAAATTGGCTGAGTTTCGGGTTAGTGAAGATGCCATGCTTGATGTTGGGGCTGTTATTGGCGCTAATCATTATGTTGCTGGTCAACGTGTCGATGTTGTCGGGATTAGCCAAGGTAAGGGTTTTGCCGGTGCGATGAAACGCCATAACTTTGGTGGCCTCAGGGCTAGCCACGGCGTGTCAATCTCACACCGTTCCCATGGTTCGACTGGTGCAAATCAGGACCCTGGTAAAGTCTGGAAGGGCAAGAAGATGGCTGGCCATATGGGCGCCGCTCGTGTCACGACCCAGAATATCGAAGTGGTATCAGTGATGGTTGAAGATGGCTTAGTCTTGGTCAAGGGCGCAGTTCCCGGGTCAAAGAACGGCTATGTCAAAATTAGTGACGCGATCAAAGCTGATCGTCCTGCTGATGCGCCTTATCCTGCTGGTCTGTTTTCTGATTATGTCTCTGTGGCTGATGGAGCCCCGGCAGAAGAAGCCCAGGCTGAAGATATCGCAGTTGATGAAGCTCCTGTCGAAGCGGCAGCCCCAGAAGCAGAAGCTCCAGCAGCGGATGCCCCGACTGCAGATGCCCCTGAGGCTGAAGCGTCAGAGGCGGATACGGCATCAGATGAAAACAAGGGACAGGAGTAACGCACATGAAAATCTCTGTTAAAACCCTTGAAAACAAAGCGGCTGGTGATGTCACGGTAAAGGATGAGGTGTTCGGTATTGACCCTCGCAGTGATATCATGGCACGGGTTGTGAATTGGCAATTGGCTAAGCGCCGTGCTGGTTCTCATAAAGTTAAGATCAGGTCTGAAATTGCTCGGACTGGGGCAAAGGTTGGCCGCCAAAAGGGCGGTGGCCGTGCACGTCATGGTGCGGCTTCTAGTAACATTTTCCGTGGTGGTGGTGTTTCCCATGGCCCGGTTGTTCGCGATCATGGTTTTTCTTTGCAGAAAAAGGTTCGTGTTCTTGGTCTGAAATCCGCGCTGTCCACAAAGGCGCGTGAAGGAAAGCTGTTTATCCTTGATAAGCTCAGCTCTGATGGCAAAACCGCAACCTTGCGTGCCAAGCTTGAGAAATGCGGAATTAATAACGCGTTGATTATTGGCGGTGCTGAAATTGATGAAAAGTTCAGCCGTGCCGCTAGCAACATTCCGCTTTTGGATGTATTGCCGCAACAGGGCATTAATGTGTATGACATTCTGCGTCGTGACACCCTTGTGCTTACCAAGGATTGCGTTGCCCATCTTGAGGAGCGTTTGTCATGAGTATTCGTCCACGCAAAAAAGAAACCATTACCATCAGTGACAATAAGGCGTATGAGACCATTCTTCGCCCTATCATCACCGAAAAAGCCACGATGCTCTCTGAGCAAAACAAAGTGGGTTTTGTTGTTCCATTGAGCGCAACCAAGCTTGAGATTAAGGCCGCTGTTGAAAAACTTTACAATGTGAAAGTTGCCGCAGTGAACACCTCAATCCTCAAGGGTAAGACAAAGCGTTTTCGCGGTGTCTTGGGGCGGCGCATTGATCAGAAGAAGGCATTTGTCACCTTGGCCGAAGGTCAAGTGATTGACATGATGCAAGGAGTCTAAGTCATGGCGCTCAGAAAATATAATCCGACATCACCTGGCCAGCGTGGATTGGTTACTGTTGATCGCAGTGAGCTTCACAAAGGTAAGCCTGTTAAAAAATTGACCCAAGGTCTGACCAAGACTGGTGGCCGTAACAATTCCGGTCACACCACATCTTGGCAAAAGGGTGGTGGTCATAAGCGTCGTTATCGTATGGTTGATTTCAAGCGCACCAAGCGTGATATGCCGGCTGTGATTGAACGCCTAGAATATGATCCAAACAGGACGGCGTTTATTGCCCTGATCACTTATGAAGACGGTGAGCAGTCCTATATTCTAGCGCCTCAGCGCGTGTCAGCAGGTGACAAAGTGATTTCCGCTGCCAAGGCTGATATTAAGCCGGGTAACGCTATGCCGCTTTCAGCTATTCCAGTGGGAACGATTATCCACAATGTGGAAATGAAGCCCGGCAAAGGTGGTCAGTTGGCGCGGTCTGCTGGTACTTATGTTCAGCTTATCGGCCGTGATCAGTCCTATTCCATTTTGCGGCTGACCTCTAGTGAGGTGCGCATGGTGCGGTCTGAATGTATGGCAACGATTGGGGCTGTATCAAACTCGGATCAGCAAAACATCAAAATTGGTAAGGCGGGTCGTAGCCGTTGGCTTGGACGTCGCCCTCATGTTCGCGGTGTAGCGATGAACCCGATTGATCACCCGCATGGTGGTGGTGAAGGCAAAACTTCAGGTGGTCGTCATCCGGTGACCCCATGGGGTAAGCCCACCAAAGGTAAGCGGACGCGTAGCAACAAGATGACTGATCGTTTGATCGTTCGTCGTCGCAAGAAATAAAGGTAATTGGAGTCAAGTATGGCACGTTCTGTATGGAAAGGCCCTTTTGTTGACGGGTATTTGCTGAAAAAAGCTGATGTCGTTCGGGAATCTGGTCGTAATGATGTGATCAAAACATGGTCACGGCGTTCAACCATTATGCCCCAGTTCGTTGGTTTGACCTTTGGTATTCACAACGGTAATAAATTCATTCCGGTTTCGGTGACCGAGGATATGGTAGGTCACAAATTCGGTGAATTTGCTCCAACCCGTACTTTCTATGGTCATGCTGCCGACAAGAAATCGAAGCGATAGGTTATAAACGATGGGAAAGCAGTCAAATACACGGCGCGAAGCAGATAACGAAGCAAAAGCAATTGCTCGTAACCTGCGTGTCAGTCCTCAAAAACTGAACGAAGTTGCCACAATGATCCGCGGTCAATCCGCATCCAAGGCTTTGGCCTCACTCAGCTTTTCACGCCGCCGCATTGCCGGTGATGTGAAAAAGATCTTGCAGAGTGCAATTGCCAACGCTGAAAACAATCATTCGCTTGACGTCGATCGTTTGGTCGTGCGTGAAGCTTATGTCGGTAAAGGTCTTGTCATGAAGCGGTTTCACGCTCGGGCAAGGGGTCGCGGTGCTAGAATATTAAAGCCGTTTTCCCATTTAACCATCGTCGTAGCGGAAAAAGAGGAAGCCTGATGGGACAGAAAATTAAACCAATTGGGCTTAGGCTCGGGATCAATCGGACATGGGATTCACGCTGGTATGCTGATCGCAACTATGCGGAACTCATTCATGAGGATTTGGCCCTTAGAAATTATCTGATGGAAAAGCTGAAATCCGCTGCTATCAGCAGGGTTGTGATTGAGCGTCCTGCTGGCCGTGCCCGGATTTCTATCTATGCTGGTCGTCCGGGACTTATCATTGGCAAAAAAGGCCAAGATATCGAAAGCCTGCGTAAAGAATTGGCTAAGCGTGTCGGTACTGAGGTTAGTCTCAATATCGTTGAAGTGCGGAAGCCTGAAATTGATGCCAAACTGATTGCTGAGTCCATTGCTCAACAGTTGGAACGCCGGGTGGCTTTCCGCCGAGCTATGAAGCGTGCAGTGCAATCTGCCATGCGCCTTGGGGCATTAGGGGTGCGGATCAACTGTGCTGGCCGTCTTGGCGGTGCTGAGATTGCCCGAACAGAATGGTATCGTGAGGGCCGTGTGCCGCTCCATACTCTGCGCGCTGAAGTCGATTATGGCGAAGGCACAGCTCACACCACTTATGGGGCTTGTGGGATTAAGGTATGGGTATTTAAGGGTGAGGTCATGGCGCATGATCCCATGGCTCAAGATAAGCGTCTGGCTGAAAAACAGTCAGGTTCAAACCCACGTCCTGAGACAAGAGGTTAAGTGTTATGTTGCAACCAAAGCGTACGAAATTCCGAAAAGCGCATAAAGGCCGTATTCATGGTCTCGCCAAAGGCGGCACACAGCTAAACTTTGGGGCATATGGATTAAAAGCAACGACACCAGCGCGTGTCACTGCTCGCCAGATCGAAGCTGCTCGTCGCGCAATCACGCGTCACCTGCGCCGTGCTGGTCGTGTCTGGATCCGTATTTTTCCTGATGTTCCTGTCTCCAGCAAGCCTGCTGAAGTCCGGATGGGTAAAGGTAAAGGTAACCCCGAGTTTTGGGTGTGCCGTGTTAAACCTGGTCGTATCATGTTTGAGATCGACGGTGTTCAAAAAGAGTTGGCAACTGAAGCACTAAAGCTTGCTTCTGCCAAACTTCCTCTGGATACCCGTGTGATCAACAGGCTAGGTGAATAGGAGACAAGAAGATGGCAGTCGTTAAAGCCGAAGAGCTAAGATCAAAAACCCCGGATGAGCTGAAAACTCAGCTTACCTCACTGAAGAAAGAGGCGTTTAATCTGCGCTTTCAGGGGGCAACTGGTCAGCTCGAAAATCCAGCCCGTATGCGTTTGGTGCGTCGGGAAATCGCTCGTGTTCAAACCATTCTCGCGGAAAAATCCCGCGCCGCCAACGTCTAGGAGTTCGAATTATGCCAAAACGCATTCTGAAAGGTGTGGTGGTCAGCGACAAAGGCGATAAAACCATTATCGTTAATGTTGAGCGTCGCATCATGCATCCGCTTTACAAAAAGTTTATTTCCAAAACCAAGCGCTATGCAGCGCATGATGCGGAAAATCGCTTTAAGATTGGTGACCGCGTAAGCATCGAAGAATGCCCACCGGTATCCAAATCAAAAAAATACGCCGTCATTTATGACGAAGCGGCCGCAACCAAGAATTAAGGCCTAAGCCTCAGGAGTTTGACCGATGATCCAAATGCAATCCAATCTCGATGTGGCTGACAACTCAGGTGCGCGCCGTGTGCAATGTATCAAGGTGCTAGGCGGCTCAGGTCGTAAAGTTGCCAATGTTGGCGATGTGATTATTGTTTCTGTGAAAGAAGCGATCCCACGCGGCCGTGTGAAAAAAGGTGACGTGCATAAAGCTGTTATCGTTCGCACCGCTAGTGAGATTAAGCGTCCAGACGGAAGCGTTATTCGATTTGATAAAAATGCCGCTGTGTTGATTAACAACACAAATGAGCCGATTGGCACCCGTATTTTTGGGCCAGTCACGCGTGAGTTGCGGGCGCGGCGGTTTATGAAAATTGTTTCGTTGGCACCGGAGGTGTTGTAATGGCGCAGAAGTTTAAAATTAAAAAAGGTGATAATGTTGTTGTTGTCACCGGCCGTGAAAAAGGCAAAACCGGTGAAGTTACCGAAATAATGCGTGCCGAAAATCGCGTGATTGTTCAAGGAGTTAACATGGTTACTAAACATGTTCGCGCCAGCCAATCAGGCCCCGGCGGCATTGAGCAAAAAGAAGCACCACTGCATATTTCTAATGTGGCGCATATTGATCCGGAAACCAGCAAGCCCACCCGTGTTGGTTTTGAAACGAAAAATGGGGTGAAAACCCGTATTGCCCGCCGTTCTGGCAAAGCAATCGGTTGATCAGGAGAGTAATGCTGCGATGAAAACGCGTCTGCAAAATCACTATGAGACGGCTGTTCGCCCAGCGCTGATGGAAAGTTTCGGGTATAAAAATGCACTCGAAGTTCCGAAGCTAGAGAAAATTGTCATCAACATGGGCGTTGGTGAAGCTGTAAAAGATTCCAAGAAGATTGAACACGCCACCAGTGAGCTGACGGCAATATCAGGTCAAAAGCCTGTTGTGACCATAGCTCGCCGTTCGGTGGCAACCTTTAAGCTTCGTGATGGTATGCCAATTGGATGTAAGGTCACTCTGCGCCGTGAGCGGATGTATGAATTCCTTGACCGTTTGGTTACAATCGCATTGCCAAGGGTGCGCGATTTTCGGGGACTAAACCCTAAAAGTTTCGACGGTCGTGGTAACTATGCGCTCGGCATCAAGGAACAGATCGTATTCCCAGAAATCGAATATGACAAAGTTGATAGTGTCCGGGGGATGGATGTTATTGTCGTAACAACCGCCAATACTGACGATGAAGCACGCGAATTGCTGCGCGGGTTTTCATTTCCGTTTCAGTCGTAGGCAGGAGAATGTATCATGGCTAAAGTAAGCTCAATTGATAAAAATCTGAAAAGACAGAAAAAAGTGGCTAGCAATGCTGCTCGCCGCGCTCGTCTTAAGGCAATTATTCAAGATCGTTCTCTGCCTATCGAAGAACGGTTTCAGGCAACCCTTAAGCTGGCAGAAATGCCGCGCAATGGTGCCAAAATTCGCCTGCGTAACCGTTGCCGTGTGACAGGTCGTCCACGTGGCTACTATCGTAAACTGGGTATGTCCCGTATTGCACTTCGTGATCTGGCCTCTATCGGTCAGGTTCCGGGTGTTGTGAAATCAAGCTGGTAAGAGGGAGACTGAAAAATGACAATGAGTGATCCTCTCGGCGATATGCTTACACGCATTCGGAACGGCCAAAGCGCCCGGAAGAATGTTGTTAGCAGCCCAGCCTCACGGTTCAGAAGTGATGTGCTAGAAGTGCTTAAGCGCGAAGGTTACATTCGTGATTATTCCAGCGTTGAAAAGCGCCCCGGAATTTACGAACTTCATATTGAACTGAAATATCATGATGGCTTGCCAGTGATTTCAGAGATTAAGCGGGTGTCGCGTCCGGGCCGCCGGGTATATTCCAAGATCAAAGACCTTGGGCATATCTATAACGGTTTGGGTATTTCCATTCTGTCCACTCCACGCGGCGTCTTGTCAGACGCAGAAGCGCGTGAAGCCAATGTCGGCGGAGAAATTCTCTGCCGCGTGTTCTAAAGGAGAGTTGTCATGTCACGCATAGGCAGCAGCCCTATCACCGTGCCGGATGGCGTCACTCTGATGGTGCAGGATGGTATGATTTCCGCAAAAGGTAAGAACGGCGAATTGCAAATGGCACTTCCCGGTCATGTTAGCCTTGAGATCGGCGAAGGTCAGGCGATTGTTAAGCCTGCTGATGATACTCAAAAAAGCCGTGCCCTCTGGGGTACAGTGCGCGCCGTGGTTAATAACATGGTGACAGGGGTATCCACAGGCTTTACCAAAAACCTGACCATTCACGGGGTTGGTTATCGTGCCCAGATGCAAGGCAATAAGCTTGTACTTGCTCTTGGTTTTAGCCATCCGGTAGAAATGGAAGTGCCGAAAGAAATCTCGGCATCTGTTGAAAACAACACCCTGATCAAGCTGTCTAGCCACGATAAGGAAATCCTTGGTCAATTTGCTTCAGAAATTCGTTCCAAGCGTCCGCCAGAGCCTTACAAAGGCAAAGGTGTACGCTATGAAAATGAACAGATTCTGCGCAAAGAAGGCAAGAAGAAGTAGAGGCAACCATGATAAACTCACGTGAATTATTCTTGCGCCGCAAGGCCAGAAACCGCAATCAGCTTAGTAAGGTTGCCAATGGTCGTCCTCGCCTGACGGTGCATCGGTCGTCCAAACATATTTATGCGCAAATCATTGATGATGTGCGCGGCGTTACTGTGGCTTCGGCTTCCACTCTGGACAAAGACCTTAAAGGTAAGGTTAAGACTGGCGCGGATTGCGATGCGGCTGTTTCTGTCGGCAAGTTGGTCGCAGAACGGGCTAAAAAAAGCGGTGTAGACACAGTTGTGTTTGATCGTGGCGGTTTCATTTATCATGGTCGGGTCAAGGCGCTTGCAGAAGCAGCGCGTGAAGCCGGCCTGAAATTCTAGGAGGAAAGCATGGCTCGTAACGATGCACGTGACAATCAGCGCGAAGAATCAGAACTTGTTGATAAGCTGGTTGGCATTAACCGTGTCGCCAAGGTGGTCAAAGGTGGCCGCCGGTTCGGTTTTGCTGCTCTGGTTGTGGTAGGGGATAACAAAGGCCGTGTCGGTTTTGGGGCTGGTAAGGCAAAAGAAGTGCCTGAGGCTATTCGCAAGGCAACCGAAGCCGCTAAACGGAATATGATCCGGGTTCCGCTTCGTGATGGTCGCACTCTGCACCATGATATCGAAGGCCGGTTCGGTGCAGGTCATGTCCGCTTGCGGTCAGCGCCCGCAGGGACAGGTATCATTGCTGGTGGCCCAATGCGTGCGGTATTTGAAACCCTAGGGATTCAGGATATCGTTGCGAAATCCATTGGCACCTCAAATCCGCATAACATGATTAAGGCTACTTTTGCTGCTCTTAAGGCTGTTCAGGCACCGCGTGCGGTAGCGGCTAAAAGAGGTAAGCGGATGGCCGATATCACATCAAGCAAGCGTAACAAATCAGACGCTTCTCAGAAGGCCGCTGAGGCCGCAGAAGCATAAGTAAAGGGGAATAGGTATGGCAGCGAAAGCAACAGTGCGAGTGACCCAAACCGGTAGCCCAATTGGACGTAGGGCAGATCAGCGGCAGACGCTGATTGGTCTTGGTCTGAATAAGATTGGCCGCTCAAAGGTATTGGAAGATACACCAGCGATCCGCGGGATGATTAACAAAGTTTCTCATCTTGTGCGGACAGATGAACAGAATTAAGGGTGGCCAGCAATGAAACTTAATGACATCAAAGATAATCTTGGCGCTCGCAAAGTTGGTAAGCGCGTTGGACGCGGTATCGGTTCCGGTAAGGGCAAAACCTCAGGGTCTGGTCACAAAGGACAAAAGGCGCGTTCAGGTGTAGCCATCAACGGGTTTGAAGGTGGACAAATGCCGATTAATCGGCGCTTGCCTAAGCGCGGATTTAATAACATTTTCCGCCGCCGCTATGCGATTATTAATATTGGCGATCTTCAGAAAGCCATTGATGACGGTAAGCTGGATAGCAAGAAAGCTATCGACAGCGCGGTCTTGGTTGCCTCTGGAATGGTCACTAATCCCCGTGACGGTATTCGTCTCTTGGGTCAGGGTGAGATTAAAGCCAAAGTAACGATTCATGTGGCTGGGGCATCGGCCTCTGCTAAAGAAGCGGTAGAAAAAGCTGGCGGGTCCTTGGTTGTTGTTGAAAAAGCAACCAAAGCAGAGCCTTCAGATAAGGAAAGCGGCAAGTCCTAATGGCTAAAGCCCCGGACAGAATGGCTGTAGGCGCTGGTTTAGGCGCTTTTGGCAAGGCAAGCGAGTTGCGCCAGCGTATTATGTTTACGCTTGGTGCGCTGATCGTTTATCGCCTTGGCACCTATATCCCTGTTCCGGGAATTAACCCACAGGTTCTTAACGATATCTTTAGCCGCAATTCTTCTGGTATTCTGGGCATGTTTGATATGTTCAGCGGCGGCTCATTAGGGCGGATGACCATTTTTGCCTTAACGATTATGCCTTATATTACGGCATCAATTATTATGCAGTTGATGACCTCAATCGTGCCAAGCCTTGAGACCTTGAAAAAAGAGGGCGAAGCTGGTCGTAAAATCATTAATCAATACACACGTTATCTGACTGTGTTTTTGGCTACGGTTCAGGGTTACGGCATTGCTGTTGGTCTGGAACAGGCTGATGGTGTAGTGTTTGATCCGGGGATGTTTTTCCGCGTCACCACAGTAGTAACACTGGTGGGCGGCACGTTATTCCTAATGTGGCTTGGGGAACAGATCACCCAGCGCGGTGTTGGTAACGGCATTTCACTGATTATTTTCTCTGGTATTGTTGCCAATCTGCCTAGCGCCTTGGCAGGCACTTTTGAATTGGGCCGGACAGGGGCTTTGTCGCCGTTCTTGATCTTGTTCTTCTTGGTCATGGCTATTGGCGTTATTGCGTTTATCGTCTTTATTGAGCGCGCTCAGCGCCGCATCTTGGTTCAATATCCCAAACGCCAGATGGGTAATAAGATGTTTGGTGGGGAATCCTCACACTTACCGCTTAAGGTCAATGTGCCGGGGGTTATTCCGCCTATCTTTGCGTCATCATTGTTATTGATGCCGGTATCGGTGTTGAGTCTGACAAACACTGCTGATGGTGGGGCAGGCTGGTTAGTGACCTTGAACGCGCTTCTTGGGCGTGGGCAACCGCTTTATCTGGCGATCTATATCGGTTTGATTGTTTTCTTTGCCTTTTTCTACACGGCGATTGTTTTTAATCCTACCGATACCGCAGAAAACCTGCGCCGGTATGGCGGTTATGTTCCGGGGATACGTCCGGGTAAGCCAACCGCGGAGTATCTGGATTATGTGCTGACCCGTTTGACAGTTCTTGGCGCGGCCTATCTTTCTGCTGTCTGTGTGCTGCCTGAGATTTTGATCAGCAATTACAGCGTGCCGTTTTATTTTGGCGGAACGAGTTTGTTGATTGTTGTGACAGTGACCCAAGACACCGTAACCCAAGTGCAGTCACATTTAATGGCGCATCAGTATGAAAGCCTTATTCGCAAATCCAACCTAAGGGGGAAAAACAGATGATCTTGATTCTGCTTGGCCCTCCGGGTGTTGGTAAAG
>CBFHXL010000044.1:0-10084 GCA_965659785.1 Puniceispirillales bacterium (SeqCode)
GGTTTCGGTGCTGGCAAGGCCTTGGATATCATAGCTTTCAACACGGCTGTAGGTGTTATTGTCAATATTTTCAGACCGGAATATGGATTTAAGTCTGGTGGCATCATCAATTCCATAACGCCGCATAAAGGTATCTTGTGAGGTGCGATTGATATCTAGTGTTGTCACCCAAGTTTCACCAATTAAGGTGCTGGCCTGAACCGACGCCGCCAACACATTTTGGTCGTTGTTGTTAAAAGATTCAACCAGCCCGCCTGTCAAATTAATATGAATATCGCTTTGGTCCCATAATTTGCGATAGCGAATATTGGTCAAAGCCCCGGAATTCTTGAAAAGATAAGGTCGGATTTCAACATCACTGGTATCGTCAATAACATGATAATAGCTCTGAATATATTTGATCCCGTGATCCGAGGAATATGAAATGCTGGGATAGAGCAAGCCAGAGCGTCGCCGCACCGTCCAGTCAGGATGCGATAGAAACGGAAAATACAGCACTGGCATACGCAATATTTTCATCTGCATATTGCGGTGATAAACGGTTTTAGTTTTAGGGTCATGCCAAGATGTCGTCGAATCAATTTGCCAGATCGGCACCTCACCATCCGCATAGTCGCAATCGCAAGGCGTATAGGTGGCGCTATCATAGACCGTGTAATCGTCTTTGATATATTCCCCGGTTTGGCCAGCCATCCATGATTTATCCGCCATGCGGGTAATCACTGGTTCAGCAAAGGCGCGGGTAAATTGATCATTCATCTGCATCTGATCGCTGAAATGGATATTGCCATCATGGTCGGTGAACACCACATTGCCTCGCGCCATGGCCTGTCCCGTCTGGCGGTTATATTCAACCACATCCGCCTTAAGCGACATTGCACCTTGTGAAAAAATGACATTGCCTGTGGCGATAAAAACGCCTGTGTCCTGATTGGTTTCAATGCCGTCAGCAGAAAAATCAACAGGTGCCCCGGTATTTTGGGCAAAGGCCGCCGATGCGGTGATCAGGCTTGCCCATAACAACAGGCCAAAACCGCAACACCGCATAAACCAATGCCAAAAATAAAGGGAAGATGAAGGGGCGTTAAGCATGAAAACCTTGGCTTTATTAAAATCAAAAGGGCTTATAAATTGGTTAATGGTAATTCGTTCAGTATTTATGTTATATCAGACTCTTCTCTTGAGGCAATCCACCATAATGGGCAGGGCAGTTATAAAGTGACCAAAACGCAAACCTTACCTCTCAATATTTGTCATATTATCGCTGGTGCTAGCACGGGGGGCGCAGAAACCTTTTGTCTTGATATGGTTAAGGCTCTGCATGATCGCGGCGTGAAACAGACCATGATCTCACGTCCTCATGCGCATGTTGTTGCGGCATTGGCCGAACGCGGTATTCCGCATTATCCCCTCGGCTTTCAGAAATGGTGGAAATACCCACAACAACGGAAGATGCGGTCGGTGATAAAGACCCATACCCCTGATTTGGTGCATTGCTGGATGAACCGGGCCTCATCTTTTGTTCCCTCTGGGCTTTCCATGCCTGTGTTGGGATGGTTTGGGGGATATTATGATCTCAAAAACTATCGGAACTGTGATTTTTATATGGGGGTCACACGTGACATTGTTCGCCATATCGGTGAGGCAAGCGGTCAGCCTGATCATGCCTATTTAGGGCATACCTTCGGCACATTGCCGTCAGACCCACCGGTTCAGCGTTCTGATTTTGGTTTGCCTGATGATAAGCCGTTGGCGTTACTGTTATCACGAATGCATTGGAAAAAAGGCGTTGATCTGTTGCTGGAGGCGGCGGCGCGTCTGCCAGATATGGTGTTTTTGATGGCTGGTGATGGCCCTGATTTGGAAAAATATCGGCGTCAAGCGGATGAATTGGGGGTTGCGGATAGGGTGTGTTTTGCAGGTTGGCGTCATGATCGTGCCGCGCTCTTAAAGATTGCTGATATCTGTGTTTTGCCGTCACGCTATGAGCCCTTTGGAACAGTGATCGCCGAAGCGTGGTTTGCTGGTGTTCCCTTAGTGGCAACACGCGCTGATGGGGCAAAGCAATATGTCAGCCATGATAAAGATGGTTTGTTGTCTGATATTGATGATCTTGAGGTGCTGGTGGAAAATCTTGGTCGGCTTGCCACAGATCAGGCGCTTGGCAAACGGCTTGTTAAGAATGGCAAGAAAACCTATCAGGACCTCTTTGAACGGGAATTCGTGACCTCGCGCCTGATTGCCAGTTATGAGGATATGATCGCCCGGTATCATTCTGGCTTGAGATAAGGTTGCATCAGCGATGATCCACAGCCTTTTGCCTTATAAAGAACACTATACCCAAGCAAACGCTGGCGCGGTTGCGCTTAATGTGGAAGATGGTTTTATCCAAAGCCGTTATGCTGATAACAGCATGATATTTGGCAGAAAATTATCTGGCCCTTACCTTGGCGGTGCGCCTTATCATGGCCTTAAGACTAAACACGCGTTCATTTTTGGAAAGAATATTGGTCTTGCTAAGGGATATTTAGACTATATCCGTCAGCATGGCGCCCCAGATTTCCTTGAGGTTCACGGCAGATGTCAGGTGGCATCTTATCTGGCCAGAAAACGTCCTGATCTGAATATGGGGCTTTATTTGCATAATGATCCCAGAGCCATGAAGGGCAGTGATAGCCCTGCCAAGCGGCGTTGGCTTTTACAGCGCATGACGGTTATTTTTTGTGTTTCTGATTATCTTAAATCCTGTTTTTGTGATGGGTTAGATGCGAGCAAGGCGGAGATCGCTAAGATAAAGATCATTCCTATCGCGGTGGACCGGGCTGCCAAAACCCTACCCCGAAAAGACAAGCTGATCACAATCATAGGGCGGATGGTGCCGGAAAAAGGGATGCTAGAAGCGGCACAGGCCTTGGCAAAGGTGTTGCCGCGTTATCCGGATTGGCAAGTCAAGTTTATCGGCGCCAAGCGGTTTGCAGATACCAATCCATCCGCTTATGAGCAGAATGTGGCTAATGCGCTTGCCCCTATCCAACACCAATCTGACATGACAGGATTTATTAGCCGCCATGAAACAAAACAGCTTCAGCATGCCTCTGCGGTTATTCTTGCCCCTTCGCAATGGCAAGAACCAGCAGGCAGGGTAGTGGTTGAGGCGCTTGCCACAGGCGCGGCGTTGATCACCACCAGACGCGGCGGCATCCCTGAATATGCTGAGGGCAGGGCGATTATCCTTGATCAGGGGGACACGGATGAGCTGGCGTCTGCCCTTGAACGGATGCTAGGGGATACGGCATGGCGCAAGGCATGGCAGAAAAAGGCATGGGCGGATTACCCTTTTGCTATCGCGGATATGGCATCGTATCTTGATGACGTAAGGGCGGAAGCCATGGCACAGAGCTTATCGGCGAAAGCGGATGCAGGCAGGACAACATGAGCATCGCAAAGAATAAGGCAAAATCGGGTCGCCGTATCTTGGTCATTAAGCACGGGGCGCTTGGCGATATGGTTCAAGCGATGGACGCTTTTGCTAGTCTTCGGGCGGCGCATCACTCTGATCATCTTGCCGTCTTAACATCACCGCCTTTTGCCGGACTTTTATCAGCCTCTCCTTATTTTGATGAGGTCGTGGTTGATGACCGCGCGCCAATTATCCGTTTAGGATCATGGTTGAGGATGCGGCGCTTGTTTCGCTCTGGCTGGTCGCGGATTTATGATTTGCAATGCTCAGGCCGCACCAATCGCTACTTCAAGCATTTTATTAAGTCCACTGGGGCAGAGTTTATGGGAGCCGCCAAAGGGGCCAGCCACCCCATCCCTAATTTTGATGGCGTCAATAATCGTGACAGGATGTTGATGACGGCAGGTCTTGGCGGTGTCAAACCTGTGGATGCTGATCTGGCTTGGCTTGGGCGCGGAAAGCACATACTGGCAGATGTCACCTTGCCAACCCCTTACGCCATTCTTTTGCCCGGATGTTCGCCTGCTAAGCCGTCAAAACGCTGGTCTGCCAAGGGATATGCCGCTGTCGCGACAGGCCTTATGGATCAAGGCATAACCCCTGTACTAGCTGGAACAACGCATGATGCGGCGGCGGCGGCAGACATTAAACAGATCCTGCCTAATATGGCTTCCATCCTTGGTCAGACCAATATTGATCAGCTATGCAAAGTGTTTCGCGGCGCGGCAGCGGTCATAGGGAATGACACAGGACCTGTTTTTCTCGCAGCGCGAATGGGCGCCCCAACGGTGATGGTCATGGGGGCGGATACAGACCCTGCCATGTCAGCGCCAATAGGGGAAAACGCAGGATGGGTTCGCTCAGAGCCGATAGACACGGTTCAGCCAACCGATGTGCTTAATCGCCTCAACACCCTGATGGGCTAAAGCCTAATATGTTAAAAAGATGAGTTCGGTTGTTTCAGGAATGCGATTTCTTCTTGGGTGGAAGGTCGCCCAAGAATAGCGTTGCGATGGGGGAAATGCCCAAATCGAGCAATGATATCGCGATGACGCACAGCGTAATCATAAGTCATATCATCACAATATTTCTGAAACAGCGGCAGAGAGCGATCCTGAATGCTAAGGTCTTCGGCGTGCATCATAGGCATCAGAAGAAAACGTATCTGCGGTTCTGGCAAAACCGCCATATCGTTACGTTTAACCCCTTTGAGGCAAAAGGCCAATGCCATATCGTCGCCAGCAAAACTCATAGGATGGTTGCGATAGATATTTCTGGTCATTTGATCAAGCAACAGGATCAGGGCAAGATTACCCTCAGCGGTTTCAGACCAACCGTCTAATTGCCCAGAAAGCGCTGAGGTAACAAGAGCTTCAAACTGTTCCTTGATCAATTTATCAAAGACCTCATCTTTGATAAACCATTGTTTAGGTTCGGTTTCCTCAAACCAAAACTGGATAACTGTTGGAATGTCTTTGGCGTGTCTCATCTTTATAACCCTTTTCTTTAACGCAATATCTAGACTTAAACCACTTTGCCGGGGTTCATTAAATTTTTAGGGTCAAGTGCCGCTTTAATGCTTCTCATGACGTCAATCGCCGCCGGGTCTTTGGTGCTAAGAAACACATCACGCTTTTTCTGACCAATCCCGTGCTCAGCACTGATTGAGCCTTCGTATTTTTCAACCAAGGTTTTCATCATTTCATCAAAAGCCTCATAAAAATCAAAAAAATCAGGGCGGTTTTCAAGGGGCTCGCTCAAATTGTAATGCAGATTTCCGTCACCAAGATGACCAAAGCCAAAGATGCGCACCCCGGGCATGATAGCGGTAGCGGCCTGTTCAGCCTCATCATAAAACGCTGACATATGCTTTAGAGGAATGGAGATATCGGATTTATAGGCTTTGCCAGCTTTGATTTCAGATTCTGGCGTCAACTCCCTGATCTGCCAGATGGTATTGCGCTGAGTCAAATTACTGGCAATCGTGGCATCCAGCACAAGCCCATCTTCCATAGCTTTGGCTAAAACCTCAGTCAGGGTTTTTTCCAATGGCATTGTACCTTCTGCATTGGGTTTGCCAGAATCCTCAGCGGTTGAGGCAATCTCAATCAATGCTGAAAATCGCGGAAGTTCAGATATCGGCAGAGGGGTGTCCGGATAAAAATACCGAACATTATCAATAATGGTTTTTGGCATAAGCTCAAAGGCAATAACATTTCCGCCACTTGCCGCCTGACAGCGATGTAACACGGTGATGGCCGCATCAATATCGCGCATAGCGGCAAACCCTGTGGCGGTTGCAATAGGTTTCGGAAAAAGTTTTAGCGTCGCCGCGGTGATGATTCCTAATGTCCCTTCAGCCCCAATAAAAAGGTCTTTCAGATCATAGCCTGTGTTATCTTTCTTGAGTTTGGATAACAGCGAAAGCACCTTGCCGCCCATCAGCACAACCTCAACCCCCAGCGTCAGCTCACGGGTATTGCCATAGCGTATAACATTAAGCCCGCCAGCATTGGTGGACAGATTGCCGCCAATCTGGCAGGTGCCACGCGCCCCCAAATCAAGGGGAAACAGCAGATCATGGGCATCAGCCGCTGATTTAATATGGTCAAGAATACACCCTGCTTCGACAGTAATGGTCTGGGATGAGGTATCGACGTCGCGGATATGTGCCATTCTCTCGGTGCTGATGACCAGATTCCGATTGCCTTGATCAGGGGTTGCGCCGCCACAAAGCCCGGTGTTACCGCCTTGCGGAATAACGGCGATATCTTGCTCATCTGCCAGTTTCAGAATGGCGCTGACTTCGGCGGTGTTTGCTGGTTTGACAACAGCGATGGAATCGCCCTGATACTGCTTGCGCCAGTCCGTGAGATATCGGGCCTTATCCTGTTCACCTTGAACAAGATTGGCTTCACCAACAATTCGGATCAGGGCGTCAATAATTGGCGTCTGATCAAGCGGCATGGATGGCTCCTTTTCTGATGAAACATCAGGTTAGTACAAATACCGTATCAACGGCAAGGTGCTGATCTTTATCCTTAAGGGCGCGGCGCGGCGGCGCGGCGCAAGCGATCATTAATGGCAACCCCTAATCCGGTTTCAGGAACGGGCGCAACCGCAATCGTATTTACCCCACTTGCATCAAGTTGGCGCAATAGCGAAAAGAGCAGGCTTGCCGCCTCATCCAGATCACCATCTGGGCTAAGATTAGCGGCAAGACCATCTGCAGGCAAATCCGGATCAGCCCCGAAACCAAGCCATGCTTCCCCTTCATGTTTATCTTTAGCATCAAGCCGAAGCTGGGCGCGCGGCGCATAATGGCTGGCTAATTGCCCGGGGGAAAGAAGCCGCGATGAGCCTGTGTGTTCTGGCAATACTGGAAGTTGTCCGGTCACATCCTTGATCATATCAGCGGTGATACTGCCCGGACGCAAAAGCACGGGCACGTCGCCTCTGGCGTCTATGATGGTGGATTCCAGCCCCCTTTCACAAGGGCCAGTGTCAATGATTAGCCGTGGTTCGGCGTCATGGTCAAAACTATCGGCAACATGATGCGCGGTGGTTGGGCTTAATCTGCCAGAGGGGTTGGCGGATGGCGCAGCAATGGGAATGTTGGCGGCCTCTAGCAACGCTCTTGCCCCCTTATGGCTAGGAACACGGATAGCCAAACTATCCAAACCTGCGGTTACCAGATCGGTGATGTTGCCGTTATCTTGCCGATCTAACACCAGTGTCATGGGCCCGGGCCAGAACGCTTCGGCTAATTGATCCGCTAGAGGGGTGCGCATGGCTAGGCCAAAGGCGCTGGCCTGATCTGGTAAATGGCTGATCAGGGGATTAAAGGCAGGGCGGTTCTTTGTCTTAAAAATACGGGCCACGGCAAGGGCATTGCCAGCATCTGCGCCAAGCCCATAGACGGTTTCCGTGCCAAAGGCGACCAGATGCCCTTGTCGCCATAAGGTCGCGGCGGCGGAAATGCTGGCGTCATTAAGGGGCTGAACGCGGGTCAGGCTTGGCGTCATGATCCGTGGTCTCCTTCTGGGGACGCATCAGATGATGGCGGATGCCAGTTATGGGGAATATCAGCATGATGCCCCATATCCCCCATGGCGGCAAAACGCGCATTTAAGCGCCCCGGTTTGCCATAGGAAAAGCGCTGTCCGTTATGATCAATCATGGTGCCACCTGCCGCCTCAAGGATAGCTTGGCCTGCGGCGGTATCCCATTCCATGGTTGGCCCGATGCGCGGATAAAGATCGGCTTTGCCTTCTGCCAGATAGCAAAACTTAAGCGATGATCCTACCGAAATGGTTTCTGCTGGTGAGAGATGGTTGAGCCAATGGGTCAAAGTCTGGCTGTATTTTGCCATGGTGGTAATGACTGTAGGGCGGTGAATGGGGCAAGGCCGGGTCTTGATAGGGATAGGGGACGTATCGGTTACGCTTTGCGCCCCATTGCTGAAATCACGGCGCCAAACCTGATCCCCATCTGTCGCCCATAGGGTTTGCCGGGCAGGGGCAAAAATCACACCCATGACAGGATAATCACGATGAATAAGGGCAATATTGACGGTGAAATCCTTGCCGCCATTTAGAAAGCCTTTGGTTCCATCAAGGGGGTCAACACACCAGTAAGCTTCGGAGGTGATGTTGTCGCGGCTTTCGTCCCAGTCTTCTTCCGTGATCACAGGCCAATCTTGGCCCAAACGGTTAAGGCCAGTGCTGATGATGCTATCCGCCGCCAGATCAGCATCGGTAACCGGACTACCATCTGGCTTAATCTGTTGGCGTGGGCCAGCAATTCTGATTTCAAGAATACGCTGTCCTGCGATAACCGCCAAGTCTTCAACAGGCGCAATCAGTTGTTGTTTTATGGCTAAATCGGGCATCAGGTCAGGTTTCATGTCCTCATCATCATTCGTCCTAGAATATCTGTCCCCAGAATATCTATCCTAGAATAAGACCAGATGATAAAGCATTAGTTTTGGCATAAATGCGCTGGATAGGGCAACCTTTATCCTTTGGTTACACTAACGCCTTGGATTTGCTTGTCGTGATGGATAGCGTTACAATAACCCTTACCATAAGCCATCACGATTGACCAAAGATAGGGGGAAGCATCATGTGTGGGCGCTTTGCTAATCGGTTCACGGCAAGTGAGCTAACGGCCATCTTCAAAACCGCTATCCCGCTTTCCAACAGTCAGCCTCTGCCTGCCTATAACATCACCCCCGGGGTGCATATTCAGACCATTACCGCAACCTCATCCGGGCTGGCCTGCGGCCTCATGCATTGGGGTTTAGCCTCACCCATGGGAAAGGGGTTGCTAATTAATGCCCGCGGCGAAACCATGCAGGAAAAGCAAACATTCCGCGAGGCCGCCTTGGCGAGACGTTGTGCGGTGCTGGCAAGCGGGTGGTATGAATGGAAAGCCCCGAAACAGCCTTATTATATTTCGCGCCGTGATGAGGCGCCGATGGTCTTTGGTGGACTATATTGGGCAGGGGAGATGCCGCGCTGTGTCATTGTGACGACCACAGCAGAGGGCGATTTGGCGCATCTTCATCATCGGGCGCCATTGGTGATTGATCAGGCAAATTTAGAGCGTTGGCTTGATCCTGATTTATCAGTACAGGGGATAGACAGCATAACCATTCCGGCAAAGGCCGATCAATTCAACTGGCATCCTGCCCCGCCTGAGGTAGGAAAAAATAAGGTTAACCACGCTGGACTGATTGCCCCTTATGATGGCCCTGCCCCTGCGGTTCAGCCATCTCTTTTTTAATCATATCAGATGCTGGCAGGTGAGGCATCTTGGCGATGTTGCGCATAGATATGCCATAGCATTAATGCCCCTGCACCGCGCCAAGGCCGCCAAGCTTCAGCCATTTCCTGCATGGGTTTTGCTTGAGGGCGTTGATCCAGCGATTTAAGGATTTTCATGCCTTCTTGTAAGGCCAGATCATTATAAGGCCACGCATCCATATCCAATAAGGCAAATAAGCGATAATTATCAGCAGTCCAGTCGCCAACACCTCGCAGTCGGGTTAATGTGGCAGACACCTCATCCCCCGGCATAGCGGCAAGATGATCAAAGTTCAGATCACCAGATGTTACCGCCACAGCAATGCCGTGGATATATTCGGCTTTCTGTTTTGACAGCCCATGATCCTTTAAGATATCAACCCCGGCATCGTGAATAGCTTGCGGTTGATCTAACCCTGCTGAGATCATCTTTTGCCAAACAGAAGTAGCGGCATGGCGTGAGATTTGCTGACCGATAATGGTGCGGATAAGGGTGGTAAAACCCTGCGGCATGGTGCGATCAGGGGGCGGCCCATATTGCGCCAGGGCATTGGCAATATCGCCATCACACCGCGACAGATGATGCAATGCCCCATCAGGGCCCATCAACACTTCGGTCATGCGATCTGCTGTTCTTGGGTTGGTCATATCCCCCTCCCGTGATTGCGGCATTTCTATCGGTGAGCAGTATAAGACAGGGCAGGGGTAAAAACAAATTTGCTCCTGTTCATGTCTTCTTGATGGTGCTCTTGCCTTACCCTTTCTCTGTGATACTATCGCCTAGCCATGACAAGATATTCCTCACCTGCCCCAATAT
>CBFHXL010000045.1:0-9436 GCA_965659785.1 Puniceispirillales bacterium (SeqCode)
TGGGTTTGTTTGCGGTTTTGGATTTCCCCGAAGCTGGGTTGGTTTTCTGGCTTTGCTGTTTTTGTCGCCGTGCCAGATAATCCGAATAGCCGCCAGCATGGGTAATAATCCGGCCATCATCTTCAAACGCCAACACCGCGGTAACGGTGCGATCAATAAAATCACGATCATGGCTGATGATGATAATGGTGCCTTTGTAATCAGCGATGACCTCTTGCAGCAATTCCAAGGTTTCCATATCCAGATCATTGGTCGGCTCATCCAGCACCAGCATATTATGCTGTTCAACAAAAAGCCGTGCTAGCAACAGACGGTTCTGCTCGCCGCCTGATAAGGTGCGTACCCGTTGAGTGACTTTATATTCATCAAAGAGGAAATCCTGCAGGTAGCGTTTGACATGAACCGTTCGGCCTTGGCGTTCCACTGTATCGCCGCCATCAGGGCAAAGCACCTGCCACGGGGTTGAATCAGGGCTTAGGGCTTCGCGCTGTTGATCAAAATATGACGCCTCAAGACCGTACCCTACCTTAACCCTGCCCATATCAGGGGCAAGCTGATCCAGCAAGATTTTCACCAGCGTGGATTTTCCGGCCCCGTTAGGGCCGATAATGCCTATGCGGTCGCCTTTGCGGATGATCTGATTGAAATGTGTGAACAAGGTGCGTCTAGGTGCATTTTCAGGGGTTGTGCCGCCTAGGGTTGCTGGTGCAGGAACGGTCGCGGTCAGATCAATGGCTTCAAGGACAATCTGACCACCGCCTTCGGTGCTAGCGGTCATCATACGGCCGCTTCGGCCTGCGCCTGCCGCCATGGTTGATCTGATTTGCCGCATCTCTTGCAATTCTCGCATACGGCCTTGGTTGCGTTTGCGTCTGGCGCTGATGCCTTCGCGTGACCATCTGGTTTCTGATGAAATGCGTTTATCCAGTTTTTCGCGCCGCACCTGTTCTTCAGCTAAGATGACTTCGGCCCATTCATCAAAGCCATCAAACCCCCCTTGGCGGCGGCGGCACTTGCCATTGTCAATCCATAAGGTGCCACTGCCAATGCGGTTAAGAAAGGCGCGGTCGTGGCTAATCACCACCAAGGCGCCAGTATGCGTCATCAACAGGTCTTCCATCCAAGTAATAGTAGGCAGATCAAGGTGGTTGGTCGGTTCATCCATCAACAACACATCTGGCTCTTTTACCAGTGCCCGTGCGAGGGCAACCCTTCGGGATTCCCCACCGGAAAGCCCATCACTTAACCGGTTAGGGTCCATGCCCATTCGGGTCAGATAGGCATCTGCCTTATGAGGGGCAATGACGCTATCGCCATCACTGCCTGTGCCATGCTGAACAATGCTGGACAGGCTCATGCCTTTTGGAAGGGTTGGGGCCTGCGGCAAGTAGGATACGGTTTTGCCGGGGGCGATCCATAAAGACCCTTCATCGGTTTCTGCTAGCCCTGCCATAATTTTCATCAGGGTTGATTTGCCTGCTCCGTTGCGTCCGACCAGACATAAGCGGTCGCCAACCTCAAGGCTAACATCCACCCCTCGCAACAGCCAGCGGTCACCAAGATTAACACCAATATCATGAACACTAAGCAGGTTTTCCGCCATCTCTTATCCTTTGGGCATAGTTTTAATGCGTTCATAGGCGGCGTTGATAGTTGCCACTTTTTCCGTGGCAGAACGGATAAACTCTTTTGGTAATCCAGCGGCCTGCAAATGATCGGGATGATGTTGCCTGACTAATTTAAGCCAAGCCTGTCTAATCATGGTAGCGTCAGCATCAGGGCTGATATTAAGGATATCATAGGGGTTGTCGCTATCATGATGATAAAGCATCTCAAAGCGGCGGAAGGCGTCTTCATCATATCCTAACTCTATCGCCACCTGATAAAGATATTCATGTTCCTTATCAGTAATCTGACCATCGGCATTAGCAATATGAAACAGCAATGCCATTAAATGTTCAAACACCAGCGCCCTAGGGCCGAATAATTGTCGCAACTGTCTGGCGTAGCCTTCATATCCGGCTGGGGTTTGGCGCGCTAAATCCCATAGATGCCCAACATGGGTAATATCTTGATCAGCGATATCCACCTTTTCCCGAAAGGCAAGCACCTCATCTAATGTAACCTTGCCATCAGACTTTGCCATTTTCGCCGAAAGCGCAACCAGCGCAACGGAAAAGGCAACATTCTGGCGCAGGTGTTCATCCTGCCCATCACGATAATGGTCAATCGCGTGTCCGGCCAAGGCGCCAATTAGCCCACCAATAGGGCCGCCAATGGCAAGTCCCGCCGCACCGCCTAGAATAGTTACCCAAATGCTCATGCCCTGTTATCAGACAATCGCCTCACCTTTGGCAAGCAAAAGCCGCATGAAGGCTATCGGATTATAAGGGGATGGTGGAACAAGGGTGATTTTCACCGCGTGTCTGGTTGTCTTTATGGTGAAAACTGTTATGTCTAGGTTCATGACCACCGATCATCAGATAACACCAGATAGGCACGCAGACCATCTTTTGGATGCAACAGGATTAAAATGCCCCTTGCCTGTTTTGAAAGCGCGGCGGCGGATTTCAGAAATCGCTAGTGGTGAGACCTTGGTGGTGCTGGCTGATGATCCTGCCGCGCCATTGGATTTTGCCCATTTCTGTGAGGTGGGTGGTCATCAGTTTCTTGAACAAAGCGAAGATAACAACGGGCAATTGCGTTTTGTTATTGTAAAAGCCTGATTATTCCGCTGACGCCGCATCATAGAGCGCGGCTAATAAGCGGGTATGCATAGCGGTATCATCCTCGCCAGTTTGGTGAGTGATCTGATGCGATTGACAGCAATCAAAAAACCCCTCTGCTGGGATCGCGCGTGCCGTCTTGCTAATGACCACAGCCGCCCTCAAAGGGCGTTTGGCTCTCGCGTCTTCCGCAATCAGATGTTCAAGGAACTCCGCCAATTGGTGAATACGGTAAGGCGAGGGTATTGCCGCCAAATTCGCAAGGTCAGCATAGGTGATGGTCTGTTGATTTTGGGCAAGCGACAACAGAATATCGAGAACTTTTTGCTGCCAATGCGGATCAGAGGTAGAAATGCTAGTCATGATAATGGTATGACTTTGATGAAAGCCCAACTTCCTTTTTATGGAGTCATGATGCGGTTTATTCGTGGTCTCATTTTCTCTGTCTTGTTTTACGGCAACACGGTTGTGATGGCAATCCTTGGCTTGCCTTTGCTCATCTTGCCCCAAGCGGTCACTTTTTTCTGGCAGTGGCTATGGGCAAGAATGATGGTGGTGATGCTATGGGTTATCTGCGGCATCCGATCGCGTTTTGAGGGGAAACGACCCGATAGGCAGGTGATCTATGCGGTAAAGCATCAATCAGCGTGGGAGACCATAGTTTTGCTGGCGCTGTTTGGCAGACCTGTGACGGTCATGAAACGGTCACTGTTGTGGATACCTATCTTTGGTCTTTATTTGATGCGATTTGGCGTGATGGGCATTAACCGAAGCCAAGGCAAAGCCGCGCTTAAACACATGATCCGGGTTAGCCAAAAGGCTGCTGCCACAGGCCGTAATCTTTTGATTTTCCCTCAAGGCACTAGGCTTGCGCCCGGCCAAGAACACCCCTATCATAGCGGTATCTATGCGATATATGCGGCAACCGGGCTTGAGGTTGTCCCTGTGGCACTTAACTCAGGGTGTTTTTGGCCCAAAGATACGATTGCGAAAACACCGGGTGAAATTGTTGTCAGCATATTGCCGCCGATACCGCCGGGGCTATCCCGACAAGAATTGATGCAACGGCTGGAACAAGCGATTGAAACAGAAAGCCAACAGTTAATCATGGCAAAGCATAACAGCTGATATGAACGGGGCGAGGTAAAACAATGGACGGATATTCTGGCGGAGATGGCAGGCAACGCAATGTTATTGGCGGCGTGTTAGCCACATGTTCTGAACAACCCATGACAGGATTTTATCGCACGGGATGTTGTGATACTGGCCCTGAAGATGCTGGATCACATACCGTTTGTGCCGTTATGACAGCAGAGTTTCTGGATTTTAGCAAAGCGGCAGGCAACGATCTTTCAACTCCTCGGCCTGAATATGGCTTTGCTGGTCTTAAGCCCGGTGATCGCTGGTGTTTATGTGCGGGTCGGTGGGAACAGGCCAGACAAGCTGGAAAAGCCCCAAAAGTCGTGCTTGAGGCAACCAATCTGGCAAGCCTCAATATTTGCCAATTAGAACATTTGAAGGCGGCGGCCTTTGATGAAAACCAAAAAGAAAGAGAATAAATATGCTGACTCTCGACCAGAAAGTTAAGGTAGTTTGCACCGATACCGATGTCACCGCCCCGGGTAAGATTATTCGTATCAGGCCTGATGGGTTTGATGTCGCTCTTGGCGATTTGATCATTAAACTTTATCGGCATAAGCCAAATATCTATGTTGGCAACCAATCAGGGATGGAGTTTGTTGTTCGGACCTGAACCGCATTCGTAAAGGATTACCATCTATGACAGACCCATCAACAAGACATGGACGGTCCCCTGATGCCCTCTCGCCAGGGCAAGATACCGCCTCGGCAAAAGAGGATCAAAACACGCATGACCCATCTGGCGGTGATCGCTGGATTTGGGGGGTCTGGCTTATCATTGCGGTGATTGCTATCGGCATATTGCCCTTAACCACACGCGGCTTGGAAATGGCACGTGCCATCGCTAGTTTTTGCGGGTTTCCCATCTGATGAATGATGCCTTAATGCTGATGCAAACCGAAACCGGGGTGTTTATTGCCCTTGGTTTAATTTTTTTGCTCGCAGGATTGGTCAAGGGCATGATCGGGATAGGGATGCCTGCCATCTGCATGGTGCTGATGACATTATTTCTGCCGCCTTTGGTCGCTATCCCCTTAACCGCCACGCCAACGATGCTGGTGAATATGTTGCAACTCTACCGCGCCAAAGACCGCGGCCTGATTATCCGGCGCTATGGGGTTTTTGCTATGGCATTGGCAGGCAGTATTTTTGTCATTGGCTATTTTGTACGCTCTTTTCCTGAAGCCCTTTTGCTGTTGGTGCTTGGCATTGCGATGGTGATTTTCTCGGTGCAATCACTAGCTGGCTTTAAGGTAAGGGTGTCGCCTTGGCAAGGCTGGCAAGCGCTTGGTGGGCTGGCATCAGGGTTTATTGGTGGGCTTAGTTCGGTGTTTTCGCCGCCGATTGTGATGTATCTGCTTGGGCGTGATGTCGAAAAAGAAGAGTTTATCGGCGCAACGGGGTTTCTGTTTCTCGCCGGGTGCTTGCCGTTGGTTGGGGCATTAATGCTTAATGGCGTTCTGACCTTTGATCTATTTATCAAGTCTTTGGCAGGATTGCTCATTGCCCTAACGGGATTTCTGATTGGTGAGCGTATCAGGGCTTATATCTCTCAGCCATGGTTTCGTCGCCTGATCCTTATCTTTTTTCTGATCATGGGATGCCGGTTGATCCTTATTTCCATTCTGTGACGCGTCCGGAAGTGGTGGGATTTGTCGTATCCAGAAAACTAGGTCGCAATTTTACTGTTTTATAGCCAGCAAGCGACAAAACCATCCTGATTTATCCCCTTGTTTTCTTTGAAAAATTATTCAATCTTGAAAAGGGATCACAGCGCTAGGAGATGGCCATGTCAGTGGATAGATTAGGTATTATTCTGATCATAGCCGGAATGTCGCTATTTAGTATTCAAGACCTTTTGGTAAAGTTGCTTGCCGAGCATGGGTCGTTGCTTCAGATTTATGTCTTGCGCGGGGTGATTGGCGGATTGGTTATTCTTGGTTATCTCTATATGACAGGACGACCGATCAAGTTCGGGACAGCTTATCCCGTGCTAACGGTTATTCGCTCCACTTTCTTTTTTATCGGATTTATGAGCTTTTATATCGCGCTTTCGCTTTTGCCTATCGCTGAGGCAACGGCGTTGTTTTTTATTAGCCCATTGTTCATTACGCTACTGTCGTGGTTTTTCTTAAATTATCAGGTGGGGTTATATCGGCTCTCAGCTATTATTATCGGATTTATTGGCACAGGGCTTATTGTTAAACCAAGCACAACCAGCTTTGAATGGGCTTATGTTTTGCCGATTGTTACAGCGTTCACCTATTCCGTCTCCATGATGATCGCTAAGCATACACGCGATCAGGATACGGTTTTTCAGCAAACCATCCATATGTATATAGGAAGTATTTTTTACGGCTTTTTGATCCTCTTTGTGATCAACGGGCTTGGCCTGTCCTTTGATGGGGTAAGAGGGCTTGAGTATGTTTTCCGCCCATGGTCATTTACCGATATCATGATTTTGGGGGCAATTACGACGATTTCGGTGGTGGGAACAATCGGTATGATACTGTTAATCTCGGCTTATCGTATCGCCCAGCCGCCAGTCATTGCACCATTTGAATATACGCTTTTGGTAGTATCTATTATTGTCGGATATGTCGCTTTTGGTGAAGTGCCTGATCAGTATTCCATCATCGGCATGATCATGATTGTTCTGTGTGGGTTGTTTATCTTTATCCGTGAGGAAGCCCGCGGAATGCCATTGGTAATTAAAATACGCCTCAGATAATCATCAAACCGAAACGCGTTTTTAATTGATAAACGCAAGACATAAAAAAGCTGGCCAAAAGGCCAGCTTTAGAAAATGGGTGTTGAAGTGCCTTAGACGGCAGTAAGGTTAACAGCAGAACTTTTGCCGTTTTTGCCTGTTTCGACTTCAAAGCTGACCTGCTGGTTTTCAGCAAGGGTCTGCATTCCGGCGTTTTTAACAGCAGAAATATGAACAAAAACGTCCTGTGATTTATCTTCGGGTTCGATAAACCCATAACCTTTGGTTTCGTTGAACCATTTAACGGTGCCATTTGGCATGAACTTCTCCTTAAGAAGTGAGTTGCTAATCGTCAAACAACTTCAATTTCCGTAGAGAAGCAAAGCGTTGACCCCCTTATCAACGTGATAAGGTATCCGCTTATGGCACTTTGTGAAGTCAAAATCCAGATAAATTTCATTCTTTAAGGTAATGGGGATAACAGGCAAGGCATCATTGACAACCAGATCGGTTAACTTAAGATCAAAATCCTGATAGCTGAAAAACAATCCTAAAGCTCTCAGTATGGCAAAAGGAAACCTAATCCATGGCAGATATCCATATTCAATTCACCCTTTTTTCGGCGTTTTACTCCCCTCTGATTTCTACTATGACAGGCGGTTTTCTCAAAGCCGAAGGGCTTAGTTATGACTGGAGCGTTGCCGCCCCCGGTACTTCAGCCATTGCCGCCCTCGAAGATGGCACGGCACAAGTGGTGCAATCCACGATCAGCCAAGGCTTTAACCGGTTAGAAAAAGGTAAACCAAATGCCGCAAGGCATTTTGCCTTGATCAATGATATGGATGGGTTTTTTATCACCAGCCGACAATCCGATATGCAGTTTAGCTGGTCAAAGCTGGAGGGAGCAGAGGTGTTGGTGCATCATGGCGGCCAGCCAATGACCATGTTCACCTTTGCCTGCCATAAGGCTGGAATTGATATTAACAAAATCAAGATTATTGATGCTGGAAATGCCAAAGACATGGATGCCGCCTTTCGCCGCGGTGAAGGCCAATATATCCACCAACAAGGCCCGGCTCCTCAACAGCTTGAGGCTGATGGAGAAGGTTATGTGGTCGCGGCACTTGGGCCAGTGATTGAACCTTGCGCGTTTTCTAGCCTTGCAGCTATGCCGGATTGGTTAGCCACCGATAAGGGCAAAGCCTTTTGCCGCGCCTATCAACGGACACGCGATTATATGAATGAGACTTCAGCCGCTGATATCGCCGCCGCTCAGAAATCGCTATTTCCGCATACTGATGACGCCGTGTTAGCAGAATGTATTAAAGCCTATCAGGATATGGGCTGTTGGCCGCGTAGCATGGATATTACCGATAAAGGGTATGATGCCATGCTTGATATCTTTGCTTATGATGGGAAAATCACCAGTCGTCATCCTTATGACGCGGTTTGTGTGCGCGTCTGATCAATTGGGATTGTGATCTTTGCAAGGCGGGTTAGTGACAGGCTTTACCCAAGGCTTTTAAGCGCCAATAGTTATAGGGAAGAGGCGTCAAAAACCCTGCTATCAGCATGATGGGGATCACCCACCAAGTCAGCTTGGCGCCGCCAGTCAAAATAACATCCACCACATTCATCGCAATTTCCATGGCTATCATGGATAGAAAAGACATACCAATAGCAGTTTTGAAAGCGATTTTTAGTGCCATCTGGCGTGAAAGAATGATGGTTTCGAGAATGATTGAGGTCAGCAAACCATTGCAGATGGCCAGTGTCATAATAGATAGGGTTGACCAGGGAATGCCTGTGTATTGGAAATATGCAATCGTGCCGAAATCACCAATGGAACAACCGATAAGACACCACATGGTATTATATGATGAGCGCCGCCACGTATGACGGCAAGTCCAGTTGATACTAAGATGTGTTGTCAATGTTGCCATCATTACCCTCTTCATTTATGTTATGAACCTTCCCCTTAAGGTAAAGTAAAGGGGTTTTTTGGAGAGATAAAAATGAATATTGGAGCCGCGGCAAAGCAGGCCGGATTAACCAGTAAAACGGTGCGATATTATGCCAATATCGGATTGATTGTGCCTTACCAGAACCCGTCATCAGGATATCGGGATTATTCCGAAAGTGATGTTGCTAAATTACAGTTTATCGGCATGGCGCGGCGCTTTAATTTTTCTATTCAAGAATGCCGGGAGCTATTAGCTCTTTATGAAGACCGAAACAGAAGCAGCCATGATGTGAAAACCCTGACAATGTTAAAGATAAGCGAAATCGAAGGTAAGATCACAGAATTGCAGTCACTGAAAGATCAGCTTTCCCACCTCGCGGCAGGCTGTGATGGCAATGATCGTCCTGATTGCCCCATTTTGGATGCTTTAAGCGCGGGAAAAGGCTAGGTTTCAATTCTTCTTGTTGCCATAAAATTTTATGATCTTTCTATTGAATACGATAATCTTAAACATATATATATATTTATATATCGGTAATTATCATTTCAAGGATTGAAAAGCATATGCCACAGATTCAATATTACGCCCAACTTCGTAATTTAATTATGCAAATGGAAATGGACCTCTCAATCGCGTCACTGACAGAGATTGAAAAGAAAGTCATTTCTGCCCTGATTATGTTATCGCAAGAACAGCAAGAACCTATCCATCTTGATCAACTGCGTGACCATCCTTTAGTAGTAAATATGCCTCAGCCATCACTATATCGGGCGTTTCAAACTCTTATCAAATCTGGGTTTATCAATAAGGTTGGATCAGAGCGCTCAGGCCTTTATCAGCCTAACACAGAACGGTTTAGCTAATCCCAACGCATGAGCCCATAAAGTCATGTGACT
>CBFHXL010000046.1:0-9379 GCA_965659785.1 Puniceispirillales bacterium (SeqCode)
GCTCTTTTTACATCTAATGCTGAAAGCTTATGTGCTCGTCCAGAAGTCATGCTGTATAAACCCCACAATTACCCCCACATTATAGCCGAGACTGGGATGGATAGCAATGGACAGAACATCACTTTTATGCACAGATGATCACATATTATCCCATAAAAACAAGGGATAAACAGTAAAAAGCAAGTAATAAGAAGATTTAAAGATAATAGAAAATGGCGGATGGGGTGGGATTCGAACCCACGATGGGCTTTCACCCATGCCGGTTTTCAAGACCGGTGCATTCAACCGCTCTGCCACCCATCCGCGTTGGCAATCATATATCACTGGATGATAAAGAAATAAAGCCGCAATCCATCATTCATAGCGGTTTTTCATGGATTAGCGTCGTCTTGGATTATCAGGGATTGCCCAATGCCTATTGAGGTGATAGGTCAGAAGACAATATGCATTTCATGAGATTGCAATACCCATGACCCAAGCCCTGTCGCTTTCTATCCCATTTTTTGCTGTCATTTTCCTTGGCATGGGGGCGCGTGCGATCAATGGCTTTGATGAAAACGCGGCAAAAATCATCTCGCGCTTTGCCTTTTTCATTGCCCTTCCGGCCTTTATGTTCACCAGTGTCGCCAATAGCGATGTCAGTTTGTTTTTTAATCCGGGCTTTCTTTGGCGGTATGAATTAGCAACTATCATCATTTTTCTATCTAGCGCTTGGTTAGCCATAGTTTTCTTTCGCTTAAACATCCACGAAGGGGGCGTGCTTGGCCTCGCTTCGGCTTATCCGAATTATGGCTATATGGGGGTGCCTTTGGCCATTATGGCCTTCGGGCCAGAAGCGGCGTTACCCATGGCGTTAATCCTTTTGGCGGATACGGTGGTTTTATTGGCCTTAGTGGCGGTTTTTGTTGCCCCACGACAAGGCCATTACGGCGTTGTGATCTTAAACATCTTACGCACCATGATCAGCAATCCGTTATTGGTGTCAGTTGTTGTTGGCGTTATATTTGCGCTGTTTGAAATTACATTGCCCAAAGTCGCGGACGGATTGGTGGTGATGCTATCCGGGGCGGCGGCACCGACGGCGTTATTTGCCCTTGGCATGACCCTATATGGCCAACCCATTCGTAATTCTGTTGGTGAGATAGGGATGATTACCGTGTTTCGCCTGTTTGCTCATCCGCTCTTACTGATGCTGATCTTTTTCCTTTTTCCCGGGCAAGATGCGCTATGGATAAATGTTGCTATTCTTAGCGCGTGTCTGCCTGTGGCGGCGAATGTCTTTATGTTGGCGCAACATTATCAACATTATGTTGGTCGCGCCGCTACCTCGTGCCTGATTACAACGTTGCTAGCAACCCTAACGGTTCCGGTGGTGCTTTATTTGCTGATTGAGGGAAAGTTATTTTTTCATCCCTAACGCGCCATTGATATTGTCATTTGCCCCCATAAGAGATACAACATATGGTATTGAGACGTTCATTGGAGGCATATGTGATGCGCATCATTCTGGCAATTGGCTTTATGCTTTGGGCTCCACTCGCGTTTGCGCATACGTCATTTGATAACTGGCTTGTGCAATTGCGCAAAGACGCTGTTGCTGATGGCATATCTGAGGCGACCCTTGATGCGGCGCTCAAAGATGTTGAACTTATAGAGCGGGTCATTGAACTTGATCGCAGCCAGCCAGAGTTCACCCTGACCTTTGCCCAATATCTTGAACGTGTTGTTCCCGTTTCTCGCCAGAAAAGGGCAAGGGCAAGGTTAAATGAACATCGTGATCTTCTTACCGAAATTGGTCAGACCTATGGGGTTCAGCCGCGGTTTGTTGTGGCGCTATGGGGAATTGAAACGGATTTTGGCCGGGTGCAAGGGGGATTTAAGGTAATTCCTGCCCTTGTTACGCTAGCCTATGACGGAAGACGGTCAGAGTTTTTCCGCAAAGAGCTCATGGATGCTCTGCATATCCTCGAAGAAGGGCATATCTCTGCAGAGGATATGAACGGAAGCTGGGCTGGTGCCATGGGGCAGAGTCAATTTATGCCATCATCGTTTCGCCAATATGCCGAAGATTACGATAATGATGGGAATAAGGATATCTGGTCAACCCAGTCTGATGTGTTTGCGTCAGCGGCAAATTATCTGAAAAGTGTTGGATGGCAGGATGATATGACATGGGGGCGTTTGGTCAAACTGCCTGCATCAGGTGTCGCTAGCCCCGGCAAAGCCATGACCCTTCATGATAACAAAACGAAAAAATCATTGCCAGAATGGGCAAAGCTTGGGGTCTTAAGCGCAGATGGCTCTGCCTTACCAACGCGGCCCTTACAGGCCAGATTGGTTTTACCAGATGGCGCCGATGGGCCAGCGTATCTGGTTTATGCCAATTACGAAGCGATCTTAAGATGGAACCGATCCAATTATTTTGCCATCGCGGTAGGGACATTGGCCGATAGTATGCGTGAGGAATAGGCATGCGGTTTTGGGTTTGGATATTAAGCGCCTTAGTCTTATTGGGAATATCTGGTTGCACCACCAACCTAGAGCTAGCCGCCACGGCGTTTAAGAAATACAACAAATCCCAACAACAAAGCGGCGAGACACCAACACCGCATTATAAAATTGGTAATCCTTATGAGATTTTTGGCGTGTGGTATTATCCGGAACGCGATTTGGAATATGATGAAACGGGTATTGCCTCTTGGTATGGTGAGGCGGATGCAGGCAAACCCACCGCCAATGGTGAGATTTTTGATCCAAGTTTGATTTCCGCGGCTCATAAAACACTGCCGCTACCATCGGTGGTAAGGGTAACAAATCTGGAAAACGGGCGGTCTATTGCGGTGCGTGTGAATGACCGTGGGCCTTTTGTGGCAGGACGCATTATTGATTTATCTGATGAAGGCGCCCGTGTTCTTGGGTTTCATAAAAATGGGGTAGCAAGGGTTAGGGTGCAAATCCTAGTTGAAGAAAGCCTGCGCCTTGAACGCGAAGCCAAAAAGGGCAATTTTCCCATGCTTGCTGACCTGACTAAGCCGGAGTTACCGTCAACCCAAGCCGCCGAAGTCCCTGCTAGCACATTGGTTTTAAATAATGGCCAAACCGTCGGCGGAAGTGGTGTTAACTCCTCTGTCTCTGCCATTGATTTAATCAACAATTCTGCATCTCCTAATCTGCTCACAGGCGAAGCCCTGCCAACAAGTATTTGGATACAGGTTGGGGCGTTTAGTAGTAAAAATAATGCCCGTGCGGTGATGAGCCGTGTGTCTGATATCGCTGAAGGCGAAATATCAAGCTTTGATAATGGGATTGATGTATTGCATCGGGTTCGTCTTGGCCCTGTGACCTCGGTTGAAGAAGCTGACCGTATTTTGTTATCTGTGATTAAAAAAGGATATCAGGGATCAAAAATCATCCTTGAATGACCATATTCTAACCATAAGATGGCCTCACCCTTAAGGCATCACTCATGGCAAATAACCCATAAATAAGGAAAACCCATGTCTTTACGTTCATATTTCACCAAATATCTTGTCGTTCTGGTGTTGTCTGTAATGATGACAGTGTCAGCTAAAGCAGAGATTGTGTCACCGTCTGAATATGTCATGATCATGGATTTTGATAATGGCGATGTTCTGTTTGAAAAAAACGCGGATGAGGCGATGAAGCCAGCCTCAATGGCAAAAATGATGACAGTTTATTTGTTGCTTGATCGCCTTAGAAATGGCGGCTTAACCATGGATGATACGTTTTTGGTATCAGAAAAAGCATGGAAAAAGGGCGGTTCGCGAACATTCCTTGAACCGGGTAGCCAAGTTAAGGTCAGTGATTTGTTGCGCGGTATCATTGTGCAGAGCGGAAATGACGCGGCGATTGTTGTTGCCGAAGGTCTAGCCGGATCAGAAGACGCCTTTGCTGAACGCATGACAGAAAAGGCCGCTGAATTGGGAATGCGAAACACGGTGTTTGGCAATTCGACCGGCTGGCCAGACACCGTGACGACCACCACGGCGCGTGATCTGGCGATACTGGCTAGGGCATTGATAGCGGAGTTTCCCGAACAGTATGGGATTTTCAAGGAAACCGGATTTACCTATAACAACATTACACAAAGCAATCGTAATCCATTGATTTATAGCTCAGAAGGGGCAGATGGGCTTAAAACCGGTCATACCGAAGCATCAGGCTATGGTCTGGTTGGGTCTGCCATGCGCGGTGATCAGCGCATGATTCTTGTGGTCAATGGGCTTAGCTCATCCAAAGAAAGAAAGAATGAAAGCATCCGTTTGATGGACCTGGCCTTTCGGATGTTCAATCGCTATGAGTTGGTTAATCAAGGCGATGTGCTTGGCTATGGCTCTGTCTGGATGGGGGAGCGCGGCATTGTGCCTTTAACCGTTTCTGATGATATTTCTAAGGTGCTTAGCAAGGCATCGGCAGATACAGTAACCACCCAGACGGATTGGCCGTCTAGCATTTCCGCGCCAATAGCCAAAGGCCAAGAATTGGGGCAATTGACCCTGAATATTGATGGCAAAATGCATCATTACCCCTTAGTTGCCGCTGAAGCGGTTGAGGATTTAGCCTTTTATCGCTATCCCGGTGCGTATTTGCATTATCTGATCTTTGGCATGGAAACCAAGGCTGTTAGCAAATGAGTCACGGGGTGTTTATTTCCCTCGAAGGTGGTGAGGGGTGCGGTAAATCTAGCCAAATTTCCCTATTGCGGAATTGGCTAGATCTGCTTTGGCCTCGGCCTGTTATTTCTACTCGTGAACCCGGCGGCACGATTGGGGCAGAAGAGATCAGAGATTTGCTGGTCACAGGTGATCGTGATCGCTGGGATGCCGTGACTGAAGCCTTGCTGATGACCGCTTCACGCCGCGATAATGTGATGCGCTTGATTAAACCTGCGCTAGAAAAGGGGGAGGCTATTGTTTCTGACCGCTTTTTTGATAGCACCACAGTTTATCAAGGTATTGTTGGAGGGGTGGAGGCTGACCTGATTGCCATGCTGAACAGACGCTGTCTAGATGATGTTGTGCCTGATGTAACCATTTTGCTTGATCTTGACCCTGTTATTGGGCTGAAACGTGTTGGCGGCCGTGATAGCAACAATGAAACCCGATTTGAGAGCAAAGGTGATGAGTTTCATCAAAAGGTGCGAGAAGGCTATTTGAAACTAGCTAAAGATCATCCTGAACGCTTTATCGTCATTAACGCCGATCAAAACGAAAATCAGGTCCATCAGGATATTATTTCAGCGCTTGAACCGCGCTTGCGAGCCTTGATCTAATCATGGCAGAGGCGGCATTAGATCACCATGATGATCTCTATCCGTTTGATCGTTTTGGTCTCAAAGGGCACAGTGAGATCATTGAGCAGATTCTTTTGCCTGCAAACCGTTCCCATCCGTCATGGATATTGACAGGGCCAGAGGGCATAGGAAAAGCCACCGCCGCGCTTCATTTAGCGGCGCGGTTACTTTCACACCAATCTGATCCGTTATTTGGTGATGATGCTGAATCAACAATAGGGCCATCTAGAGATCAAGTGAGTCGATTGATTAAGGCAGGCTCTCACCCAGACCTAAAGATCATCAGACATGGTGAAGACGCTGGCCGAAAAACCATCAGCATTGATCAGGTCCGTGAGATGACCAGTTTTCTTTCCATGACCCCATCTATGGGGGATTGGCGCGTGGTTATCATTGATGCCCTTGATAATATTGGCATTAATGGGGCAAATGCCATGTTGAAAACGCTAGAAGAGCCGCCAAAAAACAGCATGATTTTTATCATCAGCCATGCCTCTGGTTCAATTTTGCCAACCATACGGTCGCGGTCTCGCCTGATCCGCTTTGAGCCTCTTAATCCAGAGGATAGCCGTGAGGTTATTAGCCAGCTTTATCCTGATGTTGATCCAGAATGGATGGATATCATGGTGCATATTGCCGATGGCGCGCCGGGCAGGGCGTGTATGGCGGCGGATACAGGCAGTATTGAGCTTTACGCCGAAACCCTGAAAGCCCTAACCTTACCGTCTTGCGATAAGGTCTTGGCTGAGCGTCTGGCAGGGCAGTGGGGGGCGGCAGGTATCCGAAACCGTGATCGCCGCCATATGGCTATGCTGTTGCTGGAGCGCATCATCAGCCTTGGGGCTAGCCACGCAAGTGGTTGTCAGTCGCCATCCTCATTAGCGTTAGAGCAATCAGCAATTCAGCATTTAGCCGCACGGCATAACCCTGATCAACTCGCCCTATGGCATCAGGCGTTTTTAAGGGATTGGCGTCAAGCTGAAACCCTTAATCTGGCAATGGCGCCATTGATATTGCGAACCCTGATGCAATTATCATAAAGGTGAAGGCTAGCCGCTTGAGGTGAGGACTTGCGAAGCCGGACGGCAAAAGGTACAACACATTTACCCTTTCAAATTATCAGGCGAGATCATGCCAAGTTATTATCTTACGACCCCTATTTATTATGTGAATGATAAGCCGCATATCGGCCATGCCTATACGACCTTGTCCTGTGATGTGTTGGCGCGATTCAAAAGGCTTGATGGGTATGAGGTAAAGTTTCTGACTGGCACGGATGAACATGGGCAAAAGGTTGAAAAATCAGCCGCGGATCGCGGCATGGACCCGCAATTATTCACCGATGAGGTGAGCCAGAATTTTCGTGATTTAACGGAACAGCTTAATTTTACCAACGATGATTTTATTCGCACCACAGAAGGCCGGCATAAAGATACCTGCCAGAGGATTTGGCGGCAGATGGTTGATGCTGGTGATATCTATCTGGATAGCTATAAAGGCTGGTATGCCGTTAGGGATGAGGCGTATTACGCCGAAAGTGAGATTGTTGATGGCAAAGCCCCGTCAGGCGCACCAGTGGAATGGGTGGAAGAGCCATCTTATTTCTTTCGGTTGTCGGCGTTTCAAGACAGATTGCTAGAATTATATGACAGCAATCCTGATTTCGTTGGGCCAAAGTCACGCCTGAATGAGGTGAAAAGCTTTGTCAAAGGCGGTTTGCGCGATTTATCGGTTAGCCGCACCAGTTTTTCTTGGGGGATACCCGTACCAGATGACGAACAGCATATCATGTATGTCTGGCTTGATGCCTTGACTAATTATATCACTGCGGTTGGTTATGGTGATGATGATAAAGGGGAATATGAGAAATTCTGGCCTGCTGATTTGCATATGGTGGGTAAGGATATTTTGCGGTTCCACGCGGTTTACTGGCCTGCGTTTCTGATGGCTGTTGGGGCGCCTTTACCGCGCCGAGTATTTGCCCATGGGTGGTGGACAAATGAAGGGCAAAAAATATCCAAATCATTAGGCAATGTTATTGATCCTGTTACCTTGGCTGAAACCTATGGTCTGGATCAGATGCGGTATTTTCTGATGCGTGAGGTTCCGTTCGGCAGTGATGGTGATTTTTCCCATTCGGCAATGACGCATCGGATGAATGGTGATCTGGCAAATGATTTAGGGAATCTTTGCCAACGTGTGTTGTCCATGGTGTATAAAAATTGTGGTGAGGCTGTTCCAACTAGACCAGACCACCTGCAAGCCGCGGATGAGGCAATCCTTGCCAGTGCCTATGCCTTGCTTGAAAAAAACCGTATGCAATATGACACGCAGCAGTTTCATGAAGCGTTGAAGTCAATCTGGGATGTGATTGGTGATGCTAATCGCTATGTTGATGAAATGGCGCCATGGGCGCTTCGTAAAACTGATCCTGATCGTATGGCAGAGGTGTTATGGGTTCTCTGTGAGGTGATTAGGGTCGTTGGGATTTTAGTTCAGCCTGTTATGCCGCAGGCCGCCGCGCGGTTATTGGATCAGATGGCTATTTCCCCATCAGAACGTGACTTTTCCTATCTTCATGCTGGGGCAAGCATGGTTGGAGGGCAGGGGATCAGTAAGCCTGAACCCGTTTTCCCTCGCTATATCACCGAAGAGGACGCCTCATGACGATGCCGATGGTTAATGGCGTTATTGATAGCCACGCGCATATTGATTTCCCCAGTTTCGCTGATGATCGCAGTGATATGCTAGCGCGGATGGAAACAGCAGGGGTTAGCGATGTGATTTGCATTGGTACCACCTTGATCCACGCTGATAGCCCTCGCCAAATGGCAGAAATGGCGGATAATATTTGGTTCACGGTTGGTGTTCATCCTAATCATGCTGATGAAGAGCCGCGTTTTGATGATGCTGACGCTATGCGCGATCTGGCGGATCACCCGAAATGTGTTGCGATTGGTGAAGCTGGATTGGATTATTTTCATAAAAAAGCTGACCCAATGCGCCAGAGGCGCAGTTTTGAAGTTCAGCTAGACGTCGCATCAGAATTAGGTCTGCCTATCGTTATTCATTCGCGTAACGCTGATGATGATATGATGGCCATGCTTGCAGACGCATCAGGAAAAATGCCTATAACTGGCGTCATGCATTGCTTTAGCAGTGGCGCAAAACTTGCTGAAAAGGCGTTAGAAATTGGTTTTTATATATCCTTATCCGGAATTCTGACCTTTAAGACCTCAGATTGGTTGAGAGATATTGTTAAGGACATCCCACTTGACCGGCTATTGGTTGAAACGGATGCGCCATATCTAAGCCCTGAGCCTGTCCGCAAGATTAAACGTAATGAGCCGTCTCATGTGGTGCATACGCTTTCCTGTCTTGCTGAGGTAAAAGGTGTTCCGGTTCAAGACCTCGCTGATCAAACACGCGCTAACACAAAGCGCTTGTTTCACCGCATGGGGGCAGGGGCGTGAAAATTACTATGCTTGGATGCGGCACATCGGTAGGTGTGCCAACGGTTGGGCCTGCTGGATGGGGGGATTGTGACCCCAATGAGCCACGGAATTATCGTCAACGCTGTGCCGTTTTGGTGGAAAAGGATGATTTTGTTCTTTTGATTGATGCTGGACCAGATATCCGCCATCAGCTGCTTTCGCACAATGTTAAGAAAATTGATGCGGTTTTGATCACCCATACCCATTCTGATCATGTGGCAGGGCTTGATGATCTACGCCCTTATTATTTTAACAAACGCGAGAAGATTCCGATTTATGCCACAGCGCATGATCTGGATAGCCTGCATGATCGTTTTGACTATCTTTTTGTTAAAAGCAGCGATTCCCCCACCTATTTTCAACCTGTGTTGGAAAGCCATGTCATTACGGCAGATAGCTGTTTTACCCTTGGCGGCATCCAAATCCGCACTTTGTTGCAATTTCATGGCCGCGTGACCAGCCTTGGTTTTGTCTTTGATGGACGTTTTGGTTATTCTACGGATGTTGTGGATATGCCGGAGGAAGCCTTTGCTCATCTCACTGGGCTAGAGTTCTGGATTGTGGAAATGCT
>CBFHXL010000047.1:0-9265 GCA_965659785.1 Puniceispirillales bacterium (SeqCode)
TATGCCGTTGTGACATCATCAACAGACACATCCCAATCTGAATGAAGATGACGCTTGATCCATGCCTGATCACGTTTTAACGAGGCTGTGCCAACATAAAGACGGAAATGCTGATCACCTAATCTGAAGATGGTTAAATCACTCACAATACCGCCTTTTTCATTAAGCATCAGCGTATAGATCACTGATCCCACTGGACGATCTATGCGGTTGCTCATGATCCACTCAAGGGCGCGTAAAGCATCTTTGCCTGTGATTTCAATTTTGCCGAAACTGGATAAATCCGTGATCCCTGCACCTTCTGTGATATGCTTTACCTCGCGCCCTACCTGATCAAACCAATCCGGTTTATCAAAGGTCATCTTAGGGGATTGGTCAGCATCAAAATATAACGGCCGCTCATATCCATAGGCCTGACCAAAATAGGCATTTTCCCTTTCCCAGATATCATGCAAAGGCAAGTGTCTTAACCCACGCGAGGTTACCCACTGGCGCGCCGGATAGGTAATCTCATAATGCTTGCCCAGCACTTCTGGCACACGCGCGGATAACGCCGCTACATGTGACCATGATGGATCAAACCGTTTGGGGTCAGCTTCATGCAAATCCATCGGCGGCGCCCCATAAACGATATCATGCGCTAGTGCCCAACCTGCGCCGCCGCCTGTTGCCACACCAACAGAATTCATCCCGCAACCCAGATATAATCCTTTAGTTTCCGCGGATTCCCCCAACAGAAAACTGCCATCAGGGGTAAAGCTTTCAGGCCCATTCAAGAGCATTTTGACTTCAGCGTCCTGCAACACAGGCAACCGGTGCAACGCGTGTTGGAGCATAGGTTCAAAATGATCCCAGTCTTCGGGCAAAAGCTGAAAGGCAAAATCCGCCCCCAACCTGTCAGGATCAATGGGCTTGCCCATAGGCTCAAAACACCCGACTAATAAGCCGCCAGAATCATCCCGAATATACAAATGCCCATCATGATCAGATAAGGTCGGCATATTTCCAGAAATGCCTGCGATAGGCCGTGTTAACAAATAGAAATGCTCACAAGGCCAGACCGGAATATCAACATTTGCCATTTGTGCGGCCTGGCGGCTCCATAACCCTGTGCATAAGGCAATGGCGTTGGTTTTTATTACCCCTCGCGTGGTTTCAACACCTTTGATCTTATTGCCTTCGGTGATAATACCTGTCACTCCGGTGTCTTCAAAAATACTGCCGCCCCTTTGGCGTGCCCCTTTGATAAGCGCCGCGCATAAATCTGATGGGCTTACCCGTCCATCATCTGGTGACCAGACGGCCCCTAAGACATCGTCACTATGCATTAATGGCCAATGCGCTTTAGCCTCATCTGGTGATATTGAGACGGCTTCCACCCCGTATAACCCTGCTAAGGCTTCTTGTCGGCGGATATGGTTAAGTCTATCAGGATTGGTCGCAATGGATAATGACCCTTTGTTGATCCAACCAACGTTTTGACCAGTTTCTTCCTCCAGCGCTTGATAAAGGGAAATCGAATATTTGATCAAATTGGTCAGATTTTGGGTTGATCGCAACGCGCGCACCTGTGCAGCAGAATGCCAGGTCGTGCCGGACGTCAGCTTATTGCGTTCCAATAACACCGCATTTCCAACCCCTTCCTTCGTGAGGTGATAAAGGGTGGAACATCCCATCACACCTCCGCCAATCACAACAACATCTGCCTGTGATGGAAATAGCGTCGTCTGATCGTCAAGAGCGTTTATCTGGGATACGGGCATAGAGAAATCTGAATTAAATCAAAAAAGTAAGTAAGACACTTATACTTTGAAAGAAATCATCAATTAGTCAAATCATATTAATGACGTTTTATCATTTTTAAGTGTTGCCAAAGGGATGATAACATTACAAGATGGGGTCATGTTATTGTCTGCTGCCGTTAATGGGCGGCAAGGGTTATAACTTACATTTTTTAAGGAGGATTACATGATTAAAAAGATACTTGCTGGTGCAGTTGCCGCCAGCTTTACGATGGCACCTATGATGGCTAGTGCGGAACAATGTTCAAATGATACCTGGAACAAAGTCATGTCCCGCGGCAAGATTGTTGTTGGTGTCAAAGCCGATTATAAGCCTTGGGGTTTCCGTAACACCAGCGGTGAGATTGTTGGCATGGAAATCGATATGGCTAAGAATGTTGCTGACACCATGGGCGTAGATATTGAACTTGTTGCGGTACAATCTTCAAACCGTATGCAGTTTCTTGAGCAGGGCAAAATTGACCTGATGATTGCAACCATGTCTGACCGTAAAGACAGACGCGAAATTGTCGGTATTGTTGGCCCGAATTACTACACTTCTGGCACCAACGTTATGTCACCAAAAGCGCTTGGTCTAACTGATTGGGAAGACCTGCGTGGTAAGCCCGTTTGCGGTAAGCAAGGCGCCTTCTATAACCAGATTGTTGAACAGCGTTACGGCGCGCAAGTCATTGCTTTCACAGGTAATGCCGAAGCTAAGCAAGCTCTGCGTGACAAAAAATGTATCGCTTGGGTATATGATGACAGCTCCATCGGCTCCGACCTTAGCTCTGGTGAGTGGGATGATTTTGAAATGCCACTTAGCTCCGAAGACGATAACCCATGGGCTTTGGCTGTTCCAAAAGCAGAACAGAATTGTGTCTTTGGCCGTTTCATGTCCGGTATGCAGTACCAGTGGCATCAGGATGGTACCTTGGCTGAACTTGAAAAGAAATGGGGCATCAAGCCTACTAAGTATCTTCAGGATAAGCAGGCACAATACAACGATTGGCTAGCCGAATAGGCTGTTGCCTTAACGATTAATCCCGTCATGGAAACATGACGGGATTTGTGTTTTTTGAGGCTTCGTGGTTAACGCATGGATATTATCGCTGATTTTTTCAGACAGATAGCAGAAGATTACCCTAGATGGAATTTCATCTGGATGTATGAACCTGTGCAACAGGGCAAGATTCTATCCGGTATCTGGATGACCATAAAACTATCGTTTTACTGTCTCATTCTATCAGTGGTTATTGGGATTGTCGGCGCCTTTGCCCAAGGCAGCAAAAATGTGATTATCCGTTCGCTTGTGCAAGGATATATTCAATTTTTCCGCAACACACCGCCTTATGTCCAATTATTGTTTTTCTATTTTGCGTTAGGGCAATTTACCCCGACATACAGCCCTGATGGCTGGCTGGAAATTCCTATTATTTCTAATGTTGGTTGGGCCATTATCTCGCTTTCGTTCTTTGCTGGTGCCTTTAATGTTGAGATTTTCCGCGCTGGCATCGAAGCCGTTGCTGACAGCACCAAGGAAGCGGCCGAATCTCTTGGGTTTTCAAGGTTTCAAACCTTTCGCTATGTGGTCTTCCCCCTCGCTATTCGGGTGTCCCTGCCCTCACTGAATAACAACCTCATCAATCTGATGAAAACAACAACACAAGCTTACGGCATCGCCGTTCCGGAATTGCTTTATCAATCGGTGACGATCTGGAATGATTACCCCTCGGCGCAATACCCGACCATGCTATTGGTGTTTGTGGTATATATTTTGTTGGTTGGGGTTCTGGTTATGAGCATGAACCGCTGGGAAAGAAAATTAAGGATACCCGGTTATGGCCACTAGAATTCCCGGAATATCAACATCATCAGCCACAGATTTGCCTGTCCTAAAGCCGTTTCTGCCACGATCCGCGCCTCAGCTTCATACAAGCGCTTGGCTAGCCGGATTTTCCCCATGGATGGGATTGGTTTTATTTCTGCCATTGATGCTTTGGCCATTTGCCAGCCATGCCGCAGGTAACTTTACCATCATTGATGCCTTTGGCACCTTATGGAATTGGGTGCCGTTTCTGTTGAAATCCGGCTTCCTTTTTAATGTTATCATCTCGGTTTTTGCCATGCTTATTGGCACAATAGCAGGGATTGTTCTTGGTCTTGGGCAAATCTCAAAGATCACCATAACACGCAGAATAAGTTGGTTTATCACCCAGTTATTTCGTAATTCACCATGGCTGGTGTTGTTGTTTATTGTGTTGCTGGCGTTCCCGTTTGAGATCACTGTCTTTGGCGTCATTATTATGATCCCAGACTGGATGAAAGCGGTGATCGGGCTGTCTTTGCCCATCATGGCCAATATTTCAGAAATTGTACGCGGCGCCATTATGTCTGTGCCAACAGCCCAATGGGAAGCCGCAGAAAGTTTAGCCTTTAGCCGCCAGCAAATTCTCTGGCGCATTATTCTGCCCCAATGCTTTAAGCGCATGATCCCGCCATGGATGAATTGGTACGCCATTTTAACCATGGCGACGCCGCTATGTTCCCTGCTTGGTGTTGAGGAGATTATCACGCTTTCACGGCAGGCCATGGAGGCTGAAAACAATCATCCTGAACTGCTTGTCCCGTTTTATAGTTTCGCGCTTGGGTTATTTTTCTTTTATTGCTACCCGATTGCCCGAATGACCATGTATCTTGAACGCCGCTATGCGGTCAAAATATAGAGGACTTGACCATGACAACCAAATCCACTGAAGTGATTGTATCCATCAAGGATGTGCATAAATCTTTTGGTGACTTAAAGGTCCTAAAGGGCGTCAGTTTAGAGGTCCAAAAGGGTGAAGTCATTTGTATCATCGGCCCATCAGGATCAGGAAAATCAACACTCATTCGCTGTATTAATGCCCTCAATGATATTCAAGGCGGCACGATACAAGTATGCGGAATTGATGTCACAGACCCGAAACTGCAAAAATTAGAATTGCGGAAACGTGTTGGCATGGTGTTTCAGCAATATAATCTGTTTCCTCATAAAACGGCGCTGGAAAATATTATGATGGCCCCTACCCTTGTTCTGAATGAGGATAAGGAAACGGTGCGTAAGCGCGCCTTTGCCTTAATGCAGAAAGTTCGTCTTGAAGGTAAAGAAAACGCCTATCCGGGTGAGCTTTCTGGTGGCCAACAGCAGCGCGTGGCTATCGCCCGTTCCCTTGCCATGAACCCTGATGTGATGCTGTTTGATGAGGTCACGGCGGCACTCGACCCAGAGACCGTCAAAGAAGTTCTGGTGACCATAAAGGACTTAGCCCAAGAAGGCATGACCTGTATTCTTGTCACTCATGAAATGGGCTTTGCTCGTGAAGTGGCGGATCATATCTATTTTACCGATAATGGCATTATTGTTGAACATGGGCCTCCAAAGACCTTTTTCACCAAGGCCAAAGACCCTAGGACGAAGGAATTTCTTAGCCAGATCCTTTGAGTTTTGATAAAGTTTAGACTAAGGTATAACCAACTGCCTTTGATTACGCTTGTCGGTCAGGAGAATTATAGTGAGTTCTACTATTAGAGCCTATGCTGTGCATTTTTTCACGGCGATTGGTTCCATCCTTGCCATGCTGGCTATTCTTGAGGCCGCTAAAGCCGATTGGGACGCTATGTTCTTTTGGTTAATGATGGCCTTAATTGTTGACGGTATTGATGGGCCATTAGCTCGGCGTTTTGATGTTTTGGATAACGCCAAGCGCATTGACGGTAATCTGTTGGATATGATTATCGACTATCTTACCTATGTTTTTATTCCTGCATTTGCCCTATTTCAAAGCGGATTGCTTAGTGGTTGGACAGGATGGCTATCAACTCTGGTGATTACCTTTGCCAGTTCCCTTTATTTTGCTGATACGCGCATGAAAACCGCGGATAAATCCTTTTCTGGCTTTCCATCATGCTGGAATATGGTGGTGCTGGTGCTATTTGCTATTCAGCCTAATTTCTGGATTATCACGATCATTTGTGTTGTTCTGGCTATCACAATGTTTTTGCCTATCCGCTTTGTGCATCCCGTACGCACAAAACGCTGGCGAGTGGTGACGTTTCCTATCACGCTGTTGTGGATTGGCTTTGCGACGTTAGCAACCCTCAATCAGTTTGAGCTGACCGTGATAACAAAATGGGGCATTATTTTAACCTCAGCCTATTTGATCTTTGCTGGCGCCTTGCAAATGCTTATCCCTGCCTCCCATTCCGACAGCACCGCCTGATCCTTTTCACGAGGTTGCCAATGATCGGCAAGGGCTAGAAAGTCATCAGCACACATTAATTGCGATAACGCCCAGATAGCCGTTCCACGCATCATAGCGTTGTCAGCATCAAGATGAGGCCTTAGGGGCGCAATGACACTGGCATCACCGCTATTCCCTGCCGCGATCATCACATTGCGCATAAAACGTTGGTATCCTGTGCGTTTAACAGGTGAGGCAGTGAACATCACCCGAAATGCCTGATCATCTAACGCCAAGAGATGATGGAGTCGCGGCAAGGTGAGTTCTGCCCTTGCCGCCAATTTCGCCTCATTAGCCTCTTTTGCAAAGTGATTCCACGGACATACCGCCAGACAATCGTCACAGCCGAAAATCCGATTGCCTATCGCTTGACGCATGGGCAAAGGGATAAGACCATCATATTCAATCGTCAGATAAGAAATACAGCGTCTGGCATCAAGCTGATACGGTTTGGGAAAAGCGTTGGTTGGGCAAATATCCAAACATTTCCGGCAACTGCCGCAATGATCTGCTGATGGCTCGGATAATGGCAATTCAAGGGTGGTCAAAATAACACCAATAAAAAGCCATGAGCCAAACTCTCGCGATACCAGATTGGTATGTTTGCCTTGCCACCCTAACCCGGCTTTGGCGGCTAGCGGCTTTTCCATCAATGGCGCGGTATCAACAAACACCTTGACCTCAACCCCTGCCTCACGACTAAGAGATGCCGCCACCTGTTTCAGCTTACCTTTGATGATATCGTGATAATCTCTGCCTCTTGCATAAACAGAAATATTGCCATGGCTAGATGCCTTGAGATTGTCCATCGGGTCATGATCAGGGGCATAATTCATGCCTAGAACAATGGCAGACTTGGCTTGATCCCACATGGCTATCGGCGCAAGGCGACGATCACGGGTGTCTTTGAGCCATGCCATATCCCCGTGATAACCTGCGGCAAGGAAAGCATCGAGGCGTTCCGTTTGGGTTTGATCTTGCCCTGTCCCTGCGACACCAAGAACAGCAAAACCATAGTCATTGGCGCGTTTGGCAAGTAAGGCCATGATATCCGGTTCCGTCATCACAACATGATGACAGAAATGAGCAGGCTTTTCCATGGTGATAGCCGATCTGGCGCCTTAAACCGGGGGGATATCACCTTTTTCCCGTTCCGCATAGAACGACGCGGCATAATCAGCAAATTGGCCAGCCTCAATAGCGCTGCGGATTTCTGCGGTAAAGCGCTGATAATAGGTAATGTTATGACGGGTTAACAGCATCAACCCCAACACTTCTTCGGCCTTAAAGAGATGGTGCAAATAGGCGCGTGAATACCTCTGACACGCAGGACAGGAACAGGTCTCATCAAGTGGTCTAGGATCGTCAGCATGACGGGCATTTTTAATATTCACTGTTCCGCGAGGGGTAAAAGCCTGCCCTGTGCGGCCTGAACGGGTGGGCAGAACACAATCAAACATATCAATGCCGCGCGCCACTGACCCAACAATATCATCCGGTTTGCCAACCCCCATCAGATATCGCGGTTTTTCCGTCTCCATCAATGGCGTTGTTGCCTCAAGGGTGGAAAACATGGCGTCTTGACCTTCACCAACGGCAAGACCGCCCACCGCGTAGCCTTCAAATCCAACATCTTGCAATCTGGCAACAGATTCAGCCCGCAAATCAGAATAAACACTGCCCTGAACAATGCCAAACTGGCCATAACCCGGACGCGAATGAAAGGCTTTTCGGCACCGCTCTGCCCAATCCATCGATAGCCGCATAGACGCCGCTGCCACATCATGTTCCGCCGGAAACGGTGTGCATTCATCAAACGCCATGGTGATCGTCGCATCTAGCATCCGTTGGATATCGGTTGAGCGTTCAGGGGTGAGACGATGGCTTGAGCCGTCTAAGTGAGACCGAAACGTGACCCCATCCGCATCAATTTTCCGCAGACTGCCAAGGGACATAACCTGAAACCCACCCGAATCTGTTAATAACGGGCCATCCCAGCCCATCATCCGGCGTACACCGCCTAGTCGTTCCACTCGTTCTGGCCCCGGTCTCAGCATCAAATGATAAGTGTTGGCCAGAATAATCATTGCCCCGGTGGCCCAAACATCATCAACGGTCATGGCTTTCACCGTTGCCGCTGTCCCAACCGGCATAAAAACAGGAGTTTCAATAATTCCATGCGCCGTTGTCAGTTGACCGCGCCGCGCCGCGCCATCAGTAGCTTTCAGCGTGAATTGAAATGAGGGGCTAGTCATGGTTACGCTCCATCAGACAGGCATCTCCATAAGAAAAAAACCGATAGCCATTTGCCAAGGCATGTTGATACCCTGCGCGCACCCTATCCCGTCCGGCAAAGGCATATACCAACATCAATAGCGTTGATTTCGGTAAATGAAAATTGGTCAATAACATATCGACCACACCAAAAGAAAACCCGGGCAGGATATAAAGATCGGTTTCAGCTTGATAAGGTTCTATCTTGCCGCGATCGCGCCAACAGCTTTCCAATAACCGCAGTGAGGTCGTTCCCACGGCAACAACACGCCCACCGCGAGCATGGCAGGCGTTGATCGCCGCCGCCGTATTTGGCGAAATCTCACCCCATTCGCGGTGCATAATATGCTGTTTGGGGTCATCTGTTTTGACGGGCAGAAAGGTCCCTGCCCCAACATGAAGCGTCACTTCAGCAAGGGCAATCCCTTTGTCTTTCAACGCCGCTATTAAGGTATCATCAAAATGAAGCCCTGCGGTTGGGGCGGCTACCGCGCCTTCATGGCGGGCAAACATAGTTTGATAATCCGTCTCATCAGCGTGATCTGCGCCATCAGGCCGAGGAATATATGGCGGCAATGGCATTTCCCCATATTCATGTAATGCCAAAACCAAATCAGCGTCTGAACGATTAAATTGCAACACCCTGATCCCATTTTCGCCAATCGCCGATACCTCAGCGGAAAAATCATCAGCAAAAATTACCTTGTCATGAAGCCGCAACTTCTTAGCCGGTTTAGCAAAAGCGTGCCATTCATTACCTGATGTCTGCTGATGAAGGGTGATGGAAATCTTGGCTTCCCCTCGTTTTCCATACAGCCTTGCAGGAATAACTTTTGTATTATTTACAATGAGTAAATCATCAGAGTTAAGTAATGATGCTAACTCTATCACGCGCTTGTCTTGACAAGAATCTGTGGTTAGATCAAG
>CBFHXL010000048.1:0-8310 GCA_965659785.1 Puniceispirillales bacterium (SeqCode)
ACATAAAGCGGGCCATCAGTTTCACCCATGTCTTTCCGCCCACCAATACCCAGCCCGCGCCTCTGACCAATGGTGAAATCAATCACCCCGTCATGACGCCCAAGAACACGTCCATGAGTGTCAACAATATCCCCCGGTTCAATCACCCCGGGGCGAAGCCGCCGCACCAAATCACCATAGCGCCCATTAGGCACAAAACAAATATCCTGACTATCTGGTTTTTCTGCTAGCGCCAGTCCTAACCGCCGAGCATGATCACGGGTGTCTTCCTTGGTCATATCACCAAGCGGAAACCGTAAATAATCCAGTTGATTCTCAGTCGTAGCAAAAAGAAAATAAGACTGATCTTTACCAGCATCACGCCCACGATAAAGCCCTGGCACACCTGCCGAATCCACCTGACGGCGCACATAATGCCCCGTTGCCAAACACACCGCCCCCAATTCACGGGCAGTATCCAGCAAATCATGAAACTTCACCGTCTGGTTACAGGTGATGCAAGGCACCGGCGTTTCACCTTTGAGATAACTATCAGCAAAATTATCCATGACAGAGGCACGAAAGCGGCTTTCGTAATCCAGCACATAATGCTTTATGCCAAGAGTTGCCGCCGCACGTCTGGCATCCAGAATATCCGCCCCAGCACAGCACGCCCCTTTGTTGCGAGTCGTCTCACCATGATCATAAAGCTGAAGGGTAATACCCACCACATCATAGCCTTGTTCAGCCAATAGCCCAGCCACGACCGAACTATCGACCCCGCCTGACATCGCGACCACAACACGGGTTTCCGCTGGTGGCGACATAAACCCGAGGCTGTTGGTAAGAGGGGACGTGTTTGCTTTAGTCGTCATCCGCAATTCGCACTTTCAGCCCATCTAGGCTGTCGCTCATGCTGATCTGGCAACCTAGTCGGGAATTGGCCTCAACATTAAAGGCTAAGTCTAGCATATCTTCTTCATCAAGGCTGGCTTTGCCTGTGGCCTCAACCCAAGCGTCATCAACGATAACATGACAAGTGGCGCAAGACAGGCTGCCGCCACAAGTGCCCTCCACACCTAAATTATTATCACGGCCGATTTCCATCACCGACAGCCCAGCCGCCGCGTCGATTGTGACTTCACTGCCATCACGTTTAACAAAGGTAATTGCTGGCATGGATTTTCCCTTTCCTTGGTTTGACTTCATCTCAATGTTTTTTGCATGGTGCTTTCCTATCACCATCACAATATTATCTGCGTGTTATACTTGGTTTTTATAGACCTGCAACCATATCTCGGCAAAGCGGTTGAAATCATCTTCTGTGCTAGCCCAGCCCGACGACACGCGGATCGTCTGCTGGGCCAAATCACCAGCTTTCATTGCCTCTAACACATGAGAAGCTGCCACCTTACCTGATGAACAGGCAGCGCCTGCACTGATCGCAATTCCCGCCAGATCAAAACGCATCACCTGAGTTTCCGCCATCCGTCCAGGCATGGCAATGGCACTGGTATTGGCTAGGCGTTCGACCTGACGACCAAAGATGACCGCATCACTGGCGGCTAAAATTTGGGCTTCTAGGTTTTGATGCCATTTCTGCAACTGGATTAGCCAGCTATCACCTGCCGCCTGAACCGCCGCCGCCGCCGACCCAAAACCGACAATACCCGGCAGATTCTCTGTCCCGCCACGACGCCGGCTTTCCTGCCCGCCACCTACCAGAACTGGCGGCACGCTTAACCCCTCGCGGATAATTAAGGCGCCAACACCTGTGGGGCCACCAATTTTATGAGCTGAGATCGTCAGCATATCCAAATCACTAGAATGGAAGCTGGTGAAACCTTTGCCAAAATACTGAACCGCGTCACTGTGAACCAACGCATCATATTCCCGCGCCAGACGAACCACAGCATCCAGAGGTTGAATAATACCCGTTTCATTATTCGCCGCCATGACCGAAACCAGCGCGCCGTCACGATAGGTACGAAGAAGATTTTCAAGATGATCAAGATCAATAACCCCATTCTCATCAACATCAATCATCAGCGCTTCTGGGGCTGAGGCTAATACCGCCGTATGCTCAACCGGTGTTGTGATGATGACGCGATCAGGAAAGGCGTGTAGCGCGTGATAATTGGCTTCTGTGCCGCCACTGGTAAAGATGACATTTTCGGGCATGGCGCCTGCTAGCGCGGCAACATTCCGCCGCGCCTCTTCAACATGGGCACGTGCCATCTGACCATATTCATGCACCGAAGATGGATTTCCGGGCGCCCCCATAACCGCGATCATGGCCTGTTTTGCTTCGGGGCGTAGAGGGGCAGTCGCGTTATAATCTAAATATGTAGAAACCATAACCGGCGGCGCTAATTCCTGTCGGTTTTAGTAGAGGATTTTGTTTCTAAAGACTCAAAAAGAGGGGCCTGATGATGGCTTTGTGCTTCTTCTAGGGCTTTGAGCTTATTATGCAAAAGATCAACCTCTTGCAGCAGGCCTTTGATAGCGCGGTCACGAGCGTCTGAGGACATATCAGATGGAGTGCCATAAGGCTGAAAGCTAGTCTCATCACTTAGACGCCGCGCACTCACCGGACGGGCAGGAATACCCGTTACGGTAACGCCGCGCGGCACGTCTTTAACAACCACAGAATTAGCCCCTACACGGGCACATTCATGAACCGTAACAGCACCGAGTATCTGCGCCCCTGCCCCAACAATAACATTGTTCCCAATGGTGGGATGGCGTTTTTTCTGACGCTGGCCAGCGCTATCAACACTAGGCAACAATCCCCCTAGCGTAACGCCGTGATAAAAAGTCACATCGTCACCAATATCTGCTGTCTCACCAATAACAACGCCCATGCCATGATCAATAAAAAACCGTCTGCCAATTCTGGCGGCAGGATGAATTTCAATCCCTGTCAGAAACCGTGCAAACTGCATAACAAAACGCGCCATGAAACGCAGACGCCAATGCCATAGGCGATGCCCTAGCCGATAGGCCAGCATCACATGCACGCTTGGCGTCAGGAAAAACAATCCCACCAATCCACCGGCGGCGGGGTCTCGCGCCCTGATGCTGCGAAGTTCATCAATAAACCCGCGCATTTCAACCTCCAGATTGTGTTGTTGACGGCATGAAAAACAAATCAATATATGATCTCTATACTCTATTTAGCCTTCTCAAAACCAAATTTCAACAGCAAGCCACAGGTTTATATGCAAACCAATTTTTGGAATATGATGAAAAGCCTTTGATTTCAGTAACAATCTCGGCTATAAGCCCCATCAGATTGTTACTTGAGATAGATAATGCCAGAAGTCATCATCAACGGCCCTGAAGGCCGGCTTGAAGCCCGATATATGCCTGCGATTGACCCTACTGCGCCAATCGCACTTATTCTTCACCCTGAGCCAAATTACGGCGGCAACATGAATAATCGTGTGTCATTCGCCATGTATAAATTGTTTCAGGCGCGTGGGTTTTCGGTCATGCGGTTTAATTTTCGCGGCGTTGGACGCTCACAAGGCAATTACAGTGGCGGCGAAGGCGAGTTATCTGATGCCGCAACAGCGCTTGATTGGATACAGTCCCAATGCTCCGGCGCGCGTTCATGCTGGATTGCTGGCTTTTCCTTTGGGGCATTAATCGGGATGCAGTTAATGATGCGGCGACCTGAAGTCGTTGGATTTGTTTCTGTGACGTTGCCTGTGCATGAACATGATTTTTCCTTTCTTGCCCCCTGCCCTTCGTCAGGGTTAATCGTCCATGGCGGCATGGATACGGTTGTGCCCGCAGACCAAGTGGAAAGCACGGTTAAGAAAATGCCTGCCCAAAAGGGCATTAAAATTGATTTTCGGGAAATTGACGAAGCTAATCATTTCTTCACGCATCATCTGGATGAATTAATGGAAACGATTGGCGATTATCTGGGCGAGGTTGAGCCAGATATGATAGAACAAGACGAAGATAGAGCCTAACGATAGCCCCGTTATTGATCCAGCACCATGAGCCATAAATCCGAGTTTATTAACATCTTAACTGAGCGTGGCTATTTGCATCAGTCTTCTCATCCCGATGAGCTAGATGAGGTTGCCGCCAAACGCTGTATTCCTGCCTATATTGGCTTTGATTGCACCGCCAACAGTTTGCACGTTGGCTCACTCATTCAAATTATGATGCTCCGTATCCTTCAGAAAACAGGGCATAAGCCTATCGTCCTGATGGGTGGCGGCACCACCAAAATTGGTGATCCTTCTGGCAAAGATAGCCAACGGCCTTTGCTGTCTGATCAGGATATCGAAACCAATAAACAAGGCATTAAACGCATCTTTGAAAATTACCTCACCTTTGGCAACGGCGCCACGGATGCCGTCATGGTAGATAACGCGGAATGGTTAGACCAGCTCGGCTATATCAATTTCCTGCGCAATTATGGCGTGCATTTTTCCGTTAACCGGATGTTAAGCATGGACAGCGTTAAGTTGCGGCTAGAACGCGAACAGCCGTTGAGTTTTCTTGAGTTTAATTACGCCATTCTTCAGGCCTATGATTTTATGGAATTGCGCCGCCGCTATGGGTGCTTATTGCAAATGGGTGGCTCGGACCAATGGGGCAATATTGTCACGGGCATTGATTTGACGCGCCGCGTTGATGGACAAAGTGTTTATGGGCTGACCTCACCCCTGATCACCACAGCATCAGGGGCAAAGATGGGCAAAAGTGCCCAAGGCGCAATTTGGCTTAATGATGATCATCTTCCCGTCTGGGATTTCTGGCAATATTGGCGCAACACCGAGGATAATGATGTTGGTCGTTTCTTAAGGCTATTTACAGAATTACCCTTGGATGAGATTGCCCGTCTTGAGGCATTGGAAGGCCAAGAAATCAACGAGGCAAAGATTATTCTTGCGAATGAGGTCACAGGGCTTTGCCACTCACCTGAACAAGCCATCGAAGCGGCGAAAACCGCTAGGCAAGCCTTTGCCGAAGGGATGATGGCATCAGGCCTACCCCAATTCGACACAGCCCTGCCGCTTAGCATGATTGATGCGTTAAAGTTATGCGGCTTTGCAGCTAGCAATGGTGAGGCACGGCGCTTAATCCGCGGCGGCGGCGCCAGAGTTAACGATCAAGGGATAAGCGACGAAGAACATAGCATCACCGCCACTGACACTAATGCGGATGGTGAGATTAAGATTTCTGCTGGCAAAAAGCGGCACGCTATTCTCAAGGCGAGCTAACAGCTAAAGGTTTGATAAACCCTTTGGATTATTGATCAGGTGATGCGGCTTCATCATCCCCTAACAGGCGCGATCTTTCATTATTGATCCAGTCTGGCGCAAAAATATCACGCAAAAGCCCCGGGGCAATACTGGAAAGCCTGACATTAGTATCAGGATCATCAACCGGGCCTTTTAGCTGAAAACGGGTATTGAATACGCCTTCATGGTTAAGCCCTGTGACCAGTTCACCGACCAATGGCACTTGCCCTAAAATCTGGGTAATCAGATAGACTGGAAATAACGCCCCACTGACATTAAGCGTATCATCATTGGTATTGATCAGGCCAGTGACCTCAAGGGCAAGCGCGTCCCCTCTGGCTTTGGCGTATTCGATGCGTTGTTGATCAGGGGTCACACTGATCCTTGCCTGACCTTCGGTAAAGGCTGTGCCGTCTCCTTCAATCAGGGAATATAAGCCAGCCAAACTGAGAACCGATAACATTCTTACCGCGGTCGGGGCCTCAATAACCCGGAAATCCGTGAGAGCAAAATTCGCCGTATAATAGCTCGCGTCATCAGGCGCATATAACACCGTCATCGTCATATTGCCGCCACGAATAGCATCCGTAATAGAAAGCGCTTTAAGAACCTGCCCTGCGTTTCCTGTGGTCAGCACCAGATGATCCCCATCATCTTGCCCTGATCGCATCGTCAGGTCTGCTTCAACCCCACCGATTAGCCCTTGTCCGCGCATATATTCATTATCACCGCCAAACTCTGCCGCCAATGTGGCCTCAGTGATAAAGGGCGCTTCCATCAAATAGAGGTTGCCAAGAAAATCAGCCTTGCCGCTGCCATCTTCGCGGGTTTGGATTGACACATTTCCTGCCACAGAAAGACGCGTATCTAACAACAGACGTTCTGCAGACAAGTCTATTTGCATTTTCAGTCCCTCACCGGGGCTTTCTTTGAGACGCAAAGGGCGTAAATCCATGACACTGGCACTAGCAGAAATGGAAAGGCTTTCATCCGCTTCACGGCGGATATTGACGTCACTCAAGGCATTCCCCGGCCATTCCACCACATCAAAACGTGCTGAGTTCAGCATCCTTTCCTGATCAAGAAAGATATCACCCTTGAGGCTAATAGCGTCTGAGACAACCTCAATATTACTAATTTTCCGAAGGTGACCATCAGAAATATTCAGACTCGCCATAACTTGCGCGTCTTCACCTTCTAGTTTCGTCAACTCCAACCGAGGGATATAAAAACGGCTATCTTGCAGATCAAGATCAATCTTAACCTCAACATCACTTGGCTGATCCCCGGGGATGAGATGAATAAGGCCTGAGGTCTCTCCTTCTAGGCCTAACGGCAGACGGCTGTTCAGAATCTTGGCGAACATATTGCTTTTGTCAAAGGTGAATATGGCTTCACGAAGTTTGTTTGGGCCAAGCCGCACATTAAATGTCGTGGGGGCATCGTTAATCTGCCCACTGCCATTAATTCTGGTATCGCCATTATTGTATTGGAGCGTCAGCGTCCCGTCTTCTAGCCTCAAGCCTTCAGGCAAACTCGGCAGTGAGGCGCCATCCATATTGGCGGATATTTTAACGTCAAAATCTTTGACTGACAGGTTTTTGGTCTGTCTTGAGACTTGCCATTTGATAGCCCCATTGACATCCGCAACCCCCTTCACGCCAGCGCTTGATAATCCCCTTGGTTTAAGAATATTCAATTTGGGCTCATCTAGGATTTGCATGATGTGTTTGATCTCACCTCTGCCTAGCAAGCTCAGTGACATATCCGTTACGCCATCTTTATTGAACATGGCGAGTTCACTGCCTTTGAGTTCAACACCATTTGCCATGCCGTCATTAAAGGCCAGATTAAAATTGGTGCCGCCAAGTTTCGTGCCTGAAAAAGACAGGCTGATATCCGTATCTTTAATGGGTTGATGTTCAATCAGATAATGCAAACTCGACGCTTTTAGCTGACCGCCCCCCTCAACAAAAAGCGGCTTTGGCTTTGCCTCTTTCAGATCAAGCCCAAGATTTAGCTTAAAGCCGTTAATCACCCCGCCCTTAACGTGCTTTCTAAGCCATTGGCGGGTGCGAGGGAAAAGCGCCTCTGGCCAGAGGTCACCAACTAACGTGGCATCAACTTGTTCTGCCAGTATCTGGGATTCCAACATGGACGCCGTCAAATCATTTTCAAAATAGAGTTTTGCCTGTAAGGCCATTTGCCCATAATCCATGGCATCCATGGCTAACCGATGGACAACCACCACCTTACCATCAAGCTCCGCCCATAATTCCATAGCTTTGATAGGGACGGTATGATCCCCAAATTTTGGTTTAAGATTGGCATCGGTCAACGTCAGTTTCGTTTCAAACGTGGAAATGCTGCTATCAGGTTCGAGAACAAAGTTTACCTGCCCACCTAAAATGCCATCCAGCCGCTCAACTGGCCCTAACCCACTCACAAAAGGGACATCCCCAACATCAGCGGTTAAGGTTAACGCATCAAAATCAAAGCGACTGGCTGGACGGTCAATCCGCGCCAAAAGATCAACAGTGACGCGGTTGATCATCCCTCCATTGATCATAAGCCCATGCTGATCGTGGGAAATGCTATCCAAATCCGGTACAAGCTTGAGAACAGAGTCTACAGGGATGGACAGACCAGTAAATGATGCCCTCACCTGAGGGACAGGCAAGGACGCATTTCTGATTTCCCCCTCTAGGGTAAAATCCCCCGGAAAGGCGCTTGTCTGAGAGGCATTGATGCTAAGCTGTTCTAACAGCAACCGATCCACCGCTTTGTCATAGGTAAAGCGTGACGCGGCGGCCTGATAAGTGACCAGACCAAGTGATGGCATGATGATAGTACCATCACGCGCCTGAATATCCGCCGCGACCGTGGTCAATTCTCGGTTTGTGATTTTCACCCGCGCCTCACCAGAAATTTTGCCGAGGTCACGCAATTCCGGAAGATTCATGCCAAGATAGGGATAAAACCGCCCACTATCGAAATCATCCATCACCGCCTTAATATCAAGATCAAGGGAAGCAGGGTCTAATTCCCCATCAAGCGTGATGCC
>CBFHXL010000049.1:0-7443 GCA_965659785.1 Puniceispirillales bacterium (SeqCode)
TGAGCTTATGCGCCGTGAGGCAGACCGCATAAACCGCTGTTATGGCATTGAAATAGGCGTGCTTGATCGCCACCAGATGGCAGAGTATACCGCAAGCCAGAAATATCAGGCTGGGGTGTTAAGGCCAGATATTGGCAGCATTCATCCGGCTCAGCTTTTGCTCGGCATGGCTGATCGGGTTGAGGAGGCTGGCGGCGCTATCATGACCGCAACCACGGTGCATAGTATAACCTCAAAAAAAACCCAGTTTCGGGTTGAAACCAATCGCGGCACCATTACCGCGGATCATGTCATTGTGGCGACCAATGGCTATACCGATAAAGGGTTGCCATGGTTACGGCGGCGATTAATTCCGGTGATATCGGAAATCATCGTGACTGAAGATTTAGGGGCTAATATGGTGCGCGCCTTGATGCCGCGCCTTAATATGTTTGGTGAGGCCTTGCATTTAGGATATTACTATCGCCCTACCCCTGATGGTCGCCGCATCCTGCTAGGGGGGCGCCGTTACAGCAATGATCCGCTTCGGTCGATGCATCTGCTCAAGGCCGGATTGGTTAGCATATTTCCTGATCTTGGTGATGTTGGCATCACGCATCATTGGGCAGGGCCAGTGGCCTTTCCGTTTGATAAACTTCCTAAATTGGTGGTCAATAAAGGGGTGATTTACGCCGCCGGATTATGCGGATCAGGAACAGTCTGGGCGCCATGGTTGGGCCAGAAGGCGGCGGCAATGATCCTAGGTCAAGAAGCTGACACCGTCTTTGCCAGTAAAGCCATGCGGAGCTTGCCATTTTATCAGGGAAAGCCATGGTTTTTACCCCTTACCATGGGGTATTACCGCTGGCGTGACCGTATGGTTGCGAAAGCCAAATAGCCGCTGTTATTCCGTCATTTCGTGATCCGGCTGATGAAGCGCCGCCAGTTCGGCAATCGTGACTGGCCTAACCGGTGGCCGGAGCCGATAATATGGCATATCTTTAATAGGGGTTTTGTGATGGGCGGCAAGCATCGCTTGAACGGTTAATCCGCACATACGCCCCTGGCAACGCCCCATGCCAGCTCGGCAATAGGCCTTTAGCTGATTAGGGCCAGCAACCCCTAAACCGATAGCGGCAGTGACTTCCGCTTGGGTTAACCCCTCACAACGGCAAATGATGGTGTTGCGATCTTTGGGGGTGAGGGTTTCAGCTAGGGGGGCATAGAGTCGATCAAGAAAAGGGCGCAAGGCGCGGTGTCGTAACTGTCTGATCCGGTGTCGCCATAAGGCTGCGCGGTGGGGGGTGGTTCCGGTTAATGCCTTTGCCACTGCAGCGCCTGTGATATGCCCTGATGCCTCTGCCGCCCCGGCGCCAGCAATGCCGCCACCATCACCAGCGATATAAATCCCCTCAACTGATGAGGCACCATGACGGTCACAGACAGGATGCCAACACATCTGGCGATGGTGCCAATGATGGGCTAATCCACTTGCCATGCTAAGGTTAACATTAGGAATAACCCCTTGATGCAAAAAGACATGAGATGATGGAATGCGCATCTTTTCTTTAGGCTGACCTTTGCCATATGCAAAGGTTACCGCCTCAACATGGTCTTGACCGTTAAGCTGGATATCTGAGACCTGATCATAATAAGGGGTTTCGGCCTTAATGCGGCGAAGCCAGCCAAGCCCTTTCAGCAGCATATTCGGTTGCGCCAGCGCTAAGGGTAAGGCCCCATAGGCCGCACGGGCGCTGGGTCTAGCACCAGTATCACATACCCCGGCAATGGAAAATCCGGCATCAAGATATTGCGTGATGGTGAGATAGAAAAGGGGCCCCGTGCCAACAAAAACCGCCTCATCCGCGCCAGTCGCGCTAACCTTCAAGAGGGTTTGGGCCGCACCAACCGTCATGACCCCGGGCAGATGCCATCCGGGCAAAGGAACAGGGCGTTCATATGCGCCAGTAGCAAGAACAATGGCGCGCGCTGACAGGCTTTGGGCTATGCCAGCGATGCTTACACCCAAGGTCAGAGGATCAGTGATTTGCCAGACCACGGCCTGATGCGAAATGTCTGCCCCGGATGATTGGAATGCCTTTGTCAGCTGATCACCTTTCCAGTAATCTTTACCCAGAAACGCACGCGTCTGACGGTGCTGGTGATTTTGCCGAATGTGGCGCCAGACTTGACCGCCATGATCAGGTTGATCATCTAGCACTAATACGGATAATCCTGCTTGCCGCGCCGTGATGGCGGTCGCCATTCCGGCTGGCCCTGCCCCAACGATGATAACATCATAATCAGGTGTCATGGCTATGCTCGGCTTGTGCCATGTTGTGATGGCGGTTTAGCCGCATCCCGTCTTGAGCCACCAGCTGGCATGACGGGATAGCTTTACGGTTATCAGCATCCACCAAACAATCAAAACAGACCCCCATCATACAATAAGGGCCGCGTGGCCCGGTGCTTGGCCCTTGATGCGTGATGCTAATCCCATGGCGGAGCAGAACTGCGGCGACCAACTCGCCCTGAGCCGCAATAAGGGGGCGATCTTGCCAAAAAATAGTAATCTCAGAGGAGGAATGATCACGCCGCCGAAACATCAAATCGCCTTTCTGAAAATGCGCTTAAATGAGGGCCAAGATGCCCGTCATGAATACATCTTGCTAAATCCAAGGCGTGCGCCGCCGCCAACGTCACACCGCTATGGCAAGTCACGGCGAATGCCCCCGGAATAATGGGGGATTGGTCATAGATCGGATACCCATCTGGTGACATGACCCGCAGTGACGCCCAACTGCGAACGATTTGCGCATGGCTTAATGCAGGCAAGATGCGTTGAGCGCGGTTGGCAATTTCTGCCATGACAGGCTGTGTTGACGACACATCAAACCCAGCGTCTTCGTGGCTGTCGCCGATCATCATTGATCCCTCAGCGGTCTGGCGCAATGTTACCATGGGATAGCGCATCTGAAGGGGCAGTTTTTCGGTCACCATAATTTGTCCGCGTTGCGGTCTGACCGCTTGCTCTAGCCCAAGCAAGGGGGCGAGAACACGATTGCCAAGCCCTGCCGCTAGCACCAGCCGCGGGGCGGTAAAATGGCCTTTAGGGGTGGTGACTTTAATATCCGTTCCCATGTTTGTGATGGCTGTCACTGGGCAATCGGTTTTGACGTAACCCTGCTGGTGATGAATGGCGTCATGCAAGCCGCGCATCAAATAAAGGGGGCTGACATGACCATCATGAGGTGACCACGTCGCCCCGGCAACATCACCAATGCCGGGTTGTATTTCTGCCAGTGCATCCCTGTCCAGCACCTTAAATTGAAAGCGGCCATTTTGGTGCTGGCTTAGGGTTGTTAATTCAGCCACACGGGTTTTAAGCTCTTCTTCCGTCAGGCAAACATCAAGCCCGCCCTGTTGTTCTAGTGCTAATGGCGCGCCGGTTTGTTCATGCAGCATGGCGGCCAGATCAGGCCAAGATTGCGAAGAAGACATCGTCCAATCTGCGTAAGGGGCGAAGCCTGATCCTTTGCCTTGCACCCAGACCAGCCCAAAATTTCCGCGAGCGGCGCGGAAATCCAAATCCCCTGCATCAAGCACAAGGCATGACCGGCCAAGACGACCAAGCCCATAGGCGATGGCAAGGCCAACAAGGCCGCCACCAACTACAATGCTATCCCAGTTGCGTTGTTGTTCCATGATCATACTATCTTGTCTTTTCAGGGGCGCGGACTCAAGTGACAATCGCTGATCCCAACAATCAGGGCATATAGGTTTCGATATAATCCCTAATATCCGTCCATTTCATATCTATAAGCTGATTGAGTTTGCCCAGATCAGCACAGGTAAAGCTCTGATATTGGCGGCGCACGGTTTCCGGCATAGGGATATAGGTGATGCTAGCTTGATATTTTTGGGCAATGGCTTCACCGACGGCCTGAAAACTGACAGGCTTGCCGGTTCCGATATTGTAAACACCGCTTTCGGTGTTGTTGATCAATTGGCAATGTGCGGTGACGACATCCTCAACACTGATAAAATCGCGTTGATACTGGTCGCTGTTTTCAAAAAGCGTGATGGTGCCGGTTTCCTCAGCCTGTTTAATAAACTTGGAATAAGGGCTAGCCATATCAGCTTTATGTTCCTCACCTTTGTGTCCATAAACATTGAAATAGCGAAAACCCGTGGTGGTGATATGCTTGGACGGGTTTTTCATGATGTGGCGATCAAACAGATATTTGCTGTAAGCATAAGGGCTTTGTGGTTGAAGAGGCCCGTCTTCTTGAAAATGCGAAAGCGTGCCATAGACACTCGCGCTAGAGGCATAGTGCCAATTCACGTTATGCCGCTGGCATTGTTCATAAAGCCAGATGCTGAAATCTGTATTCTGAGTCATGATCTGATCCACATCGGCATAGGTTGTGGAACTGATCGCGCCAAGGTGGATAACCAAATCACGGCCTTTGACATCAGGGAGAGGGGTAGCTGGTTCCGTGCCATCGCCCCAATCCCATCCGTCGACCTCATGCCCCATATGTTTCAGTTTATGAAAGAGATTCTGGCCAATAAAGCCATGGTGACCGGTAACAAGAATGTTCATCTAATAACAACGTAAAGTAAAAATTGGCAAAACTAATAATAGGGTTGATAGATACCATAGATTTCATAATAATATTAAGAAGATTATGGTTCCCTTGTTCTATTTCACATGGCCGCGTAGGCTAACAACACTTGGAATAATATGTTATTAGAATTGCCTTCATTATTTGTCGTTACCATCATTTAGGGGAGACGTCCTTTGGCTAGAGAGGCAAGCAAGACCAATGCGTTACGATCACAGGCTTTTTATGATGCATATCTAAAGGGCAGGGTTGTTGATATTGGGGCTGGCGCTGATCCTGTTGTGCCAGACGCTGAGATTTTTGACCTGCATCAAGGCGACGCTAACCATATTCTTGATTATCTAGAGCCAGAGCAATTTGACACGGTACATTCTAGCCATTGCCTAGAGCATATGCATGATTCCAGACAAGCGCTAAAAGACTGGTGGGCGCTGGTTAAGCCTGGCGGTTTTATGATTACGGTTGTGCCTCATGAAGACCTTTATGAGCAATTTCATTGGCCTTCAATTTTTAATCATGACCACAAAGCGACCTTTCGTCTTGGCGGTAAGGATTCGTGGTCACCTGTTTCCATTGATATCCTTGCTGAGAGTGAGGCCCTGCCCAAAGCAAAAATCATAGAGCATCGCATTTATGATGAGAATTATGATTATGATCTGTTGTTCCCAAAAGGGCAGAAACCAAAAAATCACCGCAAATTTTGGAACCGGCAAATTTCAAGTGTGGTGCGCAGATTGTCTAATCCCACTTGGCGCAAGAAGCTTTTTCTTTATCAGCTTTCCCGTGGCTATCCCATTGATCAGACCGCCAAAAGCAATGCTCTTGCGCAGATTGAAATCGTTGTGCAAAAGATCGCTTAAGGCGATATCCTTCATAATGCAAAGCCCATAGTGCAAAGTCAGCAAACATAAAAAAATGTCATCACCACAATCCTCAACAACAGAGCATTCCGCTTTGCCAGCTAGACGAAAAATTCTCATCATTCAGCCCATGATCGGCATTGGTGATATGATTTGGGTTAAGCCATGGATTGATGAGGCCATTCGTGTTCATGATGTTGTTCTGATGGCAAAACCATCCTCACATTCTCATATTATCATGCAGGAACAGGATTTTACCCTATTGCCTCTGCATCGTTCCGAAAGGGGGCGCAAAGGGCGTCACGATGGGCTGTTTGGGTTTTTCAGGCTTGTGTCAGAAATGCGCCAGATCAACCCAGATGAAGTATGGATACTGCACCGCAGTTGGCGTTATGCCGCCGCCGCTTGGCTTGCCCGTATCAAAGGGCGTTTTGGTTTTGGCCTTGGCAAGCAGGAATGGTTTTTATCGCAAGCCTCCTCATTATCGCGGCAGATGCGCGGCATCCACCCCCGTGAGGCGGTATCGCGTCTGATGGCAGAACGAGGCATTTCCCCTGAAGACACCCATCCGCGTCTGATGGCAACAGATGAGCAATTAGCGTCAGCAAAGGCCATCCTACCCGATGATAAATCTATCATTATGATGGGGGTAGGCTGTACAGGTGAGGAACGCCGTTGGTCACCAGAATATTTTGCCGAAGTGATAACATGGATCACGAAAGAGTTTCCGCATCTTCATATCGTGCTTTGCGGTAGCCCGAATGAGCGTGTGATTGGCGATCAGATTATGGAACAGTTAGGGGAGGCGCCCTCACAGGTTCAGCTCGTGTTTGATCAATCTATTGGCGTAGTTGTTGGTCTTCACCAATTATCAAAACTGTATATTGGCAATGATACCAGTTTGATTAATATTGCCGCCGCGACAGGAATTCAGGCTATTCGGATTTATGCCAGCACTTTGCCAGTGCTTGATTCGGCTTTGATTGCATCACTATGGCCTGAAGACCCTGCCCGAATTGGTGTTCCGGGTAGCATTAATGACATTACCCCTGACCGCGTGATTGCGATGGCGCGGCCCTATTTGACGGCAATATCGTCCTAAAGTAATCATTCTGAAAATTTAGCGGTATTGGTGACCATGATCCAGTCGGCGTAAGCCTCATGACGAAAGAACCAGATCAGGAAACCCAAGATGTGATGGATTCCACCGGACACCAAAAGGTAAGACTTACATCGAAAGCCATTAAGGCAACCTTTGATCTATCATATTGACGAGGCAGGTGTTGACGAGGCAGGTGCTTTTCCTGCCCGGGTTTTTATGGCAAAGTATGCGTAACACCCAACATATCAATCTAAGGCAAAACCCACGGGCAAAACCTACACCAAATGAGGGATAGCGTCATGGGGGTCTGTCCCCTCCCCTAGAAAGTGAAATTACCAAGTTTATTTATGATTTTGGAAATATCTTATCAACAAAACAGTAACCTTATCCTCATCACCGCAAGGGCATGAGAGATTTTGATGTGAGGTAAGGGATGCGCCCAGTCCATATTTTGATTGCCCTGATGGTTCCCCTAACATGGGGATTTGGGTTTGTTTCGGCAAAGGCGGGTCTGGCTCATTTTCCGCCGCTTATGCTCATGGCGATGCGGTTCCTTTTGGCAGGGGTGATTTTGGTTTGGCTTGTTCCTGTGCCAAGGGGATATTTTGTTAAACTGTCATGGATTGCTTTTATCGCCTCAACCTTGCAATACGGGCTAACTTTTTCAGGGCTTGCCTTGATTGATGCAACGCCTGCTGTCTTGCTTGTCCAGAGTGAGGTGATTTTTGGCTTAATAATCGCCGCTTTGATGTTAGGGGAAAACCCTAACCGACAACAGATCATAGGCATGGTGGTTGCCATTATTGGGGTGATTGTCATTCTTGGTGCGCCGTCTTTGGGGGATGATTATTTCGGCATGATGCTGGTGTTATCA
>CBFHXL010000050.1:0-233 GCA_965659785.1 Puniceispirillales bacterium (SeqCode)
TCTTTCGAGATGAATAGCGGGTATATCCATTTGTTGAAGTCTTAATCCAAGCCAATAGTCTTCAAGCCTTTGTGTCACTGACTGTGCTGCACGAACAGCATTAGCATATGATTTGGTCTTTAAACTGAAGGACAGCCTATGTGAGGCATAATGCTGCCTCACATCGTAAGGAACACGCCTTATGTAATAATACACACAATCTCTATTGGACACATAACGAACATTAGAATTGC
>CBFHXL010000050.1:243-7007 GCA_965659785.1 Puniceispirillales bacterium (SeqCode)
AATCCGTACATCACCACACCTCTGCAGACATTAACAAATGCCTACATAACAATGTGTTAGCACATGATGTGATGAGGTTTATGGTGCCCAGGAGAAGACTCGAACTTCCACGACCTTGCGGCCACTGGCACCTGAAGCCAGCGCGTCTACCAATTCCGCCACCTGGGCAAGGTGCAATCCACAATCGGGGGTGGTAGTCCCCAATAAGGGCGTTAGAATAGTCATCGCGCTCATCTTGTCAATCGGTTTTGCTGCCTATCCGGGGCGCCGATAGGTGAGGCGGCGGTAAGCTAGGCGACAGCTTGTCTTGGTATCATGCCTCACTCGCCTTAATAAACACTTCCCCCCGCCCCCCGTGATGAGGGGTGCTGACATTGTCTAGGGATGTGGTGAAAAACCCCCTCGCAAAAATCGACCTGAGAGGCTATAAAAGAAATCATTTCAAGACAGGGTTTTCAGGCGGGGGATGCAACCACATGAAACTACATACAGCCACCATCGCAGTCATCGGCGGCAGTGGGTTTATTGGCAGACAAATTGTTGAAAAACTGGCACGCGCTGGCGCACGGTTAAAAATCCTCACCCGAAATGCGGATAAGGCAAAGTTCCTGCGTCCTATGGGTGCGCCGGGGCAAATCACGCTGATCTCTGGCAAGGCCACAGATGATAAGGCACTGGCACAAGTGCTGACAGAGGTGGACGCGGTGGTCAACACGGTGGGCATTCTGGCGGAAGGTGGCGGTCAACGCTTTGCTGCCCTTCAGGCGGATTTGCCTGCGCGCATTGGTCAAATCATGAAGGCGGCCGCCGCCTCATCGTCTTCACGCCGGGCGCCGTTGCGGATGGTTCAGCTCTCGGCCATTGGTGCTAATCCCCAGTCGCCTAGTCTTTATGCCCGCACAAAAGCGGCAGGTGAGGCCGGATTGCTAGCGGCGTTTCCCACCGCCACCATCTTACGCCCTTCCTTAGTGTTTGGGGCAGGGGACGGGTTTTTTAATCGGTTTGCCGCCATGGCGGTAACCGCGCCTGCGTTACCTGTTATCGGCGGCGGTACTAATCGCATTCAGCCGGTTTATGTTGGTGATGTGGCTGACGCTGTGGTCGCGGCCTTAATGGACGAGGCTAGCCAAGGCAAGATTTACGAACTTGGTGGGCCTGATATTATCACGTTTCGCGAAGCGATGCGTTTTGTCCTGCAAAGTATTGGCCGCTCAAGGAAGCTCTTGTCTGTTCCGTTTCCGGTGATGGGCATGGCCGCCATGGCGATGGCTATCCTGCCAAACCCCCCGGTTACCCGTGATCAGTTGAAATTGCTAAAAATTGATAATGTGGTGTCGCCGAACGCGCCGGGTCTTGCGGATTTAGGCCTGACACCCACAGGGATGGAATTAATTGTGCCAAAATATCTTGAACGCTATAAACCGGGCGGCCGGTTTTCCATCACATAATCGCTAAACCTAGAGGGCGATGGCGATTAATAATATTCCTAGCGCTACCCGATAGATGACAAAAGGCATCATGCCTATGCGTTCAATTAAACGCATCATTAACGTGATGGTGATGAGGGCCACCACAAAGGCTAACGCCGCGGCCTTAAGGGCAGGGTCCATGATCGCCGCCGAACCCTCTATCGCCATATCTGAGGCAGATTTCACGCTTGCCCCCAAAATAGCAGGAATAGATAAGATCATGGCAAACTGAACTGAGGCGGTGCGGTTAAGCCCTGTCATTCGGGCAATGGTAATGCAAATGCCAGATCGACTAGTGCCGGGAATTAAGGCTAAGGGTTGCGCCAGCCCGATAGCAACGGCGTCATACATGGTCAGGGTTGTTAATTGTCGGCGGCCGGGCACGCGATCAGCATAGGCAAGCAAAATACCAAAGAAAATGGACGCGCAGCCAATGACCATCATATGCCGTAAATACAGCTCCACAATATCATATCGGCTAAAAAGATATCCAACCACAACCAAAGGGATCGACGCAATAATCGCAATAATGGTCAAAGGAAAGATATCACGATAACGGCTACCAAAGGTAACCAGTGATATGCCCATCGCCATCAGCAAGCGCAGATTATAAAGGATGACGGCACCCAAACTGCCAAAATGGACGGCAATATCAATGATCAGCCCTTGGTCTTGCTGACCCATCATGGTGGGAAATAGGGCGAGATGCGCGGATGAGGAAATGGGCAGAAACTCAGTAATGCCTTGAATAATGGCAAGTATTGCTAGGTATTCCATCAATTACCCCTAAACCATACACTTTTTAATCTCAATTTTTATATCAGAAATCCCGGATTTTATGGATATTTAATTTCACATTTCATTTCAAGGGCCTTTTTCAATCAATGGGACATTAGGGGGGTGAGACAAAAGGGGGAATAGCATCAAATTAGTACCGAAACGGAACTAATTACAGAAAAACTAACACAGAAAGGGCTAAAAAACCAAAAACATATATGTGAAAATCAGAATTAGGGTAAAATTATTGACCTATTTGATCACATGCGCTAAATATGATTTAAGGCAATCATATAAAGCCAGACATCACCGACACATTGGGGATTAGCGATGACAACAAAATCCATGTTGCAATTTGTAACGCGCCATAAAGAAATGCCAGATAAGCGAACGGCAGAACAAAGGCGCCATGATTTTGATGAGATTTATAACGATTTCAACTCTGATGCCGCCGCCGAACAGGCTGGTCGGTGTTCGCAATGTGGGGTGCCGTTCTGTCAAACCCACTGTCCGCTTGGCAATAACATCCCTGACTGGCTGATGTTAACGGCAGAGGGACGGCTAGAAGAAGCCTATGACGTGTCGTCAGCAACAAATACCTTTCCTGAAATTTGTGGCCGGATTTGCCCGCAAGACCGCTTATGCGAAGGGAATTGCGTGATTGAAAAAGGATTTGAAAGCGTCACCATTGGCGCGGTTGAGCGGCATATCACCGAAACCGCCTTTGCTGAAGGTTGGGTTAAGCCGCCCATCCCCATGGTTGAGCGTGATGAAAGCATTGGTATTGTCGGGGCAGGTCCTGCCGGTTTAGCCGCCGCAGAACAATTGCGCCGTCAAGGCTATCAGATCACAGTTTATGACCGTTATGATCGGGTCGGCGGTTTGATGATTTATGGTATCCCCGGATTTAAGCTTGAAAAGGATGTCGTCCAGCGGCGTGAGGCCCTTTTGCGCGAAGGCGGCATTTCTTTTGTTCTGAATTGCGCTATCGGCACGGATATCAGCTTTGATGACCTGCGCGAAAAACATGATGCTGTTTTGATCGCAACAGGCGTTTATAAGACCAGAACACTGGATTTAGGTAATGGAAAAGCGGCATCACCTTCTGACGATCATAACCAAGGTGATCATCAGGCTTTGGTACCTGCCTTGGATTTTCTGACCACGTCTAATCGGATTGGTCTTGGCGATAAGGTGCCAGCCTATGATGATGGTTCGCTCTCGGTGAAGGGCAAAAATGTGGTTGTTATTGGTGGCGGTGATACGGCTATGGACTGTGTTCGGACAGCAATCCGTCAAGACGCGAAAAGCGTGACTTGTGTCTATCGCCGTGACCGCGCCAATATGCCGGGTTCTGCTCGGGAAGTCATGAATGCTGAAGAAGAAGGCGTGCGCTTTGAGTGGCTTTCACAGCCTGTTGCCCTCAACAAAGATAAAAGCGGCCATATTACCGGGGTGGTTTGTCAGAGAAGCCGCCTTGGTGCGCCTGATGCCAGCGGCAGACAAAGTCCTGAGGCCATTGAAGCGTCAGATTATACCTTAGATGCGGATATGGTGATTATGGCGCTTGGCTTTGATCCAGAAGATATGCCGACGATGTTTCATGAACCTCGCCTTAAAGTATCGCGGTGGGGAACGATTAGCATTGACTGGAGAACGATGATGACCAGCTTGGATGGCGTGTTTGCGGCTGGTGATATTGTTCGCGGCGCCTCACTGGTGGTCTGGGGGATCAGGGACGGCCGTGATGCCGCCACTGAAATCGACAACTGGCTAACCCGTAAAAAGGCAGAAGCCACGGTAAAAGCTAATCAGAAAGTGGCCTCTTAAAAGAAGCTAATGATGACAGCAAAATATCAGTAACTAGGCTGAATAACCGCTAAGGATGATGACAATGACGCAATCCTATAACAATAACGCCCCGCAACACCCTAACCATGGTGATACCGCTTGGCTGGAAAAACGGCTTGAGATGCAGGATCGTCTGCAACAAGGTGGGGTTTGGTCACCTGATCAAGAACATGATGCCTGCGGCGTGGGCATGGTTGCCGCTATTAATGGTACGCCATCGCGTCAAGTGGTGGAAAAAGGCATTGAGGCATTGCGTGCAGTCTGGCATCGCGGCGCGGTTGATGCTGATGGGAAAACCGGTGATGGGGCAGGGATTCATCTCGAAATTCCGCGAGATTTCTTTGTTGAGCATATCGCCCATACAGGTCATGCCGTTAATGACGGGCGTATTGGTGTTGGCATGGTGTTCTTGCCACGGACGGATATGGCGGCTCAGGAACGTTGCCGTTGTATCGTTGAGGATGAGATTCTTGCCGCTGGTTTCGCGATCTATGGCTGGCGACAAGTGCCTGTGGATATTTCGGTTATTGGAAGCAGGGCCGAAGCCACCCGTCCTGAAATTGAACAAATTATGTTCTCAACCCCGATTGACCAAGAAGAAGATGTCATTGAACGCAAGCTTTATGTCATTCGCCGAAAGATTGAAAATGCGGTCTTGGCGGAACGCATTATGGAGTTTTATTTGTGTTCCTTTTCGGTGCGATCAATTATCTATAAGGGGATGTTTCTGGCGGAACAGGTATCTGATTTCTACCCTGATCTCAAGGATGAGCGTTTTATCTCGCGCTTTGCGGTTTATCATCAGCGCTATTCAACAAACACATTCCCAACATGGCGTTTAGCACAACCGTTTCGGGTGCTTGCCCATAACGGAGAAATTAACACCTATCGCGGCAATCTGAATTGGATGTCGTGTCATGAAGACCGCATGAGCTCGCCTCTCTTTGGGGAAGATGTTGATCATCTCAAGCCTTTGGTGCAAGGCGGGTCTTCAGATTCGGCAGCCCTAGATGCCGTGTTTGAATTGATGCTGCATGGGGGACGCGACTTGCCTATGGTCAAAACCATGATGGTCCCCGAAGCCACAGGTGATGATGCCCCAAAAGAGCTAAAAGACCTCTACGGGTATTGTAACGCGGTGATGGAACCATGGGATGGCCCGGCGGCTCTGGCTTCGGTGTCAGGGGATTGGGTGCTGGCATCGGTTGATCGCAATGGTCTGCGCCCCATGCGCGTCACGATCACAAGTGATGGCTTTATTATTGCTGGATCAGAAACTGGCATGGTGCAGGTTGATGAGCATCAGATTGTGGAAAAAAGCCGACTTGGGCCGGGGCAGATGATCGCGGTTAATTTAGCAGAAGGTAAGGTTTATCACGACGCTGAACTTAAACATATGCTGATCAAGCGGAAAGATTGGGGGCGTTGGCTTGGGCGTTCACAAGTGATGGATAATCTCTTGGCCGCCAGCAAAAATATCCCTGAACAAATTATCTCAGGCGATGATATGCGCCGTCGTCAGCTAACGGCAGGATGGACACTTGAAGATTTGGAATTATTGCTTCAACCCATGGCAGAAGACGGTAAGGAAGCCATCGGGTCAATGGGGGATGATACGCCATTAGCCGTGTTGTCGAACAAATATCGTGGTTTGCATCATTTCTTCCGGCAGAATTTCTCGCAAGTCACAAACCCGCCGATTGACTCCTTACGGGAACGTCATGTCATGACCTTGCGCACAAGGCTTGGCAATCTAGGCAATATTCTGGATGAGAGCGCGGAGCAATGTGACCATCTTTTGCTTAATTCCCCTGTTTTGACCACCGCTGAAGAAAGCTCGCTTCAGCAATGGTTAGGGGATCGGGCGGCTGTGATTGATGTGACGGTTGATGCGAATATTGACGCTGAGGGCTTTCAGAAAGCCATTGACGATATTGAACGCGCCGCTGAGGAAGCGGTGCGCGGTGGAGCAGAGCATTTAATGCTGGATGATCGCAACACCTCTGCGGATCGGATTGCTATTCCGTCCATTCTTGCGGTTGGCGCCGTTCATTCGCATTTGGTCCGGCAACAATTGCGCACCTTTACCTCAATCAATATCGCTAGTGGGGAATGTTTAGATGTTCACCATATTGCGGTTCTGATTGGTGTAGGCGCAACAACCGTGACGCCTTGGTTGGCAGAGGCCTGCATCAAAGACCGTTACGAACGCGGTCTTTTCAAGGGCATGAGCCTTGATACCGTGATCGGCAATTTTCGGACGGCGATTGAAAATGGTTTGCTGAAAATCATGTCCAAGATGGGTATTTCGGTGCTAGCGTCTTACCGTGGCGGCTATAATTTTGAGGCCCTTGGCCTGTCCCGTTCACTGGTTTCTCGGTATTTTCCGCCTATGTCTTCTCGGATTTCTGGGCTTGGGCTATCAGGTATCTTTAGCCAAATCAAAGCCTTGCACCACAAAGCATGGTCAGAACAAAAAGCGGTGCTTCCGGTGGGTGGGTTTTTCCGGTTCCGTCAATCTGGCGAACATCATGCGTTTGATGCCAATGCTATTCATACCATGCAAAGGGCGTGTGATACGGGCAGTTATGATGCGTGGAGAGCTTACAGTGATATTGTGACCAAGGCGCGACCAGTTAATTTGCGTGACTTACTGGATTTTGTCTC
>CBFHXL010000051.1:0-6197 GCA_965659785.1 Puniceispirillales bacterium (SeqCode)
TAGTGAATCCCATCATGGTTGAAAATACGCGGAATTGATTGCCGATTAAAGGCCACATTGCCTGTCCAGCAATAATCAATCTGGGTGTCAGCTAATTGCGGTAAAATGCTAACAAGCCGTTTGCGCAAGAAGCGCACGGTTTTTATGGTTGGGACTGGCTCCGCCCCTCTCGCCCCCAGAAGAATACGTTGACCATCAGGGGTGGGACGGAAATAAGTGACCAGTTCCGCTGTGTTGCCATACATTCTCATGGCAGGCATGAGGGCTTTAACGCGGTCTTCGCCCAAGTGTTCTGTGACAATGATGCTACTTCGCACAGGCACAAGGCGACGGCGCAGAAAACGGCTGAACTTATGCTCTCTGCCGCCCGTATAACCGTTGGTCGCCACTATCACCGTGCCAGCATGAACTTTACCCTTGCTAGTGGTAACAATCTTGCCAGAGCTCGCGTGATCCTCAATATCATGAACGGCGGTTTCTTCAAAAACACGCACCCCTGCCTCTGTGATCACGCGCAAAAATCCTGCAAAAAACTTGGATGGATGAAATCCGCCGACATCGTCTTCGACCATACCGCCATAAAATCGGTCTGTGGCAATTTCCTTATGCTGATCCGCTTTGCTGATCATATGGCAAGGAATATCCAATTTCTCACGCAGGTAATCGGTTTCATGTGCCAAATAATCATAATCACGCGCAGACATTGCCCCCTTAAACCACCCTGACAGCTTAAACTTACCATCAATCTTTTCTGTCTGGCAGAAATCTTCTAGGTCGCGTCTGGCGGCGCTAGCCTCTAGGAAAATCTTATCGGCAAAGTCACGCCCATGCTGGCGTTCAAGATCATGATGGCTTGGACGGATACTAGCACTATTAATGCCCCCGTTGCGCGTAGAGGCACCATAGCCGGGGGTTGATTTCTCAATTATAATGACTGATTTCCCTGCTCTTGCTAGGGGCAATGCCGCCGCCATGCCGGTAAAGCCGCCACCAACAATGACAACATCAGATTGCGCTGGCAGGGGATCATTATTAGCCTGCCGTAACGGCTCATCGATATCCCACCAATAGGGGCGATAGGCAATGCGCGAAGCGTCAAGCGTCATGGTCTTATCCTCAAAAGCGTACCTTGCCAATCATGGATAAACGGAAATTAAATTGCAACAACTGATGTGCGTCAAACTGGCCTTGTATCCCTACTTGCATGGCTTACATTATATGATTATTATACCGCCCTTAGGATTTACAGGAGAACATGATGCCAGACGCTCACCCCGACGCTCAAATGGAAACCCACGTGATGACACCGGAAAAGGCGCGTGCGAAACCTGCAAAAATGGTTTGGGAAGACCCGTTTCTGCTAAACGACCAGCTTAGTGAAGAAGAAACCATGGTCATGCAGACGGCTCACGATTATTGCCAAGATGGCCTGATGAAACGGGTCGTTAATGCTAATCGCAACGAAGTGTTCGACCGTGAAATTATGAATGAAATGGGGGAATTGGGGCTATTAGGGGCAACCATTCCTGATACCTATGGCGGCGCTGGTGTAAATTATGTCTGTTATGGCCTGATCGCGCGTGAGGTTGAACGCGTTGATAGCGGCTATCGGTCAGCCATGTCCGTGCAATCCTCATTGGTGATGCATCCTATTTTTGCTTATGGCACTGAAGAGCAACGCCAGAGATTCCTACCCGGCCTAGCCAAGGGCGAATTAATCGGCTGTTTTGGATTAACCGAACCTGACCACGGGTCTGACCCATCAGGCATGGTTACCCGCGCAAAGAAAGTGGATGGCGGCTTTCTGGTTTCAGGGGCAAAGAACTGGATCAGCAATTCGCCAATTGCGGATGTTGCCATTGTTTGGGCAAAATCAGATGCTCATGACAATAAAATTCGCGGCTTTATTCTTGAACGCGGCATGAAGGGTCTTGCCACCCCGAAAATTGAAGGCAAGTTTTCTCTTCGCGCCTCAGTGACAGGCATGATCCAGATGGATGAAGTGTTTGTTCCTGATGAAAATCTGTTGCCGAATGTTGAGGGTCTGCCGGGCCCATTTGGGTGCTTAAACAGGGCGCGTTATGGCATTAGCTGGGGTGTAATGGGTGCTGCTGAAGCGTGCTGGCACGCTGCCCGTAATTACACGCTTGAGCGCAAACAGTTTGGACGCCCTCTTGCCCAAAATCAGCTTATCCAGAAAAAACTGGCAGATATGCAGACAGAAATCGGCCTTGGGCTTCAAGGATGTTTGCGGCTTGGACGCCTGTTCGATGATCATAACGCTTCGGCTGAACTCATCTCATTGATGAAGCGCAACAACTGCGGCAAGGCACTGGCGATGGCAAGGGAAGCTCGCGATATGCTAGGCGGCAACGGTATTTCGGATGAGTATCCGGTGATCCGCCATGTCCTAAACCTTGAGGCGGTTAACACCTATGAGGGCACGCATGATATCCATGCCCTCATCCTAGGCCGTGCCCAAACCGATTTGCAGGCGTTTTTCTAAACGCCTTCAACCAGCCGCATATCGCGGTCAGCCGCCCCATCTAGCGCGACCAAAGCCTCAGCATATTCGGGGCTTTCAATAGCGCTGATGGCATCGGCTAGACTTGGAAACTCACAAATAACGGCGCGGTTCATGACGCCGTTCTCTTTGACCTTTGCTGGCATCCCCCGGACAAGAAAATTGCCCCCATAGGCCTCAAGCGCTGGTTTTGCTATGGCGGCGTAAGCAGCTAATTTATCCTGATCATGCACAGCTTTATAGATAGAAATGAGATAGCCTTTTGGCATAGTGATTTTCCTTTATATTCTTGCGGCGGCAATGACATGAACATTGCGCGATGGTTACGGTTGAACTGATTTAGCCACAATTTCCCTCACACTGGCAAGAGGCTTGATGAGAGCCATATGTGGGGTATTATTTGAGGTCTTCCTTTTTCCCATTATTTTTTGGATATTTTTTTCGCTTTTCTATTGAGATTTTCTTGAAGTCATTCGGTTTTGGTCTAGTGTTTGATCAAGCCCTGATACAGCAGTATTGCGGATAATGAAACTGAATAGAAAAACGTGGAAATCTTATCTTATGACCTCTAACACCAATGAACAATTAACTGATTTTGGCTTTGGCACACAAATCCGTAAAAGCCCCTATTTTGACGCCACCCTGCGATGGGGGGCACAAGGCTATTCGGTTTATAACCATATGTATATTCCCCGTGATTTTGGGGACCCTGAACAAAATTTCTGGAATCTGGTTAATGATGCCATCCTCTGTGATGTTGCGGTTGAACGGCAAGTTGAGATCAGTGGCCCTGACGCCGCCCGTTTTGTTCAAATGATGAGCCCTCGTGATCTGTCCAAGATGCAGGTAGGGCAATGCAAATATGTCATCCTGACCAATCAGCATGGGGGCATCTTAAATGATCCTATCCTGCTGCGCGTGGCAGAAGATCGGTTTTGGTTTTCGCTTGCGGATAGTGATGTTCTCTTTTGGGCGCAAGGTCTGGCCGCCCATGGCGGTTACGATGTCAAGATACACGAACCTGATGTTTCCCCCTTGCAATTACAAGGGCCGCGTTCACGGGATATTATGATCGCCCTCTTTGGAGAGTGGATTTCTGATTTGAAATACTACTGGTTCAAGCCTGCCAATTTGGATGGGATTGATGTCATCGTCTCACGCACAGGATGGTCAAGCGAGCTAGGGTATGAGATTTTTTTACAAAACACCGCCCAAGGCGACCAGCTTTATGAAAAGATTATGCAAACCGGCAAAGACATGGGATTAAAACCGGGGCATACCTCAACCATTCGCCGGATTGAGGGGGGAATGTTGTCTTACCATGCCGATATGGATATCACGAACAATCCCTTTGAACTTGGCCTTGATCGGCTCGTCAATCTTGATGGCGATTTTGATTTCATTGGTAAGGATGCCCTATGTCAGATCAAAGCCGAAGGGATTAAGCAAAAACAAGTTGGCCTGATCATTGACACGCCCCCTTTTGCTAGCCCCAACACACGGTTCTGGCCTGTTCAAAATGCGTCAGGTCATGACATTGGCAAGGTCACTTCTGCTGTCTTTTCCCCTCGACTGAAACAGAATATCGCGCTTGCCATGATCCATATTGATCATGCACATATCGGCGACGCTGTATCGGTGAATATGGGGCATGAAACAGCCACAGCGGAAATTGTTGAAACCCCGTTCCATGACCCTAAGAAAAATATCGCCAAAACCTAGCGATCTGATCTAAACCAAACACGGCATCAGCCCTGTCCGGGGCTGATGTTTTATTAATGAAAAGCCCTGAAATAAGACGTGATATCTGGTTCATCTATCCAGTCACGAAAGGGAAGATATGCCGATACGGGGTGACCTGTGAGATCATGAAACTTAGCGGCGTGATCTTGGTCTGTCATGGGATGAGACGGCGCCCCAAGTGGCCAATCGCATGAGGTCTTAATGGTTGTGCCATCAGCTAGGGTAATGGTTAAGCGATCAGGCTGATCAGGATCATAATTGCGGTGCATAGATGTTGCTGGCTCAGGGGTAACAGTCATCAAAGCCATCAGCCGCTTCAGGGTTTCATCATGCCAAAACTCTGCCCTTAAATCAGCGGTGGTAAGGCGCCCTTCTTTCAGAATTTGCCCAAGGCAAGCTGGTAAAGAAAACAACGCTTCGTTCTGGTCTTTTGGCTGACCAAATGGCAAAATCGCATAATGATAATCCGGCATCGACACATGAATGGCTGTGATTTGATCTATGCGCCCTCTTAATTTCTCCCTCGCCTCAACCGCCGCTGTCATGACACGGTGCGTATAGCCACAAGATGGCCATGGTTTAATCACAATACCATAACTAGCAAGCCCCCACGGTTTGCCAAGGGTCTCCGCCATGCGATCAAGCCGGTGATCATCATAATGTCCCATCAGACCAACAAAACCCCGGCGCGAGGTTAAGATACTCGCTTGACCCGTCATGCCCGCCCCGGCAAGCATCGCGGATTCCACCCCGGCGCGAGCCGCAAAGCCCGCTTGCAGAGCCTTAGCGTTTGCGCCAAATTGCCCTGTATAACCAACTGCCTGTGACACTGAGAGTGATAGCGCATGGAGGGTCTGTTCAGGCGTTAACCGCATCAGCCTTGCCGCCGCCGCCGCCGCACCAATTGCCCCCAAGGTAGCAGTGGCATGATACCCGCGAGCATAATGATCTAGGGTGATAGCCTTACCTAAACGCATAATAACCTCAAGCCCAACAGCATAAGCTTGCGCTAAATCCCTGCCTGATCGGGGATCATATGCAGAAGCCCCTGATGACACAGAAGCAACGGCAAGCAAACATGGCAAAACCACCGCCGTGGGATGGGTGTTACCGGGGTCTTCCCAATCATCAAAATCAAGCACATGAGCAGACACTGCGTTCACCATCGCGGCATATGATGGTGATAATGACTGCCCCGTCCCATAGACAGGGGCTTTACCACCATAAGACGGCAGCAAAGTGTTGAGAAGACGCGAAGTGACCTCAGATGATGCCCCACCAAGCAAACAAGCAAAGCCATCTGTAATCGCGGTGCTGATCACGGGAAAAAGATCATCAGTGATGTTTGCCTCTGCCACAAATCTTGCCACAGAAACACCATGGTTTTCCCGATCAGGTTTTGGGTGATCTTGGTCAGTCATCACGGCACCAACCGAATAAGGCGAGCTGATGCGCCATCCTCAAGAACATAGAGCGCACCATCAGGGCCTTCTTCTATTTCACGAAGCCGTTTCGCCCAGCGAAAGCGTTCCACCTCAATCGGATGACCATTGATAAAATCCACCCTGATCAGCGCTCGGCTTCGCAACCCACCAATAAAGGCATTTCCGCGCCATTCTGAAAACAGATCACCACCATAAAAAATCAGACCAGATGGCGCAATCGTTGGAACCCAAGCCAATTCAGGGGCAATAAAATCTGGCCGCGTATCATGGTTAGGTATCACCGTGCCATTATAATGATTGCCTTCGGAAACAAGCGGCCAGCCGTAATTACCGCCTTTGATAAGTCGGTTTAACTCAGCACCATGTCGCGGCCCCATTTCATGCGACCAAAGCTGACCGTTATGATCAAAGGCAATCCCTAACAAATTGCGGTGCCCCAAAGTCCAGAACGTTTGGGCTAAGGCGCCTTTGTCTTGAAACGGGTT
>CBFHXL010000052.1:0-6115 GCA_965659785.1 Puniceispirillales bacterium (SeqCode)
GTCAAGGTATCTGGGAAAGGGGCATTTGTGCTTCTTGATCGGCTGACGGCAAATAAACTGCCTGTTAACATTGGCGGCATTGCGTTGACGCATCTCTTAAATAAACGGGGTAGGATTGAGGTGGAAGCCACTATCCTGAAAATGGATGATGAGAGTTATTATCTTGTTTGTGCAGCGTTTTTTGAACAACGCCTGCTAGATCATCTTCATCACAACCGAATGGATGAGGATGTGACCATAGCCCCCTTATCCGCAGAATGGGCGGCACTGACCATAAATGGCCCTAAATCGCGTGATGTCTTGGGGCAGGTGACAGATGCGGCGCTGGATAATGCGCATTTTCGCTGGCTAACCGGGCAAAAGATAATGATATCAGGGCATGAGGTATGGGCGCTTCGGATGTCTTATGCTGGTGAATTGGGCTGGGAGCTGCATATGCCCAGGACCGCTTGCCTTGATGTGTATTCAGCCATTAATGTGGCAGGTCAGGCCTATGGTATTAGGGATTATGGCTCATTTGCTATGAATGTGATGCGTATGGAAAAGGCATTCAAAGGGGCAGGGGAGTTAACGAACGAAGTGACCTTACCCGAAGCAGATGTGATGCGGTTTGTAGATCAGGATAAGGATTTTCTTGGCAAATCAGAAACGCTTGCTAAGGTAAATCATCTGCCATGGGTTTGCGCCTATCTGGATATTGAACCTGACGGCGTTGTTGACGGTCATGGCGGTGAGGCCGTTATGAAAGGCGGCAAGGTGATCGGGTCGACGGCATCGGTTGTTTATGGGCATTCGGTTGGACGGATACTGGCCTTTGCCTATATCAAACCTGAGGCGGCGACAGTTGGCACTGAGCTTGAGGTCGTGATTGCTGGAAAACCAAGAGCAGCTAAGGTACTTGGTGCGCCAGCCTATGATCCGGAAAGCCAGCTTCCCAAAACTGATCAGGCAACGCATTAAGCGAGGGGAGAACAGATCATGATATCACAGCATCAGCTCCCTGAAACGATGGCCGCGATGGTGACAATGGGGCATGGCGGCCTTGATCAGATGGTCTGGCATGAAAACTGGCCTTGTCCGCGTCCATCCGCTGGCCAAGTCATGATCCGTGTCGGGGCCTGTGGATTGAATAACACCGATGTAAATACCCGGTCAGGTTGGTATTCCAAGGCCGTGTCTGATGCCACAAAAAGCGAAGGTTATGATCAGGTTAGCGAAGAAGACCCAACATGGGGCGGCGCCCCTATCCAGTTTCCTCGCATTCAGGGCGCGGATGTTTGTGGTCTGATCGTGGCGGTAGGCGATGGGGTTGATCCCCAGCGGATAGGGGAACGGGTCATCACCGATGGCTGGTTGCGCGATCCTGATGACCCCATGAATAAGAATAAAACCGGATATTTTGGATCAGAATGTGATGGTGGTTTTGCTGAATATACCGTTACCCTTTCGCAAAATGCGTTGGCGATACAGTCTGATTTGTCTGATGCGGAACTGGCGACCTTTTCGTGTTCCTATTCAACTGCTGAAGGAATGCTGACACGGGCACAGGTGACAGCCTCAGATACGGTGCTGGTGACTGGCGCATCCGGCGGTGTTGGCGGGGCTGTGGTGCAACTGGCAAAACACCGCGGCGCACGGGTGATTGCGCTGGCATCAGAAAGCAAACATAACGATGTTGCGGCGCTTGGGGCAGATCAATGTCTTCCGCGGATGCCAAACAATTTACGCGCCGCTTTGGGTGAGGAAAAAATTACTGTCGTCGCCGATATTGTCGGCGGTGCGATCTGGCCGTCCTTAATCGAAAGTCTTGAACGAGGTGGGCGCTATACCTGTTCTGGTGCTATTGCCGGGCCCATTGTGACCTTGGACTTGAGAACCTTTTATTTGCGCGATTTGACCTTAACAGGATCAACAGTGATTGATCCCCAAATCATGAAAAATCTGATTGGCTATATCGAAACTGGCGCAATTAAACCAGCATTGGCGGCGTGTTATCCTTTATCCGAATTGCGTGAGGCACAGGCCGCCTTTATCGCCAAGACGCATACTGGCAATATTGTGGTTTGCCCATGACCGTTTCATCTCCTGATCTTATCCAAAGCTTGTTTGAGGCGCTCCTTAGTGAGGCCAAAACAGCATATGATAGCAACCCGCAAATGCAGGCTTTTGCCGCGTGGCCAACAGATATGGTGTATCAAAAAACAGCCCCTATCTATATTCCGGCCATTCGCCAATTATCCTTATGGGAAAATGAGCATCCCTTACACAAAGCTACCCAGAGCATTTTGCCATATGGGAAATGGAAGCAAACCTACACCGAGCAAGAGGTTGGATACGGCTTTTTGCAAGATTACGGCTATATCGAATTGTTTGGGCCTGATGGCCATTTTACCTCTCATCAAGGGCGCGCCTATATCGGCTATTGGGGCAAGGGTTTATATTATCCATGGCATCATCATGAGGCAGAAGAAATCTATATGGTGGTTAGTGGCTCAGGTTATTTTGAAGCCGAAGGCAAGGCGCCTGTGACCCTCACTTCAGGGCAATGCCAGAGGCATGACAGCAATCAGCCTCATGCCCTAACGATGAAAGAAAGCGCTATTCTAACCCTTGTGCTATGGGGCGGTGCTGGCATGGCAGGATTGCCAAAAATGGGGGCAAAATCATGAAGATCACAAAGATAACTGTTTATCACATTGATTTGCCGCTTGAACATCCCTACTGGTTATCCGGCGGCCGATTAAAATTCGAAAGGCTTGATGCCACATTGGTTAAACTGGAAACCGATGCTGGTTTAATCGGTTGGGGTGAGGGAACACCATGGGGGCATACCTATGTTCCTGCCCATGGGCCGGGTATTCGTGCCGGAATAGAAACAATGGCAAAGGTTCTGATCGGGCTTGATCCGCGCTGTGTTCTTGATGTTGAACGGGCGATGGATATGGCCTTGCCCGGGCATCTTTATGCCAAATCCCCTATTGATATGGCGTGTTGGGATATCGCTGGTCAAGCAGCAGGCTTACCTATTGCAGACCTCATGGGTGGGGGGTCGCGGACGCCGCGCCCTATTGCCTCATCAGTGGGGGCAAAAACCATCGCAGACACACGCGCCGTTATTGATCGCTATCGGCAGAGGGGGTATGTGGCTCATTCTGTTAAAATTGGCGGTGATGTTGAGCGTGATATTGCCAGAATTACCGATGTGGAAAGCATCCGCCGCGAAGGTGAGATTGTGCTTTATGATGTTAATCGCGGCTGGTCACGGCAACAGGCGTTACGGGTGTTAAGTTCGGTTGAGGGGCTGAATGTGATGGTTGAACAGCCCTTGGAAACCCTAGATGATATTGCGGCGATAGCGCCGCTTCATGCCACCCCGATCAGTGTTGATGAAAGTTTGGTCACGCTTCAGGACGCGGCACGCATAGCCCGTGATGGCATTGCGACTATTTTTGGAATTAAGCTCAATCGGGTAGGTGGGTTAACTAAAGCCGCCCGCATGCGTGATATCGCGCTTGCGCATGGCATAGATATGTTTGTCATGGCAACAGGAGGGACAGTGTTAGCAGATACCGAGGCCCTGCATCTAGCCGCTACCATCCCTGATGCGCATTGCCATGCCGTCTGGTCATGCCAAGATATGCTAACCGTTGATATTGCTGATGGGCGCGGGGCCAGAAATGTTGATGGCCATTTACATTTGCCTGAAACTCCGGGGCTAGGGGTTCATCCTGATGAAGACAAACTTGGGACGCCAGTGGCAGTATATCAATGAAAATCAAACGGCTCTCTCTCTGGCATATTCCTTTAACCAGCCATGACACTTATTACATGGCTGATGGCAAAACTTGTGACACGGTGGAAACGGTCATCATATGCATAGAAACGGATACAGGGCTGAAAGGATGGGGTGAGGCCTGTCCCATTCCACATTACCTGCCTGCTTATGCGAGGGGGATTGCCCCGGCGGTCGCGGATATGGCGCCAGTTATTTTGGGGGCAGACCCCATTGGTGTGGAAAGCCTGATGCAGCGGATTAATGCCTTTTTGTTAGGTCATGAATATGTGAAATCCCCTCTGGATATGGCTTGTTGGGATATCACTGCAAAGGCGGCACAATTGCCCCTTTATGCGCTTTTAGGTGGTCAGCGTCAGGCCGATATGCCGCTTTATCATTCTATTACCTGTATTGCCCCTGATGACATGGCGCGGATGGCGGCGGATGCCAAAGCTGCAGGCATCACCCAGTTTCAGGTCAAACTTGGTGCTGATAACGACTGGCAGACGGATGTTGAACGGTTACGGCGTGTGCGTGAAACCGTGGGTGAGGGGATGCTGGTTTATGGTGACTGGAATTGCGGCGCAACCCAGCTTGACGCCACCCGTGTGGGGCGAGCGGTAGCGGATTTGGATATTATGCTAGAACAGCCTTGCCGGACGATGCCGGAATGTGCGGCGGTGCGTGCGGCAACAGGTTTGCCCATGAAAATGGATGAAAATGCCCATGACACAGCATCTCTGCTTGAGGCAAGCCGTCTAGGTATTATGGATGCGGTGGCGTTAAAATTATCAAAATTTGGCGGCATCTCACCAACTCGGCAGGCAAGGGATTTATGTCTGCATTTAGGGGCAAAGATGTGCATTGAGGACACATGGGGCAGTGATATCACCACCGCCGCCTTATTGCATCTAGGGGTGTCAACTCATCCGGCTCATTTGCTCAATGTTTGTGATCTGTCAGGCTATGTAGCGCCTAGGCTAGATGCCGCCGCCCCATCACGCCAACATGGCAGGATCGCTTTACCATCAGAGCCCTCAATCTATGGCTTAGGGGTTTCTCCAGACCCTGAGATTTTGGGTCAGCCAGATATGATATTGGACTAACAGATGCATAAAATCAAAACCCAAAGCGAATGGATAGAAAAAGCCAAGCAGGTTTTGCCTGCTGGGGGATTTGGCAATTTTGACCCCGGCGTGATTATTGCGAGGGGGGAAGGGTGCCATGTCTGGGATCAAGACGGTAACGACTATATTGATTATTTGATAGGGTCAGGGCCGATGTTGCTTGGTCACGGGCATCCCGAAGTGCTGGAAGCGGTGCTAGAACAACTGCCTCACGGCATGACCTTTTTTGCCAATAACCCTCGCGGAATTGAATTGGCGTCGGCGATCAGTGATGCTGTGCCGTGCTGTGAACACGTGCGTTTTGTGACCTCAGGCGGTGAGGCGGATATGTATGCCATCAGGCTAGCACGCGCTTATACAGGCAAAACCAAAATCCTGAAATTCGAAGGCGGCTATCATGGTATGAGCGCCGAGGCGCAGATGAGCCTTGCCCCTTCAAGAGAGGTTAATTTTCCTCGTGCGGTGCCGGATAGCGCTGGTATTCCCTCATCGGTTCAAGACGATATGCTTATCGCGCCGTTTAATGATCTGGATGCGGTGGCATCTTTGCTTGTAGATAATGATGATATTGCTGCTATTATTGCCGAACCCTTACAGCGCATTATTCCGCCCGTGCCGGGGTTTCTTAAAGGTCTGCGTGAGCTTTGCGACAAGCACCATATCCTGTTGATTTTTGATGAAATCGTTACAGGATTCAGGCTGGCTTATGGGGGCGCGCAGGAACATTATGGGGTTACGCCCGATATTTGCACCTTGGGCAAGATTATTGGTGGCGGTTTTCCGCTTGCCGCCTTGGGGGCTAGCGCTGATCTTATGAAGCATTTTGATAAGGCGATTGTTGGGGCTGACCAATGGCTGATGCAATTAGGGACATTATCAGGCAATCCGGTGGCCTCGGCGGCAGGGCTTAAAACCATGGAAGTGTTACGGCGTGATGGCAGTTATGACAGGTTGCGGTCTTATGGTCGCCGGCTTCAACAGATGCAACAAGACGCGCTTAACCGCGCTGGAATAACGCACCGGATTTGTGGTGACGATACGCTGTTTGATGTTTTGTTCACGGATACGGCGTGCCTTGATTATCGGTCTGCCAAACACCAATCGCAGGATCAGGCGGCAGCGTATAACGCCGCCTTGCGCAAGCATGGCATTTTGAAATCCCCGTCTAAACTCTATTCGTCGCTGGCGTTGACAGAGGCGGATTTAGCCCACA
>CBFHXL010000053.1:0-6018 GCA_965659785.1 Puniceispirillales bacterium (SeqCode)
GAAATTAAGTGGCATATTTCCGGTGATCAGGCCAACAAGTTTGAGATTTATCGCAACCCCCTTGCCTATTATGATGGGTATCGCCTGCAGTTGAAATATCTTGGCGGCCCACAGCGCTCATACGAAGAGCTAGATTATGGCGTTGACAATACATTAAGCCTAACCGTGCAAGGCGAGGATTTGAATGGCAATATCTCAGACCCTATTACTATCATTGTCACGATACTCCCACCTAATCTGCACGCACCAAGCCTAACTGTTATTGGCAATGGGGCAATCACGGAAAAGATCGATGGGCAAGACACTGGCGTCACCTTTTCAATCGCAGATCAAGACGCCAGCTATATCAATCAATTTTCGTTTAACATCCTTGATGGTAAGGCAAATCAGTTTGAAGTCGTTGAGATTAACGGCATATGGACATTAAAACTAAAAGATGGCGTATCCTTTGACGCCAGCAAAGACACCTCTGTTAATGTCAGGTTAAGCGTGAGTGATGGGGTTAACTCCTCCCCCTCAGAAACCGTAAAAATTGATATCATTGCTGTTGACGAGGGTGATGCCAAGTTCTTTATCAGCAACCTAAAGCAAATCAGAGAAGCCCCAGAAGTAGGCACAGTTCTGACCATTATACGAGGTCCAGATGATCCTGATGGGCGTATCGTAGGCTCAACACGCTTTGAGTGGTATCACGTCGGCACCCCAAATCAGATTATTGGCCGAGGCCAAACCTATACCGTCACGGAACATGATATTGGCTTTCAAATTCATTTTCGCGCGATCTATATCGATATTGATGGTGAGGTGGAAAAAGTTAAGGGCAACGCAGGCTCGGTCACAGGAACCGTCGTCGCTGCAGAACAAACCGGCGATAGCGCCAATAGTGGTGTGGCACGCTTTTATATCAGCAACGAAAACCAAGCCAGAGAAGCCCCTACCCCGGGGACAGATTTACGCGCCTTGCGCGGTAAATTAGACCCTGATGGCCATGATGACCAAGCCCAATTTCAATGGTTTTATCTCAATGCCCCAGACGTGGTTATCAGCACAGAGAAGACCTATACTGTCTCAAATGATGATATTGGTCACCGCCTTATGTTCCGCGCCTTTTACACTGATGGTGACGGAAGGGCTGAAACCGTTCTGCTCAATACCCCATCTATTAGTGGCATAGTTTCGGCTTCGGGCTATAAACATACCTTGGTAGTGTCCGGCACAACAGCCAGCATTACCAAAAATGCCGAAGGTGTCGTTACCGACATCACCTTCAGGTTGAGGGATTTTCTTTTTAATACGCTCAAAATAAACGCGCATGATTTTATCATCACCAAGCTAGGTCTGATTAGTGATGCTGCGCTTGGCAACGCTGCTGAGTTTTTTGAAATCATCCAAATTGACGGAACGTGGAAACTCAAACTCAAAGATGGGGTTTCCCTCAACTATGAAGACGAAGCCACATTTTCTATCGCTATCACTGTGAACAATATCCCAGCTAATGATGGTGAGGTTCTGCCCTCAACCACGCGCACGATCACAATCAATGTGGTCAATGTAATTGAAGATGCCCAAATTGAAATTGATGCCCCTAATCCTGCCGTCATCAGCATAGGGGATAAGTTAACTGTCTCAATCCTTGCCGAAGATGAACATGGGCTTCATGCCACCCCAAATATTGCTTACCAATGGTTTTATGTCAGTGATCCTGACACCGCTATTGGAACAGGGGATAGCTATATCGTTAAAGCCGCTGACCGAGGTGAGAAAATTGGCGTTGAACGCCGTTATACGGACGCACAGAACAATCAAGATAAAGTCACCGATATCATGGAAATTGAGGTGCCAAGGCTGGATATCACGCCAACCGAAACCCCATTGCCGTCACCATCCGCCCCGCCCCCGGTGATTGACACCATGATCACAATCGCCCCCCAAACCGCGTCACGCGTAGAGGCTGGTGACGGATCAGATACCATCACCGATGGAAACCGTAATGATATTATTATTGGCGGTAAGGGTGATGATGTCATTGATCTTGGCTATAACCAAGAAGGAAAAGACCAAGATCAAGTGGTTTACGGCATTGGTGATCAATCGGCAAAAGATGGCGGCGATATCATCACTAATTTTAATCGCGGGCGCGATAGCTTTATCTTTTCTCTTGAAGAAAACAGCAAGACTGATGCCATTGACAGTTTAGATGAATTTTTAACTTATGTGATGTCTGGCACGCCTGATGCGTTTCATGATGATCAGTTGCTAGTTGTTCTTAACCTCACCACCGATGATCAAGGCAATGTGGAATTACCCGGCTTGTCTTTTCATTTCCAAGACAGCGTATCATTTGGTGGTGGGCGCATTGCTATCCCTGTGGTGAAGGTACAATTTTCTGAAACCCTTGATCAGCAAGCCATCATTTCCGCCCTTGGCGGTGACAAAGCAACCGCCTTATCCTCAATTACCTCGGATGGTATCCTGACCAATTTGGATTATCTTGATGACTTGATGGGGGGTGAAGGGTCGATAGGATACATTATTGACGCCCTTTGATCGGCGCCTACGCCGCTGATCAGGATAACGGAAACAGCCAATCCAGCCCCATAAAGGTTAATGCCCCCACAAGCACCGCGATAAGCGTATGGCCAGTGCGTATCATGATAGCCATGGTTAAAACCAACGCTGGCAATCTGGCTATCAATCCTGAGGCGGCGACAAGCCCTGACGGATGCACAACAACCAGCACCATAACACCGCAAACCATGGCATAAGCTACCGCGTTAATCCATTTCATCATCAGGCTTTCGGGGGAAATCCGATTAGCAAGCAAGACCCCAAACCAGCGCCAAATATCTGTCGCTAAAAAGGCTAGCAGGATCAGCATCCATAGATATAGCGGATGATCTGGCGTCATGACCTATCCCTCTTGGCCCGTCGCCGTTGCACTTGCCGTGCTGTCATAAATCGAGGCAACATCACCAGTGAGCCGCCAACAATACCAGCCACCAGAATAGCCCATTCCCCCAAAACCGGATAAAGCAAGGGGGCCAGAATCCCGCCAGCCAATCCCGCTTGACGAAACAGCAGAGACCGGATTTTCGCCACCATCATGAGAATATATAGCGGCGTCGTAAAGACAATCGTCTTCAGCAACCAGACCGGCACGATATCAATCAGATAAAACCCTAGCACCGTGCCAAGCATTCCAATGACATAAAGTGGCAAGGCAAAACCAAGGAAATAGATAAACATAGCCTGATCAGCGACCCGGCCGCGCACCACCGCTAATTGTATCCACGTGGTTATGGCTAGAAAATGGACAGATATCAGTTGTTTCCACAATCCCGTTCCTAATCGGCGGAAACCAATCAAATCCACCGTAGAGACGACCATCAACATCATCCGCATATTGGCTAAGGCCACAGCGATGACGATAACCGCCACTGATGCCCCGGCCAGATAAAGGCTCACCATTGCCACCTGCCCCGGCATCCCCCAAACCAGTGCACTTGTTGCCAAAGCCTCTGCCAGACCAAAGCCTGCTTCTCTGGCGATAGCGGCGAAACCCACCATGCTGAAAAACAGGCCAAGCCCCGGAATACCAATGACATCGCGCATGGCCATCAGCACCACGCGGCGAGGATCAGAAATGGGTGTTGAATGTGCAGGCATGGTTTCCTGTGGCGGTGACAATTTTAGCCCTTATTTGTCTTACTCCCCTCACGGCACAGGGTCAAGATTGTGAAAATTATTGTCATGCCACGTGGTCGGACTTGCCCGAAAGCAAAAGCGGCATTACTGTTACTATCGTAATTCAAATTTATGATAAAAAGACGATAGCGAGGGGATAATGGCATCACAGTATCAGGCCATTTATGATAGCTGGAAAAATGACCCAGAAGGGTTCTGGGGTAAGCAGGCGGAAAAGATTGATTGGATCAAATCCCCTGATGCCAATTTTGATGCTGAGATGGGGGTTTCAGGCCGATGGTTTCCGGGTGGAGAAACCAACACTTGCCATAACGCTGTTGATCGTCATGTTGCGGCTGGAAGAGGGGATCAGGTAGCACTGATCTATGACAGCCCGGTGACCAACAGCAAACGCAAAATCACCTATGCCGAATTACAAGATGAGGTGGAAACCCTTGCCGCCGCGCTAGCCCATCGCGGCATTGGCAAAGGCGATCGGGTCATCATCTATATGCCAATGGTGCCAGAGGCGGTTATCGCCATGCTGGCAACCGCGCGGTTAGGGGCAATCCATTCGGTTGTCTTTGGCGGCTTTGCGCCAGCGGAATTGGCTATCCGGATTAATGACGCCGCCCCCAAGGCGATTATTTCCGCATCTTGCGGCATTGAGCCGTCAGGCGTTATTGCCTATAAGCCGCTCTTGGATAAGGCGATTGAGATAGCAGAACATAAACCCTCAGCTTGTTTTATCCTTCAACGTGAGGCACTATCCTGTGCGCTTACCCCCGGCCGCGATTATGATTACGCCGCCGCCATGGCAGAGGCACGGGAACACGGATGGAAACAAGCCTCGGTTGCGGTTGCCGCCACTGACCCGCTTTATATTCTTTACACCTCTGGCACCACAGGCCAGCCCAAGGGCGTTGTGCGTGATAATGGCGGTCATATGGTGGCGCTGATGTGGACCATGGATCATTTTTATGATGTTAAACCTGATGACGTGTTTTGGGCGGCTTCAGATGTGGGCTGGGTGGTAGGGCATAGTTATATTTGCTATGCGCCGTTGCTATTTGGCTGTACCAGTGTGATTTACGAAGGCAAGCCTATCGGCACCCCTGATGCAGGGGCATTCTGGCGCATGATCAGCGAATATCGCATCTCGGTTCTTTTTACCGCGCCTACCGCGTTTCGGGCAATTCGTAAAGTTGACCCCCAAGGGGCATTAATGGAACCCTATGATATGCGGCATTTTCGAGCGTTGTTTCTGGCAGGGGAGCGCACTGACCCTGACACTTTGCAGTGGGCAAAAGACAAATTGCAAGTGCCTGTGATTGACCATTGGTGGCAGACGGAAACCGGCTGGACGATGGCGGGAAATCCGCTTGGGTTGGGATTGGTTGAGGTGCCGCCGGGGTCATCAGGCCGGCCGATGCCGGGTTATGATGTCGAGGTGCTAAACGATGAGGGGGCGCCAGTTGCCCCCGGCACGCTAGGCAATATTGTGGTCAAATTGCCATTGCCGCCATCATGTTTGCCGACGCTATGGAACGCGGATGGGCGCTTTCATGAGGCCTATCTCAGCACCTTTCCCGGGTATTATATGACCTCTGATGCAGGCATGATTGATGCGGATGGCAATGTCTTTATCATGGCGCGCACCGATGACATTATTAATGTGGCAGGGCACCGGCTCTCTACCGGGGCGATGGAAGAAGTCATCACCAGTCATGCTGATGTTGCCGAATGTGCGGTGGTGGGCGCGGCGGATCAGCTCAAAGGGCAGTTGCCAGTGGGGTTTTATGTGATGAATGATGGCGCCGAACGCGACCCGGAAGACCTTGAGGCCGAATTGGTGGCGTTGGTGCGTGGGCAAATTGGCGCCGTGGCCGCGTTCAAAACGGCGGTGGCGGTGAACCGCCTGCCAAAGACGCGGTCAGGCAAGGTGTTGCGCGGAACGATCCAAAAGATTTGCGATGGCGTTAGCTATAACGCCCCAGCCACCATTGACGATCCGGCGATTTTGGATGAAATCACCGCCGCCCTCAAAGCCCGCGACCTGATTGTTTAAGGGGATGGGGGTGTTGTGTTTATATTTATCTAATCGAAGATTTTTATGCTGAAATATCTCTTTATCTTATACTGTCACTTTAGGGATGGGATCCTTTTCCCTCCTCACCATCATCGTCTAAGCCAGAAAACATATCAACCATTTTAGGAGAAAACTCTGAAGCTGAACTAATCGCGTCATCATCAACTAATCGCTCACCTTTGAACGAAATAACTTTCGTTATCTGTTTCATAGTCTTGTTCACAACCTTACCATCTCGTGTGACT
>CBFHXL010000054.1:0-5734 GCA_965659785.1 Puniceispirillales bacterium (SeqCode)
CAATCAGCACTAAACCCCGGCGCCAGAATTGCCATGTGCTTAACGCCTTTATGGGCTAGCTCCTCAATCGTTTCATCGGTGTAGGGTTTGAGCCAAGGCTCACGCCCGAAACGCGACTGAAAACTGACCATAAAGCGGTCATCTGACCAGCCTAGCTCATCTCGCAACAGCCGTGCGGTTTTCATACATTGGCAGTGATAAGGATCGCCTTGAACAAAATACCGCTCTGGGATGCCGTGGAAAGACGCTAACACCACCTCAGGCTGATCTTTTTTGGCATAGGGCTTGAGGTTGGTTTTGATGCTATTGGCAAGTGCCTTAATATAGACAGGGTGATCATGCCATGGGGCAACGGTGCGAACCGCAGGTTGCCAACGCTGTTTTATCATCCATTGAAACACCTCATCCTGAACAGTCGCCGTGGTCGCGGCGGCATATTGTGGATAAAGCGGCACGATTAATAGCCGATTACAACCAGCCTCTTTTAACTCGCGCAGACGGTCAGGAATAGACGGGTTGCCGTAACGCATCGCCCAGCTCACCATGAGGTGATCGTCGCTATGCCCATCTTTGGTCATCATGGCGGACAGCTTTTCTGCTTGAAGCCGCGTGTATTTGCGCAATGGCGATCCGTCTTTGTCATCAAGCCAGATACGGGCATAAGCCTCACCTGATCGCGATGGGCGCCGAATGAGAATAATGCAGTTGAGAATAAACCACCATAACAGACGAGGGGCTTCAACCACGCGCCGATCAGATAAAAACTGTTTCAGGTAACGCCGCATGGAACGGTAATCGGTACCATCAGGGGTGCCTAAATTGACCAGCAAAATACCGGTTTTCGGGTGGCGTGGCCATTGGGGATGATCTTTTGGATATGATTTGACTGTCATGATATGTGATATGAGGCCTGATCAGGCGAAAGGCAAGGGTTGCTTGGCGATCTGGGAAAATAAAACGCTCTATCCGCTTTGAGGGGCGTCCGGGCTGTCGCTTGGATGGGCATTTAGCGCATCAGGGGAAACCGAGATCAGCACAGCGTGATCAAGATTGATCACTTGCTTGCCAGCGTGATCAAAATTAACAGTAATTTTGGGGCCAATCGCTGATTGCACCTGACCATGCCCCCAATCATCATGTCCCTGAAGCCGAACAAAATCGCCGGGTCGCAGCAAAAGGTGGTGGGAATGTTGCGCCATCATGAAAACCCTCACTTAAAAATCCTCATAAGGCGGTTAAGGCCCTATGAGGATAATATGGTGGGGTCAGCCCCTTTGTCGAGTGGGGGCTTGGATAAAAGAGGGCTTGAGGGTAGGGACAGCCTAGTTCATCAGCACAGGCTGATCACGCAGGGCATAACCTTGCCCCCAGATGGTGTGGATATAATTGCGCTGGTTGGCTTTCTCCGCCAGTTTTTTGCGTAATTTGCAGACAAAGACATCAATGATCTTTGATTCAGGTTCATCCCGGCCTTCGTAAAGATGATTGATGATCTGATTCTTTGTGATGATGCTGCCCTTACGCAAGGATAACAGCTCAAGGATTTGCACCTCTTTTCCGGTCAGATCAATTTTATCACCATTGACGGTGACTGACCGGGTGCTGAGATCAAGGGAGATAGGCCCAGTCACAATGTTGGAATCGGTGTGGCCATTGTAACGCCGAACAATAGCGGTCAAATTGGCGACCAATTCTTGACGATCAAAAGGTTTGGTCAAATAGCCATCTGCACCAGACCGCAGGGCAACCACCTTATCGGTTGTTGAGGTGCGACCAGAAACCACCAGAACAGGAGTTGAGATTTTGTTGCTACGCAATGTTTTTGACAGCTTAATGCCGTCACCATCAGGCAGATTGATATCTAGAATAATCGCATCATACGCGCTGATTCCATCGTTAAAATGATCGCGCGCCGCGACATACCCTTCCTCGGCGGTGCCGCAAATATTGGAATGATGGCCCTCATCAGTTAAGGCAAGGGACAGAGATTTTGCGATCATGGGATCATCTTCGATGATTAAAACATTCATTTTCGTACTCCTCAAATGTAACCAAATTCAATTTTGTCGTCGTTTAGCCGGATGGGTTAAAGTCTTAAGGATGATTAATTGCTGTTAACCATTCTGTGAAATTAGCCCCTTCGTTTGTTGCTATACCTATGCTTTGGATCAATATTCCGATTATCTAATTAATTAGCAAATCAACAATTCGTGATATGCCGAAAATCTAATTTCTAAACTGGTGTTAACGATTGTAAAATTTATGTGAAATTGCGATTTAGGCACTTGCCTTGACATGACGACATAAATATATTGCCGCCTTGTAAGTGATGAATAAGACCCAAATGAGACTCACTATATAGCGTGTTTGATCGTAACGATGAAACATCCTTATGGGGGGTGATATCAGGAAATCCATTTCTGATATTTTCAGCAAGATTTTGATCGAGGTTGACCATGGCAGGCAAGTCAAAGAAAATAACCGATAAGGCATTAGCCGACGGCGCGATTATCTTACCTGAGAATTATAAACCTACCGAAAAGGAAGAGTTTATGAATCCAGTACAGATTGAATATTTTCGCCAGAAGCTGATCAAATGGAAGCAGGATTTGCTTTCTGAAGCGTCTGAGACACTAAACAATTTGTCCGAAGAAAATCTGCAAAAGCCGGATATCACGGATCGCGCCCAAGTCGAAAGCGATACTTCTATTCGTTTGCGGACACGCGACAGAGAACGCAAACTGCTATCCAAGATTGAGGCGGCTCTGCGCCGGATTGATGATGGTACCTACGGGTATTGTGAGGAAACGGACGAACCGATTTCTCTCAAGCGGCTTGAGGCTAGGCCGATTGCCTCGCTCTCGCTTGATGCCCAAGAGCGTCATGAGCGTAACGAAAGAACCCACCGCGACGACTAAATCGTTTTGCGGTTTTATGGGCATGGCTTCATACCGCCCTTTATATAGGTCTCAAATCATAGGGCAGGCGCGGATTTGCGTCTGCCTTTCCTTTTTCTTGTGCGATGGGTCAAGATAATCTTGCCCTGTTAATGATTTATTAACTTTTAGTTGTTATTTTGGGAAACCAACAATGTAAGTAGTTCATTATCCTGTCAGCTTTTTTAGCGTTATCATTTTTGGTTTTGCTGGCGTTAGATCAGATAGGACGGAACTTTGACGGCAAAAGATAAAACACAGATGAGCGAATCGGCAGATTTACCTGCCGAAGAGTATTCCAAAATTCTTGGTACAGATAAGGATATGCTGCTTCGCGGCTTGGCGCATGATGTTAACAACAACCTGATGGCTATTCTGGCGGGTTGCGACCAATTGGAAAAATCAGGCACTGAGCCAGAAGAAAAGCAAAAGGTTCTGGAAACCATCCGCAACCACATCACGTTGGCGTCTCGACTGGTGAATGATTTGACTCGCGACAGCACCAGCGAAGACAACCAAGTGATTATGACCCAGTTTGAATTGGAAAACTTGCTTCGTGGCATTATTCCTAGCCTGTCCCTCGTCACGTCCAACACGGTGACGATTGAAATTGGCTCTATCATTACCTCACCTGTTTTCATTAATCCGGTTCTGTTGCATCGGATTTTGTTGCAATTTGTCCGCAACGCCATGGAAACAGGATGCGACAACATCATCATCTATATCTCGGTACGCCAGCATGACTGTTGGTGTGAATTGTCAATCTCTGATAATGGCCCGGGTATCAAAGGGGTTGCGCTTGATAAGGTCTTTTCCCCCGGCGTATCTACAAAAACTGACCACAATCGCCGTGGCTTTGGCTTGTTATCGGTGGCACACGCGGTTGATCGCTGGGGCGGAAAATATGGGGTTGAAAACCTGTCAGGGCAGGGATGCCGCTTCTGGATCACTTTTCCTTTACTAGAATTGAATGTAGCTGAAGACCTGCCTGCCGGCGAATAACCCAGGTTGGATATGGCGTAAAGAGCAGTATTCTTGTTAAATAAGAACAAAACGTGAAAATAACACTTGAAAATGAGAACAAACCGTGAATATAATGTGATATCAGTCTTTAATTAGACAAATTACTTGCATTTGGACAAGCGAACAAAAATCCATTGTCAGCCAGTCCTGATCATGCCACAACAGGGAGACAAGCAATGTCAGCCACCGCAACATCAGATCAAAATGTGATAAAAATGAGCCCTAGCAAAACAGAAAAACTAAAAGCCCTAGAAGCCGCAATTGGCCAGATTGAAAAGGCCTTTGGCAAAGGGTCTGTCATGAAATTAGGACAGAATGATATGGCGGTTGATGTCGATGCGATCTCAACAGGGTCTTTAGGGCTTGATATTGCATTAGGCATTGGCGGATTGCCGCGTGGCCGTATTGTTGAGATTTATGGCCCCGAATCATCAGGGAAAACCACATTGGCGCTTCATGCCGTGGCTGAAGCACAGAAATCTGGTGGGGTTTGCGCCTTTGTTGATGCTGAACACGCGCTTGACCCGGCTTATGCGCGTAAGCTTGGGGTTAATTTGGATGAATTGCTCATCTCACAGCCTGATAGCGGGGAACAAGCTCTTGAAATTACGGATACTCTGGTGCGCTCCACATCGGTGGATGTGGTTGTTGTAGACTCAGTGGCGGCCCTAGTGCCTAGGGCAGAACTTGAAGGTGAAATGGGGGATACCCATGTCGGGCTTCAGGCACGATTGATGTCTCAAGCTCTGCGTAAGTTGACCGCGACGATTGCAAAATCTAACTGCATGGTCATTTTCATTAATCAAATCCGCCTAAAGATTGGCGTCATGTTTGGGAATCCTGAAACCACTACTGGCGGAAATGCGCTGAAGTTCTATGCTTCTGTTCGTCTTGATATTCGCCGTATCGGGTCAATCAAAGATAAGGATGAGGTTGTAGGCAACCAGACGCGGGTAAAAATTATCAAAAATAAGGTTGCCGCCCCATTCCGTCAGGCTGAGTTTGATATCATGTATGGTGAGGGCATTTCCAAGACGGGGGAGCTGATTGATCTTGGTGTTGCCGCCAATTTAATCGAAAAATCAGGGTCTTGGTATTCGTATCAAGGGCAACGGATTGGACAAGGTCGCGAAAACGCCAAGAGCTTTATGATGGAAAACCCTAATATCGCTAATGAGGTTGAACACGCTCTGCGCCAAAACGCCGGATTATTTGAAACCGTCTTATTGGACGCTGTGAGCGAAGCGGCAGCCAAAAACGAAGACGACTTGCCTGAACCAGAAGATAACGAAAGCTAGGCCTTAACGCCAAGTCTTAATGCCAAGTCTTACTGGGCTTTCTGATGCCTAAATTGTGAGGATACGCAATTCCCCTATCATCAGGTCACCAGTTTCAAGAGAGGATATCGCCGCGATATCCTCTTTTTGTTTTTGGGATGGCGGTTGGCTGAAAGGGGCATTTTACCCGCCAAGCAAAGTTGGCCCGTTGTGATGGGCATAAATATTGCTGATAAGGGCAAGCAATTCTGGACAAAACTGCCGATCTTTCCTAAATGTGAGGGATAAAGAAGGATGATATGCCATGCTAACCGTAAATGACATTCGCAAAGCGTTTCTTGATTATTTTGCCAAGAATGATCATGAGGTTGTGAGTTCAAGCTCACTGGTACCGCATAATGACCCCACCTTACTCTTTACCAACGCAGGAATGGTTCAGTTCAAGAATGTTTTTACTGGCGCTGAGAGCCGTGATATCCCGCGCGCCGTCACTGCGCA
>CBFHXL010000055.1:0-5688 GCA_965659785.1 Puniceispirillales bacterium (SeqCode)
AGCCTTGATGAAAGGCGCGTTAATCCGCCTTAAAACCGCCAAGAACCTGTCATCTGATCTCTCTGAAGTGATTGAAAAGACGCTAACCTAAAGCGTTAGGCAGGGTGTTTTAGCAAAAAGGCAGGGGTGTGTTCGGTATCACGGAAACTGTTGCCGGAACAATCTGGTGGCTGTTCTCTCTCGCCCTCAACATTGCGATTGTGATTGCGTTGCCCTTTGGCTTTACGCGTTGAGGTCTTGTTGTCATTCGTTGGCGACTGGTCATCAGTCGCGTCATCGGTCTGTGCCGATTTACCCTTAGCATCCTTAGAATCCTTAGCTGGCTTTGCCGTCTTAGTGGCCTTTGCCGTTGCGGATTTGGCAGTGGTTTTTTCTGAAGCTGCCCAATGTTCAAAGATAGAAATGGATTTCCCGATCAGCTTTTCAATCGCGGTCAAATAGGTCTGATCATCATCATTAGCGATAAAACTAAAGGCACGGCCAGACATTCCGGCTCGGCCCGTTCTGCCGATGCGATGCACATAATCTTCGGGATTATGGGGGATATCAAAATTGAACACATGAGAAAGGCCAGCGATATCAATTCCGCGCGCCGCCACATCACTAGCCACCAGCAACCTGACCTCATTATCCTTAAAACGCTTCAAGGCGGCGTTTCGGGCAGATTGTGACATATCACCATGCAAACATTCGACATCCATGCCATGGCGTTCGAGGGACTGTTTGAGGGTGGCAATATCCCGTTTGCGGTTGCAAAAGATAAAGGCGTTGGTGACATTTTCATCACGGATCAACTGGCGCAAATCATCACGTTTTTTGCGTGGTGAGGATTTGCAAATAAATTGTTCCACGGTTTCTGCGGTCGAAAACTCAGGCGATACCTCAATGATCTTGGGGTTAATAACAAAGTTTTCGGAAATTTTATAAATCGTTTTGTTTAAGGTTGCCGAAAAGAACAGCGTCTGGCGTATCTTTGGCAACATCTTTGTAATTTTTTCCACATCCGGGATAAAGCCCATATCAAGCATGCGGTCTGCCTCATCAATGACGAGGATTTTCACATCACGCAAAAGCACTTTGCCGCGCTCAAGATGATCAAGGAGCCGACCCGGCGTAGCAATCAGCACATCAACGCCGCGGTCAAGCAGGGCATCTTGTTCGCCAAAACTCACCCCGCCAATCAATAGCGCGGTGGTCAGATTATGGTTTTGCGAAAATTGTGAAAACGCCGCTGATACTTGCGCCGCCAGCTCACGGGTAGGGGTAAGGATCAATGATCGCGGTAATCTTGCCTTTGCGCGTCCAGCGTCTAGAATATCAATCATGGGCAAAGTGAAAGACGCTGTTTTGCCAGTACCTGTCTGCGCACTGCCAAGAACATCCCGACCCATAAGAATAACAGGGATTGATTTTTCCTGTATCGGGGTGGGGGCTTCATAACCGCATGACGCAACAGCAGACAGCAGTTTTTCGCTAAGGCCAAGTTCCTCAAATGATGTCATGTATTACCCTGAATATAGATCCGCTCATCTGGCGCAGAGGGTTTCGATCAAGATGCCTAAGCATCGGTGTTACTTCTATAAGCGAAACGCCCATCAGCGTCAAGTTTATTGCCATTTATGAGAGGGGAAGGTATATCCCAATCATGCAGGTCACACTCATTTTCATTCCTTGTCATATGGGAACAGCGACGGTTTTCGCAGATCAGATCAGGTTTTTTGAAACCTGTTACCAATATCATATCGCTAATACTTTGACGCATGACAGTATCGCTGAGATGGCGGCAGAAGCATTGGCCAGCACCGATGGCATGGTTGTTCCTATCGGGCTTTCCATGGGGGGATATGTTGCGCTGGAGATGGCGAAATTGGCACCAAAACGCATGTCAGGCTTGGTCATTATGGATAGCAATGCCCATAGCGAGCCGCCACACCGCCAACACCAAAGATATGCAGAACAGGCTCTGCTTCAATCTGGCCGGTACGACGGGCTAACCAAGGCAGGGGCACGGAAAATGCTGTCTGTGGAAAGCTTTCAAAACACGGAATTGTTATCACGCGTTATTGCCATGGCAAAAGAACCGGGGCTTGCCGTATATGAAGCACAACAAAAAGCCATTATTTCGCGATCAGACCATGAAAAAACCCTTGCTGGGCTTGATTGTCCGGCGCTTTTTATGGTGGGGGAGGAGGACCGCATCACGCCGCCTCAGCTTACTCGCCGCATGGCGGAAATAACGCCAAGATCAACATGGGTTGAGATCACAGGCGCAGGGCATTTGATCACTATGGAAAAACCCAATGAGGTGAACGCCCATCTTGATCGGTTTTTGAAAAGCCTTGCGCAGTAATCAGATATCCAGTGGCGCGATGACCGATGGGGCATGGTCACGAATAAAGTGAAAGCGTTTTTCCGCTTTTCGTCCCATTAAGGTATCCACAAGCCCATCTACCCGCCGCCGATCATCTGCATCATCACCTTGCCGTGCTGGTAAGCTGACTTGCAAAAGACGTCTGGTTTCAGGGTTCATGGTGGTCAGTTTCAATTGAGCCGGCGGCATTTCGCCTAGCCCTTTGAAACGGCTGACCTCAATCTTGCCGCGCTTAGCAAAGTCTGAGGCAATAATAGTTTCGCGTTGGTCATCATCCAAGGCGTATCTGACCTCACCCCCTTGCGCCAACCGATATAATGGCGGCTGTGCCAGATAAAGATGACCGCTTTCGATGAGTTCGGGCATTTGCTGATAAAAATAGGTCATTAGAAGGGCGGCGATATGGGCGCCGTCCACATCTGCATCAGTCATGATGATAATGCGGTCGTAACGCAGTTGATCAAGGGAAAACCCTTTGCCCGGCTGAACCCCAAGAGCAAGAGCTAGATCGCTTAATTCTTGATTTTGGTTGGTTTTATCATCGCTGGCAGAGGCGACATTGAGGATTTTGCCGCGTAAGGGCAAAACCGCTTGGGTGCGGCGGTCACGCGCCTGTTTAGCTGATCCCCCTGCCGAATCCCCCTCAACAATAAAGATTTCCGTCTCTTCATTACCTGATGCGCTGCAATCAGCCAATTTGCCGGGAAGGCGGAGTTTTTTAGTAGCTGATTTGCGGGCAACTTCGCGGTCACGCCGCTTGCGCTTGCGGTCTTCCATGCGCGTGATAGCGGCTTCAAGTAAAAACCCTGCGCGATCTTTATCTGCCGCAAGCCAAGTTTCAAATCGGTCACGCAACGCGGTTTCCACCAGTTTTGTGGCGTCTTGGCTGACCAGCTTATCTTTCGTTTGGCCTTGAAAATGCGGCTCTCTGATAAACACCGACAAGACGGCCCCGATTGAGGCCATGACATCATCCACCGTCAGATCAGCCGCCTTTTTCATGCCGGCGATCTCGCCGAAATTGCGCATTCCCCTTACCAAGGCTTGCCGCAATCCTTGTTCATGTGTACCGCCATCAGGGGTCGGAACCGTGTTGCAATAAGACCTAACATATCCGTCTTCGTGATCATGAAACCAGGTGATAGCAACCTCAACCTTTTCACCAGAGATTGTCACATTATCAGCGAAAGGCTGGCTGATCAGCACATCTTGACCGCGTGTCGCATCCATCAGAAAATCTTTTAAGCCGTCAGGATAGGATAGCGTAATTTCAGTCGGAATATCCTGATCGGGTTTGATCAGTTCAGGGGCGCATTGCCAGCGGATTTCAACACCTGCAAAAAGATAGGCTTTAGATCGGGCAAGCCGATATAGCGTGATGGGCTTTAACTTGGCTTGGTCGCCAAAAATCTCAGGATCAGGGAGAAACCGCACTTGTGTGCCGCGCCGATTAGACACGGTACCAAGATTCTCAAGCCCGCCCACGGCTTTCCCGCGTGAGAAATGCTGGCGATAAAGGGTTTTGTTTCGCGCAACCTCAACACTCAATTCTGACGACAGGGCATTAACCACGGATGATCCCACCCCATGCAAACCGCCAGAGGTAGCATAGGCCTTGCCGCTGAACTTACCGCCGGAATGAAGCGTGGTCATGATCACTTCTAGCGCAGATTTTCCGGGAAATTTGGGGTGAGGGTCGGTGGGAATACCGCGTCCGTTATCAGAGATTGTCAGATGGCCGCTGGCTTCTAGGCGAATTTCAATCCGATTGGCATGGCCTGCCACAGTTTCGTCCATGGCGTTATCAAGAATTTCTGAAGCCAGATGGTGAAGCGCCCGATCATCGGTGCCGCCAACATACATCCCCGGACGTTTGCGGACAGGCTCAAGGCCTTCAAGGACTTCAATTTCCGCCGCAGAATAAGCAGAGTCATCGGTTTCAAACAAATTGTTCATGAACACAAGACCATAGATATGGATAAAAGTGGCTTAACTTACCACAATATTTGGTATTGTGAAGCCTCAAGATGAGGCCAAAAATACAAAAACCCCCGAGATATGATCTCGGAGGCTTTGCAACTCATGAGGAGTGAGTGATTAGCTGGAATAATACATCTGGAACTCAATCGGATGCGGAGTGTGTTCAAAGGCGAACACCTCTTCCATTTTCAGCTCAATATAGGCGTCGATCTGGTCATTTGTGAAAACATCACCACTGGTCAGATAATCCCTGTCGGCATCAAGGCTTTCTAGAGCTTCACGCAGGCTGGCGCAAACCGTTGGAATGTTTTTCAATTCTTCGGCTGGCAGATCATAAAGGTCTTTATCCATGGCTTCACCCGGATGGATTTTGTTGCGGATACCATCAAGCCCAGCCATCAGCATGGCAGAGAACGCCAAATAAGGGTTGGCCATAGGATCAGGGAAACGCACCTCAACGCGCTTACCTTTGGGGTTATCCACAAATGGAATCCGGCAAGAGGCTGACCGATTGCGTGAGGAATAGGCCAGAAGAACTGGTGCTTCAAATCCCGGGATCAGACGCTTGTAAGAATTGGTGGAAGGATTGGTAAAGGCATTAAGCGATTTCGCGTGTTTAATAATACCGCCAATATAGAAAAGCGCCATTTCCGAAAGATCAGCATAATTGTTGCCTGCAAATAAAGGCGAGCTATCTTTCCACAAAGATTGATGCACATGCATACCAGAGCCGTTATCACCAACAATTGGCTTAGGCAGGAAGGTCGCACTAACGCCATAGGCATGGGCAACCTGATGCACACAGTATTTATAAAGCTGCATATTGTCAGCGGTCTCAAGCAAAGTGCCAAACTTCATGCCTAGCTCATGCTGTGATGGGGCGACTTCGTGGTGATGCTTTTCAACAGGAACACCAATTTCACTCATCACGGATAGCATCTCAGAACGAATATCCTGACCCCCATCGACTGGCGGCACTGGGAAATACCCACCCTTAACGCCAGGGCGGTGGCCCATGTTGCCTTCTTCATAGTCACGGGCAGAGTTATAAGGGCCTTCGACAGAATCCAGCTTATACATACCGACATTCATGCCCACATCAATTTTGACATCTTCAAAGATGAAGAACTCGGCTTCGGGGCCAAAAAATGCTGTGTCTGCAATGCCCGCAGATGCCATATGGGCAAGGGCGGCTTTGGCGGTTGACCGTGGGTCACGCTCATAGGGCTGCATGGTAGCAGGGTCAAGAACATCACAAAACAGGGCCAGTGTTGGCTGGGCAAAGAAAGGATCAATGTAAAAACGGCTAAGGTCTGGCATCAAAGTCTTATCTGACT
>CBFHXL010000056.1:0-5663 GCA_965659785.1 Puniceispirillales bacterium (SeqCode)
AAGCCTCATCAGAAGATCAACAAGTGTTTGAAAATGAACATAACGCGGTGATAACGCATTTGCCATTTGCGATGGGGTCATAGTCTCGAACAACCCACACCGCAGATGGCAATATGTTTTGTGTCCCTTATTTCTTCTTTCGGGATTGCAGGCCTTCCACCACTTCGACTTCCACCTCTTTGATTTCAAAATTGGTGTTTTCGGCATAGGTATTGATACCGTTATAAACCTGACAGCCCTTACTTCGCATTGTGCCTATCATTTCCAAGAGACCTAAAGTATCAGAGTTTTTAAGTTGTTCTAATTGACCATCAGAATTTGCGAATATTAAAAGGGTTAGAGCAGAATACTGAATACTAAGACTGTGATTATCTGCCACAAACTCGACATTCTTATTGTGAAGCGCCTGAAGCTTCTGAAGCCCGTCACCTTCTATTTGGTTGAACTTGGCCAGCTCTATTTTAGTTTCTTGCTGGAAAGCATCACTGACGACCATCAATTCGTTCAAGACGGTATCCATATTGGATTTGTTGACCATATCTTGGACGGTAAGGCGATACGCCTCAACTTTATCGCCCATCTGGAGGATTTCCCCTAATTCAATCAGAAGCTCAGCCCGCCGAATAACAAGATCAGCGGTTTGTTGCCTGAACACCATGGCTGATGAGGGCACATTATTGCTGCTCATCTGTTGGGTAAGTTCAGCGCGCATTTGTTGAGCATTAGCCATCAAATCGACATATAAATCGCGTTGTGGATAACTGGGATGAAAGACAATCTCATAGAAGGTGTTCACCACAATATCAGAAAACACATCTTTCTTTTTATAAGCAACCTCGTAACTTGGGCGCATCCAAGTAGCGGCGTTGGTTAAATTAGGGTTACGGCCATAACCGTAATACCACCGCATGCCTTCAATATAGCGTGCGCCATATTGATTTTTCTTAGCCGCGTCTTTTATGAGTTTCTCCCCAAGTTGAGCATTTCCGCCAACCCTGGCATAATGCAAATGCAACACGCCATAAGCAAATTTAGCATCAGCGGAAATCATTTGCGATTCTTTACCGAAGGAACTTTTTTCTGATGTGGTCAGCAATACCGCTAAATCATTGACATTAGGATTCGTGATAAAGTTTTCAAATAATTCACTGATTTGAGGGCTGTCAAAACCGAGTTTGATAATATCCAGATTTGGCAGGTAAGGAAGACCAGACCCACCAGATTGCTCTAACATCGCTTCGATCTGGCTAACCGACATGCCAAAGCTTTTTTCCAATTTTTTCAAATTAGGTTTCTGAAGCTTTTTATAAATATCTAATTTTTTGACGCTACAAATAAAGTTAATTCTTTTGCTGCTATTCGCAATTTGGCTAGCGGTATTGGAAACTGGCAAAATACCAAAGGAGAGATCCTGGTTTTGTTGATAGATATGATTGATTGAACTGCTACTGGCAATTGATATATCGGCTTGTGCAACAGACGCACTCAAGGCCACAGCGCTGATAACACTTAATCCTAGCAAACGAATAGTCATGATTGTCCTCAAAAAATATAATTATTAATTATTAAAATATAATTTATATAATAAGGGTCAACCCTGCCGCATATAAATTAATTATCTGATTTAGAATCATTGAGCGCGGCGCTAAAATATTTTTCTATCGCCTCATTAAACTGCAGATCATATTCTTGCTTAAGCCATGGGTCAGATAAGGTGTCATGGCTCAAGGTTTCATCAATGGCAAAACCGGCCTCATAATCACCCTTGAGCCAAGAGGCCATAGCCAAATAAGCCCCAGCATCAGGCTGCTGAGTTTCAGAATAAAACGTCTGCATACGGTGTTGCAAAAGATCAGCATCACCAGCCTCATAAAGGCGGCGCGCAATGATCAGTTCCGCTTGGGTGAGCAGCTCTCCATCCACCTCAACAAAACCGGTAGTGACGCCGTTATCCTCAACCTTGCAAAGCGTCATGGCGTATCCCTCTGCACCAAAAATTGAGGTAGTGGCTTCAGCGCTGATAAGCTCCCCTTGGCTTTGCCATAAGGTTAGCAGAACGCTGATCACCATATCATCATTAGTTTTGGCATAAAGATTAGCCGTCATCGCGGCGGCTTCGGGGGTCATCAGACGCGACCGGCAAAAGGGCTCTGAGATCGCATTTGCCTTAATCCCCTCACGCAGAGGTATAACAGCCAAGGCATATCGCGTGGTTCCGTTAAGTGCAAAAACCGAAGCCTTATTTGCGCCAAAGGTAGTAATCTTAGCCTTGGAAAATAGTTCTGATAATCTGTCATGATCAGCAATCATATCTGCGATTACGACTTCCATATCAGGCCTGTCCTCCGCGCTGAGCAGAGGAGGAAAAGAGATTATCCCCCCTACCAATATCAGCCAGAGATAGGCTTTATGAAAGGCTGTCATGATCAAGGGGGCTTTCAGGTTGGCTTTCTAAAAATCGTTGCTATCAGAGACTTGTCCGCTGGGGCCTTCTGGGTTTGCCCCATTTTCCAACAGGCCGCCATCCATCACCATTCCACTGCTGTTGCTTGGCTGGGTTGTGATCAATGGGGCAGGGGCGACATCAATGGCATCAACCGCGGCATTATTTTCTTGTGCGGTATTCTGGGCTATCCCGCGAGCAGATTGGGAAAAAACAGCAACACTAAAATACCAATTGCCATCGGCGGATTCAAAACTTTTGGTCTGAACACCTTCAGGCAGTTGACCACTGGTAACCGCGTCATAACTTTCACTCATGGCAAGGACATTCAAAAACATATCACGATCTTGATTCAAAATCTGCGGATCACCACTATTGCCTTGTTCATCTACGGGAATAACAAACTGTTCGGTGGCTTCGATTTGATCTTCATCAAATCCCCCATTCCAGTAAAGATCATCCCCACGCAGAAAAGCAACCAGCGCGTTTCGCGCCCGAATTCCAGATTGGTCACGAGACATTTTTTTCAGCTTTTTGGCAACCGTAGCATTGTTATTTTGGCGAATGATCGAACTGCCAAACCCAATCACAATTTGTTCCCCTGTTTGCGGGTGGGTGATCAGTTTTGCCCCCATGGGCGGTGTTGCATAATTGGTGATTTCATTCATCGCATAGGCAAAAGCGGCGTTGGGGTCTGTGCTTCGGATCACCGCCGGGTTTAAGCGCAGAAAGGCGTTGCGGGTTTTTGTGCTGGTCGCAATAGAAATGGATACCTCTTGGCTAGCGGTATCATCATTGACATCATAAACCACATAAGCGGCTAGCATACCTGACACGGCCTCTCCACAAATTTCGGTGCTTCGGCGCGCCACATTGGCGGCGCTATCCATCCCGGTATCTAGAGCAACCAGCTCACTTTCCAGCACTGCATTACAGGTATTCTGGATAGGATTAATATTGGCAATCAGTTGCTTTTTGGCGGCCATATACGCTTCGGCATAAGCTGTGCGTTTGGACAGCAAAGTGGCATTAGGATTAGCATAAATAGAATAATTGGCACTGGCGCGTGATATTGTTCCCATGCCTGTGGCGGTGGACACTACCCTGATGCCATTGTCGTCATCTTCAATCAACATCTTATGCGCATAATTCATCCCGTCTTGCATGGTTTTGGCATGGACCGTCTCACCATCATCAACAGGGCCATTAACCGCTGTGCTTCCGCCCTGAACAGGGGCAATGAAATCGTTAAGATCAAGTTGCTGAGCATAGGATGGCGCGGCGCCAAGAATAACCATGATCGTCGATGCGCTAGCGGCAATACGGCAAATAGGGGAAAACATGATGCGATTACTCCTCAAAGAAATTCTGCTTCTGGGTTTCAATTTTAGATGTGGCGGCTTCCAACTCTTGTTGGGCGTTGCTGGCCTCAAGCTGGGGGTCAGGATAGATCGGCCGCAATATAGCCTGTCGGGGTTTTAGATAATTTCTGCCGGACGGCTCAAGCATCAGGACTTCGGCAGTTGCCTGTTTCGACTGAACGTTTGTGATACGAACGCGCCCGATAATGGTTTCTTTGCGTCCAATGCTCTCGCCACTATAAGGATCAGCAAGACGTTCACCTAGGGCTACCAGATGATATTCTGTCCCACGCGTCATGGTGATACCGCCCTGCCCAATGGTCAGACTTGTGCCGTCAACAGCAACGACTTGGGCAGGGAAAATCGCATTAGCGATCATTTCACCAACCCTAAACGCGGCATGGCTGTCTAAGGCAAGGGTATTGGGATCAACAGAATACCTCTGGGTTGAAGCAAACTTTATCTGTGACGTTGCAACATCAATAATGCGGACAGATAATTCCGTTTCATCACGCACCTCTTTGAGGATATTCGTTGTGCCAAGGATTTGCCGTTGCTTCGTTATCCGGCCAAGGTCATGGATGCTGAGGATGACCAAATAATCGCTTCCCACCCGTTGACCAAGCCGGACGCTTTCACGCGTGGCCATACCTGCGGTTGCGATCAGGTTCAATTCCTCTTGGGTATTGGACATCATCGCACGATCAATCATGGCAAAGCGCCGCGTCTGGGTCAGATAGTCTTCGACTTCACGCCGCAGGTCGCTGGCAAATCCCGGGGCATCAGCGCGGTTTGCAATGGCGGGATCAAGATGAGGCGGAATGACCGCAAGCCGTAACCGGTTTAATTGCCCAGAGGCATCAAACTTTGCCACATTGACCTTGAGGATTACTTCAATCGCATGATTAAAATCAGGCCGTGTTCGGGTTGAGACAATAGAAAAGCTGTCAATATGACCAGCGGTTGCCGTCGAAATATCCTCAATAAAATCTGTGGATGATATAAACTGGCTGCTGGTATCGGTATCAACAACTTGACTGGACATTCGGGAAATCACTTGAGACGACACAGACATCCCATTGACCTGCCCAATGGCGGTTTTCAGAGCGTCCATAATGGCGTCTCTTTGGGTCATGCCCAACCCTTCGGCGGTGACCTCAACCAGCGCGACTTTAGCAGAGGCAGGTCTGATCAGGTTAACGCTAGCGATCATCATGACAAGGGTCAGGATCACCATTCCTCGCCACATCATCATATGTCTTGGTGAAGTTGTTTTCACGCTCATGCCCTCATCCTTAAAAATATGAATTACCGAATGCCTTTGGCATCAAGCACAGCAACAATTTCCTTTGCTGTTTTTTCACCTGAATTGATCAGGGCATTACGAATAGCCGTGACATCATCAATGCCGCCATCATTAGCTTGGATAGGGCCAAACGCGGCGATATCACGCGGCAAACGCTTTCGGATATCGATAACGATTCCATTAACAGAAGCAGAAACGCGATAGCCTTCTGAGGTCGCATATTCTGGCAACCCGATATCAATCGTGCCAATGGCAAGAAACTCAATCTCACAATCACGCGCCGCGGTAATAACGGCTTTTCTGGTCTCGCGGCTCATTTTACCGTTGAGGGCAATTTCTTGTTCAACCAGATCAGGCTCAACGCCTCCGCATTCATTGACCACATCGACATAGCGGATAGGTTCAAAATTACTAAGGGTAAGCACACTTGAAGTGCTGGTGCTGAAATCCGCTGAGGAAACAACGATATAATTGCGCTCACCTAATTCGCGCTCGCTGCCCTCTAATACGGTTGTTCCTGACGATTTGTTCTGCGTCATGGTTTCAGTCACCG
>CBFHXL010000057.1:0-5124 GCA_965659785.1 Puniceispirillales bacterium (SeqCode)
TTAATGCTGATCCTAATATCGCTGCCCTTGAGGCCTATACCATTGATTTGCTTGAAGTAATCCAAGAAGAAAGCGGCCAGAATATCGGCCTGCACATGACAGGTGGCTTGACTATGGCTGGCACGCCAGACCGGTGGGAATGGCTACAATCAGCTTACCGTGTGTTTCAGTCCATCGGGATTGAGGATTGCCGGCTGGTGACACCAGAAGAAGCCGCTGAACTGAACCCCATCATGTCGACGGAAGGGCTGTTAGGGGGAATGTGGGCAGACCGTGAAGGCTATATTGATACCACAGGCACAGTTCACGCTTACGCTGTCGCGGCGCGCAAACGGGGTGCGGAATATTTTGAACATACCAAGGTGGAATCGCTGGAACAGACCAAAGATGGCTGGCGCATCAACACAGATAAGGGCAGCATCACCTGTGAGCATGTTGTTAATGCGGCTGGGCTATGGGCAAAACAGGTTGGCCGAATGGCAGGCATTGAATTGCCTGTCTCGCCGCTAAAGCATCACTACCTGATTTCAGACACTATCCCAAAACTGCAAGAATTGGATTTTGAAGTTCCCATGACCGTTGATCTGGAGGGCTTTACCTATCTGCGGCAAGATCAGCATGGGGTTTTGTTAGGCATTTATGAAATCAACCATGAGCATTGGGCCATGGATGGCGCGCCGTGGGATTATGGCATGGAGCTGTTCCAAGAACAGACAGATCGTATTGAAAACGAATTGATCATGGGCTTTGAACGCTACCCTGCCCTTCAGGATGTTGGGGTCAAAACATGGGTGAATGGGGCATTTACCTTTTCCCCTGATGGCAATCCGCTTGTTGGCCCTGTTCCGGGTAAGCCGGGTTACTGGTGTGCCTGTGCGGTTATGGCTGGCTTTCTGCAAGGCGGCGGCGTTGGTAAATCGCTAGCGGAATGGATCATCCATGGTGAGCCAGAGGCCGATGTCTATGGCATGGATGTTGCCCGTTACGGCAAGTTTGCAGAAAATAAGCAATATATCAAAGAAACCACAGGTCAGTTTTATTCACGCCGATTTGTTATGACCTATCCTAATGAGCAACTGCCCGCTGGGCGGCCTCTTAAAATGGCACCAGCGCATAGCGAAATGACCGCGGCAGGGTGCCTATGGGGAAACAGCTGGGACATGGAAGTGCCACTATATTTTGCCCCAAAAGGGTTCAGTGAAACGCCTTCTCTAAAGCGTTCCAATGCCTTTGATCTGGTGGGTGAGGAATGCCGCGCCGTGCGATCATCTGTTGGTTTATTAGATATCTCAGGATTTTCTCGATTTGAGGTATCTGGCCCAAAGGCTGAAGACTGGCTAGCCCATATCATGGCAGGGAAAACCCCTAAACCCGGCCGCGTCAAACTCGCCCCTATGTTGAGTGAAAATGGCAGGCTCAAAGGGGATTTGACTGTCTTTAATTGGGGTGACGGGGTGTTTTGGATCATGGGGTCTTATTACCTGCGCGCATGGCATATGCGGTGGTTTAATGACCACCTCACCGATGGGGTCAGCGTCCGTGATCTAGGTGAGGAAATGGTCGGCTTTTCGCTGGCAGGGCCGAAATCGCGTGAGGTCATTGCGACCCTAACCGATAGCGATATTGAAACCTTGCCATTTATGGGCTGTGGTGAATTTGATATTGGCCTCATTCGGGCCAAAGTTGGCCGACTTTCAGTGGCAGGTGAGTTAGGCTATGAGATTAATTGCCTGATGGGTGACCATATTGCGTTGCGCCGTCTGTTGCTTGCCGCAGGTGAACCCTTTTGGATTAGGGAATATGGGTTTAATGCCCTGTTGTCGCTACGGCTGGAAAAAAGCTTTGGCATATGGTCTGCTGAGTTCACTCAAGGCTACACCCCCGGCATGACCGGAATGGATCGCTGGATTGATTGGGATAAAGGCGATTTTGTCGGCCGCAAGGCGGCGTTGGCAGAACGCGAGGGAAATGGCCCACGGCAAAAATTAGTAACACTGGAAATTGACGCTGATGATGCGGACGCCAGTGGTTATGAGCCGATATGGTCTGATGGTCAGAAAGTGGGATTTGTGACCTCAGGCGGATATGGGCATTGCATCGGCAAATCCCTTGCCATGGGTCTTATCAACACCGAATTAGCCCAGCCCGGGGTAGAGGTTAGCGTTCATATTGTTGGCGTGGAAAAATCAGCTAAGATTATTGCTGACTCCCCTTATGATCCTGACGGAAAAGCAATGCGATGATGATGGCATAAACCCTTACGCCTGCACCGTTGCTTAATATAAGCGGCAGGCGTAAGGAACATATACCCTGCATAGGCCAGCCTCACGGTAATACCCACAGTATTAGACGGGTACAATATCTATCTTATCTGTAAAAAGATTAATGATTTCATGGAGATATCATGACGATTCTCAAGCATTTGCATTTTCTTAAGGTCACATCTGTGCCAACCCTATTCTGGAGTTCACCAAAGCCTTTAACTATCCGCCCACCCCTCATTTCAGTCATCATGCTGATCATTGGGTTGGTTCTGTTCGGGTGTGGTGAAGCCTTGCTTATCGCGGCAGGAATAGGCGTCAGCCCATGGTCTGTGTTAGCACAAGGGTTTAATCATATTTTTGGTTTAAGCATTGGTCAGGCCACTTTTATCATTAGCGTGGTGGTCTTAACCTCATGGATACCTCTTAAACAGACCCCCGGCATGGGAACGGTTTTGAATATCATCATCATATCCTTGGTTTTGGATCTGTCCTTACCGTATTTGCCACAACCTGAAGGCCTAGGCTTGCAGTTGACCCAAGCGGCGGCAGGCGTTTTCATCACCGGAATAGGTAGCGGCATTTACTTAATTGCCAAACTTGGCCCCGGGCCAAGAGACGGTTTAATGACAGGATTACAGCGCCTGACGCAATTGCCTATCGCATGGATCAGAAGCGCGATTGAGATTAGTGTTGTCATCTTGGGGTGGAGCTTAGGCGGTGTTGTTGGTATCGGAACCTTATTCTTTGCCTTTGGTATTGGTCCTAGCATCGCTTTAGCCATGTTCTGTTTTCAGCGATATTTTGGGAAAACGAGCTTAAAAACCCCATAAGATTCTGATCACATTAAATAGGAGTTATCATTTTTCATGATTTTTGATTTTTATTTGCTAAACTTGGACACACGATCTTGTTCTTGGTGTTGAATAAAGTGAGCCTATGAAAACATTACCCTTACTTTTACTTGTTCTCATTTCAAATGCGATCTTGGGTATTGCTTATGGCAATGACATGGATTATGCCAAAGCCCAAAAAGCGCTTGGGAAACCGGTTTCATCAACGCATTGGATGATATCTGCGGCAAATCCTCATGCCGTTAATGCCGGTGCAGAAATATTGCGAAAAGGCGGCACTGCCGCCGATGCTATGGTCGCTACACAGAGCGTATTAGGGCTTGTTGAACCGCAAAGCTCTGGCCTTGGTGGTGGTGCATTTCTGATATGGTATGATGCCGCCAGCGATACCATCACGACCCTTGATGGGCGCGAAACAGCGTCACGTCATGTTACGCCAGAATTGTTCTTGGACGATAAGGGAGAGCCGTTAACATTTTATGACGCGGTTGTTGGTGGACAATCTGTGGGGACACCCGGAATACCTGCCTTGATGCTTACCGCCCATCAGCGCTGGGGGATGTTAGAATGGTCTGATCTGTTTGATGACGGTGTTACCCTTGCCCAATCAGGGTTTCCTGTTTCACCGCGATTAGCCTTATTGGTTGCCCGTGATGAAAAGAGGCTGACCCAATTTGAAACAACTGCAAATTATTTCTATCCTGATGGAAATGCCATTGATGTTGGCCATCTGTTGAAAAACCCCGGTTATGCGCAAACCTTACTTTCGCTGGCAGAAGATCAAGGCCATTCTTTTTACCATGGTGCGATTGCTCAAGATATCGTTGCAACGGTACAAACCGCCGCCAAAAATCCGGGGCAACTTGATCATATCGACTTGGCAGAATACCGCATTATCGAAAGACCTGCGCTTTGCGCGCCTTATCGCGGCCTTGATGTGTGCGGTATGGGCCCACCATCATCAGGCGGATTAGCGGTTGGACAGATACTAGGCTTACTGGAAGCATATGATATCGGGGCAATGGGGCCAGAATCTGTTGACGCTTGGCTTTTGCTTGGGGATGCCTCGCGGTTAGCGTTTGCTGATCGAGGGCGGTATGTTGCGGATAGTGATTATGTTTCTGTGCCTGTTGAAGGCTTGCTTGACCCGGATTATCTGGCATCAAGGGCAAGCTTGCTGAACCCCGAAAAGGCTCTTGATACGGCCGCACCCGGCACACCCTCATTTGATACTTCGCTGTTGTTTGCGGATGATGAAAGTCTGGAATTACCCTCAACATCGCATATCGCCATTGTTGATCAATATGGCAATGCTCTTTCCATGACGACAACCATTGAAAATGCTTTTGGCTCGCGATTGATGACAAAAGGCGGATTTCTTCTGAATAATCAGATGACGGATTTCTCATTCCGGCCACATAAAGACGGCGTGCCAATCGCAAACAGGGTTGAGCCAGGTAAAAGGCCTCGTTCCTCTATGGCGCCAACCATTGTCTTAAAAGATGGTCGCCCCTATCTCGTGATTGGCTCCCCCGGCGGTAGTAGGATTATCGGCTATGTTACCCAAGCCATCATCGCCCATGTTGATTGGGGGATGGATGTTCAGCAGGCCGTTGCCATGCCTCATTTTGTGAACCGATTTGGCCTTTATGATCTGGAAAAAGGCACCACAGCCGAAAGCTTTGCCCCTCTCCTATCCCACCGAGGCTTTAAGACCAAAGCCAGAGGCCTGAACTCTGGTCTGCACGCGATATCCATTACGGAAACAGGGCTTGAAGGCGGGGCCGACCCACGCCGCGAAGGCATCGTGTTAGGGGAATAAGCCTTAAACCGTCCCCTGTCAGGCAAGAGATTTGTTGTGTTCAAACGTGGTTTGCGGCGGCAAACGCCGATGACCACGCCCATTGGAAATTATGCCCCCCAAGATGGCCAGTCACATCTACCACCTCACCAATAAAATATAGCCCCGGACAGGTTTTTGATTGCATATCACGCGATGATATCTTGGC
>CBFHXL010000058.1:0-5063 GCA_965659785.1 Puniceispirillales bacterium (SeqCode)
CAGCAAGGCCAGTGGACTGGCTTGATGCCAAAGCAGACGCCATTGCCGCGCTAGCGGCGTTAGGGGTGCGCGTAGATGCGTTGCAAGTCCGCGCTGATGCCCCAGATTGGTATCACCCGGGGCAAAGCGGCACGCTTAATCAAGGTAAAGTCACCTTGGCACGGTTTGGCACCATCCATCCGGCCTTTGCTGCCGCTCATGATCTGGATGATCACAAAGGGGCGGTTGCCGGATTTGAAGTCATGCTAGATGCGGTATCAATGCCGCGTAAGAAATCGGCTCAGCGCCCTATGGCGCAATTATCGGCTTTTCAGGCCGTTGGTCGTGATTTTGCCTTTTTGCTAGATGAAACCGTGACCGCAGAAAACTTAATCCGTGCCATGAAAGGGGCAGGCAAGCCGCTTGTGACCGAGGTCACGGTGTTTGATGTTTATGCTGGCAAGGGTATCCCTGAAGGCAAGAAATCGGTGGCATTGTCTGTCACACTCCAGCCCACCAAAGCGACTTTGACAGAGGCAGAGATTGAGGCCACGTCTGCCGCAATTATTGCCGCGGTTGATAAGCATTGTGGCGGCACGCTTAGGTCTTAACCCACAGAAATCAAATCACTTAAAGCCAGCATCGCACCTGATGGCATGACGCTGGCATTCGTGATGTGATTACATTCGGTTAATGGCGGAAATAACAGCGCGGATCGGGGCGCGGGTGATTGAGGTGTCTAGCCCAACACCGAAAACATGGCGGTTTTGCTCATCCGATACTTCCAATTCCACATACGCGGCGGATTCGGCTTTGGATGTGGCACTGCGCGTGTTTTGGCCAAAATCTTTTAGCCTGAAGTTGAGTGCGAATTGGTTTCGCATCCCTTCCACAAAAGCAGAAATTGGGCCATTGCCTGTGGCCTCAAAGCTAATGTTCTCACCCTGATAATTGACGGTGGCTGAAATATCTTCTTGGTCTTTGCCATTGTCTGATTTCTGGCTAGTAAAGCTGATCAAGGTAAATGGCCCGTTCTGATTGATATATTCATCCATGAAAATGTCATAAATACGGGTGCTGGTGATTTCTTGGCCTGTGGTGTCGGCAACCTTTTGAACCGCTTTACTCAATTCAATTTCTGCTCCTCGCGGCAGTTTGATATGATGATCCATCTCTAACAGATAAGCGACGCCGCCTTTACCCGATTGGGAATTAACACGGATAATCGCCTCATAGGTGCGGCCAATATCAGAAGGGTCAATGGGCAGATAAGGCACTTCCCAATGCGTGTCGCTGTTTTCATTCAAGGCATCCATGCCTTTACGAATAGCGTCCTGATGACTGCCAGAAAATGCCGTATGAACAAGCGAACCTGCATAAGGGTGGCGTTCATGAACAGGCAACTGGTTACAGAACTCGGCGGTTTCGATCAGATGGTTGATATCTGAAAAATCCAGCATTGGGTTAACGCCTTGGGTCAACAGATTGAGGCCCAAGGTGACAATGTCGACATTGCCGGTGCGCTCGCCATTTCCAAATAAGGTGCCTTCAACCCGATCACCTCCTGCCATCAGCCCAAGCTCTGTTGCGGCAATGGCACAGCCGCGGTCGTTATGGGGATGCAAAGACAGGATAATGCTGTCACGGCGGCTAAACTGGCGTGACATCCATTCAATCTGATCAGCATAAATATTAGGTGTCGACATTTCCACTGTTGCTGGCAGGTTGATGATGGTTTTGTTCTCTGGTGTGGGTTGCCAGATATCCATAACGCCTTCACATACCTCAAGCGCGTAATCAAGTTCTGTGCCAGTAAAGGATTCTGGCGAATACTGAAGCTGAAGCCGCGTGTTGTTCAGCCGCCCGATCCGGTCAGCCACCATTTTTGCGCCATTAATGGCAATATCCTTTACCCCTTCACGGCTTTCATTAAATACCACCCGGCGTTGCAAGGTTGAGGTTGAGTTATAGATATGCAGAATGGCGCTTTGTGCCCCTTGGATAGCCTCAAAAGTGCGGTCAACCAAATGTTCACGCGCTTGGGTCAGCACCTGTATTGTGACATCATCAGGAATATGCCCACCTTCAATCAGCTCACGGCAAAAATTAAAATCCGTATCTGAGGCAGAGGGAAAGCCAACCTCAATTTCCTTAAACCCCATCCCCACAAGCAGACGAAACATGGCCATCTTGCGTGGGCTGTCCATGGGTTCGATCAGGGCTTGATTGCCATCGCGCAAATCAACACTGCACCAGATAGGCGCAGTCGTAATCGTCTGATCAGGCCAGCGGCGGTCCTTCAGATCAAGAGGCGGAAAAGGGCGATATTTTTGAAAACTCTGCTGAGAGCCAGCCGCTTTGGCGGCAGAGGCAGTTGGTGTTGTTGGGGTCATGATAAACCTGCTTTATTGATATATGTGATCGGCAAAAACGACGGCGTCAAAGAGACATTCCGCCAGAAACATTCTAGGAAAATAAGTCATCCCGACTCCGGCCATTCCTTAGGGCAGGAGCCGGGCAGATTAGTCGTAGGGTGTTTTGCAATAAAGAACACATAACCCCTTTTTATCGTGAGGCGGCCAACGTGTCAATCTGACCGTTGCGCGATGCGCCGGAAATAGGTATGAGTGACAGGAGTTTATGTTTAGGGTTCAAACATGGTTGCGCTATCACACATTCGTAATTTTTCGATCATTGCCCATATTGATCATGGTAAGTCCACCTTGGCTGACCGATTGATTCAGCATTGTGGCGGTCTTACTGATCGTGAGATGAAAGAACAAGTGCTTGATAATATGGAATTGGAACGGGAGCGCGGCATCACGATCAAGGCGCAAACGGTTCGGTTGAACTATCAAGCGCGTGATGGTCAGGATTATGTTCTTAATCTGATGGATACCCCCGGTCATGTGGATTTCGCCTATGAGGTGTCGCGGTCTTTGGCGGCTTGCGAAGGGTCGCTTTTGGTGGTGGATGCCTCGCAAGGGGTTGAGGCGCAAACCCTTGCTAATGTGTATCAGGCCATAGATGTTAATCATGAAATTGTTCCTGTGTTGAACAAGATTGATCTGCCTGCCGCTGAACCTGACCGTGTCCGCGCCCAAATCGAAGAAGTGATCGGGCTAGATGCTAGTGACGCGATTGAGGCCTCAGCCAAGAGCAATATCGGCATTGAAGATGTGCTTGAAGCCTTGGTGGCGCGTCTTCCTGCGCCTGAAGGGGATGCTGACGCCCCCTTAAAGGCGATGCTGGTGGATAGCTGGTATGATCCTTATCTTGGCGTGATGACGCTGGTTCGGGTTCGTGATGGGGTGCTGAAAAAAGGCATGAAGATTCGCATGATGGCGGCAGGGTCCAGCCATGTGATTGAACGGGTTGGTATTTTTGGCCCTAAGCCATCTAGCGTTGATCAGCTTGGCCCCGGTGAGGTTGGATTTATCAATGCTGGTGTCAAAACCGTATCTGATGCTAAAATTGGCGATACCATCACGGATGACCGCAAACCAGCAAGTGAAGCTTTGCCCGGGTTTAAGCCCTCGGTTTCTGTGGTATTTTGTGGGCTTTTCCCCCTAGATGCTGGTGAGTTTAGCGATCTGCGTGATGCGCTGGAAAAGCTTAGCCTTAATGATGCGTCCTTTTCGTTTGAGGCTGAAACCTCTGCCGCGCTTGGGTTTGGCTTCCGCTGTGGGTTTCTTGGGCTTTTGCATATGGAAATTATCCGTGAACGCCTAGCAAGGGAGTTTAACCTTGAGCTGATCGCAACCGCCCCATCGGTGGTTTATCATATCCACCAAACTGACGGCACTGAGGTATCGCTTCATAATCCGGCGGATATGCCAGACGTGACTCGGATCAGCCATATCGAAGAGCCATGGATTGAGGCGACGATCATGACACCGGATGAGTTTCTGGGTTCGGTCTTAACGCTTTGCACTGAGCGCCGAGGTGAGCAGGTTAATCTGACCTATGCTGGCAATCGCGCCATGGTGGTTTATCGTCTGCCACTGAACGAGGTGGTGTTTGATTTTTATGATCGCCTGAAATCTGTGACCAAGGGCTATGCTTCATTTGATTATCACCTAACAGGGTATCGTGAAGGTGATCTGGTTAAGGTGTCGATTTTGGTTAATGGTGATCCGGTGGATGCGCTGGCCATGATTGTCAATCGGGAACAATCCGAAAGCCGGGGCAGGGCGATTTGCGCTAGGCTCAAAGACCTTATCCCGCGGCAGTTGTTTAAGGTTGCGTTGCAGGCGGCGATTGGCGGCAAGGTGATCGCAAGGGAAACCGTCGGCGCCTTGCGTAAAGATGTGACAGCTAAATGCTATGGCGGTGATGTTAGCCGTAAGCGCAAATTGCTGGAAAAGCAAAAAGAGGGCAAAAAGCGGATGCGCCAGTTTGGTAATGTTGATATTCCGCAAAGCGCGTTTCTTGAAGCGCTCAAAATGGGTGATAACTAGACCAAATATCCGTCAGGCGCGTAGCTCTGCCCATAGCTATCATGACCTAAAGGGCGGCTTATTCTTTTGTTGGCGGGGTGGTGGCGGCTTTGCCTGCGGATTGCCGGGACTTGGCCTTACCGCCGCGATGGCTGCGCATTTTCCGAAGCACGATGACCAAGGCGGTCATGGCGATAAAAAACGGCGCCGCCGGTAACAGCAAGAAGAATGAGATCACCGGATGCCACACAAAGGGCGCGCAATCCAAACTAACAAACAGGCCGCAAGGGTCGATATAGCGGCTGATAATGGCCTCACTGATTTGCAGGCTGCTAGGCGAAAGCGTAAACCATAGGCCGCCAACATCAATCATGCCGGCACGCCCATCGGTCAGGTCGCTAAACACGGCAACCAGCACCATTATTCCAAAAAACCATGTCAGGACAGTCGTTATGATACGCATAGGCGAATTATGCCTATCCTTGGGGGTTTTGGCAATCGCCAGACTGCCTTGATCACCGAAAAGTGATCACAAAGCCCCGCACATAACCGGACGGGGGGCAGGTAGGATGGCTTTGGCTAGAGGGGGGAATGATAGGGCCATGTTGATACGATAGAGGCAAAATGGTGATAATCGCCCCTAAT
>CBFHXL010000059.1:0-4826 GCA_965659785.1 Puniceispirillales bacterium (SeqCode)
TTTTTTAAGATGAAGTCTTCGATTTCGCGGTCGCCCATAATGCCTCCGGGGCGTAAGGCCATGATCAGGACAATCACCGATCCGAGAACAACACCTGATAATCCTAGCACTTCTGGAAATTTTAGCCCCAGAACCGTTGGTCCAGTTTCTAGCCAGCGCACCCATTCAAGCCCAAAAGAAATCAAGAATGTGCCAAGAACAGCCCCTGTGACGGTGCGCATCCCGCCTAGGATCAGCATCGCAAGGGTTAAAAACACATGGTTAAAGTAAAATGGCCGCGCGCTGATCGTGCCCAGATAATAGGAATAGGCAATACCCGCCACCGCAAGCAGCACACCAGACAACACCCACGCAATCAATCTAAGGCGATGCACATTCACGCCCATTGCCGCCGCGCTGATCTCATCATCAGCTGATGCCCTAAGAGCAATGCCCCACCGACTTTCCTTAAAGCCGCGAACAATATAGACCATGATCACCGCGATGATGATAGCAGAGGTAAGGGTAAAAACCTGCGGGATTCCAAAAAAGGCCTGATTGCCCTTAAAGATATCGGTACGATACAAAAACAGAGAATGAACAATCACCAGCACCGCCAAAGACACAATGGTTGCCCCGATCCCGGACATGCGAACGATAAAGAGACCAATAAGAAACGCAATCACGGCGGTAATGACGATGGCAATAATCCCAGAAGTAACCGGGTCAAGCGCAAAGGCATTAAGCCCCCATGGCGCACTTGGCAGTGATATTTTTTTCATGGCAATTGGGGTCACACAAATCGCCGCCGCATAAGCCCCTATCCCCATAAACGCCGAATGGCTTAGGTTAGTGATCCGCGCATTTCCCATAAACACTTGAAGCGCTAAAACCACCATCAGGCTAACATAAGAGCCATAAACAATGCGAAGTTGATATTTTGATCCAAAATAGGTGGCAAGGATTCCCACCATGATGAGAACAAAAGCCAGAAGACTAGCGCCAACCAAACCGCGTTTCTGGCTTCGAGAAAGGCTCATTGCTTGTCCCCTTTTTCACGCGGCGGTGTCAAAATTCCATCAGGCCGCCAGATCAGCAACAGGGCGATACTGCCAAAGACAAAAGCATCTGTCATGCCGCCCAAGGATTGCGGCAAGAGAACAAGCATCGCGACTTCAATAGCACCAAGCAGAAAACCGCCAATAACCGCACCTGGCAAACTGCCAAAACCGCCAACAACACAGGCGACAAAAGCCATCAGCACAGGATCAAAGCCAAGATGGGGGTCAACAGACCCTCGCCGTGCCATGATAAAAACACAAGCAATGCCAGCAAGCAGACCTGAAATCAAAAACGCTGCTGCAAAAACCCGATTAGCCCTGATGCCTGTCAGCCTAACCATTTCAAAATCAACAGCAGCGGCACGCATGGCAAGACCAAGCACTGTTCTTTTAAGGAACAGCATCATCACCACAATCACAATAATGGTGGTCAATGTTTCAAACAATTGCAGGGATGAGATACGAAGCCCAGCAAAGGGAATTGGCCATTCCAGAAAATAAAGGGATGTGACCGCAATGGGGCGAGGGGAAACCAAGAGCAAAAACAGGTTTTGCAAAACAATGGAAACCCCAAACGCTGTTAATAATCCGGTGGTGGGGTCTGCATAACGGACTGGTCGAAAAGCCACTCTTTCCAGCGTAATGGCGCCGATACAGGCTGCCAGAATAGCCGCCCCTATGACAATTAAAGGATTGTTGAGCGAGAGCGCCGCCATTGCCACCATGGTATACCCGCCAACGGCAATGATTTCCCCATGGGCAAAATTAACCAACCCCATGATGGAAAATACAATGGCAAGGCCAAGGGCGAGCAATGCGTATTCTGCGCCAAAGGAAAGGGCGTTCATGATCTGCTGTGCTACGAATTCCATATCAGGCTAGCCCCGTCAGTTCTGCCATTAAGCTGTCATTACTGCCTAACGTTTCGGCAGTGCCATCAGCAACAATATGGCCATTATTCAGCAGATAGGCGTGATCAGAAAGCCGCAAAGCCAGAGTGGCGTTTTGTTCAACAAGAAGAATGGTCATGCGCTTTTCTTTTAGCCGCTCAATCATGGTAAAAATCTGTGTGACGATCTTAGGGGCAAGCCCAAGGCTAGGTTCATCTAAGAGAAGAATTCTGGGTTCAGACATTAGCGCGCGGGCAATAGCCAGCATTTGCTGCTCACCGCCTGATAAGGTTCCTGCCGGTTGGTGGCGCCGTTCCCCTAAAATGGGAAAAGTCTCAAACCATTCGGCAATCAGGTGATCAATATCGTTTGGGTTAAAAGCGCCGCCAAGACGCAGGTTTTCTTTGACGCTGAGATTAGCAAAGACGCGTCGTCCCTCGGGGGAAACTGCAATGCCTTTGCGGATGCGCGTTTCCACAGGCAGGGCAGACATATCCTCATCAGCAAACATGATGCTTCCGGTGGATTTTGCCACGCCAGTAATCGCGGAAATGGTTGAGGTTTTCCCAGCACCATTAGGGCCAAGCAAAGACACGCAACTGCCTTCTTTAACGGTAAAGGAAATGCCGTGGACCGCCTCAATAGGGCCATGAAAGACTTTTAAGTTTTGAACTACTAGCATGCCCAAGGTCCAAGATGTGGGGGTCGGGGAAGCGGAGCTTTTCGAAAAAAGCTCCGCAGGATTGGGTAAATTAATTCCAATCGGTTGGGGTGTTGCTTGGGATTTCATTTGAAATCAGAACACGCTTGCCATTCTTGTATCCAATGACGGGAATGGTCCGCTGAGCGTAAGTTCTGGTTTCCTTAAATGAAATGCTATCCACCGTCAGAACAGGGATGCTATCCGCGTTTCTGATGGTATCGGCAATGGTTGACGGGTCGGTGCTGCCGGATTGTTCAACTGCCCAAGCGACCGCCATGACGGTATCTGCCCCTGTTGCTGGGAACAGACCCGGGACATCAATGCCCATGGCTTGACAATCTGCCATAAACTTGACCACAGCACTTTCAGCATGGCTTGGGGCAAGTGTGGCAAAGAACACTTTGTCAAGGATGGAGGCATCATCAGAACCAATCGCATCAAGCGAAGGATCATCAAAACCATCAGAGCCGATAACATAGGCATCAATGCCTGCGCTCTTAAGCTGACGGATCAGGACGGCGATATCAGGCATGATTGACGAGATATAGACCGCATCAACCGGCTCACCTAAAGCCTTCATTTCGGCAATCTGTGGTGACCAATCTGAAGTCCCAAAGGAAAAGTTCATCTTTGATAAAACCTTACCGCCACCAGCTTCGATCACATCACCAAACCACAATGGGGTGCGGGCTGACCATGATCCGCCTTCGTCAGACGTCATCAAAACAACATTTTTAACGCCAACACTTAACGCATGGTTGGCCGCCGCGGTTGCGGTAAATGGATCAGGTGACACACCAGTAAAGAAGTTATTTACTGTTCCGGCGTGCATTTCCACTTGGGTGGATTGCGGTTGAAAGATGGATACGCCATAGCCGTTAGCAATTTGTGCCACAGGAATCATCGTATCCGAAAACGGGATCGTGCCTAGCATGACCGCGCCTTCATCAAGAAATTTTTGAGCAAGGCTGATTGCGGTTTGTGTGTCTGCACCAGAATCTTGTGTCAGCACTTCAATCATCTTGCCGTCAACGCCACCATTGTCGTTGATCATTTTTGCCATACAGCGTGCCCCTTGCCATTCGGCATAAGGCGCATAATCGCCGGTCATGGGTACACCCAAACCGATTTTGATGGTGTCATTTGCCATGGCAGGTCCTGCCATAGCTAGACAGGTTAATGCGATTAGTGTCTTCTTCATATTATCACTCCCTCGTGGTTTGAACTTAACTTAAGCGGCATGTTCATAATCTTCCCCTAAATAGGCGTCGATCACTTGCCTGTTTTCCGAGACCTCTTTAGGGCTGCCATTCGCTATGACTGCCCCTAGGTTCAGAACTGTGATGCGCTCACTAAGCGCCATAATAAATTTAAGATCATGATCAATAACAAGAATAGCGCAATCGCTCTGGGTTCTGACCCAGCCTAGCGCTTCTCTCAGATCATCGGTTTCTTGTTCATTCATCCCTGCGGCAGGTTCATCAAGCATCAACAGGCGTGGCCTGAGCGCAAGGGCGCGAACAATTTCCAGTCTGCGCAACTGACCATAGGCAAGAGAACTGGCAGGGGCATGAAGTTTATCAGCAAGGTCAAAACGTATAATCGCCTCTTGCAGGATATCATTGTTGTTTTGCTTGCTTGTTCGGCCGGAATAGCCTGCGACATCGATATTTTGCTGGACGGTTAGGCTTCCAAACACCCTTAGATTCTGAAACGTGCGAGCGATACCGCGATGTGCACGCTGATGGGCGGATAGCTTATCAACAGACTCACCATTTACTGATATTGTGCCAGTAGAATGGCGAAGCAATCCTGATATTAAATTGACCAATGTACTTTTCCCGGCGCCATTTGGGCCTATTAACCCGCGTACCTCACCCGGGGCAATCGACATGCTGACATTCTGCACGGCTTTGACCCCGCCAAAGGTTTTTGATACGCCTTTCAGCTCAAGCATGCTGTATTTCCTCAATCAGGTCTGCGGTGGTTAACTGCCGGCAATAGCCTTTAATTGTTTCTAAAGAATGATCATGCCTTTTTTGACTATAGGTCAAGCACGCATCTGTTACTTGTGTCACCAGATAGCCCAGATCACACGCATCACGGATAGCGCTTTCAACACATTGGTCTGTGATCAGGCCTGAGATGACCAACTGCCGCACCCCAAGATTGCGCAGGATATAGTCAATATGG
>CBFHXL010000060.1:0-4092 GCA_965659785.1 Puniceispirillales bacterium (SeqCode)
GCATGAGCGCAGGGCAGGTGATCGTCAGCATCGCCCCGGTCATGCCCCAACAGGTGCATGGGCAACATTGCTTATGTTGGTGGTGTTTGGGGCTATCGCTACGTCTGGGTCAATGGCGAATAATGATATTCTGTTTGAAGGCCCATTAGCGGCATGGGTAGGGATATATTCTGGCACCGCAACCGATATTCATAAGACTCTGCAATGGGTTGTGTTTGGTGTTATTGCCGTGCATCTGCTGGCGATTATTCTTTATCGGGTATGGTTAAAGATCAACCTGACGCCTCAGATGATAACGGGTGGGGCTGATGAACACGCGCCGCCAATATCTCGCGCCAAGCAAGTGTTTGGCGCTGTTCTGTTGATGGCGATGGTGGCAGGGGCGCAGTCCTTGGCCCTTATCGGTGATCGGTTCTATTTCTAGTATTTATAGAGGTTGTGGCAATCGCCGCACGTCTTTGATAACGCCCCAAACGCACCGGGTAGGGCGTCATCATCGCCTGCCGCCGCCAGTGATGCTAAGGTCTCGGCCGCGTCTTGGTTAGCCGCGCTCTTGGCAAGGAAGTCATCCCAATTTTCCCAGATTTCTGGTCTGGCCTTTGTGTCGCCCATATCACTTCCATTTGGGAAAAACTCTGGCATTGCCTTTGCCCAACGGGCAATGGCCTCAGCCTCATTTATAATGGTTTCCCTATCGCCATCTTGTATCGCAGGCTGGATCAGTTTCAGCGATTTCACATTGGCACGAAAGTTTTCTTTTCGTTCTGTGATGACATCTGCATGGGCAGAGGCTGCCGTTACCATCATCACAATAAACATAACACAGGCTCGCATCGAAACACCTCAAACATGGGTTAGCGTGAATAACATCTTATGATTATGATTTAAGGCCATTTTGCCTTGGGTCAATTACCCTTTATGCAAAAATGGCTCGCTGGCTTTATTTGCCCGGCCAAGCCGATATTCCCGAATGGAAATAAAGATACAACTACCGACCACTATGACCATGCCTAACATTTCAATCAGTTTTGGGTCTTCTTGCCAGAATATCCAGCCGATCAGTGCTGATGCTGGAACAGAGAGATATCGGGTAGGGACAAGCACCGTGGCCTCACCATAACGATAGGCCGAAGCAAATCCAAACTGCACTAAACTAGCGGAAATCCCAAATATCACAAAAATGCCAATATCACTGGACATGATCAGAGGGTAAAGCGCATCCGGAAGTAACAAGACCAGCATCAAGGGATAGATCACAGCGCCAATCCCGTTATGCCATAAGGCGACGGTGATAGGAATATCCGATTTTCCTAACTTACGCAGGGTAATAACAAGAATAGCGCCAGCTAATGCTGATAGGATGCCCCAAAACGCCCCAGCGCTAAGCTCGCCGGAAAAGGGATTGGTGATCATAAAGATGCCGATCAATCCGCATACCACCGCTGTTCCTCGATAGACCCCGACCTTTTCCTTCAGAAGAAAAGGGGCAAGAATGGTGACAAAAATAGCCGAAGATTGAAATAACGCCGTGGCCTGACCTAGTGTCGTTGTGCGCACGGACATAAACCAAAAAATAATCCCCAGATGCCCGACAAAGATGCGCAAGCCCAGCATATCCCAGCGGTTCACTTGCCATAAGTCAGGGCCGCGAATGAGCAGACCAAAAATAACCAGTAACGGCATACAAAACACAAACCGCACTGATAGGATAGATAAGGTCGCCATATCGGCTGAAAACAATTTCACCACCGAAGCGGTGATTAAGCCAGCTAGCACCGACATCAGCATATAGGAAATGCCAATCATGTTTTCGGTAACAGGCCGCGGGGATGGGGATAAAGACATAATATTCCTGATTTACGGCTAGGATTATGCCGCAGGTTCAGGGTTGTGGCAAGATGCTAGACCCAGTTAGGCCGCTGATGATTGCCTAGGGTCATCAAGCGCTTCCCAGATCATCGCAGGGCTAGTAGCCTGGCGGATCATGCGGGCGGAATCTTCGTCACGAATAAATCGCGACATAGCGGCAAGCGTGGTCAGATGCGAGGTGCCGCAATTCTGTGAAGCGATTAGCATACAGATAATATCAACAGGGGCATCATCATTGGCTTCAAAATCGATAGGTGAGTTAAGTTTCATCAGCAACATAGCCACACCATGATCACAATTTGCCGGGAAATCACAACGCGCATGAGGGATCGCCACACCATCACCAAGACCTGTGCTGCCTAGCTTTTCGCGTTCAAGCAAAAGCTCGGTCACATGGCGTTCATCAAGGGCAATTTTGCGACTGGCGATAAGGCCGACCATATCCTGAAGGATTTGTTTTTTGCTGTCGGCTTTGTCCCGAATGACAATATCATCGGGGCCAATAAGATCGCGAATTTTCATGAAAAAAAACTATACTTAATTTATGTGAAAACGGCTTTGAATAAAAACTTAAGGGCTTTTAGTCTTAATGCCCTTAGCCGTCAAGATGTGCACCAAAAAAAATATAATAATAAAGGGAACGTATTGATTTAACGCAGAAACTGTCGCCCTAAATAGACCTCTTGGACATGAGGATCATCGATAATTTCTTGCGGGGTTCCGCTTTTGAGGATGATTCCATCATTCAGGATATAACTGCGGTCAACAATGCTAAGCGTATCCCGAACATTATGGTCAGTGATCAAAACCCCCAACCCGTGGGCTTTAAGCCGACCAATCAACTCTTTGATCTCCGATATTGCAATCGGGTCAATCCCTGCCAGAGGCTCATCTAGCATCAAAAAGGTAGGGCGTGAAGCCAAAGCACGAGCGATCTCAACCCGGCGGCGTTCCCCCCCTGATAGCGTCATGGCATTAGCGGCGCGCAGATGCGAGATATGGAACTCATCCAGCAATTCATCCAGCATGGTCATGCGAATATCGGCGTCAGCCTCAACCATTTGAAGAACCGCCATAATATTTTGCTCAACGCTTAAACCGTGAAAAATACTAGATTCCTGCGGCAGATAGCCAATGCCCAGTTGCGACCGGCGATACATAGGCAAGGCCGTAATATCAATCCCATCAAGGGAAATGCGCCCTTCATCTACCTTAATCAGCCCAGACATCATGTAAAAACAGGTGGTTTTTCCAGCCCCGTTAGGGCCTAGAAGACCAACCGCTTCTCCTCGGCTGAGCTTGAGAGACAGGCTGCGTACCACGCGCTTTTTTTGATAGGATTTGCCAATATGATCGGCAACAAGTCCGGTTTCTGACCACTTATGGTCATGCGCCACTTTGAGATTAGATGCCTGAAAACTTGTCGAAGTCATATTATAAGTGTCCGGTGCGGAATGATCTTTGCAAGTGAATATAGGGGAAAACCGCGCCTATGCCAATGAAAATAATGGTGAAATTAGGATAAGCCTTAACCCTTTTAGGTCAAATCATCGCGGCAAAGGCTTATGGCTATTCCAGAATAAATTGCCCACTGACCCGATTATCGTCACCATCTGATGACAGAACGCTTGTCCCTTCCCCGATTTTCATGACCGCTTTGTCGCCTTTGAGGATATTATCAGCCTCGGTCAGGATCACATTCCCCGTTACGGTTACCGTGTCTGCGGCGGCATCATAAACCGCATAATCCCCGGTTGCTTCTTGCTGGCCGCCATTAGGATCAGGGTGGATAATATGGGCATTGCCCGTGATGATGATCTGAACAATTTTGCCATCATCAGGGCTGGTAGTGGTCACGGCTTTATCCCCAAAAATCTGACGCCCATCGTCAAATCGGGTAGCGGTGTTGCCAATATTCGTAATGATACCTTTGGTGCGGTGATAGGTGATGCTATCCGTGGCCTCGGTAATATTGCCGTCACGAGTGACGCGGATCATGCCTGATTGGGGGCCTGATTGGGGGATGCCGGATAAGGTTAGGATATCCTCTTGGCGGTCATAATGGATGGTTTCTGCCTTTCCGTGTGTTTTTAGGCCTTGGGCATCCAGATAGGTGATATCTGCCTGTCCTATTCCGGTGATGCTGATAATGCGGTTTTTGCTGTTTTGCGCCTCTGCCTTATCGGTTTCTGCGACATTGGTATAATCAGCGGTAATCATATC
>CBFHXL010000061.1:0-4065 GCA_965659785.1 Puniceispirillales bacterium (SeqCode)
AATATAATCTCGATCTAAGCACCACTTAAGGAAAGTGCTCATTGCGCCCCATATTGCCGAAGCTGTCCTGTTTTTGCCTAGTGCTTTAGCTTCATCAGTGATGGAAAAAATATCTGAAGAACGGATATGACTTACCTTATGCATGGATAGGCGAGGCAATATCCAATTTTTAAAGAAATTGATTGTATCCCTTTTATGTTTAGGGCTTCTTTGACTCAGATAGACATCGATATACTGATTAAATGCATCAGCAAGAATAGGTATGCTTTGCTTCTTATATAAATCATCGAGATATGTGAGGGATGAAAATTCACCTGCAATAACTCTTGCTCGCTCCCTAGCTTCATCCACAGAGATTACATCACAGCCAGCGATTTTGATCTGCTTAGACCTGCCTGACTGTTTGATGCGGCCTTTAAAGACAAAGGATTTACGTGTCTTTGTTACACATACAGCAAATCCCTTAAGTTTATCATCCCATACAAAAATTGGCTTTTTGGGGTCATCACAAGAAAGCTTGCTAATGAGCTTAGCTGTTAATACTGGCACTGCACCCCCCATTTGATTTAAGGGGGGTAAAGTTGTGAGCATATTGTGAGCAATAATATGATATCAACATGGATATTCATTACATTAAGATGATAATCAATGTACAGAGCATATTTGTTAACGTGCTGTATTAATACACTTTATATTATGTTTTTTAGGTTCGGGCGGTTAGCTCAGCTGGGAGAGCGACTGGTTTACACCCAGTAGGTCGGGGGTTCGAACCCCTCACCGCCCACCATTTTTCCTGAATGTTATGATTTGACGTCCATAATGACGGGTTGCTTTTTATGCATCCCCTTCATCATCTCTTATCTGCCCCCTTACTGAAATTGTCGTTGGCTTAAGTGAGAGTAGGAAAGACAACGTTTTCCTGTTTCTTGGCTTGATCATTCGGCTATCTTAAGTAGGATGACGGCATGTTTAAGTGGTTACTTCTTATATTTCTTTTGCCTCTTTTTTTGATAGGAAATCTTGTTATGGCTGATGAACTCGACATTGAAATTTTAACAGCAGGCTCGGGTGAGGTGGCTGAAACAGGGCACCGCGTCAAAGTCCATTATGAAGGGCAATTAACGGATGGAACGGTATTTGATGCGTCACGGCCTAAGGGGCAGGCGTTTTCTTTTACCATCGGGGCAAATCAGGTTATCCCGGGTTGGGAACAAGGGGTGATGGGTATGACCGTGGGGGAGGTGCGTAAAGTCACGATCCCACCTGAACTTGCTTATGGCTCATCAGGTGCTGGGGATGTCATTCCCCCTAATGCGGCCCTTATTTTTACCATAGAATTATTAGAGGTGTCTGAGCCAGCCACGCTTGGCGAAGCCACAGCCGCTGATCTGTTGGAACAACAAGCCAAAGGGGCTTTGATTATTGATATTCGCCGTGAAGATGAATGGGTGGAAACTGGTGTGATCAAAGGCGCGCATCTGATAACCGCCTTTCAAGAAAACGGAAGCCTGCACCCTAATTTTCAGGATCAATTCTTTGCGCTGGTAACCAATCCAGATATTCCTGTTTTGATCTATTGCCGTTCAGGCAGCAGATCAGGGATGCTGGGGAATGCGCTCATCGATCAATTAGGCTTTACCCAAGTCACGCATCTGTCTAAGGGAATAACCGATTGGCAGAACAGTGGATATGATACCCAAGATTATGACGGAAATTAATGATGGGTTTTCATTCCTTTATCTTTCTCAACATGATTTTGAAAACCATTGTTACGGCAGATAAAAAAGACGCTTGCCCAGCCTATTTGAATTGGCTATAAGATGATCACGGTCGCGGTTTGTCGTAACCGTCCCTTTATGGGGGTGTAGCTCAGTTGGTTAGAGCGCCGGCCTGTCACGCCGGAGGCCGCGGGTTCGAGTCCCGTCACTCCCGCCATTTCCTTATCTTAATGCTAAGTCGCTTTCGCTAGTTTTGCGCGGAAATGCCCCGGCCTATGTTCGCCAATTTCCAGAACGCCAATCATTTTACGCCAAATGGCGGCGGTGTGGTCAGCTTCTTCTTCGCCAATGCAGTCCACAATGTGATCCCGTAGCGGCGGAGTGGTCATGCTTTTGTGCTCATCCCGTGCTAGATCAAGATACCATGCGTTGCGATCTTTGAGATGTATCTGATCAAATCCTGCGTCTGCCAAGGCCTTTTCATAGCGTTGAAGAGAACACATATGCATATCGAGGCCTTCAGCGGCAATATATTCGCGCAATTGTTCGGATAATGGCCCATCATCTAACCGCATCCAATCACTAGCCGCAATCATGCCAGCAGGCTTGAGAACACGAGCAACATCCGCCATCAGGCTTTCTTTGTCAGGGATATGCAAAAAGGCGTCTTTGCTGAATACCATATCAAACTGCCCATCAGGAAAGGGCAAAGGGCCGGGTGTCACCACCTCAAACTTAGCGCGATCAGTCAGATGATATGCCTCAGCCAAGGCAGAGGCGCGTGTGATCACAAGAGGTTCAATATCAATGCCGATGACACTGGCAGCGCCATGGCCACGGATCAAATGGAAAGCCGCTCCACCACATCCACAGCCAATATCCAGAATATTCAGCCCTTTCAAATCAAGGCCGTCTAATACCAAATCCACCTCAGCTGTTCCGCCGGGGGAAAGAAACCCTTCGCCCCATATCAATTCCAGAAAATCGATCTGTTTTTGACCGTATTCGCCTTCATCGGTAATGCTCATTGGTCCCCTCTCTTATTGCGTGTTTATTCCAACCAAGCCGAACTGCGGCGTTTGTCGCCATTCATCAGATTGCTGATCGCTTCTGCCATATTGCGGCTAGCTTCACGGTTTTTCTTTAGGACCACATCAAGAGGGATAACAATATCGCCATCTGTGCGCACCCGTGGAGGATCATATTCGGGATAATCTTTCAGAAGGATTTTCAGTTGTTCTATTAGCTTTTCTTCTGATGTTGGTTCCATTTGTGATTGATCTGACATTGCCATCCTCATCATATCAAGTCGTGGTCTTAAGCATCAATTCCACTAACATTTTGGCATAATCCGTATCATGTGCCAAGTTAGTTCACCCCTGGGAATTGTTTCTCAAGACGGGCAACCAGTTGTTCTGCAAACTTAGCCGCCGCCACGGACAATACCCGATTACCTAGTTGCAACAAGCATACCATTGTTGACGGAATATCCGATTGGGCCAAAGGTTTTGTGATAAGGTCTGTTTTTATTGATGCGTTTTGGGACAATGGCAGGTGAAACCCTATGGCGTCTTCATGTTGCAGATAATGGTCACGAAACGCATGATTATCATAATGACCAACCATATTTAGCGTAACGCCTGTCGATGCCTGCGCCAACTGCATCAGCGCGGAAAGGTGATCATGTTTATGAGGCATGATGATAGGAAACTCAGCGCATTCATAAAGCCGAATACTAGAGTTTTTGGCGAGGGGATGATCTGATTTCATTAGCGCAACCGGCGCCAGCCGGATAGATGCCAGAATCTTAAAGGCAGATGAGATCACAGGCCCTACGGTCATTGCCAGATCAGCGTTTAATTCTGATAGATGGTATTCCGCCATTTCACGTTCACAGGTTTCAATTGAAAAGGTTACCCGCGGATAGGCATGGCGATAATCTGCCATTTCTTCTGCCAAAACATCAGCAACCGCATAATGGCTAGAGACTAGATTGACATGACCACGGCGCATCCCTTCAAGGTCTGCTATTTGCGAACGCACCCGTTCCAGATCAATATGCTGGCGCTTAATATGGTGCAGGAACAATTCGCCAGCGGTGTTCAACCTAACCCCTGAAGCCATGCGCTCAAATAATGGGCATTTCAGCTCCTCTTCAATAGCTAATAGCCTTCGGTTTAGGGCGGATGGGGTGATGGCCAGGCGTTCGGAGGCTTTGCGAATAGATTTTTCTTCAGCAATCACTGAGATAAATTTTAGCGATTTCATAAATTGCATCTGATGAGGGTTATCCTTTCGCGCAGGGCAACATATTTGTGATGCAAAAAACGCAACACTATCATGCAAA
>CBFHXL010000062.1:0-3784 GCA_965659785.1 Puniceispirillales bacterium (SeqCode)
CGAACTGTTCGTGGCAGTGGATATGCCTTGTCCATTAGCGAATGAGCGCCTCTGTCATTTTTATGAACATATGTCATAAAAATTTTATCTCTTTGTCATAAAACTTTAACACCGCATTGATATTTCCTTACTCACCAAGTTGTTAACGGAGAAAAGGATTTTTATTATGCGTTTCTCATATCTTATCGCTGGATTGGCTTTATCGTCATCATTTTTTGGTGTTGCTTATGCCCGTGATCAAATATCTATAGTTGGGTCATCTACGGTCTACCCTTTTGCCACAATTGCTGCTGAAAAATTTGGCCAGATAAGCGGCTTCAAAACGCCTGTTGTTGAATCCACAGGTACTGGCGGTGGCATGAAACTTTTCTGTGGCGGTATTGGTGTTGCGTTTCCTGATATCACAAACGCATCACGCGCGATGAAATCAAAAGAAGCCGATAATTGTGCCGCAAATGGCGTTGAGTTTATTGAGATTGTTGTTGGTAACGATGGTTTAGCTTTTTCAAACTCTCTTGAAGCCAGCGCCATGAACCTTACCGTTTCCCATATTGCTGTTGCCTTAGCCGCTGACCTGCCCGGTGGCGGCAAGACAGATAATAAAGATGCTGAAAAACAACCAAATGCTCTGACCACTTGGGCTGAGGTTGATCAATTCGTTGCCGCAATGGGCGGTGAGGAAGCAAACTTACCGGCAAAGCCCATTTCCATCATGGTGCCTCCTCCTACCTCTGGCACCAGAGATGCGCTTGGTGCGCTTTTTGTTGAGCCCGGTTTGAAATCTCTTGGCTTGGAAAAGTCTGATGAGTTGCGCGAAGATGGGCGCGCTATTGAAATGGGTGAAAACGACAGCCTGATTATTGAAAAGCTTGTTGCTGATCCTGAGATGTTTGGTGTCTTTGGTTATTCCTTCTTAGAGCAAAACAGGGATAAAGTTCAGGCATCAGTTGTTAATGGTGTTGAGCTGACCTTTGAAAACGTTGCTTCTTATGAATATCCCGGCGCACGACCACTCTTCTTTTATATCAAGAAAGCTCATGTTGGCGTCATCCCCGGTATGAAAGAGTTTGTAGCAGAATTTGTATCAGAAAAAGCGATGGGGCTTGATGGGTATTTGTTCCCAGCGGGACTTGTTCCCCTGACAGAAGAAGAAACCGAGGCACAGATAGCTAAAGTTTCTGATCTTTGATCAACATCATTAGGCATCATGATCATTTTCATGGTGCCTAATGCTTTATTGGAAATATCGATTAATGATCCCTTCAGCTTTTACAAATATCTTTTCCTTAGCGGTGGTTCTGTTTCTGACGGCGCTAATCGTTTTTTTTATGGGTAAAAGTTATATCGTTAGCTTAAGTAAATCCCAAGGTGTGCGTCCACATTCGCTTAGGCAATATTATGGGATTTATGCCGCCGCTTGGACATTCGTTCCGGCGATCCTTATTCTTTTGATGTGGACAGCATTAACCCAGCCAGTCCTTACACGCTTGAGCCAGACTCTGTTGCTTGACGCTTATCCCAACATTGAAGGTGCAATGCTTCAGTTACGACTGGCGCAGCTTCAAAATATCTCGACGGGTTTAATTTCTGCACCTGATGACACCATGCGATCCATTGCCGATGCACAAGCCAATTTAAGGGCAAACGCCAATGATCTGAAGTTTGTTGTCAGTCTTTTGGTTGCTTTTGCCGGAGCGGTTTTTGCTATTCGTAAAATCTCACCTGAACAAAAAGCGCGGATAAAATGGGAAGGGTTTTTGCGGCGGCTATTTTTTGTTGCGGCGGTTGTCGCTATTCTTACTACAGTGGGCATTGTTTCTTCATTACTGTATGAATCCATTCGGTTTTTTTCACAATATAGCATGATTGATTTCTTTTTTGGAACGCACTGGTCACCCTTAAAAGCCTTTTCCAGTAGCGGTGGCCAGTCAGAAGTTAATGGCGTCACCCAAGGGTCGTTTGGTATGTTGCCGGTAATGCTAGGCACATTATTAGTGGCCTTTATTGCCATGATGGTGGCGGTACCCATTGGCCTATTTGCCGCAATTTATATGGCTGAGTTTGCCAGTGCGCGAACACGCAATATCATAAAACCTACGCTTGAGGTGCTGGCAGGTGTACCGACCGTGGTTTATGGGTTTTTTGCCGCTTTAACCGTTGGGCCATTTATTCGCGATCTTGGTCTTTTTGCCGGTTTAGATATTTCTGCCCAAAGCGCCTTAGCCGCAGGCGGCGTTATGGGAATTATGATCATCCCATTTATTTCATCCCTTTCTGATGATGTGATTACGGCGGTGCCGCGATCGCTGCGTGATGGGGCGCTTGGGCTTGGCAGCACTCGCGGCGAAATGATCACTAAAGTTGTTCTGCCAGCGGCCTTTCCGGGGTTAATAGGGGCTTTTCTGTTGGCCATCAGCCGCGCCATTGGGGAAACGATGATCGTGGTCATGGCGGCAGGGGTGAGCGCACAACTGACGATAAACCCCCTAGACAGTGTTACCACCGTCACGGTGCAAATTGTCATGTTGTTAACAGGTGATACTGAGTTTGATTCGCTGAAAACCCTGTCTGCCTTTGCGCTTGGCATCACCTTATTTGTCATGACCTTACTATTGAATATTACCGCTTTAAGCATTTCACGGCGAATGGGAGGTCGATATGAGTAACCTCATCAAAGCGATGTCAACTGATGACAGGCTGGCACAGATTTCCAAAAGTTTGCACAAAAGGCATAAACGAGAAAAACAGTTAAAAACCGCAGGCATCACCGCGATAACTCTGGCAATTGGGTTTTTGGTTGTTCTGATGGTCAATATTTTTTCAAACGGTTATACAGCCCTGTTGCAATCCGAAGTTCGGGTGAACCTTGAAATACCCAAAGAGAAGTTGCTAAGTGAAGATGGCCAGATTGATCCGCAGAAATCCCAAGCTTTTAACTGGAGTGGGTTGGTTAAAAAATCGTTCCGCAAAGGGTTTCCTGCGGTCAAACGAATGTCTGATCAACGCATGCTTAATAATCTGGTGTCGGATAATGCGGGTTATGAGTTGCGAATAGCCATTGAAACTGATCCCAGTCTCATTGATCAAACCACATTTTGGGTAAAAACATCTGATGATCTTGATATGCTGTTAAAGGGACGCATTAATACCTCACTCCCAGAAAAATTACGCCGTATTAAAGACAATCAGCTTGATTGGATCAATCAGTTGGAACAACAGGGTGATCTGCGCAAGGTCTTTAATTCCACCTTTTTTACAAATGCGGATTCAAGAGAGCCTGAAAGTTCAGGTATTCTTGGAGCTGTTGTTGGGTCTGCAATTGCCTTGATGGTCACCATCATTATTGCCCTTCCTTTGGCGGTCATGGCGGCTATTTATCTTGAATATTTTGCCCCACCGGGACGCTTAACTGATTTTATTGAGGTCAATATTAACAATTTAGCAGCAGTGCCATCTATTGTCTTTGGCCTACTTGGTTTAGCCATTTTCCTTGGTTTTTTTAATATGCCGCGCTCAGCGCCTTTGGTTGGGGGTATGGTACTGGCCTTGATGACTTTACCTACCATTATCATTGCGACACGTGCCTCAATTCGGGCGGTGCCGACATCTATTCGGGATGCCGCGTTAGGGGTGGGTGCATCGCGGATGCAAGCCGCCCTTGATCATGTGCTGCCATTAGCCGCGCCAGGGATATTAACCGGCACGATCATTGGCATAGCCCAAGCTCTAGGTGAAACCGCACCATTGATCATGATTGGCATGGTTGCCTTTATTGTCGATGTGC
>CBFHXL010000063.1:0-3549 GCA_965659785.1 Puniceispirillales bacterium (SeqCode)
CCCCTGATGAGGCATTGGTAGCCCCGGGGCCACGCGTGACCAGCGCAATACCGGGGCGATGGGTCATTTTACCATCCGCCTCCGCCATAATCGCGGCCCCGCCCTCATGACGAGCTAATATGGTTTCGATAGAACTGTCCTGAAGCGCATCAAGAACCGGCAGAAAGCTCTCACCCGGAACACAAAACAGGCGGTCCACCCCATAAGTTTCTAGCGCATCGACGATAACCTGACCGGCATTTTTAGGCATGATTACCCTGCCTGATATTGTTTACTCTCTTTTCTATTGATGACTGATCAGGCGTCTGGCTTCAAGGAAAAAACATCTGCGCCTAGCATAGCGGCATCCGCAGGATCATGAGTGACCAAAATCGCGGTTAGGCCATATTGATTAACCATATGGCGAACAACCTCAAGGCAATTTGCCTTCGTTTCTGGATCAAGCGCACTAAAAGGTTCATCAAGTAACAATAGGGGTCTTGGCATTCCGGCCTGATGCTGTTGATCAACTCTGGCCCTTACTAGGGCTCGCACTAAGGCCACCCTTTGCTGCTGGCCACCCGAAAGCGTTGGAATAGCGCGGTTTCCCATCTCACCAATTCCAAGATCAGCCATAGATTCCCTTATCAGAGATGCCGTTATTGAGGAAAGCTTAGCACCGCCATCTACGCCTAGGGCAATATTGGTCCACACATCCAGATGAGGAAACAAATTATCATGCTGGAACAGGATAGAAATGGGGCGATCCGAAGGCGGTAAGCCTAGCAAAGATATGCCGCGCCAACGAATATCACCAGAAATGGGGCTTAAAAATCCAGCGATTAAAGCAAGCAAGGTCGATTTCCCTGACCCAGACGCCCCAGCCACAACAAGAGCCGAATGGTCAGGCACGTTCAGATCAAAATGGAACGGTTGCTGTTGATCTGGATAAGAAAAGCCAACATCTAACACCTCAAGCATGGGGAAGTCCTATCTTAGGGTCAGTTGGTGTGTTTTCAAAATAGGGGGGACGATAAAGCGATCTTGGCAGGCTTAACCAGCGCCCAAGCCCATGACCAAGACTAAAGAGCATGATCACCACCAGCATGAGGATAAGGCCGGTTGCTGCCGCCTCATTCACCCGATAGCGACCGGCTTGCTGAAACAATACCCACGGTAAGGTTTCAAAATCAGCACTAGCAAACAGGGCAATAACCCCTAAATCCCCCATGGACATCGCCGCCACCATCCCAAAAATGAGGCCAATCTCACGACTCATCACAGGTATCGTCAAATAACGAAACCCGTTTATCCCCCGAATACCATATGCCTGCCTTAGGCGTTCATCTTGATGCCGCATAGTCATCCATTTCCCTATCAGCAAACGATACGCCACAGGCAACGCCATCATGATATTCGCCATCAATACCAAAAACGGCGCAATCACAAACACATTGGCAACGCCGCGCAACAGAATAAACCACGCTGTTCCCATAACAATCGCTGGCAAGATCAAATACACCATGACGCTGCTTTCCATGATGAGGAGCATAACATCATAACCTGTTCTGGTGCGATATGCCTCATGTTGGTTAAGTGCGGCGATCTTAAACGATAGCAAAACCCGCCATTCCGCTAATAGCATGGCGGCCCCTGTCACACATATAGCAGAGGCAAGCGCAATGCTAACGCTATTCATCATAGCTCGCCATAATTTCGCGCTAGTGATAACGGTGATCATATCGCCGCCAAGCCCCTTGATCATCAGCGCCAATAACGGCAAGACCAGCAATACCACAAGCCCTGAGATCAACAGGATATCCAGCACCTTAAGAACAGGCGAGGGTGAGGCAAGCATAAAACCAATGGGGGGGCGCATTGGCATAACCACCTGCGGCATGGTTTGCCGCATCATGGGATGCAGCATCATGACCCCAAGCACGGCAAAGGCTATCATGACCTGAAGCACCGTCAAACCAACTGCTAAATCCAGATCAAAAGCAATCCGAATAGCGGCGTAAATCTCTACCTCCAGGGTGGTTACCCTTGGCCCACCACCTAGCATCAACACTAAGGCAAAGGAACTGAAACAAAACAAAAATACCAAGCCCATCATCGGTAAGACCATGGATTTTAGTGCTGGCCATTCCAGCCAACGAAATTGTTGCAATGGGGTCATGCCTACCATCCGCGCCAATCGCCAATGGTTATCTGGCACTGATAATAATCGCGGCAAAAATACCCTGATCATTAAGGGAGCATTGAAAAAGATATGCGCCAAAACCACTGCTTTTAAGCCAAAGAAAGAGGGCAATTCCGCTATCTGGATAAAGGGCAGAAAGCTATTCACCGCATCGATCAGTTGATTAATGACGCCTTGCCTGCCCCAAATCGCCAGTAACCCGCTTGCCGCGACTGTTGTTGGGATGACAAAGGCTAATCCGGTTAGCATCCGCAATGCCCTCATGCCAAACCAATGATAGCGGCGCGCCAACACCACACTGGCGGGAACAGCAACGCATAGAGATAAGAAACATGACCATAACGCTTGGCTTATAGCAGACCATAATATCGCCCCAGTTCGGGGGGTATGCCAAATCTTTGCTGGCACTTGGGTGATATCCCCTGAAGACATGGTGACAATGGCAAATAACGCCAACACCAAAAACCCCCATAGTCCAAACACCATCAAGCCGCTGCCAGAGGCGATTAGCCACCGGCCCGTTTTGCCGCGCCTTGGCACCGTCTGATCCCAACGCTTTTTATTGAGATCAGACGTAAGTTTTGGGGCAGGGGGCATCATTTAATTCTGACTTACCGCCACTATCCATTCCTCAAGCCATTGTTTCTGGTTATCCGCCACCACGGCGTCATCTAGCAAAAGCCCAGCAGGCTTATCCGTGATCTCAAACCCATCTGGTAACGGGATACCCTTAACCGCAGGATACATCCAGTTTGATGTCGGGATGAGGGATTGCGCCTCTGGCGTCAGCAAAAATGCCAAAAACTGTTGAGATAATTCTGGCTGATCGGTTGAGGCTAGCATCGCGGCTACTTCAATTTGCGTATAATGCCCTTCTGAAAAGGCAAGGTAGTTGTATTGAGACTGGCCTTCGGCGACGCGGTGATAAGAGGGTGAGGTGGTGTAAGACAGCACCATATCCACCTCATCATCGAGGAAAAGCCCATAGGCTTCTGACCATCCCTTGGTGATGGTGGTGATTTTTGGCATCAGGTTTTGCCAGTTTTCACTAGCTTGGTCACCATAGATAGCCTTCATCCATAGCATTAAGCCAAAGCCGGGGGTTGATGAGCGTGGGTCTTGGATAGCAATGCGCCAAGGGTGATCAGTTTTGATCAACTCCGTCAGTGATGAGGGCGCCTGATCATGTTTTGAAGCATCATAGACAAAAGCAAAATAGCCCCAATCAAAGGGAATAAAGATATCGTCTTGCCATGGCCCAATAGCATCAGGCAGATCAAGCATAGGATTGATTGGGGCAATCCCGTGCGAGGCAAGGTTTAGGCTTTCCTTAGCGACAGAGACTTGAGAGGTATCAAGGCCAAGGA
>CBFHXL010000064.1:0-3512 GCA_965659785.1 Puniceispirillales bacterium (SeqCode)
TTATACCACACCCTGACAAAAAGGAAACCTGCCAAACACGCTTTGCCGTCCTCGGCTATGCGTCCTGGGTCAGGGTCAGGAACACATCCTCAAGATCAGGTTCAGCGGTGCGGATATCGGCAATCTCAAACCCGCTATCGGCGGCGGCGGCGATGATCGCGCCTGCGGTCAAGGTCGCCGGATCATATCTGATCGTTAGCTCTGGTGCCTGTGCCGCCTCGGTGGTCAGATTAGCCTCAACCGGGGCTTTGCTGCTGCTAGCAAGCGTACTGAGCCGCGCCTGAAACGCCTTAAGGCATTTGACTTGCGCGCTTGGCTTTAAGGCCGCTATCAGCATCAGGCTGAGCTGTTTTGTTCCTGCCCCGGCCAGCAAATCAACAGTCTTTTGCTGTGTGATGACGCGGCCATGGTTGAGAATGGCAATCTCATCACAGAGCGCTTCCGCCTCTTCCAGATAATGGGTGGTCAGAATAATCGTCACGCCTTGGGCGTTGAGCGTGCGGATCATATCCCACAACCGTTGACGCAAGGCCACATCAACCCCGGCAGTAGGTTCATCCAGCACCAGAACCGGCGGCTGATGCACCATAGCCTTACCCACCAAGAGCCGCCGCCGCATCCCACCAGATAAGGTGCGAGCATAGGCCTCAGCCTGATCGGTCAACCCGATGAGATCAAGAATGGTTTTGGTGCGGCGTTCATGGGTTGGCACACCAAACATACCGGCCTGAATATCCAGCGTTTCTCTGGGCGTGAAAAAGGCATCAATGTTCAATTCTTGGGGCACGATACCGATATTGGATCGCGCTTGGCGAGGGTTCTGGTCGATATCGCATCCCCATACCCGCACGTTTCCTTGGGTTTTGATCACTGTTCCTGCCAGAATATTGATCAAGGTGGATTTGCCAGCGCCATTCGGCCCTAACAGCCCAAACACACGGCCAACGGGAATGTTAAGTGAAACATGGCTTAAGGCTTGTTTTGGTGGCCGCTTATGGCTGGCACGATAGGTCTTGCCCAGATCGCTGATGGCAATCGCCAGCCCGTCAGGGGAAGGCGTGAATTGGGGTGCATCCAACATTTTTGTCTTTCTACTAATGAGACCGGATTTATTAATAAGATCATAACCGTCTATGCCGACATAGGACAAATCAGGGGAAATTTCAACACCAGTGGGGCTTGCAAAAAACCTGCATCTTGTCATGATAAGGGGATTGCTAGAAAACGGGAAAGACGATCATGACTGCAAATCTGATAAAAACCCCTGCCACCGATCTTGCGCCAGCTCATCCGGTGCCAGAAGTAAATGATGTGATCCCGGTTAAGGGCTTGCGCGTGTCATGTGATGGTGGCGGTGGGGCGCTTGGGCATCCTCAGGTTTGGCTCACCCTTGATGAGGAAAGCCGTGCGGTGCGCTGCCCCTATTGTTCGCGCCATTATGTTGAGGATACGGAAAACGGACAAGGCTGATGGGGCATCAGCTCGCGCTTATTGACGGCTCCGCCTATATCTTCAGGGCATTTTTTGCCTTGCCGCCGATGACGCGCGCGGATGGCACGCCGGTGAATGCGGTGTTTGGCTTTACCAATATGGTGATGAAACTGCTGGATGATCTGCAACCTGATCATGTCATTGTTGTCTTGGATCAAGCGCGAGAAACCTTCCGCAACGAGATTTACCCTGATTATAAGGCTAACCGTAACGCGCCGCCTGAAGAACTGATACCGCAGTTTCCGCTTATCCGAACAGCCGCCGAAGCCCTAAATCTGCCTGTTGCCGAAGCCCCGGGGTTTGAGGCAGATGATCTGATTGCTACCTATGCTCGTGCTGCCATTGCCCAAGACCTTGATGTGGTCATTGTGTCCTCGGATAAAGACCTGATGCAGTTGGTAAAGCCGCGGATTGATATGCTGGACCCAATGAAACAGAAACGCATTGGTAGCCCGGAAGTGCTAGAAAAATTTGGCGTCGGCCCTGACCGCGTGGTTGATGTTCAGGCCTTGGCTGGCGATTCCACTGATAATGTGCCGGGGGTGCCGGGAATTGGTATTAAAACCGCGGCAGAATTGATCAATACCTTTGGTGATCTTGATACGCTATTAGATCGCGCGGCTGAGATCAAACAGCCAAAGCGCCGCGAAAGCCTAATCACCTTTGCTGATCAGGCGCGGCTATCGCGGGAATTGGTGCGCCTTAGGGATGATGCGCCGATGCCTGTTGATCTTGGTGACGCGGCGCGGAAACCGTATGATATGACAGCGTTAACGGATTTCCTCAAAGCCCAAGATTTCAAAAGGCTCCTGACGCGGCTTGGTGGTCATGTTCCGGCAAGCTCATTATCTAAACCTGCCGCTGATACGGCGATGCCTGCCGCCGCACAAGGCATGGATGCGGCGACACCTGTTCCGGCGGCGATGACAAAAACGGATTATGAATTGATAACCCAGCCGCATCAATTGGCAACATGGGTGGATAAAATCACGCAGGCAGGCTTGGTTTCTATTGATACAGAAACCACCTCACTCAATGCCTCACAGGCGCTGATGGTGGGGATTGCCTTAGCGGTTGCCCCGGGGGAAGCTGCTTATATTCCGCTTCGTCATAGCCAAACCCAAACCCCTGATCAGGGTCAGCTTGATCTAGGCATGACTTCGGGTGAGGCTGATAAACCCCAAGACAGCTCATCCTCAGTGAACTCCGTCCTTCTGCCAGATCAATTATCCCTTGATGACGTTATCACAGCCTTGCGCCCTGTGCTTGAGGCTGAGGATATTTTGAAAATTGGTCACAACCTGAAATATGATGATCATATTTTCTCTCGCGCGGTGAATGGGGGTGTGCGTCTCCGTCCTGTTGATGACACCATGTGTTTGTCTTTTGTTTTGGATGCAGGAACAGGCATTGGGCACAAGCTGGATGACTTGGTAGCGCATCATTTAGGGCATCAGATGATCAGCTATCAGGATATTTGCGGCAAGGGCGCCAGCAAACGCCGCTTTGATGAGGTCAGCCCACAAGAGGCTCTGACTTATGCCGCTGAGGATGCGGATATGACGTTGCGGCTTTGGCAAATGTTAAAACCTAGGTTGGCAACAGAACATAAAACACGGGTTTATGAACGGCTGGAACGGCCACTTATTGCGGTGCTGGTGGATATGGAAATCGCAGGTATCAAAGTTGATTCCGGAAGGCTTGCCACCATTAGCCAAGAATTCGCAGGCAGACTGAAAACCCTTGAAACCGAAATTTATGATCTGGCAGGAACCTCATTTAATATCGGCTCACCCAAACAGTTAGGTGAGATTCTGTTTGAACAGATGGGGCTTCAGGGCGGTAAAAAATCAAAAACGGGGGCGTGGTCAACAGGGGCAGATGTGCTGGATCATCTGGCAGCAGAAGGCGCAGATATCGCTCAGAAAGTGTTGGATTGGCGCCAATTAGCTAAGCTCAAATCCACTTACGCTGATGCGTTGGTATCTGCTATTCATCCTGATAGTAAACGGGTGCATACC
>CBFHXL010000065.1:0-3372 GCA_965659785.1 Puniceispirillales bacterium (SeqCode)
TCGCGTCTTTATAAAAAAACCTATTATAAAACCCCGTCAGATGATCGCCATGACTCACGGATACCATTTCAATTCCGGTCGGTATGATCAGATGTTTAAGCTGTTTTGTTAAAACTTTCCCTCATTCTTCCGTTATAGATAAGGTAAGTTCCTCCCTAACTCAAAGCCGCTTTGATGCGGCTTTTCTTTTGCCTGTCTTCTCAGCCATTTGCCGATTTGGGGTTAACAGGGCTATGCCTCATCCGCTATAGATAAAGGGGCAAGGCTTATTAAGCCTAAGCCCAAGCCCAAGAGTTGATAACAAGACCTGATATCCAATAAAGAAAGCGAGCATTAGCCATGCCACAAGCTATTACCAAATCCGCCGCGTCAATGGTCAAAGAGGCCATGGCCGAAATCAAAGCCATTAGCGTTGAAGACGCCCTATCCTTAGTCGAGAGTCCTTCTCATGTGTTTGTGGATTTACGCGATAGCAATGAGCAAGAACGCGGCAGAATTCACGGGGCAATCCCCTCATCTCGTGGATTGATGGAGTTTCATATTGATCCTGAAAGCCCTGTCCATAATCCAGCGTTTAATCAGGATAAGACCTATATCTTTTATTGCGCGTCAGGCGGCAGATCAGCGCTTGCCGCCAAGGTCGCCACAGATATGGGGCTTTCGCCTGTCTTAAATCTGACTGGCGGTGTTGCCGCTTGGAAAAAGGCTGGCGGGGAGCTTGAATAGGGATCGGGTAAAATCCGATCAGGAAACCTATTGGGGCAGATGCCCTGTTTTGACATAAATCAGGGCGCCGTCATCCTTAGTGTAGGGGGTATGTTGGCTCAAATGTGGGGACCTTAACCAACTACCCGTGGGATAGACCCCGTGCTCATCATAAAATGTGCCTTTGAGAACAAAAATCTCCTCACCACCCCAATGTTGATGCGGTTGGAATTGGGTGTTCGGCGCCCATTTCACTAAGGCAACATTCTCACCCTGAAAGTGATGAAGCGGCATAACACTTAGCCCGTCGACTAAACCCGGGTGCCATGTTTGCTGGTTTGTGTCTATGGTGAATTGGCTTTGGTCCTGTTGCTGAAATTGGTGTAATTTAACAAATATTGTCGCCCCTTCGTTGCCAATAACCGGCTGATGTTTTGTGCCTATAGGGTTACGGATATAGGTGCCTGCCGGATACGCGCCATGCTCATCCCCAAACACCCCTTCAAGAACATAAATTTCCTCACCGCCGGAATGTTCGTGCGACGAAAAATGACTATTGGGTTCATACCTAACCAGAGAGGTTGCCCTAGCAATCTCATCCCCAATACGATCAAGTTTCATGCGATCCACCCCGGGCATAGGTGACGCCTCCCAGTGATACTCTTGAGGTGTGATCACCACTCGCTGAGCAAAATTAGCGTTCACTTCAATCAATGTGTTTATTCCAGACACGGCTACTCCTAATGTATTCGCCTATTGTGTTCGTTTCCTCATATAAGCGATCACTCCACATGATAATGCACCTCTTTTACGATCATCTCTTCACCATTAATCGGCACCATATCTTGAGGGCAGGTCGACATCACAACAATGACATCATGATGAGCGCGCAGACGCACCCAATCCCCTGATTTTGACAGAGGGGGGCAAAACTCGGTTCTGCCATCAGTATCAAAAGGAATATTCATCCATAAATTAAGAGGGGACGGGGTTTCCGCAACAGGACAACCGATCGCAACCATCGCCGCGGCAAGGTTATCCGTGCAATTATCGTGGTAATCTTCACATCCTAGCATCTGATAGCGATAGATATCGCAAGCAGCTAGTAAAGTGTCATGCCGCCCCGGTGAGGTATCTTCCTCCAAGGTTAGAATAGGGCGACGATTGTTGCTATATAGCGGTTGCCCAACGACCGGAAACACCGATTGTGTCACGCTCCTTTGATGTTCCATTGACATGAACTCGCTGAGGTCTTCGGCCATAAAGCACCATGTATCCACCACCTGTGTGCCATGGGTATTGATGATGGTAATAGCTTGATCTTTTTTAACATGAACAGCTTTGCCTTGTCGGGCAGGAACGGTCTGAAGTCCAGATGCGGTGTTAGTCATGATAAGCCTCTTTTGTAAATACGGATCAAAGACGATGAGGATTTCCTCATATCATCACTTATATTAGGGAAATGTTAACCCATTTTTTAATATTTTGGGATAAGAATGACAGCCTAAGGGCATTTCGCACCTCACCACACCTATAGACAGGTTAGGTGGGCGGAAGGGGAACATTAAGGCTTTCTGCTAACTCAAGAATTTCCATCCATGTCGCAGCCGGCAGGCTAATAGGATTATTTTGGTTTGCTTTCCTCGCCTTGCTTTCGCGCTCTCCTGGCACCTGCACCTGATCAAAATCCTTAGCTGGTGGGCATTCGCGCAACTCTAGCAAAATCTCTTCGGCAATATCCTGAAATCGTGAAGGCGCTTGGTATAGGCTGCAATCCAAGGCTAGGATGAGCCAATTGCATTCTACGGTCACCGGGCCAAGCATAGCTTCGGCAATCATTTCGGCGGCAACAGCCAAAGCATACCCCTTAGCCCCGCCAGCAGGAAGAATAGCGCCGCCAGAAAAATACGCCTCTGGGTCTGTGGCCGGATGGCCATGCTTATCAATCAAGATGCCTTCAGGTAAGTTTGCCCCAGCAATTTTTGCCCCATAAACCCAACCTGCCGCTGCCGCAGAGGTGGCAAAATCAGCAATAACAGGTCCCTCATTTCCGCCGGGAATTCCAATCGCGTAAGGGTTGGTGGACATGAGTGCTTTTTTGCCGCCATAGGGGGCAACTAAGCGCCAGTCTTTTCTGCCGCCACCGCCAATGATCACCGCTAGACAGCCATGGTCAGCGGCGTATTCGGCATATGCCCCTAGCCGCCCTGTATGGCCTGCGTTCTGAATAGCGATAGCGGCTAAGCCCGTATCCTTAGCTCGTGAGACCACATCCCGAATAGCCATATTCATAGCCGGAATACCAATGCCGCCGTGACCTTCGATAAACCAAGCGCCCTTGGCGTTTTGTTTGCATTCCGGTAGTCCTTGAGCATTCAAATATCCAGATTGGTAATATTTTGTGTATTGGTGAATGCGCCAAATGCCGTGGGATTCGACGTCTGAGCAATCTGAATCCAAGAGATGCAAGGCTACGTCTTATGCAATATCAGAGGGTACCGACAGTGCCTCTAGTATCTGCAACACAATCTGTTTTGCTATGTTTTGATCAATGTCAAGGCGCGGCGTATCTTTGCTGTATTTGCTTGTCATTCCCATTTCCTTACCCCCATGCCTTGTTCACACCAGAGCTTGGGTTAAAGCGTGGACGAAAAAGCATACGCTAGC
>CBFHXL010000066.1:0-3334 GCA_965659785.1 Puniceispirillales bacterium (SeqCode)
GAATAATCTTTATGTTCAGAAATATAAATAACTCGCTTAAGTGATCCACCCATGCTTTAACACCCCAAACCTAGAGATTTATTGCTTATGTTTATATTATTACATAAAACTAAATAAGGCGATTGGGGTGGATTTCAATTTATCCCTTCATCTATTGGAAAAATCTTAATCTGAATGGCAAAAACCTTCTTGAAATCATTTTCTTAACACCCAATACTTATCACTCGCGCACAGGGAAAAGGGTATTATCATGTCAAACTTGGATATTCATGACATCGTCAACCTAGATCAGTATCCCATTCTTGACAACCAATCGGCAGAGTATAAAGCCTTGGTGGCTAGAATGGCTGACCAATATGCACAAGAGTCTTCATGCTTATTGCCAGACTTTATCTTACCTGAAGCGGTTTCGGCCATGGCCGCAGAGGCGAATGATGCATCAAAGGATTCGTTCCGAAGTGATAATCTGCACAACAGTTATCTTGAACATGATAATGCGGAGTTTCCCAAAGATCACCCTAGACGCCGTCTGGAAAGAACGGCGCTAAACGTTGTTGGCTGTGATCAACTCTATCCTGATGGGGGGCTAGTCACATTATATATATGGGACCCTTTGAGACGCTTTATGTCCGATATCCTTGGTTATCCATCGTTATATCGTCTGGCTGATCCCATGGGCGCCATAACGATTAATGTCATGAACGAAGGTGACAATCATGGTTGGCATTATGATGAATCCCTCTTTACCATTTCCGTCATGCTGCAAGCCTCTGATGAAGGTGGTGAGTTTGAATATGTCCCCGGATTGCGAAGCCATAACCATGATGATTATGACACCCTAGGCCAAGTCTTAGACGGAAAATATCAAAACAGCGTCAAAATACCTATCACACCCGGTGCGCTTCTTTTGTTTGGGGGGCATTATCTTCTTCACCGGGTAACCAATGTGACAGGCGCTAAGACCCGCTTTATCACCACGTTATGCTTTAAGGATAAACCGGGGGTTACCAATAGCCCTAAAGTAAGAGAGCTTTTTTATGGACGGCAAGAGCCGATCTATACGCATGATTTTTTATGATTGTCATCCCTGATCCCTGCCTTGTGGCTCATCAGAAATAGCGCCGCCATCACAGCCAAGGGATGAGATTAATCAGAGGCGGCATCAAGGGCTTTTAGCACAGCGATAAGTTTGCGGTCACGCTCTTGGGCAAGGTCAGAAAACCCCCGCCCCTTTTCTTCTGCTTTAAGCCCATCAACAAGGGTTTTGACCGTTTCAGGGTTGAGCTGAACCGAACCAAGGCTTTCCCACCAGTGATGAAAACTGTCGCCATAACGGTGACAAAACTCACCAATACCGCCGCCGCCGCTGCCAAGACCAAACAACATATGCGGCCCCATTACCGACCAGCGCAGCCCCGGGCCTGCGGTCATGGCTTTATCAATATCTTCAACTGAGGCAACACATTCAGCGGCTAGATGAATGGCCTCACGCCAGACCGCCGCCTGCAAACGGTTAGCGACATGGGCTGGCACCTCTTTATGCACGCGAATAGTCACTTTGCCGCAAGTTTCATAAAACTCTTTGGCAAGGGTGATTGCTGCCTCATCCGTTAAGTCGTTGCCCAGCAATTCAACCAAGGGGATAAGATGCGGCGGATTAAAAGGATGCCCTAGCAAAAACCGCGACGGGTCACGAAACCCTTTTTGCAAATCCTTAATTAACAGCCCTGATGCGCTTGTGGCTATGACGGCATCAGATGCTATGCTTGCCTCAATCCGTGAATAGAGTTCGGTTTTTATTGGCAGTTTTTCCGGCACATTTTCCTGAATAAAGGAAACCCCTTTTACGGCTTCCTCCGGGGTATCAAAAAAGATCAATCGCTTAGGGTCATAATCCACAGAGACCTGCCCCAAGTGTTGCAGTTGCGTCCAAGCAGTTTCAATATAAGACCGGGTATTGTGTTCAGCATCAGCGCCTAGATCATAAGCATTGACCTGATATCCTTTCGCCAGAAATAGGCTAGCCCAACTGGCACCAATCACCCCTGTTCCCAACACAGCAACATGATCAAAAGCGTTTGTCATCTGATTTCCTATGGTTATTTCGTTATGCTGAAAGCAATTAATACAGCTCCGGACGGATAGGTGAGGCTGCGGTCAAGCCGCCATCAACAGTCATGGTTTGTCCAGTCATGAAGGCAGCTTCATCCGAGGCCAGAAAAACCATAGCCTTAGCAATGTCATCAGGTTGACCAAATCGTCCAACGGCGTGCCTCGCCTTAGAATCGTGTTCCGCCTTAACAGGGTCTTGCGCCAGCGCAAAGGCGGCATCCGCCATGCCTGTCATAATCCACCCCGGGCAGATGGCGTTGCATCTGATGCCATCCCCACCATGATCAACCGCAATGGAACGTGTCAGCCCATGAACAAAGGCCTTAGACGCATTATAAAGCGCCATTGACGGGTCGGAAAAATGGCCACTGATTGAACCAATATTGATAATGGAACCGCCGCCAGAGGCCTTCATGACAGGGATAAAATGCCGGCACAGCCGAAACACCGCCTTAGCGTTCACCCCCATCACCATATCCCAGTCTTGATCCGTGCTGTCAGCGACTGTCTTTTCCACCTGCACGCCAGCATTATTAACCAGAATATCCAGCTGACCGCCAAGCTGATCCAGCGCTTTCCCCAGACGCAAAATATCTTTTTCTTCCGCCACATCCGCTGCAACCCAGATTACCCCTTTTGGTAAATCTTTAGGCGGTTCTGGCGCTCGCCCACAGGTGATGACTTTGACCCCAAGCTCAGAAAGGCTAGCCACCATCGCTGCCCCTATGCCGCGGCTTCCGCCTGTGATAAGGGCGGTTTTGTTATTCCAGTTCGTCATTGTGGTTATGCTCCCACCTGATTAGAAATGTGTCTGGTCGCCGCCTTTGAGACCAAGCCTCTGCCGCGCTTCTTGAGGGGTAGCAACCTCAATAGACAAATCTTCGATCATGCGCCTGATTTTAGAGACTTGATCAGCATTGCTTTTTGCTAATTCCCCTTTGCCAAGATAAAGCGAATCTTCCAAACCCACCCGAACATTGCCGCCTAGCATAGCAGCCGACGTGCAAAAGGACATCTGGTGGCGTCCAGCCGCTAATACCGACCATTCATAATCATCCCCAAAGAGACGGTCAGCGACTTTATGCATATGCATCAGGTTTTCTAAATCCGCGCCTGCGCCGCCAAGAATGCCGAAAATCATCTGAATAAAAAATGGCGGCTTGATTAATCCGCGATCAAGGAAATGCGCCACATTGTAAAGATGACCCAAATCGTAACATTC
>CBFHXL010000067.1:0-317 GCA_965659785.1 Puniceispirillales bacterium (SeqCode)
TCATCAAGCTTAAATGGCTTAATAATGACTTCTAATTTTTTCATGAACACCTCCATTGCTGTAAATATTATAAGCAATTTGGGTTCTTAATTTGGTTCTAAAGGAAGAATTCAATAAAAACAGGGCGAAAAGCAGAGTATCCTATCCGAAAGGGGAGATAACACTACTTTTTCCTTTTTAATATGCTGAAAAAATAGGCGGCATGATTAAAAATTAGGCAGATAAAATATAGCAGAAACGCTATTGCTGGTTTAACGCGGTTTGAAAACGCGCCAAAGCTTCGCTGATGGCGTTGTCAGAATTCGCACACGAAAACC
>CBFHXL010000067.1:327-2078 GCA_965659785.1 Puniceispirillales bacterium (SeqCode)
GATATGACGGCAACCCCATGATCCTCAAGCAAGGTGTTTTGCCAAAAGGCAGATGGTTTGCCGGTTCCTGTGATATTGCAAAAGGCATAGAACGCCCCTAACGGCGCGGCACAGGATACCCCATCAAGGGCATTAAGCCCCTGATGAATAAGCTTTGCCCGGCGTTGAAAGGCTTGCCGCATATCCTCAACACAATCTTGCGGGCCGGTCAGCGCGGCTAGCGCGGCATATTGCGCGGCGGCGTTAACACAGGAATGGTCATTTACCGCTAGCCGATCCGCGACATCAATCAGCTTTTCGGGCCAAATGCCATATCCCAGACGCCATCCCGTCATAGCATATGTTTTCGACCAGCCATTAAGAATGATCAAACGGTCTCTGATTTCAGGAAAGCTTAAGCAACTTGTCATTTCGGCCTGATCAAAAACCAATTTGTCATAGATTTCATCAGACATCAGAAAGACCTCTGGATGGGCTTCTAATCCGCGCACCAGTTTTTCGATTTCCTCACGCGGTGTCACACCACCAGTGGGGTTGGCAGGGGAGTTGATAATGATCAGTCGGGTGCGGTCTGTGATTTTCGCAAGGATATCATCAGCGTCAAGCGCAAAGCCCTTATCCTCAGACAAGGCATAAGGAACGCCCTTAGCGCCGCTAAACCCGATAGATGATGCATAAATTGGAAATCCGGGATCAGGATAAATAATCTCAACCCCCGGCTCACCTAGCAATTGGGTGGCAAAAAACATCACGACCTTGCCCCCGGGCAAGATTTGCACCTGATCGGGGTTAACCTCAACCTGATAGCTTTGGTGCAGGCTCTCTGCCACGGCTTGACGCAAAGCAGGAATGCCCTTGGAAGGGGTATAACCATGCTGGCCATCACACAGGGCCTTAATGCCAGCCTCAACAATATGGTCTGGCGTTGGGAAATCCGGCTGACCAATGCCCAAATTAATGATATCGCGGCCTTGATCGGCTAGGGCGGCGGCTCGCGCTAAGACGGAAAAAGCGGTTTCAGTCCCCAGATTAGCGGCACGGTGATGCATGGCAATATTTCCTTCGTGATGTTAAGTCCCGTTCACATAACCGCAATTCTGGTCAATTTGTCCAGAAGAATAGACAAGAACCCCACCCAAATCTTAAGCTCATGCTTGACGTCAGCCTGACTAGGCTATATGAGGTGGACATTAATTTATGGCGGGTGTAGCTCAGTAGGTTAGAGCGCCAGATTGTGGCTCTGGAGGCCGCCGGTTCAAATCCGGTCACTCGCCCCAGTTTTTTTAATATGGTCAATCCTATTGGCCATGTCTTTTTTTGATTTGAATGTAACGGCTTAGCTATCGCAACGGTGGCAGGGCCAACCGACATAACTATACAGAAGCGGGGCTATTTTAACCATGGGCGTGAAGCAAACACTCGAAGACGGACTGAAGCGGGAATATGAAATTGGTTTAACCGCCGCAGAAATCAGCACAAAAATTGATGAACGCATCGCAACCTTGGCCACGCAAGTGAAAATGCCCGGCTTTCGCCCTGGCAAAGTCCCTGTGAGCATAGTGAAAACCCGTTACGGCAAGCAAGTGTTGGGTGAGGTTATTCAGGCCGCGATTGATGAAGCGGCAAATAGCATCATCACCGAAAACAATCTACGTCTCGCCACCAACCCGTCATTGAATATTACCGAATACGAAGAAGGCGGCGATCTAAAGGCCGTCATGGCGATTGAAATTATGCCAGAGATTGAAGAG
>CBFHXL010000067.1:2088-3321 GCA_965659785.1 Puniceispirillales bacterium (SeqCode)
CAAAGGGATTGCCGTTGATAAATGGTCTGTTGCCATTTCTGATAAAGAAGTGGAACAAGCACTGGAACAACTGGCTAATGAAAACCGCCCCACGAAGCCTATTGCTAAGCCCAGAGGGGTAAAATCAGGCGATACCGTTGTGATTGATTTCATCGGCCGTATTGATGGCGAGCCGTTTGAAGGCGGCGCCGCTGAATGGCATCATCTTAAAATTTGCTCAAACAGCTTTATTCCGGGATTTGAAGAAGGTCTCATCGGGGCAAAGCCTGAAACAACGATTGATGTTAAGGTGCCTTTCCCTGCGGATTATCCGGCGGAACATCTGGCTGGTAAGGACAGTGTGTTTGAGGTCAAGATCGTTGAAATACGCGAAGATGACGACGTCAAAATGGATGATGAGTTTGCCAAAACCTTCGGCATGGATGATCTCGCCGCCCTGAAAACAGCGATCCAAGGCCAAATGCAACAGCAACACGCCGCCGCTACGCGCAACCAGACAAAAACCTCGGTTCTGGATGCTTTGGATAAGGTGTTTGGTGCAGTTGAAGTGCCTGAGACGCTTTACAACCAAGAATATAATCAGATTTGCCATCAGTTTTATCCGCATGCGCATTCCCATGACGACCATGATCATGGTGATGAAGAAGGCCATCAACACGCCGCTGATGAAGGGATGTCTGATGATGAAAAAGAAGAGGCAAGCCTGATTGCCCATCGCCGTGTGCGTCTGGGCATGGTTTTGACCGATATTGGGCAAAAGAACAATATGCAGGTCACAGACGAAGAGCGTAATCGCGCGATCTTTGCTGAAGCTCAAAAATACCCCGGTCAGCAAAAAGAAGTGCTGGATTATTTTTCCAAGAATCCGCAAGCCGCTCAGCAATTATCTGGCCCGATTTTTGAAGAAAAAGTCATTGATTACATCCTGGAATTAGCAACCGTGACTGAAAAAACGGTTACGGTTGAAGAGCTTTATGCTGAAGATGAGTTTGAAGCCCTGAAAAAGAAAAGTCGCGAAGCGGCGTCGAAATCTGGCGGAGCAAAGAAAGCCCCAGCGAAAAAAGCTGAAGCGAAAAAAACTGAGGCGAAAAAGACTGAGGCTAAGAAAGCCCCTGCAAAGAAAGCCCCTGCAAAGGAAGCCGCCAAAAAGCCAGCCGCCAAAAAGTTAGCCGCTAAGAAACCAGCTAGCAAAAAGAAAGACAGCTAATCTTGCAACTTTGTTAGAGCCGTCTT
>CBFHXL010000068.1:0-3126 GCA_965659785.1 Puniceispirillales bacterium (SeqCode)
CATTTCCAGCGCCCTTGTAGGGGGGAATCACTTGCGGCAGACCCTTGCGTCCTATTTTTCAGGGGAATATTTCCCTGTAGATATGGTAAGCAGGCTTCCCCATGTCTTGTTTGCGGATATTTCTGCTGTTAAAGCGTGGGGCGCCCCGGATTTCCGTCTGGATTGGATGGCGTTAGATCATCCCGGTGGCTGTTTTGGATATCGGATCAGCCATGGGGGTAAGAGATTCTGTTATCTTTGCGATAATGAGTTTAAAGAAACGCAATTAGAGGCGATCATCACTTTCATCACAGGGGCGGATATGGTGATTTGGGATGGAATGTTAACAGAACATGAGTTAGCGGATAAAACCGGTTGGGGCATTCTTCTATCGAACAGGGGGTAGCGATTTTCAAGAAGACGGATATCACCGCAATGATCATCACCCACCACGCGCCTTCACGCAGTGATGCTAGGCTTGATGATCTGCTATCCCTGTTGCCTGAAGGGGTGCAATTCGCCAAAGATCAGCTTAGCTTGTGGCTCTGATCCCTAGAGGAGGCAAACCCTTTCATTAAGGTGGGAAATTACCTATACGGTATGACAGCGAAAACATGATATGACATGGTTAGGAATGGTAATGAGTAAGCGCTTACCCAATCAGGCATATTGGCAATCGCGCATGTAGGGTTTTGACATGACGATAACATATCTCAAAAAAGCAACACGCACCGCAACGACGGATGCCGCAGATGTTCAGAAAACGGTTCAGGATATCCTTAATGATATTGAGGTCGGGGGAGACGCAAAAGCGCGTGAATACGCCGCTAAGTTTGATCAGTATAACGGCAATATCATGCTAACGCGTGAGGACATCGCCGCCGCCAAGGCCTTAGTTCCTAAAAAACTCAAACGCGATATTGCGTTTGCCCATGACAATATCCGCCGCTTTGCAGAAATTCAAAAAAGCACACTAACCGATGTTGAACTTGAGATCGTCCCGGGGTTAATCGCAGGGCAGAAGACTATTCCTGTTGATGCCGCCGGATGTTATATTCCGGGCGGAAGATACAGCCATATTGCGAGCGCAATAATGACGGTCACCACAGCCAAGGTGGCAGGTTGTCGTCATATCACGGCCTGTTCACCGCCGCGCCCCGGTGTTGGGATTTCCCCTGCTACGATCTATGCGGCTGATCTTTGCGGGGCGGATTCTATCCTTGCCATGGGCGGGGTTCAAGCGATTGCGGCTATGACCTTTGGGTTATTTGATTTGCCTAAAGCCAATATTTTGGTTGGCCCCGGAAATCAGTTTGTTGCCGAAGCCAAGCGTATTCTGTTTGGCCGGGTAGGGATTGATATGATTGCTGGCCCTACAGACAGCCTTATTATTGCTGATCATACCGCTGATGCTGATATCGTTGCGGCTGATTTGGTAGGGCAGGCAGAGCATGGCTATAATTCCCCTGTATGGCTGATTACTGATGATCAGGCGCTAGCAGAAAAGGTTATTGCGCTTGTGCCGCCATTAATTGCTGATCTTCCTGAAACGAACCGCATCAATGCTGAGGCGGCGTGGCGTGATTATGCTGAGGTTATTCTTTGTGATAATCGTGAGGACATGGCGGCAACCTCAGATCAATATGCCCCTGAACATCTGACTGTTCAGGCGGCAGATTTGGACTGGTGGAAACATCGCTTGACCTCATACGGGTCTCTTTTTCTAGGGGAAGAAACAACCGTTGCGTTTGGTGATAAGGCCTCTGGCCCTAATCATGTTCTGCCCACATCAGGGGCGGCGACGTACACTGGCGGCTTATCAGTTCATAAATATATGAAAATTGTGACATGGCAACGCGCAACCCGTGACGGCATGAAATCCGTTGGTGAGGCTACGGCCCGCATTTCACGCTTGGAAGGGATGGAGGGTCATGCCAGAACCGCGGATATTAGGCTGGCAAAGTATTTTCCCGGTGAAAACTTTGATCTCTCGGCGGAAGAAGAATAGCCCCAACCTTATCCCTGCCCCAATCTTATCCCTGATCGTATGTCAGCATGAAGAAATCAAGGTGTTATGAGGGGAAGGGCAGTCCAAATAAAAAGGGCGGATAACATATCCGCCCTTTAAGTTTAGGTGATTTTTGAAAACCGATTACACGATATCAAAATGAGCAAAGGTGAGATCAGCGCTGAAGTCCTCAAGGATTATCAGTACGCTGTCATCCGCCGTTGTCTCAGTGCCCTTGGTGTCATAAATGACCGTGTTAAGGGCGCTAGAATCATCTGAATAGCTGGAATGTCCTTCCGGCACATCATGGGTTTTTTCCATCCGAATATTGTTACCGCTTGCCAAAAGTTCAGCAATGGTGTCTTCGTCCCCATTTTGGGTGTCGATACGAATTTGGTCGTTCCCAAAGCCAAAGTCAGTGATGATATCAAGGTCGCCTTCACCGTAATTCCGGTTGAGAACAAAGATATCATCGCCAACGCCGCCTTCAAGTCGGTCCGTACCTGCACCGCCATCAAGGACATCCTTACCAAACCAGCCCTTGAGGACATCATCCCCTTGACCGCCATAGAGGGTATCATCACCATACCAACCACTAAGGACATCTGCGCTTCCATAACCGTAGATAACATCATGACCTTCATCAGCGGTAATGGTTTCCTGTGCAGAACTGCCATGGATTGTGTCATCTTCCACGGTGCCAATGATTTCACGTTCAATAGTACCAGAAAGAACCGTAAAGTCATCAAAGCTCAGGCTGCCGGTAAAGTCCTCAAGCACCATGATAACCTCATCATCTGAGGTATCTTCCGTGCCTTTGGTGTCATAGATGACGGTGTTGAGGGTATTGGCATCATCAGTTTCGCTATTGGCAACACCGTCATGGGATTGCGCCCAACGGATACCAAGATGCGTTTTGAGGGTGTCAATATCCTCTTCGTTACCATGGCGGGTGGTCACTTGGATTTTGTCATTATCCGTACCGAAATCGGTAACAACATCCGTGGCATCTAACCCAAGAACGAAGGTATCATCACCAGTGCCACCAGTTAGGGTGTTAGCACCAGCGCCGCCGTCAATCAGGTCATCGCCTTGACCGCCGTCAAGAACATCATCGCCGTCGCCACCGTAGAGTTCAT
>CBFHXL010000069.1:0-2659 GCA_965659785.1 Puniceispirillales bacterium (SeqCode)
TTTGCTTCAATCAGCACAGCAGATGATCGCTGATGATTATGTCAACGGCTATCTTTTCCAGCTTGCGCGGACTGGTGTTGCCAATAGCAACATAAGCGGTTTGTGGGAAAACTCGCCAACCCAAGCCAATGACCTGACTGGTGTTAGCTGGTCAGATTAAGGGGTCACGTTTTGATGACCACCGCGTACCAATTTTCGGTATTGCCCCGTTTGCATGTTAAGCTTGGGGCAATACCGGTTTAATAATTTTTCATAAACCGCTGATCGCTATTCCATGGTTCGATATATTGCTACACGCTTTTGTGTTCTCTCCGTCAGCCTGCTGGTTGCGTCAGGGATTATATTCACCATGTTGGAAATTGTTCCGGGTGATCCGGCATCTTTTATGCTGGGAATTAATGCTGAAGCCGATACGCTAGCCGCGATGCGCCGCGAACTTGGTTTGGATCAACCTATGTTGCAACGGTATCTGGCCTGGCTTGGCGGTATGCTCACTGGTGATTTTGGTATCTCACACACTTACCGGGTGCCAGTGAGCGAACTGATTATGGCGCGAATATGGATATCTTTGCCGTTGGCCATTTTTGCCCTTATTCTATCAACTCTGATTGCCGTGCCAGCGGGGTTGATTGCTGCGTCTCGGCGTGGCCGTGTTTCTGACTGGACCCTCATGGGCACTTCCCAGCTTGGCATTGCTATTCCCAATTTCTGGTTTGCGATGATCCTTGTCAGCATTTTTGCAATTAAGCTGCGCTGGTTTTCAGCTGGCGGATTTCCGGGTTGGGATCAGGGGTTTTGGGTTTGTATAAAGGCATTATTGTTGCCTGCCATTGCATTAGCTTTGCCGCAAGCATCCATCCTAGCCCGGATCATGCGATCATCTCTGCTTGAGACCTTATCTCAGGATTACATTCGCACCGCGCGCGCCAAAGGGCTAAGCCAGCGCCGCACCATTTGGGCACACGCCTTTCGTAACGCCCTGATCCCGGTGTTGACGATTATTGGCCTGCAATTTTCGTTTTTAATCGCCGGTGCTATTATTATCGAAAATGTCTTTTTTCTTCCCGGGCTTGGCCGCTTGATTTTTCAAGGCATCACCCAGCGCGATCTGATTGTTGTTGAAAGCGTGGTGATGCTTCTGGTCTTCGCGGTGATTTGTGTGAACTTTCTTGTCGATATTGCTTATGCGTTGGTTGATCCGCGCCTTCGGAGACCATGATGGATAAATCAGGCAAATCCGCTAGTGGCATCAAATTGCCGACTTCGCTGTGGATAGGCGGCGTGTTGACAGGCATTTTTGTGTTAGCGGCGTTGGTATCCTTCCTTTGGACACCTTTTAGCGTTGAGGCACTGAATATTGGCGCCAAACTGCAACCTCCAAGCCGTACGCATATGTTTGGAACAGATCATTTTGGGCGTGATATTTTTTCAATGATCATGGTGGGCGCGCGCGTTTCGATTGCTGTTGCGATTGTTGCGGTTGGCATTGGTATTCTGGTTGGCGTTCCCCTAGGCTTGCTTGCGGCGGCTCGCCAAAACAGCGTCATTGATGATCTGGTGATGCGCAGCAATGATCTGGTGTTTGCGTTTCCATCCTTGCTTATCGCCATTCTGATCACCGCGATTTTTGGTACCTCGGCCCTCAATGCCATTATTGCTATCGGTATTTTCAATATTCCGGTTTTTGCCCGGGTTACCCGTGGCAGTGCCTTGCCCATCTGGACATTAGATTTCACCCTTGCCGCTCGTGTTGCTGGTAAAAGCGGATTGCGAATTTCGCTGGAACATATTTTACCAAATATTCTGAACATTCTGATTGTGCAGGGGACGATTCAGTTCAGCTTGGGTATTCTTGCCGAGGCTGGATTGTCATATGTGGGATTGGGGGCACAGCCACCAACCCCTTCATGGGGGCGCATGCTTGCTGATAGCCAGACGATGATATCATTCGCCCCACATTTAGCCATTTTCCCGGGCGTTGCCATTATTGCGACGGTTTTAGGACTGAATTTGATGGGTGACGGACTGCGTGATTTGCTCGACCCAAAATTGCGGCGGATGCGCTAATGACCTCGTTGCTTGATATTAAAAATCTCTATTTAGATATTGGCGGCACGCCCATCTTGCAGGATGTGTCGCTGTCAGTTGGTCGCGGTGAAATTTGTGGCATTGCTGGGGAATCTGGCTCTGGCAAATCGCTTACGGCACTGTCGGTCATGGGATTGCTGCCGATGGGCGCACAGCGCAGTGGGGCAGCTCTACTAAACGGTGATGATCTCTTTAGCCGCACTGAAGCAGAAATGTGCCAGATCCGTGGCCGCGACATGGGAATGATATTCCAAGAGCCGATGACGGCCCTTAACCCCCTGAAAACCATTGGCTCACAAATCACCGAAACCCTGCATACGCATAGCAAAATTTCGAAAGCTGAAGCCAGTGAAATAGCTCTTGAAAAACTTGCTCGTGTTGGTCTTGGTAACAGCCGCATTTCTGAGAATACCTATCCACATGAATTGTCGGGAGGTCAGAGGCAACGGGTGATGATCGCTCAAGCTATTGCTTGGCAACCGGCATTGTTGATCGCTGATGAACCGAGTACTGCGCTTGATGTGGCAACCCAAGCTGGAATTTTGGAATTGCTGCGCGATCTGGTCGATAG
>CBFHXL010000070.1:0-2303 GCA_965659785.1 Puniceispirillales bacterium (SeqCode)
ATCGGCAGCGGATTGACGAACGCCGTTTTCAACAAAGTACCAGCCGCTAGAAAAAGATGAGTCAGCAGAGGTGAAATATTGGATGGTGGTGGTTGTTTCAGTCATGGTTTAGCCCCTTTTCAAAACTGGCGAACCCTTCGCCAAGATCTAAGTGTCAAAATGTGGTGTCTCTTTACCGTCTAATGCTATTTGCGCCCCAAGAATGCCTATGTTTTCTAACAATACCCTCAATGATAAATCCAATAATAACAATGGATTGAACCCTTACTGATTTTCAATTGCTAGGAACACATACCCCTTTGAGCAAAATTTCGTTATGATCACCCAAGACCCCAAATTCCCATTAATATAGCTAGGGACCTTGTGCGATTCTCCCGATGATTAAATCACACAAAAGTTAATAAACTCTTAACACCAAAGATTTTTTTCATTTTTTTGTATTTCTGGTCAAAAATTCCCCATCAGGGGCATATCTATAAGGGGCTTTTTCTGAAAGCGCTTTTCAGGTAAGCCTTATGGCCACGCTTGTGTTATCATCAGTGCGGCAATGCAATCAGACAAAGGAAATCCTCATGGCCAACGCATCCCCCCCTATTCACTTGCATCATGATGATCTGCCAGAGGGGCTTGATCTCGGTTCGGTGGTCGCGATTGATACCGAAACCATGGGGCTTAATCCGCTTCGTGATCGGTTATGTTTGGTGCAATTGTCATCAGGAAACGGGGAAGCGCATTTGGTAAAAATAGCGCAAGAGGCTAAGCCTGCCCCACGGCTAGCCGCACTTTTGGCAGACCCGGAGGTGGAAACCCTTTATCATTTTGCGCGTTTTGATGTGAGTGTTCTTAGCCTTAACATCGGGCCAGTGGTTGGCCCTATCTATTGCACCAAAATTGCCTCAAAACTGGCGCGGACTTACACTGATCGCCATGGATTAGCTGATTTGGTGAGTGAAAGTCTCGGCTTTAGCTTGTCCAAAGCCCAGCAATCTTCAGATTGGGGGCATGATAGCCTAAGTGACGAGCAGATGGCCTATGCGGCATCAGATGTTCTCTATCTGCATCGCATACGGGAACGGCTGGATATCATGCTTGATCGCGAAGGCCGTATGGAAGAAGCAAAAGCCTGTTTCGGCTTTTTGCCTGTGCGGTGCGCCCTTGACCTTAATGGCTTTGATCGTATGGATATTTTTGCCCATTCCTGATCACTATCATTTTGTTTGCGGTTTCGTTATGGAACCATCTAAACTATTTTTATGACCAACGATATCACTGATACTCATCATCCTATGACTGAAGACACCAAGACCCCTAGCTTTGCCCCGCGTGATATTCGCGCTGATAATCAGATGGCGCGTTCACCTGGCCGCGGCTTGCGCTATGCTTTGCTAGCGGCAGGTATGCTGGCGCTAGGGGGGGTCATCACCTTATTGATCCAGAATCAGGAAGAATCCATCAGCTTTAAGATTACACCGCAAGAACCCTCAGCCATCACCGCGGATAAAACACTGACTTTAGAAGGGGTCGTCTATAAAGGACAGACTAGCGAAGGTGAGGATTTCGTCCTATTTGCTGACCGCACCGCCGAAAGCCCTGATGAAGATGGTAAGATCACCATGATCGCCCCTCGCGCCAAGATTGATCAGCCCAATGATCAATCCCTGACCATTCGGTCTAATGAAGGCATTTATTATCAGTTGGTGGAACAGATCAACCTCAGCGGGCGCGTCGTCATCGTTCAACCCGAAACGGGCTATACCCTATACACCGAGGCGGCAAGCGCAAAGCTAGAAGAAGACCTTATTGAAAGCCAAACAACCGTTCGCGGATTTGGCCCTAGCAGTTCCATCACGGCGGATGGGATGTTGATCACTAATAGCGGCCGTGATGTGATATTTATTGGAAACAGCGCCTTGGTTCTGGAAGATTTTAAGTGAGTCGTAATACCTGTTTTTAGAGGGAGAAATTCCATGAAATATCCGCAGAAACATGGTTATCAGATAACGGCTGGACTAGTCTGGTATGCCGCGCCCTTATCCCTATTTCTCACCTTGTTTATGGTAAGCGGTATCTTATTAGGGGTTAGCGCGCCTGCCTCTGCTCAAACCACCCGCCAAACACTAACGGTTGAAGCTGATCAGCATCTGGAATGGCGCCGTGATGATCAACAATATATCGCCAAGGGAAATGCCGTTTTAACCACTCAAGACATGACCCTGAAAGCGGATACGATTACCGCTGATTATACCAATGTCGCAGAAACCGATGAGGCAGAGGCGCAAAACAGCAAAAACCGCATTATCAGC
>CBFHXL010000071.1:0-2056 GCA_965659785.1 Puniceispirillales bacterium (SeqCode)
CGGCAAACGCCGATGACCACGCCCATTGGAAATTATGGCCGCCCAGATGCCCCGTGACATCCACCACCTCACCAATGAAATATAACCCCGGACAGGTTTTTGATTGCATATCACGCGATGATATCTTGGCGGTATCGACACCGCCTAGCGTTACCTCAGCGGTGCGGTAGCCTTCTGTTCCTGATGGCTTAACGCGCCATGCGTTCATGGCCTCACCCATCCCTATAAGGGCTTTATTAGAAATATCCGACAATCGGCCTGATAGCTGATGCAAACCGCATAATTCACTAGCTAGCCGCTTAGGCAGATATTGCGATAAATAATTTGGCAGAACCTGCTTGGGGTGAGATTGTTTGGCGGCAACCAATTGCGCCCCCATTTTGGTCTCTGGGATAAGATCAATGCTGATCGCCTCGCCTTCACGCCAATAGGATGAAATTTGCAAAATGGATGGCCCGGTTAAGCCGCGATGTGTGAACAAAAGCCCCTCGGCAAAACGCGTATTGCCATGACCAACAACCGCATCTACCGATAGCCCTGATAGCTCTGCACAGAGGGTCTTTAGGGTGTCGGTAAATATCATTGGCACTAACGCAGGTCTTGGTTCAATAATATCCATATGAAATTGTTTGGCGATATCATAACCAAACCCCGTTGCGCCGATTTTCGGGATAGATAGCCCCCCGGTGGCAATCATCAACGCCGGAGTGCTAAGGGTGAATTGATCTGTTGTTATGGTAAAGTGATCATCCGTTTTGGTGACGGCATTGACAGGCATCCCCAATTCCATCTGAACATTGGCGGCGCGGCATTCTGATAATAACATATCGATAATATCTTGGGCGCTGTTATCACAGAACAACTGGCCTAATTTCTTTTCATGAAAAGCAATGCCATAACGCTGAACCAGATTAATGAAATCATCTGGGGTATATCCAGCCAAGGCTGATTTGACAAAATGCGGATTGCTGGAAATAAAATGCTGAGGGGCAGAATGGATATTGGTGAAATTACAGCGACCGCCTCCTGAAATCCTGATTTTTTCGGCAATTTTTTTGCGGTGATCTAACAACACAACGGTTTTTCTGCGTGCCGCCGCTATGCTAGCCGCGAATAACCCCGCCGCGCCCGCGCCAATAATCACGACATCCTTATGCTGTTGTTTCACCACTGATCCTGACCTTAATGTTCATTGGTAAGGGGTTATCAGACGACCGTCGTTGTCATCTCACCTACGCCTTCAATGACGCAATGGATAACATCACCTTTCTGCACCGGGCCAACGCCGGATGGTGTGCCAGACATAATCAGATCACCTGCGGCAATATCATAAAACCGAGACAGATAGGCGATTTGTTCAGCGACTTTCCATATCATCTGGCCCAAATCACCTTGCTGGCGCATTTCGCCATTAACGCTAAGCGTGATCAGGCCGCGTTCAGGGTGACCAATCTCTGCCACAGGGGTAAGCGCACTCATCGGGGCGGAACGCTCAAACGCCTTCCCCGGCTCCCACGGGCGGCGCTGATCTTTGGCAACACTTTGCAGATCACGGCGCGTCATATCAATGCCAACGCCATAGCCATAAACATAGGTGAGCGCGTCTTTGACCGGAATAGCCTTACCCCCGCCTTTGAGCGCAACCACCATTTCCACCTCATGATGCACATCTTGGCTTTCCGGGGGGTAGGGAAACACACCTGACGGATCAGCATTCTGGGCGTTTTTTTGAAAGAAAAACGGCTCTTCACGATTAGGATCACCGCCCATTTCAATGGTATGCGCGGCATAATTTCTGCCGATGCAGTAAATCCGGCGGATGGGAAAGGCGGCGTCAGTGCCGCGAACAGGGATAGCGGTTATATCCGGTTGGTCAATGACATAAGCACTCATCTTCTCATCCTCCTTTGAGGCTGTTCGGGGTAATATTCGGGGGTGCTGTTCGGCACGCGCGCCTCATCATTACCACGAATGCCCAACTTATGCCAAAGCTTGAGTTATTTGGTGGAGGAAGCATTCCTCAAAACCGCCTCAACGGCGTGGTCTACCGCTAAGC
>CBFHXL010000072.1:0-2006 GCA_965659785.1 Puniceispirillales bacterium (SeqCode)
TGCCGCCATTGGTAACGATATATAATTTATGATCACTGGTAATGTTGGCGGATAAGCGGCCAGCTTCGCCACCACTAACCACAACCTCACCATTTAAGATGCTGATCTGATAATCTTCATCTTCAAACCTTAGGGTCACACTGTCACCCTCTTGTGGCAGATTAACATAGTCAGAACTGACCACATTGGTGGTGCTATCAAATGACAGGCTGATGCTTGAAGCACGGCCACCTGTAACGGTATATTGCCCACTGGCTTCGGTAATCAGATAATTAACGCCTTCATGTTCAAGGCTTAAACGGTTGTTGGCGTCAAGCTGCTCGCGCTGATCATCGGTCAATGCAGGCACGGTGACGCTTTCCACCAACGAGCTAACCCCCGTCATTGAGGGGATAGGAGCGTTAGCCCTGATTGCGGTGAGCGCGGCGCTTGCCAGTGCTTTACCATCTTCGCCGTCAACATTGGTTTCCGTTAGGGTGACATCTAATCCATCAATGCTGAGGCGATAGTCAAATTGCGCTGCTGATGCCCTGCGACCAAATGGTGACGCCTCAGCGGTATCAATGCCAAACAGCCGATCAAATTGGAGCTGATAACCATTATCGGTTTCGGTGACATTGAGAATCTCAGCAGGGATATCGTCAATAATATCTAGTCCTATCCCCATATAAGCCTCAGCGCCAATCTTGTTTAGGTAATCATCTCGATATTCGGCTTCGGCCAGAAAGCCATTTTCAGCACTGATCAGGTTTTCAACACCTGTATAGCTGTTGCCAGCAATATGCCGACCTTCACGGGTAAAGATTTGAATATCTGATGCTGTATCAATGCGGTCTGTGATGGCGGCTTTCGACGTTGGCGCATTACCAAAGGTGATGCTTCCTGAAAGGAAGCTGTTTTCTTTCAGCGCCAGACTAAAAATGCCATCTGCCCCATTAGCGTAACCGCCAATATCTTTGAGGGTATATGTGATAGGCTGATTTTGATCATCAACATCAGTGGATGTAGCGGTGAGGGCGCCAACATTCATAAGCTTTGCGATCTGCCCTGCGTCATACCATGTAAATGGCTCTTTGTCCGTTTCCGGGCGTTGCAAATTGATCGCCTCAGCATAAGCGGATAAATCAAAATGATAGGTTTTTGCAGCATTATCACCATCATCTATTTCAAGCGAGACAGTGCTGATTTGCGGCATCGCATCATTAGCAATGCCGAATTGTGCGGTGGATTGCTGTAACATACTGATTAGATCAATGTGATCAGTATTTGCGGGGATGACCGCTATTGCGCCATCACGAATAAACTGGCTTGAGGTAACTGTGCTGTGGGTATTGGCGATGATATCTTGAAGATTGGGTAAGCCAGATTCTTTCGGGCTGGTTACGCTGGCGATGACGTCTATGGCCGCATTGCTCTGGTTATCAATATCTATGGAGACCAGAAAGCCCTGAGCGGCGGCAATCTGTTCGGCGCGTGTCAGATTGAACTGAATGTTATGTGCCGCCCCAATAGCTGGCGTGAGCATCATTTCGTCCCCGGTAACGGGACTACCAGAAAACTCAATGCTTATTCCCGGTAAGCTGATCTGGTTTCTACCACTGCTAAGAGTTTTGTTGTTTGTATCAAAGGCGTGCCACAGATTATTTTCACCATCATAAGAAAATCGTAGCACTTCGCCAGATACCTGATTGATATCGGTGATCATGACCACCGCCGCGCCATTGCCAAGATTGGATAAGCTAGGAACAGCGTCATAAGCAATGCCATGGAACATATCAATTCCTGGCTGGCCTTCCATATCTATGCCTTTATTATGAACTTGATTAAGATCAATGATCAATTGATAGGCAAGTTGGTGAATACTGTTTAAGGCCCCGGATGCGGCTTTATAAGCATCAGCCAGACCTCTTAATCGCCCATTTGTGACTTGTGATGTGCGGTTGAGATCAGCGCCTTCTGCCAGATAGAACTCAATGTCTTCAGAAGAAGGAGAAGATGCCAAGCTA
>CBFHXL010000073.1:0-1687 GCA_965659785.1 Puniceispirillales bacterium (SeqCode)
GTGTGATTTCTGAAACTAGGCGGCTACCAATCGATGGGAAGACATGCAACTGCAGTGACGACAACCATTGATCTGCGTGTTTTTTGTTTTTCCATGCAGGAGCATTCAAAGCGTGGACTCTAATGGCGGCATGTTCAAAGGTAACATGGTTACCTTTGACGGTTTTTCGATCTTCAAATGGGTCTCCACCCTCTCGAGCGATCTTACGATATTGTCTTGCCATTTCTCTTGCTTCTTCAAGGCTTACCAAAGCGACGCTTCCCAGCCCCATATCGCGCCTTTTGCCCCTAACAACGAGTCGGAGAACCCACCTTTTCGAGGCCTGATCGTCTACATAGAGGTACAAACAATTACCGTCAGAATAGCGTCCAGTCATCGACGCTTTTTTCACCTGTATCGCCTTAAGTTTATTTATACCTGTCGAAACCATTTTGCATCCCACATAACGTCCCACATAATAGGCTGGATTCAGTTGGATGTCATCAAACAAAAAATAAAATATATTCGCATAAAATCCCATATATTCAGGGAATAAAACGCAATTTAGGAGTTAATCTAAGTTACTAATTTGAAAGAAATGGCGGAGGGGAAGGGATTCGAACCCCCGGAAGGAGTTTCCTCCTTCAACGATTTAGCAAACCGCCGCCTTCAGCCACTCGGCCACCCCTCCGCATGATGGGTATATGGGGTTGCCCCCAACACGGCGCATGCACCCCTCATCTAATCAAAGATCGGGCATTTGTCAAACCATGGATTGCAAGATATTCCAATGGCTGACATAATTAGCAATCTATCATCGGAAACCAGCCTATTTTTATATTGCGATTGTTATTTTCATGCCCATAAAACTGATTATTTTTGACAAAGATGGGGTTCTGCTGGATTTAAGCCAGACATGGGCCTCCACCATCGTAAATATCGCCCGTCATACCGAAAATCTGATAGATGGCCGCGTTTCTCATCGCGACTTGCTCAAGGCGATAGGGGTTGATCTTAGCGCTGATGGCAACCACGGCAACGTGCTGGAAAACGGGATTTTTGCCTCTGGCACTTATGGCTCGCTTGTCCCCATATGGGGTGAGCTTGACAGCGCGTTGGTTGATATCATGACCGCCCCTGCCTATGGGGATGAGATGATGGCGATTGCCACCCGGTCGGTGCGCGGGCAAACCGCCCCAAAGGGTGAGGTGAAATCAGCACTGGCTGAACTCAAATCCGATGGCTATCTGCTGGGGGTTGTAACCAATGATGGCGACCCAACGACCGCGATTAATCTGGATGATTTGGGGCTGACGCCATTGATGGATCATATCGTTACCGCAGATAGCGGCCATGGGCGGAAACCTGAACCGGGCGGCATTCTGGCGCTATGTGAACGGCTGGGGGTCGCCCCTGATGAGGCAGTGATGATCGGCGATACCCACGCGGATCATGACGCCGCTATAGCCGCCGCCTGTCGCCATGTAATTGCGGTCACCAATGACGCGCCTGATATCCCCGGCTTTATGCCGAAATCCAGCTTTGCTATCGCGGATTGCTCCGCCCTGCCCCGGCTGATGCGGCAGATACATAGCTGACCCCATATAACTCTTTCCTGCCTTTAGATTGATCAAGGGTTGAGTATTATAATACTCAACCCTTTTTCTGGCTTACCCTCAATTCTAAGGGTGTCTCCAGCGAACCATCC
>CBFHXL010000073.1:1697-1975 GCA_965659785.1 Puniceispirillales bacterium (SeqCode)
CTGCCCCGGCTGATGCGGCAGATACATAATTAGAAATGAATGATGAGATATTGAGTATTATAATACTCAATATCTTTTACTACCCATCTAGTTTTTGTTTAAGCAGGCCGTTGACGACCCCGGGATTAGCTTGACCTTGTGAGGCTTTCATCACCTGTCCAACAAAAAAACCAAAGAGCTTATTCTTGCCGCCGCGATATTCCGCAACCTTATCCGCGTTATCCGCCAATACGGCATCAATCATGGCCTCAATCGCGCCCGTATCGGAAACTTGCTTA
>CBFHXL010000074.1:0-1623 GCA_965659785.1 Puniceispirillales bacterium (SeqCode)
TAACATTATGGACGCACAATTTTCATCATCACGGCAATCGGTTTTGCGCGAATATTCCGTTGTTTTCACCGACAGATCATTGAATTCCATGTCTGTTCCGTTTCAAGAGGTTATGCGCGGATTGCATGATGGGCTGGCCGAGGTATATGGCGCCAGAACATGCGCGTTGATCCCCGGGGGCGGTAGCTATGCGATGGAATCCGTAGCACGTCAATTTGCCCGAAATGAAAATGTGCTGGTCATCCGTAATGGTTGGTTCAGTTATCGTTGGACACAGATTTTTAATCAGGGGGTTACCCCTAAATACGCTGATATTATCATGGCGCAACCGGATTCCGATGCCAAGGATCAACAATTCAGCCCAACCCCGATTGATGATATTTGCGCAAGGATCAAATCAGAATCCCCGCGCGTGGTTGTTTCACCACATGTTGAAACTTCTGCCGGGATTCTGATGCCTGATGCGTATCTCAAACAGGTTGCTGATGCCGCCCATGAGGTTGGCGCCATATTCGTGCTGGATTGTGTCGCGTCTGGCGCGTTATGGGTAGATATGAAAGCCACCGGCGTTGATGTATTGATCACCGCCCCGCAAAAAGGCTGGACATCAACCCCATGCGCGGGCGTTGTCATGCTTTCTGATCGCGCATGTGCGCGGCTGGAAGAAACCGAATCCGATAGCTTTGTGCTTGATTTGAAAAAATGGCATCAGATCATGAAAGCCTATCTGGATGGCGGCCATGCCTATCACGCGACCATGCCAACTGATGGGCTATCCCAGTTTTATGATGCCATGCTGGAAATGAAGGCTTTTGGTTTTGATAAAGCAAAAGCCGCGCAAATCGAGCTGGGCACAAAATTGCGGCAAGTCGTGGAAAGCTATGGCTATAAATCACTGGCCGCTAAAGCGTTCCAATCACCAACCGTGATCGTATCCCATACCGACAGGGATGATATCAAAAACGGCGCGGCATTCGCGGCACAGGGCGTGCAAATCGCGGCAGGTGTACCGCTGGAATGCGGTGAATCCGATGCGTTTAAAACATTCCGGATTGGATTATTCGGGCTAGATAAGCTGATGAATATTGGCCGGACTATTGCCGATTTCAAAGACACGCTTGAAAGAGTGTCTGCGTAAAATAACCACGCCATATGGCCGCCTAAACCGGCCATATTACCGTTTGTTATTTTCAATAAAGTGGCGAAAAACCGGCAGCAATATCGGGACATAAAAAAGCGTTGTAATCGTGGACGGGCTTAACCCGCCAAACATAACAACGCCAATCCCCGATATAGCTCTGAGCCTGCCCCCGCAAAAATAACCAGCGGCAATAACCCGAACAACGATATCATGGTGGACATGAAAATTGGCCGGATACGGTTTTGCGTGGCTTCCATAATGGCGGCATCTATCGGCATGACAAAGCTTCATAACAAAATAGTCATGACCAGATAAATCATGAAAATAGCCAGCACCACATTCGCCTGCATTGCCTGCCCTGGTATCCAAACTAGATTAACGCATACACGCTTAGTCCCTCAGCATAGACCTAAGGCAACTGCAATGAAATTGGATGATCAAACAATGCCCCTTTTTACCCCTACACGGATAGCTGGCGAACT
>CBFHXL010000075.1:0-1618 GCA_965659785.1 Puniceispirillales bacterium (SeqCode)
GATTAAAATGCGCTTTGATGACTGGATTTATCGTCAAGATGAACATATTGCCATTAATCGCGCCTATGTCAGCAAGTTTGGCATCACGGTGGGGTCTGTGACGCTGGTGTTCCTCAAGGGGGAATTGGCTGATCAGATGTTTCCCCTTGATCTCAACACCTGGCCGCAATAACACCGATTTGTCCTTAATTTAGCCCGTAACCATGCTTTTCATTTGGCTTTTCATTTGGCCTTTAATCTTACTGGAAAACGCATAAGAAATCTGATATTGCCGCGATTATGCCCTTTCAATATATTCCGCTTCTTGATCCCCAGCTTCGGGTTAGCCGTGAAGGTGACCACATAAAAGCATGGTCTGGCCTTTATGATGATATCTATTTTTCATCTGAAAATGGCTATGCCGAAACTATGGCGGTTTTTGTTTTGCCAACTGAATTGCCAGAACGCATGGCTATCGGCAAGACCGTATCGGTGGCGGAATTAGGCTTTGGCAGTGGGCTTAATTTTTGCGCTACCTTGGCGCAATTTCGGGCATTGGCGACTCCTCATTCTCGGTTATATTATTTTGCCACCGAACACGCTCCTCTGACCGCTAAAGACATCGCTCAGATGTTAACTGTTTATCCTCAGATCAAAGAGGAAGTTAAGGATATGATTGCCTATCTGCCGCCGCGCTGGCCGGGGCGTCACCGGATCACATTTGATGGTGGCCGGGTGGTGCTTGATCTGGTTTATGGTGACACCCATTCAAGTTTGGCAGGGGCAAGTTTTTTGGCGGATGCGTGGTTTTTGGATGGCTTTTCGCCGGCCAGAAATCCAGCAATGTGGCAAGACGATATCTTTGCTCAGATGGCGCGGTTATCCGCCCATGATGCCATTTGCGCCAGTTTTACAGCGGCAGGTGAGGTTAGGCGAGGGTTGGAAAAGGCAGGTTTTGCCATCACGCGGCATGATGGGTATGGGCATAAACGCCACCGCATCACAGGACGCATAAAAACCCATAGGGCAGATACAGATAAGGCGAATAAGGTGATTATCATTGGCGCGGGCATTGCTGGCGCGTCACTGGCTCATGCGTTGCACCAGCGAGGCCTAAGCGTTGAGGTGCTGGATAGCGGGATCACGCTAGGGGCAGGGGCAAGCGGTAATATCGCCGCGATACAGGCACCGCGCCTAACCGTAGATGCTACCGAAGATGGCTGGCTGTCTCTCAATGCCTTTGGTTATGCACGGCGTTCAGCGCTTGCTATGGGGGCAGGGTTGGATGATGGCGTTCTGGCCTTAGCCCATGATGCGCGTGAAGCCGAACGCTATCGCAAAATTGCGGGTTTTGCTCTGCCATCATCATTGGTGACGCCTTGTGATGCGTCAGAGGCAAGCGATCTCGCTGGTATCGCCTTATCGCAAAAAGGATTTTTTCATCCCCTTGCCGGGACGGTAGACCCACGCCGCTGGGTTGAGAGGCTAATGCGCGATATCCCTCATCGCTATGGCGTTACCATTAGCGCGATCAATGAAACCCTTTCTGGGGTAAGGCTTAGTGATACCAATGGTGAGGAATATTCGGCTGATGCCGTGGTTATGGCCGCAGGGGCAGGGCTATCCCAATTATGGGGTA
>CBFHXL010000076.1:0-1545 GCA_965659785.1 Puniceispirillales bacterium (SeqCode)
CTTGGGCAGGCACGCCGTCACGCGCAAACCACCGCGGCCGTTCAAACCCGAACACCTCCTCATGAACAGCGCCTTTTGCTGATAGCAAATCATACAAAGGCGAAGGCTTAATCGGGCGGCCAGCCAGACGGTTAAAATGCGGAAAAGGAATCTCATGGCGCAAGCAATAATCTTCTTTGGCTTTAATCACCTGCCATTCTTTATTGGCATAATCACCAAAGCGGCGCGGATCATAATCACGCATGGAAATATCTGCCGCCCCATGCACCATCCATCTTGCCAATTCACGGGTCAAGCCGGGGCCCCAACCTATCCCGATCTGCGTGCCGCAACAGCACCAGTAATTGCGCACACCCGGGGCAGGGCCAATTAACGGATTACCATCAGGGGGGTGCGATATCGCCCCATGGACCTCGCGGCTAATGCCCAAATCCGCAAAAATAGGCATGCGGTTAAGGCTTTCTTCAAGCCAAGGCATAACCCGATCATAATCAGGATCAAAAAGTTCATTTTCTGCCTCCCACGGGCAATGATCCTCCCAGACGGTATTTGGATTTTCTTTCTCATAAATGCCAATCAATCCGCGTTTTTGTTCCATGCGGATATAACCTGACACCTTGCGGTCATCCCTAATCACGGGCAATTCGCGTTCAAGTTCAGCGAATTGCGGCACAGGTTCAGTCACAAAATAATGATGCGTCATTGACGTCATTGGTAATTGCAGGCCTGACCATTCCCCCATCTGACGTGCATATGTACCGCCAGCGTTGACAATATGCTCACAGCGAATTGTCCCTCGTTCCGTTTCAACCACCCATTCGCCGTTTGGATTTGGGGTGATATTGGTGGCGCGGCATCGGCGATAAATGCTAACGCCTAATTGCCGTGCCCCTGCCGCTAAGGCCATGGTCACATTTGAAGGATCAACATGACCATCATCAGGGGTATATAACGCCCCTAAAACCCCATCCAGATTGTAAAAAGGATGCAAGGCGGAAACGCGGTCAGGTTGTACCAATTCAATATTAAAGCCAAGCGCCTTGCCCACCGATAACGTATGGCGGAGCCAATCCATCTCATCCTCAGTATAGGCTAAGCGAAATGAACCACAGCCATGCCATGTCACCACTTGGCCCGTTTCCGCCTCAAGTCCGCCAGCATAGAGGCCAATATTGTAATCGACACATTTTCCTAGGCCAAAAGAGCTGGTGGAATGGGTGATCTGGCCAGCGGCGTGCCAAGTGCTGCCGCTTGTTAACTCGGCCTTTTCAAGCAGAACAACATCTGTCCAGCCTTCATGGGCAAGATGATAGGCCAACCCACAACCCATCACGCCGCCGCCAACAATAACGACCTTAGCTTGTGTTGGAAACTCTGCCTCTGACATTTTGATCCTCGGTAAGAAAAAGATATAGACACCCTAATAGAACAAATATACCATAGTCAATCATGAATGACACAAATGCATCATCAATGGTTTTGACCCGTCTGTCGGACGAATTATCCTCTCTCACCCCTGAGGCGCAGAAGGCCGCGGTCTATGTT
>CBFHXL010000077.1:0-1478 GCA_965659785.1 Puniceispirillales bacterium (SeqCode)
GCAAAAGTCATGGGACATGCTTTGATTAGCCTTCTTAACCAAAAATAATCATAAAACACAATCATCAAAGTAGGCAGGATAATTGAAAGACTTTTGATAAAGGGAGGAGACAGGCTATGCGAAAAATACCTTTACTAGCCTCGGCATTAGCATTCAGTGTGATGACATCTATGACAGCGATGGCTGCCCAAACCAGCATTACGGTTGGTATGCAGTTAGAGCCGCCAAATCTTGATCCGACAAGTGCTGCGGCAGCAGCCATTGACGAGGTCGTTTATGCTAATATTTTTGAAGGGCTGACTCGCTATCAGGCAGATGGCTCAATTGTGCCAGCATTGGCTAAATCTTGGGATATTTCTGATGATGGGCTGATCTACACATTCACTCTTCATTCTGGCGTTACGTTTCATGATGGCACCACGATGGATGCTGAGGATGTGAAATTCTCGCTAGATCGTGCCCGGGCAGAAGATTCCATCAACGCCCAGAAGCGTTTGTTCACTGGCATAGCTTCGGTTGATGTCGTTAATCCAACAACTGTGCGCGTGACCCTTAGCAATCCGGATGGCGGATTTTTAACTAATCTGGCATGGGGTGATGCGATTATTGTTGCGCCTGAAAGCATAGATGCCGCCGCTAATGCACCGGTTGGTACCGGGCCTTTCAAATTCTCCCGTTGGGTTCAAGGCGACCGCATTGAGATTGAAAAAAATCCAGACTATTGGGGCAAGCCTGTGGCGCTAGAAAAAGCCACTTTTAAGTTTATCTCTGATCCGACAGCCGCCTTTGCGGCGGTCATGGCTGGTGATATTGACGCTTTCCCGGGCTATCCTGCACCAGAAAACTTGCCACAGTTTGAAGCTGATCCGCGCTTTAGCGTGATTGTAGGATCAACCGAGGGTGAGACAATTCTCTCAATGAACAATAAATCAGAAAAGCTAGCTGATATTCGCGTCCGCAAAGCCATTGCCCATGCGATTAACCGGCAGGCAATCATTGATGGGGCAATGTTTGGATTTGGTACACCGATCGGCACGCATTTCGCGCCGCATCATCCGGATTACCTTGATCTGACGGGGCAATCTGCCTATGACCCTGCGGCGGCTAAAGCCTTGCTCAAAGAGGCTGGTTACGGCGATGCGCGGCGTGGCGGCGAGATTATTGCCTCTCAACTTCGTGATGTCGGTATTGAAACCGAAATTGAGAATCTAGAATGGGCGCAGTGGCTGGAACAGGTTTTCCGCGGTAAGGATTTTGACCTCTCTATTGTTTCGCACACAGAGCCAATGGATATCGGTATCTATGCCAATCCTGACTATTACTTCCAATATGACAGTGCGGCGTTGCAAAAGACGATTGACGATCTGAAGCTGGCTACCGATGCAGGGGAGCGCACAGCTTTGCTTCAATCGGCACAGCAGATGATCGCTGATGATTATGTCAACGGCTATCTTTTCCAGCTTGCGCGGACTGGTGTT
>CBFHXL010000078.1:0-1434 GCA_965659785.1 Puniceispirillales bacterium (SeqCode)
TGAGAATCCAGCAGAAAGCTGGTCAAAAATAAGTTCAAAAATGCCACCTGAGTTTGCTGAATTTGCCTTGGATGTTCACGGGTTAGATATCACTGCTCCGCTACCACCACTGCCAGAATTGATTTTTGATAGCAGGGCAGCCAAAGATTAAAGACATTAAACTTTATTATAACAATGAAACCGCCAGCCTATTGGTTGGCGGTTTTTTGCATTTCTTGTTGCCGGGGCAGGATTTCAAATACACACAGATGCAAGGCTGTATTTGATTAATTTGTCCATCTTTGGTGTAAATCCAGTACCTGGCCTGTTTGGTGCCGTCATTTTGCCCCTATCAGAAAGAGTAATTTGAGGAGAGGAGAAATCTTCTTCAAAAAACCTACTGCTGGGGAAGATGTCACACGGATAACTGACATTTTCCTTTGTTGCCATTGCCATAGAAGGCCCCTGTCCAACAGCTGATTCAAGCATGCCACCAATCCAAACAGGAACCTTATGCGCTTCACACAAATCATGGATAGCTATAGCGTTGGTCAACCCGCCCACCCTGCTTGTTTTAATATTGATCCATTGGCACGCATTAGCCTTAATTGCCTTAGCGGCGCGATGGACTGACGTGATGCTTTCATCTAGGCAGATTGGTGTTTTTAATTGTTTTTGCAAGATCGCATGGTCAATCAGATCATCATAGGCCAAAGGCTGCTCAATCATGCTTAGATCGAAACGATCAATTCTTTGAAACATATCAATATCATCAAGCGTAAAACCGCTATTGCAATCAATATGCATCACCAAATCAGGATAGGTATTGCGAACTGTTTCAATCATATTAGGGGTGCACTGCTGATTATATTTAAGCTTCACCCTTGGAAAACCTTGTTCAACAGCTTCAGCAATCCTGTCGATTAGCATCTCCGTACTTGACAGCACAGGTATATCAGCACCAACTACGACTGACGGATTGTTTCCACCAATCATTGACCAAAGTGGTTGATCAGCGGCCTTAGCAAAAGCATCCCAAGCAGCAGCATCAAAGGCTGATTTTGTAAACTCATGGCCTTTAAGTCCATCAAAAAACACCTTCAATTGGTTTGGTGATGAAATATCTTTACCAATAATTATTGGTGCTAAAACCTCTTTAGCCAATTGAAAGGCCGCTTTTGTATATTCAGTATTATAAAGCGGTAAGGGCGCGGGTGCGCATTCCCCCCAGCCCTCAACTTCATCAAATTTTAAATTAACAAATAGGCTTTCAATTTCATCTTGTGATCCGTAAGCCGTAACCCATGGCTCAATCAAAGGCATTTGCACATAGTAAAGATTTATTTCCTTAAGGATCAACGGAGCACCTTTGAGAAAAAATGTATCTGATGCATCAAAATAACATGGTTTCGTCTATTTATAAAATGTAATGGACTAGTTATTCTTATCGCAAAG
>CBFHXL010000079.1:0-1413 GCA_965659785.1 Puniceispirillales bacterium (SeqCode)
CATTTTCAAAACACGAACCCCATCAAGGTCTTTTAGGTCACGGTCAAGAGCATAGACTGTGGCACCTTCGCGCAAAAACCGCTGACAAATGGCTTTTCCAATTCCACCAGTGCCGCCAGTGACCGCCGCGATCCGGCCGGATAGGGGTTTCTTATCTGTCATTGTTTGGGGCATTGTTTGTGGCCTCTTGGTAATGTTTCAAAACTAATCCGTGAAAATGATGAACAGCGTGTTCACTTAATCCGCTTCCACCAGGATCAACCATATAGCGTCCTTGGGAATATCCGGGGGTTTTCATCCCTCGCTGAACACTCTCAACTAACCCGATATCTTCGGGTTGCAGCACATCATCAATAAACCGAATGGCTTCTTTTTCGCTCTCTTCCAGATCGGTAGTTTCAAAAAAGAAATCAAACTCTTCATAAGTTTCTTCTGGCCCGACCGGGATAAAGCGCCAGATCATAAAGTTTCCACGCCCGGGATAACGCATTAAGGTTGTGTTTGGCCATAAATACCATACCGCGTGATCAGTCACCGTGGCGCCGTCAGTGGTGTAGGCTTTGTTTTGGGTTTGTCCTGCCTTGGCCATATGGCTGGAATAAATGCCATGGGTTTTGACCTTATAGCTGTCCATATCAACCAAGGTGCAAAAGTCTTTATGCGCCACAGGGCAGTGATAACATTCCAGAAAATTATCAACGACAGATTTCCAGTTGGCCTTAATCGTATAGGTCAACCGATGGGCAAATTGCAGGGACTTAAGATCAGGGGCGAAGGTATTAATCTCCGTCGCTAGATTTTCGCTTTGGCTAGCAAGCGAAGCCGCGTTTTGATCAAGATTGACAAAAATGAGATGACAGAAGGTTTCAAGCCTTATTTCATCCAAGCAGAAATCCTGATCATCAAACCCTTCAATAAATTGGGACTGGCGCGCCTCAAGAAAGCGGCCATCTAAATCATACATCCATGCATGATAGGGACAGATAATGCGCTTTGTGTTGCCCTGCCCTGACAGCAATTCATGACCGCGATGCTTACAAACATTATAAAAGGCTTTGAGGCTGCCATCACTTTGGCGGCAAACAAAAATGCTCTGCCCATGCAACTGGGCCGCCAGATAATCCCCGGGTTTAGCCAATTGGTTTTCATGGCAGAGATATTGCCACGATTTCTGAAAAATATGGGCACGGTCAATATCATGCCAATGCGCATTGATATAGGCATCTTTATGGATTGATTTGGCCTTAGCCGCGTCTTGATCCCAGCCTTGAGCGATCCGTTCAACCTCTTGCGTAGACAGTTTCATGTTCATTCTCCACGAAATCAGCGTTGATGTAGCTTCTGATCATGAACAGATTATGACGCGAAAAACGCTTGCTTATTTTGATTTAATTCGTCACATATATGATTATA
>CBFHXL010000080.1:0-963 GCA_965659785.1 Puniceispirillales bacterium (SeqCode)
TGGCTTTGACCTCTGTGCTGGTGGTAATGGTGGTGCCATGGGATTTGGCTAGACGAATAAATCCTTGAAACAGACAATCAACATCAATATCAGCGGCTTTCGCATCATAAACCGCGGAAACAAACTTATCTTCTAATAAGATCGGGCAAAGTTCCCGTGCCTCAGCCGGGGTGATTAAGGACAACCCAACGCTTCCTTTAAGATAGGCATCAAGAGCATCAGCCTCATCCGGGCTAACCATCGCCAATTCCCCACGCAGAGAAAGCACCCCTCCATCAACCACCGCATCACCGCTAAGATCATCCTCAGAGGCCAGAATTAATTTCCGCAATAACGGCGTGCCGTAATTAGGGATAAACATGGCCGCAGACCGGCTGGTGGAATGATAGCCAAGTTGGGGTTCTTTTTCCAGCAATCGCACCGAAACCAATGGGGCTAATCGGGCGGCTAAACTTACCCCTGCCATTCCGCCGCCAATAATGACGACATCAACATGATTGCCGCTGAGATTAGGCATCAATCGGGCCTTCTGATAGAAACAGAACCACCCTTGACTGATCGTTCAGATCAAGCACACCTTGATCCATAGCAAGACGCAATCCGGCATAACCGGCCCCGCCAGATGGTGAGGTCGCAAGACCAAAGTCTTCTAATTCTGCAATCAGACGTGTGCAATCCGCATCACTGATGGTCATAAAATCATTGGCATGGGCCGCCAACCCGGCAAGCGCCACTTCGGAGGCTTCTTTACAATCTAGCCTGCCCATGATTGAAACCTCACCTTGGGCAGACACGACATAGCCTTTTTCCACTGCTTGCATAAGTGCAGGGGCGGCATCAGGTTCAACAACGATGATGCGCGGAGCGTCGCCATAACGTTGACGCGCATAAGCTGCAACCGCGGCGGCTAATCCCCCTACACCTGCTTGCAAAAACAGATGCGTGGGCGGAGTATCCAGATCA
>CBFHXL010000080.1:973-1311 GCA_965659785.1 Puniceispirillales bacterium (SeqCode)
AACATTCAGGCCAAGTCGTATCTGATAGGATTTGCCCGCCTTGATTTTTCACCCTCTCCAGGGCGGCGCTCATGCTGTCTTCATAAGTTTTGCCGCTGATCACCACTTCGGCACCATAACTCCGCAAACGGTCGGCAAAATCCCCCGGAACAGATTCCGATAAATAGATCACAGCTTTAGCGCCAAAAATTCTTGCCCCTGCCGCCACAGATAGCCCGTGATTACCTGCACTAGCGGTCACGAATATTTCGCCTTTCAGGGTATCTTCCCATGGCATCTCACCGCTACTCTCAGCACGCTTAGCATCAGCCTGTTTGGCAATCGCATAAGCCGCCCCA
>CBFHXL010000081.1:0-1145 GCA_965659785.1 Puniceispirillales bacterium (SeqCode)
GTTCCGGGAGAAATGACAAACTCCGGCGTTTTGCCCATCACCGCCTCAATCGCTTTGGTGACCGTTGCGGCTACTGGGGCGGATTTATCAATCATGATCGGCTCAACCTCAAAAAGATCACGGATTTCATACTCAAAACCAGGGCGCTGTTCCTGAATACGGCGCATCAGATGATCAATCTCGGCTTTTACTTCAGCTGGCTTTTCTTCAATTAAATACCGCCGGTCAATGGTAATCACGCATTTGTCCGGAACTAGCGCAGACGGATAGCCAGTATAGCCATCTTCAGGTTGCTCTTGGCCACCATGAATGGAATTGATGTTCATTGTTGATTGGCGCGCTTGTGGCGGAACCACGGGCATAGCGGTCTGGCGCGCACCTAATGCAGGGAATAGTTTTTCTTCCATTTCGGCTAGAACCGCACTCATATGGCGAACAGCGCAATCCCCAAGAAATGGCATAGAGCCATTGGCAATGTGGCCTTTTGTTTCAATCTCTGCCCACCAAACCCCACGATGCCCAAGGCAAATGCGATCCTTGTTCAACGGTTCAGGTATAATCACGTGCTGTACGCGAGACGGGTCGAAAAATCCTTGTTCAGCGAGCCATGCGACACCGCCAAAGCCGCCGGTTTCTTCGTCCACCGTACCAGAAATCTCAATTGAACCAGCATAATCCGGACAGGTCTGGATAAAGGCCTCAGCCGCAATGATGGATGCCGCCAAGCCGCCCTTCATATCACATGCGCCGCGGCCATAAATGCGATCACCTTCAATATCTTTGCCGAACGGGTCCTTTGTCCAGCCTTCACCAAGCGAGACAATGTCTGTGTGTGAATTAAAATGCACACATTCCCCGGGCCGTTTGCCCTCATGACGGGCGATGATGTTCCAGCGCGGATATTTGTCGGAATCCCCAAGCGCACCCTCAGCGCGCAGTTTCGTTATCTCAAACCCTGATCGGCTTAAGCGCGCCGCCAGATATTCACAAATTTCAAGGTAATTATCGCCGGGGGGATTAAAGGTGGGGATGTGCAGCAAATCAACCGTAGTCTCAATTAATTCCTCGCGCCGAGCATCAACATTCAAAAACAGACTCTCAGCTAATTTTTCATCAGCTCCCTTTGGGGCATCACTAAATGTCAT
>CBFHXL010000082.1:0-1142 GCA_965659785.1 Puniceispirillales bacterium (SeqCode)
ATGATCTGGGGATTAGAATATCAATCCTATCATTCTTATCTGATCCCTCTTTTTAGTGCCAGCAGTGCCGTGCTAGCCTTTGAAGGGCTTCGTATCATGGGATATCAGGTTTATCCGAACTGGAACCTTAAACCTAATTGGCTAGGGGTCATTGTTGCCGGGGCGTTGGCTTCGGTCATTAACTCCTTATCAGGGGCGTATCTCAAGAGTGAGGCCTTCGCTAAGGAATATTTTTATGAGATCATTGCCCGTTTCATTATTGGTGATACCATGGGTCTGGTTTTATCTATGGTGATGTTAATGTATATCTTTAGATTTCTTGATCGGCGCATGGCGACGCCCAAAAAAGCGATGAATTAACGCAGAGGCAAGACGATTAAGTGTGACCTTTACGGATTCTGATTCATGCCATAAACTAAACACAACGCAAATTGTAAGGATAGTGAGATGCAATTTAATCAAGAAACGCGCAAACGGGTTACCGATATGCACATCTTTCTTCATAAGGCTGAGCGGCTTTTAGCTGAAAGCGCCAATGGGGATGAGTTTGTAAAAAATGTTTTTAACACATTTGAAAATAAGCCTCAGTTTCTCTCAAACGAAGAATGTGAAGAACTGCTGCTTGAGGTCTGGAAAGCCCATATTGAGGGACGCCTAGACTAATCTCTCTCTGTCCTCATGATTGGTCGACAACCCTGATCATGCCACTGATGTACATATGGGCGATGGTTAATGTGGCCTATGCTTATGTTGAGATATGAAAAATCTGTTCGCCGGTAAAGCTCATGGTTTTTGGTGATAGCGTGCGCGTAAATTTGGAAATATTTTCCTCAATCAATTTTTCTACATGCTTCTGAGTGTCCGCATCAGGAAACTCCCAAACAACGGTCAAAATATTGTTTTGAGACTGGTTTTTATACGCATTGAAAACAACGCCTTTGACATCTTCTAATAAGGATGGCCAGCGGGTTTTCAGCAAAGATTCAAACAATTCACATTCTTCATCTGATGGAAAGGTTCGGATGAATATTTTTGTCAGCATATCAATAATCCCGTGATGGTGTTGTTCGGCCTAGTAACTTTATATTAACTATTAATTATTTCTTAAACAATAAGCATATAATAGAATGATTAATATATAA
>CBFHXL010000083.1:0-1108 GCA_965659785.1 Puniceispirillales bacterium (SeqCode)
TTCAGAAATTGAGATTAGCCAAATAATCGACAGCGTCAAGATGCGGCCTCATTACTGCCAGCCATTAGCGATAAAATCATCATCCGGCGGATATCTTGCCTGTTGCCAAAGACGTGATTACCGCCCATGATCCCTCTGTTTCGGGTCTGTTTCGGGTGATTGCCCTTTATTTGTTCAACCTCTTTTCCTTGCACAGCCTCTTTTCCTTGCCCAACCTTTTTTCCTTGCTTAGGATCACACCATGCCAAATCAACTGAAAACAAACGGGGCTTTGATTGCGTGGCTTGGGGTCATCTTGCTTGCCCCTGATGCCATGCTGATCCGGTTTAGTGGTCTGGATGGCTTTGGGTTGCTTTATTGGCGCGGCTTGCTGATGGGGTTAACGCTATTCGCGTTATGGGTTGGCTTTGGCTATCGCAATATTGGTGTGGATTTACGGGTTGCGCGCTCACCAGTGGGGCTATTGCTGATCGCGGTTTATACGGCAGACGCAGTAGCCTTTGCCATTGGTATCACCATGACCTCAGCAACCGTTATGCTAACAGGGCTTGCGACGATGCCGATCTTTACGGTGCTGTTTTCTATCCCTATGCTAGGTGAGCGTCCTGATTGGCGCACATGGCTAACGGTGATGTTATGTACCATGGGGATTTTGGTGGTGGTGCTTAGCGGGCATGAGGCGGTAGGCGCCCCCACAGGCAGTCCGGTGATCGGCGGCTTGATGGGGGTCTTGGCGGCGGCAGGGCTAGGCTTTGCCATGGTGCTGAAACGCCGTCATCCGGAATTGCCGATTATGCTATCCACAGGCACAGCGAATATGCTGACGGTGTTGGTGGCGTGGCTGGTGCTGTCACGGCTTGTCCCTGACCTGCCCCAAGGGCCACTGGCCTTAGGCTCGCTGATGGTCATGGGGGTCTTGGTGTTGCCCTTGGCGTTTTTCGCGCTGATGGTGGCGCCGCGCTATACCTCTGCTACCACGGTTGGGCTGATCATGCTGACAGAGAGCATCATGGGGCCGTTCTGGGTCTGGGTTGGCACAGGCGAACGCCCAAGCTGGCTGATGGTGGTGGGGTCAGCGATTGTCATTGGCTCACTAGCCTATTATTTC
>CBFHXL010000084.1:0-1097 GCA_965659785.1 Puniceispirillales bacterium (SeqCode)
CACGATCAGTGGTCAAATCATCTTCGACAGATGTATAACCAAATTCGTAGTAACCGCTTAGTGAAACTTCAGCGGCGGCAGCGCCAGTCATTGCGACCAGAGCGGTAGTAGCAAGAAGAACCTTACGCATGGTTTTTTCTCCTAATTAAGTTAATATTACCGGGATTGGTAATGACGCGAATGTATTACACTTAAATACATTAATAAAATATAAATTAGACAATGTTACATATATGCACAACGTTGTGGTATTTTTGCAACATCATGGAATTTGACCTGATTTCATGCTATTCAGTCTTATCTGGTCGGTTTCAAAGGATATATCCGAATGACCCAAACTTTATCCCATCCTATCAGTGAAAATATAATTGCCATCACCTCAGCTCTTGCTAAAGCCACTGAGATGGCTAACTGTTCCCATCAGGTTGAATTGGTTGCTGTCTCAAAACAGCAGCCTGATGAACGCATTGATGCGGCGCTTAAGGCTGGCCAGCGTGTTTTCGGTGAAAATCGTGTGCAAGAGGCGATGGGGCGCTGGGCGCACCGCCGGGCAGAGTATCCGGATTTGAAATTGCATCTCATCGGCCCGCTTCAAACCAATAAAGCTGCAGACGCGATTGCCCTTTTTGATGTTATTGAGGTGCTTGATCGTGACAAATTAGCATCTGTGTTAGCAAAGGAAATGCAACGCCAGAACCGCCATCTGCCTTGTTTGGTTCAGGTGAATACTGGCGAAGAAGACCAGAAATCGGGCATCATGCCCAGTGATGCGGTGGCCTTTGCCAAACATTGCCGTGATCATCATGGGCTCAATGTGACGGGGATGATGTGCATTCCGCCAGTGGACGAAGAACCAGCGATGCATTTTGCGCTATTGGCAAAATTGGCTAAAGAGGCCGGTTTAACCACGCTTTCCATGGGGATGAGCAGTGATTACCTTGAGGCAATTAAATTTGGGGCAACGTCGGTGCGGGTGGGGTCAGCCATATTTGGCGAAAGATTACCGCGCCAATAAGAACCGAGGGTAAGCCTCATAACCAAAAGAATTAATCCAGCAAATGTCCGGTGCGTTTTGCCTTGGTCGCCAGATACCCAGC
>CBFHXL010000085.1:0-1086 GCA_965659785.1 Puniceispirillales bacterium (SeqCode)
TCCCAGATAGCGGAGCAGTCCGAAAAGCTAGATATTCTTGTCAACGCCGCAGGCATTGAAATTGAAAAAACCATTGAGGATACCAGCCTTGAGGAATGGAATCATATTTTTGCGATTAATGTGACAGGTACCTTTCTGGCCTCTAAATCCGCTTTACCGTTGATGCGCAAGGCTGGCGGCGGTTCTATTATTAATTTTGGATCTTATGACGGGTTTATTGCTGACCCCGGGCTGGCGGCCTATTGTGCCACCAAAGGCGCGGTTCATGCTTTAACCCGGGCGATGGCGTGTGATTATGGGCCAGAAGGGATACGCGTTAACGCGATTTGCCCGGGGTATATTGATACCCCCATGCTACAATCCTTTTTTCAGGATAATGGGGATATTCAAACGCTGGAAAAAGCCATTCGTGATGTCCACCCGATGCGCCGATACGGAACGCCTGATGATGTAGCAGGGTTAGTGAACTGGCTTGCCGGTGATGAGGCGCGATATGCTTCTGGTCAATTATGGGTGTTGGATGGCGGTTTAACTGCACAGGTGCAACAAATGCGGCTATAATCCTCTTAATCCCTGCGGCTAGATGTTTTGTGAAAGGATATGTCCATGGCAAAAAAAGCAATTATTACCTGCGCGGTAACTGGCGGAATTCACACCCCGACCATGTCGCCGCATTTACCCATCACCCCGCAACAGATCGCGGATGAGGCGGTGGCGGCATCAGAAGCAGGCGCCTCAATTATCCATTTGCACGCACGTGACCCAGAAACCGGAAAACCCGTCCATGAACCTGATCATTTCATGCGTTTTTTGCCTATCATCAAACAGCGTTGTGATGCGGTTGTAAATATCTCAACTGGTGGTGGTTTGGGGATGACGTTGGATCAGCGTTTAGCTGCCGCAAAAGCCGCTAGCCCTGAAATGGCGTCTTTGAATATGGGATCAATGAATTTCGGTATATTCCCAGCCGCAGAAAAGTTTTCGGAATGGAAATTCCCATGGGAAAAAGAGTTTTTGGAAATGACCAAGGATTTCATTTTTCGGAACACCTTTGGCGATATTGAACGCGTCTTAAAAGACCTTGGT
>CBFHXL010000086.1:0-747 GCA_965659785.1 Puniceispirillales bacterium (SeqCode)
GTTGATGAAAATATTGGCGGCTGGGTATAAGCGCTGATGCGGTGCTTTTCTGGTCTTTTCAGTTTCCAGAAATGCTGATATAACCGCCCCTAACGCGGTCGTGGTGTAGTGGTAGCACAAGAGCCTTCCAAGCTCTTAGGGCCAGTTCGAGTCTGGTCGACCGCTCCAAATATGGGAATATGCTAGAACTTTCACAGCGGCTTTCACGATCCCCCTCAATCAAGATCGTTTTGGGTGAGATCATTTTGGGCGAGATCACATAAAGGATAACGACATGACCACAGCCAAGGCGAAATCCTGTCCCTTTTGTTCTGAAACCATCCTGCTTGAGGCGATCAAATGCCGTTTCTGCGGTGAGATGCTGGATAAATCACCACCTGATCGGGTGATTGAGCACCGCATTTCAACGCCTCTGCATCAAACCCATTCGCTTGGGGTGGCGTCGTTTGTGATCGCCATTGTTGGCTTATTCGTGACCTTTTTTATTCCCTTTGCGCTTCAGATCATCAGCTTGATCATGGGGCATATTGCGCTTAGTGATATCAATAACAACCCCCAGAAATATTCTGGACGCGGGTTAGTGATTGCCAGTTTAGTGATCAATTACTGTGTCATTGGGCTGTCGCTATTGCTGATTTTCCTGTTCGGAATTATCCTCGCCGCCGTTTTATAACGCCCCTTTAAGTCCATACTAGTACCCCCCACTGATGGCTCCTGATCCATAGGATTTTGGCGTTTTTCACATTA
>CBFHXL010000086.1:757-1077 GCA_965659785.1 Puniceispirillales bacterium (SeqCode)
CGATCTTATAACGCCCCCTTTTTCGCGCTAGCACGGGGGTTTTGGCGTTTTTCACATTAATAAAAAATTAACTTTTGTCTGATATTGGTGAATTGGGATCAATACCAATACGAAAGACAAGGTTATGAAAACACTGATGCTTATGTTGGCACTCATGCTGACCTTAACCGCAAACATGGCTAAGGCAGATGATGCTGTAATTTTTTTTAGTGGGCAAATTGCTTATGAGAATGGTGATTACAGAACGGCGTTGGGGTATTGGAAACCGCTTGCCGAATCTGGCCATGCCAGAGCCCAGTACAACCTAGGGGTCATGTATC